>DAINOD010000005.1:57490-69882 GCA_036735545.1 Rubrimonas sp. | reverse complement strand
GCCCGGCGCAGGCCATCACCATCGAGGCCGAACCGCGCGAGGACGGCAGCCGCCGTACGACGCGCTACGACATCGACATGACCAAGTGCATCTACTGCGGCTTCTGCCAGGAGGCCTGCCCGGTAGACGCCATCGTCGAGGGCCCGAACTTCGAGTTCGCCACCGAGACGCGCGAGGAACTGTTCTACGACAAGGAGAAGCTGCTCGCGAACGGCGACCGCTGGGAGCGTCAGATCGCCCGCAACATCGAGATGGACGCGCCCTATCGCTGAGCCGCGCCCGATGGGCGCATGGGCTGGCGCGCCGCGCCGGGCTAGGCGATGCTGCAACGCACCCGAGGGGGTCGGACGCCCGTGAGGATCGGATGAACGAGAATGTCGAGAACCGGATCCTTGCTCGGTTGCCTGAGACGGCTGGCGAGGCATATGCGACTGGCCGGCAGAGCGGCCGCGACTTCGCGCAGGTGCGCGCCGACACTCGCGAACGGACGACCGACGACGTCGCCCTGATTCTGACCATGCTAGCCGGTCGCGTCCGCGCCATCGACGGCCGTGTCGAGCCGCTCGAAGCGATGCTCGCGTGAGGAGCCCCGCATGATCGCCGCCACGGCCTTCTACGTCTTCGCGAGCGTCGCCATTGCGGCAGGCCTGCTGATGACGCTCGCGCGCAATCCGGTGCATTCGGTGCTCTGGCTGATCACGGCGTTCTTCTCGGCGGCGGGTCTGTTCGTGCTGGCGGGCGCCGAGTTCGTCGCGATGTTGCTCGTGATCGTCTACGTCGGCGCCGTCGCGGTGCTGTTCCTGTTTGTGGTCATGATGCTCGACGTGGATTTCGCCGCGCTCCGCGCCACGATGTCCGAGCACATGACCTTCGGCGTGCTGATCACGCTGATCCTGGTGGCCGAACTGATCCTCGCCGTCGGCGCCTGGACCTTCGGGGAGACGGCGCTGACGGCGCGCAAGGCCATCGCGCCGGCGCCGGAGGACGTGTCCAACACCGTAGCGCTCGGGCGCATCCTCTATTCCGACTACATCCACCTGTTCCAGACGTCGGGGCTGGTGCTGCTGGTCGCCATGATCGGCGCCATCGTGCTGACGCTTCGCAAGCGCGAGGGCGTCAAGCGGCAGGACGTGCTGGCCCAGATGCAGCGCACTCGCGCCCAGTCGGTGGAGCTGCGCGACGTGAAGCCGGGCCAGGGTGTGTAGGGTGGGGGGTGTGAGATGATCGGAATCGGCCACTACCTCACCGTCGCAGCGATCCTGTTCGTGATCGGGATCTTCGGCATCTTCGTGAATCGCAAGAACGTCATTGTCATTCTGATGTCGATCGAGCTGATGCTGCTGGCGGTGAACATCAACTTCGTCGCGTTCTCGGCTCATCTGGGCGATCTCGTCGGACAGGTCTTCACCCTGTTCATCCTGACCGTGGCGGCGGCCGAGGCGGCGATCGGGCTTGCGATCATCGTCTGCTTCTTCCGCAACCGGGGCACCATCGACGTCGAGGACGTCAACATGATGAGGGGCTGAGCATCATGTTCTCGTTCATCCTGTTCGGGCCGCTGATCGGCGCCATCCTCGCGGGCTTCTTCGGCCGGGCGATGGGCGAGCGCGCGGCGATGTACATGACCACCGGCATCCTCGGCATTTGCGCCCTGCTGAGCTGGATCGCCCTTCTAACCATCGATCACGAGGCGGTGCGTCAGATCGCTGTGATGCGCTGGATCGACTCGGGCGCGCTGAGCGTCGACTGGGCGATCCGCGTCGACACGCTGACGGCGGTCATGCTCGTCGTGGTGACCAGCGTATCGGCGCTCGTGCACCTCTACTCCATCGGTTACATGGAGGAGGATCCGGCCAAGACGCGCTTCTTCGCCTACCTTTCCTTCTTCACCTTCGCCATGCTGATGTTGGTGACGGCGGACAATCTCCTGCAGCTGTTCTTCGGCTGGGAGGGAGTGGGCGTCGCCAGTTATCTGCTGATCGGGTTCTGGTTCCAGAAGGAGAGCGCCAACCGCGCGGCGATGAAGGCCTTCATCGTCAATCGCGTGGGCGACTTCGGTTTCCTGCTGGGCCTGTTCGCGCTGTTCTTCCTCGTCGACTCCATCCAGTTCGACGATGTGTTCGCCGCCGGGCCGGCGCTGGCGGAAACGACCTTCTCGTTCCTTGGCATGCAGGTGAATGCGGCCGAGACGGTCGCGTTGCTGCTGTTCGTCGGCGCGATGGGCAAGTCGGCGCAGCTGCTGCTGCACACCTGGCTGCCGGACGCGATGGAAGGGCCGACCCCGGTCTCGGCGCTGATCCACGCCGCCACCATGGTCACCGCGGGCGTGTTCCTGGTCTGCCGCATGTCTCCGGTCTTCGAGTATGCGCCGACCGCGCTGTGGGTCGTCACCATCGTTGGCGCCTCGACGGCCTTCTTCGCCGCGACCATCGGGCTCGTGCAGAACGACATAAAGCGCGTGATCGCCTATTCGACCTGCTCTCAGCTCGGCTACATGTTCGCCGCTGCCGGCGTCGGGGCCTATGAGGCGGCGATGTTCCACCTGTTCACGCACGCCTTCTTCAAGGCGCTGCTGTTTCTCGGCGCCGGTTCGGTCATCCACGCCATGCACCACGAGCAGGACATGCGCCGGATGGGTGGGCTCAAGGACAAGATCCCGACCACCTTCTGGATGATGATGATCGGCACGCTGTCGATCACGGGCGTCGGCGTGCCTCTGCTCTACGTCTTCGACATCCCGATCGGTCTGGCGGGGTTCGTCTCGAAGGACGTGATCATCGAGAGCGCCTTCGCCTCGCCCTCGGTGGCCGGGGGGTACGCCTACATGATGTTGCTGGCCGCGGCGGGCATGACCGCTTTCTACTCGTGGCGGCTGATGTTCATGACCTTCTACGGCGAGACTCGCGCCGACCACCATACCTATGACCACGCCCACGAAAGCCCGCGGGTCATGCTCATCCCGCTGTTCGTCCTGGCGATCGGCGGACTTCTTGCGGGCATGGAGTTCTATCCGGACTTCGTCGGCCATCACGAGGGCGAGTTCTGGGGCGCGTCCATCTTCACGCTGGCCGAGAACACCGTGCTGCACGACTCGCACGCCGTGCCGACGCTGGTGAAGCTCTCGCCCTTCCTCGCGATGCTGGTCGGTTTCGGTCTCGCCTGCTGGATGTACGTCGTCGACCCGACGCTGCCGGCCGCGCTGGCCCGCCGGCACGCCTGGCTCTATCGGTTCCTCCTGAACAAGTGGTATTTCGACGAACTGTATGAGGCCGTCTTCGTCCGCCCCGCCAAGCAGGTCGGACTGCTGTTCTGGAAGCGGGGGGACGGGCGCATCATCGACGCGGCCATCAACGGGCTGGCCATGGGCCTGACGCCATGGGTGACGCGGCTCGCGGGCCGGGCGCAGACCGGCTACCTCTATCACTACGCCTTCGCGATGCTGCTCGGCGTCTCGGCGCTGGTCACCTGGTATGCGCTGAGGGGCGCCTGACATGCCGCTCATCTCCATCGTCACATTCCTGCCGGCGGTCGGCGCGCTGATCCTGCTGTTCGGCGTGAAGGGCGAGACGGCTCAGGCGCGCCAGAACGCCCGCTGGACCGCGCTGTGGGCCACAAGCGCGACGTTTCTCGTCTCGCTGTTCCTGCTGTTCGGCTTCGACCCGGCCGACACCGGTTTCCAGTTCGTCGAGCAGCGCGCGTGGCTCGGCGGCCTAGATTATCGGGTGGGCGTTGACGGCATCTCGCTGCCCTTCGTGCTGCTGACCACCTTCATCATGCCGCTGGTGATCTGGGCGTCGTGGAACGTCGAGACCCGCGTACGCGAATACATGGCCCTGTTCCTGCTGCTTGAGACGCTGATGATCGGCGTCTTCGTCGCGCTGGACATGATCCTGTTCTACCTGTTCTTCGAGGGTGGGCTGATCCCGATGTTTCTCATCATCGGGATATGGGGTGGCAAGGAGCGCGTCTACGCGGCGTTCAAGTTCTTCCTCTACACACTGCTCGGCTCGCTGCTGATGCTGATCGCGATGGTCGCGATGGTGGCCGACGCTGGGACCACCGACATGGTCCGCCTGCTGCAGCATTCCTTCAGCGCCGAGCCGCTTGGCTTCGCCGGCTTCACCATCGCGGGCGGCTTCCAGACGCTGCTGTGGCTGGCCTTCTTCGCCTCGTTCGCGGTCAAGATGCCGATGTGGCCGGTCCACACCTGGCTGCCCGACGCGCATGTCCAGGCTCCCACGGCGGGCTCGGTCGTGCTGGCGGCGATCCTGCTTAAGATGGGCGGCTATGGCTTCCTGCGCTTCAGCCTGCCGATGTTCCCGGTGGCGTCGGAACTGATGACCGGCTTCGTGTTCGCCCTGTCGGCCATCGCCATCGTCTACACCTCGCTGGTCGCGCTGATGCAGCAGGACATCAAGAAGCTGATCGCCTATTCCTCGGTCGCGCACATGGGCTTCGTGACCATGGGCATCTTCGCCGCGAACCGGCAGGGCGTGGACGGCGCGATCTTCCAGATGATCTCGCACGGCTTCATCTCGGGCGCGCTGTTTCTCTGTGTCGGCGTGATCTACGACCGGATGCATACGCGCGAGATCAGCGCATATGGCGGACTTGCGATGCGGATGCCGGTCTACGCGACGCTGTTCCTGCTGTTCACCATGGGCAATGTCGGTCTGCCCGGCACCTCGGGTTTCGTCGGGGAGTTCCTGTCGCTGGCCGGGGCCTTCCAGGTCAGCACGTGGGCGACGCTCGTCGCGGCGACGGGCGTGATCCTGTCGGCGGGCTATGCGCTCTGGCTCTACAAGCGCGTGGTGTTCGGCGCGCTGGTGAAGCCGGAGTTGAAGGGCATCAAGGATCTGTCGCGGCGCGAGGTCGCGATCTTCGCGCCGCTGGCGGCCGGCACCATCTTGCTCGGCGTCTATCCCAGTTTCGCCACCGACATTTTCGGGCCTGCGGTCGCCGCGCTGGTGGAGGGTGTCGAGCGCGACCTCGCCGCCTTCGGCGCCGGCCCGCGCCTCGCCGCTCACTGAAGGACCGGGTCATGGCCGCCGATTTCGCTGTCGCCCTGCCGGAGCTCCTGCTTGCGCTGATCGCCATGGGGTTGCTGATGGCTGGCGCCTTCGGCGGCGAGGATCGTCGCGCCGGGCAGATCACGATGGCGACCGCCGCGGTGCTGGCAGGGCTGGCGTTGCTGGTCGCCAGCGAGCCCTCCGGCCGCGCCACCGCCTTCGGCGGCGCTTTCGTGGCCGACGACTTCTCGCGGCTCGCCAAGGCGCTGGTCCTGCTCTCGGCGGCGGCGATGCTGTGGCTGTCGCGCGACTATCTCGAGCGGCGCGGCCTGATGCGGTTCGAATATCCGGTCCTGATCGCGCTGGCGACGCTGGGCATGATGATCATGGTCTCGGCCGGCGACCTGATGATGCTCTATGTCGGGTTGGAGTTGCAGTCGCTGGCGCTCTACGTCATCGCCGCGTTCCGTCGCGACAGCGCGCGCAGCACCGAGGCGGGACTGAAATACTTCACCCTCGGCGCGCTGTCGTCGGGGTTGCTGCTCTATGGCTGCTCGCTGATCTACGGCTACACCGGCTCGACCCGCTTCGAGGACATCGCCGCCGTGGTGGCCGGGGAGGGGGTTGGCGTCGGCCTGCTGTTCGGGCTCGTGTTCCTCTGCGCGGGGCTCGCCTTCAAGATCTCGGCGGCGCCGTTCCACATGTGGACGCCGGACGTCTACGAAGGTTCGCCCACCCCGGTCACCGCCTTCTTCGCCACGGCCCCCAAGGTGGCGGCGGGCGCGCTGTTCGCCCGGGTGCTGTTCGACGGCTTTGGCGGCGCGGTCGGCGACTGGCGGCAGGTGCTGGTGTTCGTGTCGCTGATGTCGATGTTCTGGGGCTCCTTCGCCGCCATCGGCCAGACCAACCTCAAGCGTCTGATGGCCTATTCCTCCATCGGCCACATGGGCTTCGCGCTGCTGGGTCTGGCGGCGGGCACGCAGGCCGGCGCGTCGGCGCTGATGACCTACCTCGCGATCTACGTCGTGATGAACGTCGGCGTTTTCGCGTTCATGATGTCCATGGAGCGCGACGGTCGGCCCGTGGTCGAGGTCGCCGACCTGAAAGGCCTCTCGAAAAGGGCGCCGCTGGCGGCGCTGGCGCTGGCGGCCCTGATGTTCAGCCTCGCCGGCATTCCGCCGCTGGCCGGCTTTTTCGCGAAGTATTTCGTCTTCGTCGCCGCGGTGGAGGCGGGGCTGGCCCCGGTGGCGGTCGCCGGCGCCGTCGCCAGCGTCATCGGAGCGTTCTACTACATCCGCATCGTCAAGATCATGTATGTGGACGATCTCGGCGAGCCGATGGACCGGCGGATGCCGCTGGCCAACGGCGCCGCCATCGGCATCTGCGCCACGCTTGTGGCCGTGGGGTGGCTGCCCTTCCTTGGCGGCTTCGGTCTCACCGGTCTCAGCGACGCCGCCGCGGCGGCGCTTCTGCCCTGACCGGGGCGCGCGCCGACTGGCCCGCCGGGTGGGGCCTCGTCCGCCACGACGTCCTCGACAGCACGTCCGACGAGGCGCAGCGGCGCGCGCTGGCCGGCGAGCCCGGGCCGCTCTGGATCGTCGCCCGTCGCCAGACCGCCGCGCGCGGGCGGCGCGGGCGGGCGTGGGCGGCGCCTGAGGGCAACCTCTCGGCCACGTGCCTGTTGCGCCCCGGAGGACCGCCGACGCAGGCGGCGCTGCATTCCTTCGCCGCCTGCCTCGCCATGGCGGAGCTGTTCGAGGCGCTGGCCCCCGGCGCGGACGTGGCGGTCAAATGGCCGAACGACGCGCTGCTCAACGGACGCAAGGCGGCCGGCGTGCTGCTGGAGAGCGCCGGCGTTAACGGGCGGGTGGACTGGCTCACGGTCGGCGTGGGCGTGAACCTCGCCCATCACCCCGAGCCCGATCCGGGGGGCTGGCCGCCCACCTCGCTCGCCGCGGAGACCGGCGCTGCGCCGGACCCGGACGCAGCGCTGACGCTGCTTGCGGCGGGCTTCGCATACTGGTCCGGGCGGCTGGCGGGGGAGGGGTTCGGCCCGCTGCGGAGCGCGTGGCTTGCGCGGGCGGCGCGGCTGGGCGAGAAGGTCGCCGCACGCCTGCCGCGGGAAACCGTGGAGGGCGTGTTCGCCGACCTCGACGAGACGGGTGCGCTGGTGCTGTCCGACGGCGGCCGTCTCCGGCGCATCCAGGCGGCCGAAGTTTTCTTCTGAGGGGCTTCATGCTGCTCGCCATCGACGTCGGCAACACGAACACCGTTTTCGCGCTGCACGACGGCGAGGCCTTCGTCGCGGAGTGGCGGCTCCAGACCGACGGCGGCCGCACGGCGGACGAATATTTCGTCTGGCTCCACCAGTTGCTGGACTTCCGCAACATCGGGCTTGGGTCCATCGAGGCTGCAGTGTGCAGCTCGGTCGCGCCGAAGACCGTGTTCAACATCAAGAAACTGTGCGAGAGCTATTTCGGCTGCACGCCGCTGTTCGTCGGCGGACAGGGCACGAAACTGCCGATCGAGATCCGCGTCGATGCCCCGCGCGAGGTCGGCGCCGACCGCATCGTCAACACGGTGGCCGCCTACGACCGTTACGGGCCGAACCTGATCGTGGTGGATTTCGGCACCGCGACCACCTTCGACGTGGTGGACGAGGACGGCGCCTATGCCGGCGGCGTGATCGCGCCCGGCGTCAATCTCAGCCTCGAGGCGCTGCATCGCGCGGCCGCCCGGCTGCCCAACATCGACGTGGCGCGGCCCGAACGGGTGGTCGGACGCGACACGCTGAACTGCATGCGCTCCGGCGCCTACTGGGGTTATGTCTCGCTGATCGAGGGCTTGTGCTCCCGGATCGTCGAGGAGCGGGGCAAGCCCCACACCGTCATTGCGACAGGGGGGTTGTCGACCCTGTTCGCCAAGAGCACCGACAGCATCCAGCACGTGGACCCAGACCTGACGATGCGCGGGCTGGTCCTCATTCACGCCCTGAACGCGGGGCCGAAAGGATAATCGATGGCCGACACGGCGAGCCTGGTCTACGCGCCCCTCGGGGGCGCGGGCGAGATCGGCATGAACATGTATCTCTACGGCTATGGTCCGGCGAAGGACCGGCGCTGGATCATGGTCGATTGCGGCATCGGCTTCGGGGACATGGACACAAGCCCCGGCGTCGAATTGATGGTGCCCGACGTAGGCTTCATCGCCGATCAGGCCGACCGGCTGGACGCCATCTTCATCACCCACGCCCATGAGGATCACATCGGCGCGATCGGCCGGCTCTGGGACCGCCTCGGCGCGCCGGTCTATGCGACCAAGTTCACCGCCGAGATCGCGCGGCGCAAGATGGTCGAGGAGGGCCGCAGCCCCAAGCGCGTGAAGGTCTGCGACTGGGAGACCCCGGTGCGCGCCGGCGCCTTCGAGGTGGAGTTCCTGCGCGTCACCCATTCCACCCTCGACCCCGCGGCGCTGGCGATCCGCACGCCCAAGGGCGTGATCGTGCACACCGGCGACTTCAAGCTCGACCCCGACCCCGTCGCCGGCCCGCCGGCGAGCCTCGCCGCCTTCGAACGGCTCGGCCGCGAAGGCGTGCTGGCCATGGCCTGCGACAGCACCAACGTCTTCAGCGAGGGCAGCACCGGCTCGGAGGGCGGGCTGCGCGACAGCCTGCGCGAAGTCATCGCCAGCTGCGAGGGCGCGGTGGCGGCCACCAGCTTCGCCTCCAACGTCGTGCGTCTGCGCACGCTGGCCGAGGCGGCGGTGGCCAACGACCGCAGCGTCGTGGTGGCCGGGCGCGCCATGAAGCGCATGATCGACGCGGCCATCGAGACCGGCGTGCTGACCGACTTTCCGGGCATGATCCCCGAGGACCGGGCGCGCGACCTGCCCGACCGGCACCTGCTCTACCTCGTCACCGGCAGCCAGGGCGAGGGCCGCGCGGCGCTGGCGCGCATCGCCCACGGCACGCACCCCAGCGTCAGCCTGAGCGAGGGCGATGCGGTGATCTTCTCCTCGCGCACCATTCCGGGCAACGAGGCGGAGATCCATCGCCTCTACAACCGCCTGTCGGAGCGTGGGGTGCGGGTGATCGACGCCGACATGGCCCAGACCCACGTCTCGGGCCACGCCTGCCGTGACGAGCTTGCCCAGATGTGGGCTGCGGTGAAGCCGCAGATCGCCCTGCCGCTTCATGGCGAACACCGCCATCTGACCGAACACGCCCGCATGGCGACCCAGTGGGGCGCGTCGCGGGCGATCGTGGCGCCCAACGGCTCGCTGGTGGCGCTCGACGGCAACGCGCCCGGCGTGATCTCCGAGATCCCGACAGGTCGCGTCTACATGGACGGCGACGTTTTCGTCGGCAGCCACGACGGGGTGATCCGTGATCGGCTGCGCATGGCGCGGCAGGGCCTGTGCATGGTCGTCGTGGTGGTCAACGAGGCTGGCGATCTGATCGCCGATTCGGAGGTGCGGATGCTCGGCGCCCCGGACGCCGAGGGAGCGCTGGGCGACGCGGTGGCCGAGGCGGTCGATGCGGCCGTTGAGCGCGCGGGGCGGCGCGAGAAGCGGTCCGACGAAGCGCTGGAGGAACTCGCCGCCCGCGCCGCGCGCAAGGTCTGCATGGACCGCTGGGGCAAGAAGCCTGTCACGGAGGTCATCGTCATGCGGCTGGAGGACGAAGGCTGACCGCGCCGGCGCGGCTGCGGGCCTCAGCGACGGCCCGCGGCGTCTTGACCCCCCGCCGGCGGGGCGCCCTTGTGTATGGTTTGGAAAAAGTGCATATACCCCCTGCGCTGTCTAACCGCTCTTGAACCGCTTCGTCTCTCGTAGTCGCAGTCGTCAAGTCGACCCGGCGACGCCGAACCGCCGCATCTCGCGGGCGGAACAATGAGAGAGAGAAGATCACATGCCAACTGGCACCGTGAAATGGTTCAACGCCACCAAGGGTTTCGGCTTCATCGAGCCGCAGGGCGGCGGTCAGGACGTGTTCGTGCACATCTCCGCCGTCGAGCGTGCGGGCCTCAGCTCGCTGCAGGACGGTCAGAAGCTGAAGTACGAACTGGAGAGCGACCGCAACGGCCGTTCCTCCGCCGGCCAGCTCAGCCTGCTCTGAGCCACGCTTGACCCCCGCGCGCCGCACCGCCACAAGGCGGCGCGGCGAACGGGGGAATGACCAATGGGCTTCAAGTGCGGGATCGTAGGGCTGCCCAACGTCGGCAAGTCCACCCTGTTCAACGCCCTGACGCGCACGGCGGCCGCTCAGGCCGCCAATTTTCCCTTCTGCACCATCGAGCCGAATGTCGGCGACGTCGCCGTCCCTGACCCCAGGCTCGAGCGACTCGCGGCCATCGCCGCCTCCAAGACCATCATCCCCACGCGCCTGACTTTCGTGGACATCGCCGGGCTGGTGAAGGGGGCGAGCCGGGGCGAGGGCCTCGGCAACCAGTTCCTCGCCAACATCCGCGAATGCGACGCCATCGCCCACGTGCTGCGGTGTTTCGAGGACTCCGACGTCACCCATGTCGAGGGCCGCGTCGACCCCATCGCTGACGCCGAAACCATCGAGACCGAGCTGATGCTGGCCGATCTCGACTCCGTCGAGAAGCGGCTCGCCAACCTCACCCGCAAGCTCCGCGGCGGCGACAAGGAGGCGGCGGACCAGGACCGCCTGCTGCGCCTGGCCAAGGAGGCGCTGGAGGCCGGACGGCCCGCGCGCACGATCCGGGTCGCTGACGACGACCAGAAGGCGTGGCGGATGCTGCAACTGCTGACAGCAAAGCCCGTCGTCTACGTCTGCAACGTCGAGGAGGCCTCGGCCGCCGAGGGCAACGCCCGTTCGGCGCGCGTTTTCGAGATGGCCGCGCGCGAAGGCGCCTCGGCGGTGGTGATCTCGGCGGCCATCGAGAGCGAATTGGCGCAGCTTGCAGACGACGAGCGCGACGCCTTCCTAGAGGAGATGGGCCTCGCAGAGCCCGGCCTCGATCGGCTGATCCGCGCCGGCTACGGCCTGCTGAACCTCATCACCTATTTCACCGTCGGGCCCAAGGAGGCGCGCGCCTGGACCGTGCCGGCCGGCACCCGCGCCCCGCAGGCCGCCGGCGTGATTCACGGCGACTTCGAGCGCGGCTTCATCCGCGCCGAGACCATCGCCTACGACGATTATCTGAACGCCGGCGGCGAGCAGGGCGCGAAGGAGGCCGGGCGCTTCCGCCTGGAAGGCAGGGAGTATGTCGTCGCCGACGGCGACGTGCTGCACTTCCGCTTCAACGCCTGAGGCCGCTTGCCCCGACCCCCTCGGCGCACGATGGTGGCGCTGACCGGGGAGGGGATGACGATGGCTTTGGCGACACGACGCTGGGCGCGCGACGGCCGGGCGCTGGACTTCACCGCGCTGGGTTTCGGCGCCGCGCCGCTGGGCAACCTGTTCCGCGCGATCTCCGACGCCGAGGCCGACGCGATTCTCGACGCGGCCTGGGCGGGCGGGGTGCGCTACTACGACACTGCGCCGCTCTACGGGATGGGCCTGTCCGAAACCCGGCTCAACCGGTTCCTGCGCGACAAGCCGCGCGACGAGTACGTGCTGTCCTCCAAGGTCGGCCGCCTGCTGCGCGCTTGCGATCCGGCCGAACGCGACGGCGTCGGCAAGTGGTTCGACGTGCCGGCCCGCAAGGAGATCTACGATTACGGCCATGACGGCGTGATGCGGTCGGTGGAGTTCTCGCTGGAGCGGCTCGGGGTTGAGCGGCTCGACATCCTGTTCGCCCACGACCTCGACCTCGCCAACCACGGATCGCAGACCGTGCTGGACGCAAAGCTCGCCGAGTTGATGGCGGGCGGCTGGAAGGCGATGACGACGCTGCGCGACCGGGGCGCGATCGCCGCCATCGGCCTCGGCGTGAACGCGTGGGAGCCGGCGCAATGGGTGCTGGAGCGCGGCGACGCCGACATCTTCCTGCTCGCCGGCCGCTACACGCTGCTGGAGCAGGAGGCGCTGGATAGTTTCCTGCCGCTCTGCGTGGAGCGCGGCGTGGGCGTGGTGATCGGCGGGCCCTACAATTCCGGCGTTCTGGCGGTCGGGCCGGTGCAGGGCGCGACCTACAACTACGAGCCGGCCCCGCAGGCGATCCTCGACCGGGTCGCGCGGATCGAGGCGCTCTGCAAGGCGCATGGCGTGCGGATGATCGAGGCGGCGTTCCATTTTCCGCTCGCCCATCCGGCGGTTGTCTCGGTCATCCCCGGCGGCCAGAGCGCGCGGCAGATGGCGCAGAACCTGGCGATCGCCGAGGCGCCCGTTCCGCCGTCGCTCTGGACGGCCCTGAAGGCGGAGGGGCTGATGCGCGCCGACGCGCCGACGCCCTGAGCCCCGCCGTGAAGCCCGCC
>DAINOD010000005.1:0-57390 GCA_036735545.1 Rubrimonas sp. | reverse complement strand
AGGGGCTGATGCGCGCCGACGCGCCGACGCCCTGAGCCCCGCCGTGAAGCCCGCCCCGACGATCGACGCGCACGTCCACTTCTGGAACCCGGCCCGGGGCGACTACGGCTGGATGCCGGCGGACGACCCCGTGCTGTCGCGCGCCTACGCCCCCGCCGACCTCGCGCCGCAACTGAGCGAGGGCGCGCGGGTGGTGCTGGTGCAGGCCGCGCCGACGGTCGCCGAGACCGACTACATGCTGGGGATCGCCGACGCGACGCCGTGGGTCGCCGGCGTCGTCGGGTGGATCGACTTCGAGGCGCCGGCGGCGCTGGCCGATCTGGAGCGCCTCGCCGGGCATCCGAAGTTTCTCGGGGTGCGGCCGATGATCCAGGACATCGCCGACGTGGACTGGATGCTGCGCCCGGCGCTCGCACCGGTGTTCGCCGCGCTTTCGGCGCGGGGTCTGAGCTTCGACGCGTTGGGCTTTCCGCGCCATCTCGCCAGTTTCGACCGCCTGATGGCGCGCTGGCCCGATCTGCGCGTGGTGGTCGACCACTGCATGAAGCCGGCCGTCGGCGACGCTGCCGGCTTCGCGGCCTGGGCGGCGGGGATCGCCCGGCTGGCCGACCGGGGGGCCTTCTGCAAGCTTTCCGGCCTCGTCACCGAGGCGCCGCCCGACTGGACCGAGGCGGCGCTCCGCCCATACGCCGGGCACGTTCTGGCCTGCTTCGGCGCCGAGCGTGTGATGTGGGGGTCGGACTGGCCTGTCTGCCGGCTGCGCGCCGAATACGGTCGGTGGCGCGCGACGGCCGAGACGCTGACGGCGCATCTCGGCGACGCCGACCGCGCCGCGGTGTTCGGGGCGACGGCGGCGCGGTTTTACCGCCTTCCGATGTGACGGGGCGCGGAGCGCAACGCGGCCTTGCGCTTTGCGAGGCTGCTTGTCGCGTTGCGGCAGAGCCATGTTGCGGTGCGAGAGCGCAGCCCGCCCGGTTGCGCCAGGTCCGTGAGGCTGCCGTGAGTGACCCCGTCGTTCTGAACCGCATCGACATCGTCGAGATCGAGCGCGAGGCTCGTCGTCTGCGCGCCGAAGCCTTTCGCAACGCCTTCATCGCCGCGTGGCGCTGGCTGCGCGGTCTCTCGACCGCCGCCGTCCGCCCGACCAACCGGCCCGTCACGCGCTGACGCCGGCACTTTCCGCGCGGCGCAGCGCGGCCTAAGGGTGGCGGCTGCGCGCAACCGGAGCCGCCGATGGACGACGAAGACCAGCCGGGCCGCCGTCCCGTGGTGCGGCTGCGGCCGAAGACAGGCCGGAGGCTCGCGGCGGGGGCCCCTTGGGTCTACGCCGATGAACTGGTTATGGACCGGCGCACCCGTGCGCTGCCCGCCGGCGCGGTCGCGACGCTGGAGGACGCCGAGCGCAAGCCGCTCGGCACGGTCGCGGTGAACACCGCCTCGACCATAGCCGCGCGCCTGCTCGACCCCGACCCCGCCGCCGAGATCGACGCAGCCTGGCTGGAGCGCCGCCTGCGCGCGGCGCTGGCGCTGCGCGAGACGCTCTACGACGCGCCGTTTCATCGCCTCGTGCACGCCGAGGGCGACGGGCTGCCCGGCCTCGCCATCGACCGTTTCGGCGACGCGCTGGCGGTCCAGCCCAACGCCGCATGGGCGGACCGGCTGCTGCCCGAACTGCTCGCCGCCCTCGACGCCGTGCTGGCGCCGCAGGTGGTCGTGCTCAACGCCGCCTCCCGAGCCAGGGCGCTGGAGGGGCTGGAGGGCGAGAGCCGGCTCCTGAAGGGCGCGCTCGACGGGCCGGTCCCCGTGGCGATGAACGGCGCCACCTATCTCGCCGACCTGATCGGCGGGCAGAAGACCGGGCTGTTCTACGACCAGCGCCCCAACCACGCCTTCGCCGCCCGGTTGGGGCGGGGGCGCGCGGTGCTCGACGTCTTCGCCCATGTCGGCGGTTTCGGCCTGGCCGCGCTGGCGGCCGGCGCCGATCGGGCGCTGGCGGTGGACGGCTCCGCGCCCGCGCTGGCGCTGGCCGCCGAGGGGGCGCGGCTGAGCGGCGTCGCCGAGCGCTTCGAGACGCGCCGCGCCGACGCCTTCGACGCCATGCGCGCGCTGGGCGAGGCGGGGGAGCGCTTCGGGCTCGTGGTCTGCGACCCGCCGGCCTTCGCGCCCGCCAAGGCGGCGCTGGAAGCCGGCCTGCGCGCCTACGCCCGCACCGCACGGCTCTCGGCGCGGCTCGTGGAGCCCGGGGGATTCCTGTGCCTGTGCTCGTGCTCCCACGCCGTCGACCTCGACGCCTTCCGCGCCGCCTGCGCGCAGGGTATCCGCGCGGCCGGGCGGGGGGCGGCGCTGATCCATGCGGGCGGGGCGGGGCCGGACCATCCGGTGCATGTCGGCCTGCCCGAGACCGGCTATCTCAAGGCCCTGTTCTTCCGGCTCGACTGATGCGTCTCGTGCTCGACGCCTGCGTGCTGGTGCCCCCGGTGGTGCGCGGCGCGCTGCTGGGCTACGCGGCCGCCGGAGGCTTCGCGCCCTTGTGGTCGGATCGCATCCTCGAGGAGTGGGCGCGTGCGGCGGAGCGCGTCCATTGCGACGGCCCGGCCGCCCGCGCCGCCGCCGCCGCCATGGACGACCGCTTCCCCCAAGCCCGCGTGACGGGCTGGGAGGCCTTCGCCGACGCCGCCGGTCTGCCGGACCCTGCGGACGCCCATGTCTTCGCCGCGGCGCGGGCGGGGGGGGCGGAGGGGATCGTGACCTTCAACATCCGCGACTTTCCCCTGCGCGCCATGGGGGCGCAGGGGCTGGCGCGCCTTCACCCCGACGCCTTCCTGCGGCTGGAGTTCGTCCCCGGCGGTCCGCTCGACGCGGCCCTGGCGGGGCTCGGGCTCGGCGCGGACCTGCCGCGCGCGCTGAAGCGCGCCGGGCTGCCGCGGCTGGCCAAGGCGCTCAGGGGCTGATCCGGTCCCACGCCACGGCGCGCGTCGCCCCGTCGAAGTCCTGCTCGGTCAGGATCGGCCGCGTCCGCTCCAGCGCCGCCGCCGCGAAGGCCGTCGCGCCGACGCGCGGCGGCGCGGTCGAGCGCACGACGCGCGCGAGCCCGCCCTCGATCACGCCCTCGCTGAACTCCGCGTCGAAGGCCGCCGCCAGGGCGTCGCGGTCGCCCGCCGCCAGAGCCGCCGCCACGCGCCCCGACAGCGGGGCGCCCTCGCGGTCGTGAGGACGGCCGCGGCCCAGCGAGAAGGCGCTCTCGCTCCAGACCACGACCGCGAGCCGGTCGCCCTCGGTCAGCGCCAGCCCGCGACAGGGCGCGGGGTCGCGCATGGTCCAAAGCTCAGCGTAGTCGGCGTGGACGCCGGTCTCCAGCAGGCCCTCCGCCGTCACCGTCAGCCTTCCGACGTCGGGCCCGTCCTCCGGCCCTCGCCAGTTCACCGCGCGCCGCCACGTGCAGACGTCGCCCGAAACCTCCGCCACCCCCGCGAAGCCCTCGCAGCGCGTCAGCGCCGTCAGCGCCGCGGCGTCCAGCGCCGCCAGCGACCGGGCTGCGGTCAGGTCGGGCAGGTCGGCCGGCAGGCGCAGATCGACGCAGAGCCCGTCCGGCGCCTGCCGCCACAGCACGGTGGAGGTCGCATCCTCCCGCTCCGGCGCGCGCAGCCACCGCCGACGCCACAGTCCGGCGAGGTCGGCTGCGGTCATGCCCGCGCGCGGGTCAGCGGCCATCGTGCGGGCTCACGGGGTGCGCGAGGGGTCCGCCCCCATCAGCCGCGGCAGATCGCCGAAGCGGCCCACCAGCCCGAAGGCGACGGCGGAGACGGTGATGAACAGGATCGCCGCCACCGCCATCGTCGGCGTGAAGCCGTTGCGCAGCGAGTTGAAGATCTGCAGCGTCACAGTTGTGTAGCCCGAGGCGGAGACAAAGAACATCACGATGAACTCGTTGAAGCTCAGCACCATGGCGAAGAAGAAGCCCGAGACCGTGTGCGCCGTCGTCTGCGGCAGGATGATGGAGCGGAGAGCGACGCGCTCGGTCGCCCCCATCGTGGCGGCGGCGTCGAGATGCGCGCGATCGATGGACTGCAGCCCCACCGAAATCGTCGCCAAAGGCAGCGCCATGTGCAGCACGGCGTGGCTCAGCACCCCGGCCCAGAGCTGCGCCAGACCGCCGAGAAAGCCCCAGAAGAACCCGAGCCCGACGCCGAACACGATGGGCGGCAGGATGAAGGGCAGGGCCGCCAGTCCCGCCATGGCGCGGGAGAGCCCGTCCGACCGCCGCCACGCCCAATAGGCCAGCGGCCACGCCGCGAGCGTGGCCAGCGCGGACGAGCTCAACGCCAGCACCGTGGATGTCCGCAGCGCGGCGGTCCAGACCGGTTCGTAGACGAAGAACTCCACGAAGCGGTCGAGCGTGGGGTTCTCGGGTGGAAAGAGCATGCTCCGGCCCGAATTCATCGCCGCCGCAGACACGACCACGATGGGCGCCAGCAGGAACAGGGCGCAGAGCCCGGTGTAGAGCCGTCCGATCATGGCCGCCGGGCGATCCGGGCGCTGGCCAGCAGCACCGCCGAGGCCACCGCGAGCAGCACCACCGACTGCGCCGCGCCGAAGGGCGCATCCAGCGTCGCGCCGCGCACGCTGTCGTAGATCGTGACGGTCAGGGTCTGCTGCGCCGGCGCCGCGAAGACGCTGACCACGACATAGGCCCCCAGCAGATAGACGAACAACAGCATCGCCGCCCCCAAGACCGGCAGCCACACCGCCGGCAGGATGACGGTGCGCAGCACGGTGAAGGGCCGCGCCCCCATGGTGCGCGCCGCCTCGGCCAGCGCGGGGTCGAGGCGGCTGAGCGCGGGGTAGAGCAGGATCACCGCATAGGGAAAGACCAGATGCACCATCGTCAGCACCGTTGCGAAGGCGGAGGTCTTGAACTTCACGTCCCGCGGGTTGGCGAGGTCCCAGGACTGCAGCAGGGGAAACCACCCGTTGTCGCGCAGCCAAGCCGTGGCCCCGGTCTCGCGGAACAGCATCGGCAGACCGGATCGCTGGGACAGCAGCACGTCCCAGCCCATCACCACGAACACCTCCGACAGCGAGAGCGCGGAAAGGATGAACACCAGCCACAGGGTCTGCGCCCGCCGCGACCGGCGCGCCAGCCTCAGCGCGAAGGGAAACGCCGCGAGCACCGCGACGCCCGAGCCGAGCGCGGCGTAGAGCAGCGAGTAGTAGAGCTTGACCGGGTAGACCGACGACCACCGTTCCGGCCATTCGAAGCCGAGGAAGAAGCGTCGGTAGCCATCGAGGCTCAGGCCCCAGCGCCACGCCGCGCCGTCGATCTTCTCGCCGAAGCTGATGGCCACCACGAGCGCGAAGGGGGCCAGGCAGAGCACGACCAGCGCCGCCAGCATCGCCGTCTGCGCCAGCCCCGGCAGGGCCAGCGGCGGCGTCGCCAGCGCCGGGGCGCGCGCTTCCGTCTCGGCGGTCATGCGGCGGGAAAGAGACGGATCGCCTCGGGGGGCAGCTCGGCGAACACGGCGTCGCCTACCGCGAAGGCCTCGCGCTCGGCATGGCCGAGTTCAGCGGTGAGCCGCTCGGGCCCCGTTCCTCCTGGCCCCGTCCGCACGGGTCCGGCGTGCAGATGGATCTCTCGGGTCGGACCGACGTCGCGCACGAACACGACCCGCGCCGGCAACTGGTTCGCCCCCTCCCGCGCCGCGTGGGACAGGCGCACCGCCTCGGGCCGGCAGGCGAGCGTCACCCGCGCCCCGCTGCGGAACGGGGCGGGGACCTCGGGCCGCAGGCGGCGGCCAAGCGCGAGAACGTCGTCGCCCACGACCTCGGCGGGCAGGAAGTTGGCCTTGCCGATGAACGCCGCGACGAACGGGGTGGCGGGGCGGCCGTAGACTTCCTGCGGCGGGCCCACCTGCTCCACGGCGCCGGCGTTCATGACCACGATGCGGTCGGCCATCGTCATCGCCTCGCGCTGGTCGTGGGTGACGACGACGGTGGTCACGCCCAGGCGTTGCTGGAGCAGACGCAGCTCCACCTGCATCTCCTCGCGCAGCTTGGCGTCAAGCGCGCTCATCGGCTCGTCCAGCAGGAACACGCTCGGCTCCTGCGCCAGCGCACGGGCGATGGCGACCCGCTGGCGCTGGCCGCCCGAGAGCTGACCGATGCGCCGGTCCCCGAAGCCCGACAGCTGCACGAGGTCGAGAAGCCGCTTCACCGTCGCCGCACGCTCGGCGCGGGAGACCCCCGCGATGGTCAGACTGTAGGCGACGTTCTCCGCGACCGACAGGTGGGGAAACAGCGCGAAGGACTGGAACACCATGCCGAAGCGCCGGACATGCGCCGGTTCGCCGGTGATGTCGCGCCCGTCGAGCAGGATGCGCCCACGACTGGGAGGCTCCAGGCCCGCGATCATGCGCAGAAGGGTGGTCTTGCCGCAGCCCGAGGGGCCCAGCAGCGCCGTCAGCTCCCCATGCCGCAGGTCCAGCGTGACGGCGTCCACCGCTGTCACGGCGCCGTAGCTGCGGCCGAGCCCCTTCAGTGCGAGAGCGCCCATGGCGTGTCGGACCGGCCGTGTCTGACCGGGGTGGGTCAGCTGGCGGCCAGCATCTGCTCCCACGTCTCCTTCATGAAGGTCTCGTGGTCGAGATAGGCCTCGAAGGCCGGGCGGATCGCCGGAGAACCGGACACCGAGGCGAACTCCGCGTCCGTCAGGTCGGTCTTCGCCTTGTCGACCAGCGGCGCCGTGCCGATCATGCGGCTCATCAGCGCCTGGGTGGCGGGGTCGGAGGAGAACGTCATGAAGGCGTGAGCCTCCTCCACCTTCTCCGAGCCCTCGGACAGGCACCACGAGCCGTAGTTCTGCGGGTTGCCCTCCTTGGGGAACACGGAGGCCACCGGGAAGCCGTCCGAGGCCATCAGACCTGCGACGTCGTGATAGTAGGTGCCGCCGATCACGTCGCCGTTCTTCAGCCCCTGCTCCATCTGGCTCTCGGCGTTCCACCACAGCGCCACGTTCGGCTTGATCTCGGCGGCCTTCTCGATCACCGCCGCAATGCCTTCGCGGGTTGACAGCACCGTCTCCGGTTCGCCGAAGAAGGTCGCCGCCACGATGTCGAGGAAGTTGGAGTTGAAGCTGCGCGAAATCCCGAGCGACTGCGCGTAGACCGCGCTGTCCCAGAACGCGGCCCAGCTCTCGGGCGCGTCCACCTGCGTCGGGTTCACCACCATGGACAGGAACCACGACATCGCGCCGACGCCGACCGTGCCCGTGCCGTCCTCGAACAGGAAGTAGGGGTCGAGCGCGTCGGCGGTGGCGACCTTCGACAGGTCGAGCGGCTGCAGCAGCCCGCCGATGCGCGACGCCTTGATCATCGTGTCACGACCGTAGAGCGAGATATCGGACGGCGTCTGCCCCGCCATCGCCGCCTGCTGCATCGTCACCAGCCAGTCGGCCGAGTTGGGCTGGGTGACGCTCTCCACCTCGATGCCGGTCGCCGCGGTGAAGGCGGGAAAGATGTGCGTCTTGAAGCTGTCCTCGAAGTAGCCGCCATAGGACGCGATGCGGATCGAGCGCGCCTGCGCGATGGCCGGCGCGCCGATCATCGAGGCTGCGGCGACGCCTGCGCCGCCCTGCAGCAGGCGGCGGCGGGTCAGCGTGGGTGTGCGGATCATCGCGTTTCTCCCTGTCTCGTTGGACGGAAGCTGGAACCCTGTCGCCGCACTGCCAACGGCAAACGCGCGCCACGAGGCCCGTGGGCCGGCGCTGCGCCGGTTCGGGGCAATCCGTCATCAGTGTTGCTGGTGATTTGGGCAAACCGTCAAGCATTGGCGAAAAATACCGCGCATGGCACGGTTCGGTTACGAATCGCGCAGGGGTTGGGCATGGGCGACGAAGCCGGGGCGATCGACGCGACGCTGGATCAGCGGGCGCGGCGCGTGGATGAGGCGACCTTGCCGGTCATCGATGTCGGCGCGCTGGGCTCGGGCGACGTCGCGGCGATCCGCGCCACGGCGGCGAAGCTGGGCGCGGCGGCGCGGGACTCGGGTTTCTTCTACATCACCGGCCATGGCGTGCCGCAGCCGCTGATCGAGGCGATGTTCGCCGCGTCCAGGGCGTTCCACGGCCGAAGCCGCGCGTGGAAGATGCGGTGGTGGTCGGGCTTCACGACGCACCACCGCGGCTATGTGCCCTTCGAGGAGAACGGCGCGGATTTCCCGAAGAAGATCAACATGAACGAGGCGTGGGACCTGTCGTTCGACGCGCCCGCCGACCACCCCGACCACCTCGCCGGCTGGCGCATGACAGGCCCCAACGTCTGGCCCGACCTGCCCGGCTGGCGCGAGACCGTGACGGCCTACTACGACGCCGTCTTCGCGCTTGGCCTGAGGATGCTCGACGCGCTGGCGCTGGAGTTGGGCGTAGAGCCGGCCGACCTGCGCCGCCACGTCACCGCGCCGTGCTCGCAGTTGCGCCTGCTGCGGTACGTGCCGAACGATCTGCCGGCGACGCACGAGATCGTGGGGATCGCGCCCCATTCCGACTTCGAGTGTTTCACCATCCTGTTGCAGGGCGGCCCCGGCCTCCAGGTGATGAACGCCGAGGATGTCTGGATCGAGGCCCCGCCCATCGAGGGGGCCTTCATCGTCAACATCGGCGACATCTTCGAGGCGTGGTCGGGCGGGCGTTTCAGGTCCACGCAGCATCGCGTGATCAACATCGGCCGGGAGCGGTTCTCCTTCCCGCTCTTCTTCGGCCTGGACTACCATGCGGTCGTGGCCCCGCTGCCGCCCTTCCGCACCCCGGAAGCCATCGCGAAGTATCCGCCCATCAAGGCCGGCGAGCACCTGATGCGCATGAGCGTCAACGCCTTCCGCTACATGGCCGACGCTCACGCGAAGGGCGAGCTGACCCTCGACGTCGAGGCGCCCGAGGAGAGTCCCTTCAGGCGCGCCGCCAGGCCCGTCGACTGACCCATGCGCCCGCATCCGGCCTTTGCGGACCGAGCGCCGCCCGAGCGCCTGCGCCTCGGTCCCTTCGGACTGCGCGCGCTGGGCGTGGCCGATCTGGACGAGGACATGGCGGCCATCGCGGAGAGCGTCGCCGAACTGAAGGGCCTCTTCGGCGGCGCGTGGCCCGAGGGACTGACGCGCGAGCAGGACCTGATCGACCTCGCCTGGCACCAGAAGGAGTTCGCCGACAGCCGCTCCTTCGCCTGGGTCGTCGAGGACGAGGCCGGTCGCTACATCGGCTGCGCCTACGTCGTGCCCACGCTGGGAACGACGGACGAGGCCGATGTCTGGTGGTGGCTGCGCAACGGCGCGACCGACCGTGGCCCGGCCTTCGCCAACGCCTTCGCGGCGTGGCTCGACGGGCCGGACTGGCCGCGGCTGGCCTACGTCTGGCGGGTCTGAGCCAGCGCCGCGAAGCGCCGCAGGTAGTCCTCGCAGATCGCCGCCATCCGCTCGCGCCCGAAACTCGGATCGTGACCGCCGTGGACTGTGCGTGCGGGCAGCGCGCGGAGGCGCTCCAGCGTGGCGATGTAGTCGGGCACGCTCATGCCCGGCCCCTCGTAGATCAGTGGCCCGTCATAAATCGCGTCGCCGGAGAACAGCACGCCCCGGTCGGCGTCCCACAGCCCGATCCCGCCGGGGGAATGACCCGGCAGATGCAGCGCCTCGAACTCCCGATCGCCGAGGTCCACCACGTCGCCCTCCGCCAGCAGCCCCGTGGGCTCGCAGCCGCGCAGGACGTAGGCGGCGGGGTCGTAGCCGGGGGCGGGGACGGCGTCGATCAGCCATTCGGGCAGGGGTGGATAGCCGGCCTCGGCGAAGCGGCGCAGGGCGTCGGCCCCGAAGCTGTCGGACCGCAGGGTAAGCGGCGGGGGGCGGCGCAGGTCGTCGGCCTCCGCCGGGTGGATCAGGCGCGTCTCGAACTCGTCGGCCGAGCCGATGTGGTCGATGTGGGCGTGGCTCAGGACCAGGAGCAGCGGCTTCTCCCGGTCCGCCCGCGCCGCGTCCACCACGGGGCGGAACGGGGCGATCCCCATGCCCGCGTCGATGACCATGTCGCGGTCTCGCCCCTCCACGAGCCACATGTTGGCCTGTTCGAGGACGTGGACGTGGGGTTCGAGGAACATGGTGACGCCCCCGCCCATCGGCGTGACCCGCCACCACGGGTCTGCGACGGGCCAGCTCACGAGGCCGCCGCGGGGTGGTCGCGCAGGAAGTCGCGCAGGTCCACCACGCGCTTGTCCTCGAGCGAGACGTAGACGAAGCCCATGTTGACGCGCTCGCGCACCATCTCGCCGGGGAAGGGCAGCCAGGACAGCTCCCGGGAGCCGAAGGACGGGCTGGCGGTGCCCACCTGCCATTCGGTGGAAAGCTGGACGTCCACCAGCTTCAGGGTCGGCCCGCCGCGCCCGTCCGGCAGCTCCAGCGGCACGCCGGCGAGGCGCAGGTAGGCCACCTTGTCCTTCGCCGCGCGAAAGCTGTCGATGAACTCCGCCGCAAGGGCGCGCAGGGTGTCGCCGCGGTCGGGATCCTCCATGTGGGAGTGGAGGTGACCCGGCCCGTGATTGTGGTGGTGCGGGTGGCGGTGGTCGTGTCCGTCATGCGGCATGGCTCAGCCCCGTCTGGCGGGCGTGGACCAGCGCCGGCCGTGGCGGGCGGGGTCGTAGTCGCCTTTCTCGAAAGTGACGGGCTTGTCGATGTGGCCCCTGTGCTTGCCCATCACGCCCGCCGTCACCATCGCGCCGAGCACGTCCACGATGACGCGCGTGCCCATCAGCGCGGTGATCTCGGACTGGTCGTAGGGCGGCGAGACCTCCACCAGCTCCATGCCGCAGAGCCCTTCCGCGGCGACGAGGGAGGCCAGCGCCAGCGCCTCGCGCGGCAGGAAGCCGCCGGGCTCCGGCCAGCCGGTGCCGGGCACGAAGCCGCAGTCGATGCTGTCGATGTCGAAGGACATGTAGACCATGTCCACTCCGTCCCACGCCATCTCCAGCGCCATTTCCGCAGTCTTATCGACGCCCATCTTCTCCATGTCCGACATGGTGATGATGTTGGTCTCGCGCTCGCGGGCGACCTTCACCGCCTCGCGCGGCACCTGCCAGCCGCCGATGCCGACCTGCACGAGGTTCTTCGGGCTGACGTTGGGCAGGTTGGTCGCGTGGAACCACGGCGTCGTGTGCATCCGCTCGTCGAGATCGCGCTCCTGGATGTCGGCGTGGCGGTCGAAATGGACGATGCCGATCTTCTTCGACGTGCACTGCGCGATGCCGCGCACGGTGGGAAAGCCGATCGAGTGGTCGCCGCCGATGATGATGGGCATCGAGCCGCTGCTGAACACATGGGCGCAGGCGCGGCTGATCTGGTCGAAGGTCTTCTCGATGTTGCCGGGGATGGTGAAGATGTCGCCGGCGTCGCAGAGCGACATCTGCTCGCGCAGGTCGATCCCCAGCTCGTAGTTGTAGGGCGTGTAGAGCGCGCTGATCTTGCGCACGCCCTGCGGCCCGAACCGCGTGCCGGGGCGGTAGGTGGTGCCGCCGTCGAAGGGGGCGCCGAGGACGGTCGCATCGTAGTGGCCGACCTCGGTCACGTCCTCGGCGTAGGGGGCCTTGAGGAAGGTGTTGATGCCGGCGTAGTGGGGAAGCTCGCCTCGCGCGAAGGTCGGGATCGCGCGGTCCTCGATGCTGTCGGCGGCGGTCAGACCCATGCGCAGGGCCCACTGCTTCTCCTTCTCCCATTCGTGGCCGGGGATGTCGGCCTCGGCCTGCATCGACTTCCAGCCCTGCAGCTTGCTGAGGTCGGGGTGATGGGCGCGCCGATCCTCGATGCGCCGGTCGGCGGGATGGTGCGAGCGGCTGCGTCTCATGAGCGGGCTCCGGTCTGGTAAGGCACGCCGCCGTGGCGGGTGTCGAAGTCGTAGGTGATCGTCGCGCCCCATGCCCCGGGGTCGTCCGGGTCCCAGCGCGGCTTGTCGAACACCACCACGCGGTCGCCCAGCTTGAAAGCCTCTGACAACTCGTGCGTCACCATGAACACGGTCATGGCGGTCTCGGCGCGCAGTTCGGTCAGGAAGTCGTGCATCTGCGCCCGCGTGCCCGGGTCCAGCGCGCCGAAGGGTTCGTCCAGCAACAGCACCCGCGGCCGCGCCGCCATCGCCTGCGCGATGGCCAGCCGCTGCTGCATCCCCCCCGACAGCGCCGCGGGATAGGCGCGCGCGACATGGCCCAGACCGATCCGCGCCAGCGTGGCCTCGGCCCGCGCCTCCGCCGCGCGGCGTCGGGCGCCCGCGAAGCGGCCCCAGAAGCTCGCGCCGAAGGCCTCGGCCGCCACCAGGTTGTCGCGCACGGTAAGGTGCGGGAACACCGAATAGCGCTGGAACACCACGCCGCGCTCTGGGCCGGGCTCGCGCGCCGGGGGGCGGCCCTCGATGCGGATGTCGCCGCGGTCGGGCGTCTCCTGCGCCAGCAGCATCCGCAGGAAGGTGCTCTTGCCGCAGCCCGAGGCGCCGACGATGGCGACGAACTCGCCCTCGGCGACGTCGAGGTTGACCCGCTCCAGCACCGGCCGCCCGGCGTAGCTGCGCCATACGTCGCGCACCGCGACGAAGCTCACAACGCCTGCTCCGCCCATGGGAAGGCGCGGCGCGACAGCGCCCGCAGCGCCCAGTCGAGCGCGAAGGCCAGCAGCGTGATCCACGCGACGTAGACCAGGATCACGTCCATCGCGAGGAAGCGGCGGACCAGGAAGATGCGGTAGCCCAGCCCCTCGGTCGAGGCGATGGCCTCCGCCGCGATCAGGAACAGCCAGGCAGGCCCGAGGCTCAGCCGCACCGCCTGAACCAGCCTCGGCGTCACCTGCGGCAGCGCCACCCGCAGGGCGATCACCCGCGTGGACGCCCCCAGCGTCTGGGCCTTGACGATCTGCTCGGCGGGTATCTCCGCCGTGCGCTGCGCCATGTCGCGGATCAGGAAGGGCGCGACGCCGAACACGATCAGCGCGACCTTGGAAAGCTCGTCCAGTCCGAAGGCCAGGAACAGTATGGGGAGCACCGCCAGCGGCGGCACCATCGACACGACCGCGACGAAACCCGCCAGACCGGCTTGCGCCATCGGCAGCAACCCGATCGCCAGACCGAGCGCCAGCCCCGCCGTCGCCGCGACGCCGACCCCCAGGCCGATGCGGCGCAGGCTCGCGACGGTGTCGTCCCAGAACAGGATGCGCCCGGAGCGGCGGTCCGGCTCTGTGGTCAGCCGCTGGGCCGTCTCGAGGATCTGGACCGGGGAGGGCAGCAGCCGGTCCGCCGGGTTCACCGCCCGCCGCGCATCGGAGGCCACGGCGTAGGCCAGCAGCGCCAGCGCGAAGGGCAGCGCCGCCAGCAGGACCGCCAGCGGACGCGAGGGCCGCCGGTTGATGAGCCGCATCCTACAGCGCGCCGTCCGCCGCCATGCGCATGAAGGTCGTGTCGAAGCGGAACTTCACGTTGGACGGGTCGCCGGTCGTGGTCCCGTCCGGATAGGCGACGCCGACGAAATCGGCGCCGGGCGCGCCCTCGCCGAGGATGCCCTTGTCGAACAGGAACTCGGCCACGCTGACCATGGTGCCCTTGAGCGCGGGGTCTTCGGTGAAGGCGATGGCCTCGGCCGGCGTCCAGAACATGCGCGTGGAGGCCAGCTGCGCGCGGAACCCCTCCAGATCGGTCCCCGACTCCTCGGCCATCGCGCTCAGCGCAGCCTCGCCCTCGGGTGTGTCGGACGTCATCAGCGCCATCACCTCGTACCACGCGCCGACCAGCGCGCGGCCGAAGTCGGGGTTGGCGGCCAGCGTCTCGGTGTTCACGACCATCAGGTCGATGATCTCGCCCGGAATGTCCGCGCTGTCGAAAAGCCTTGTCGCGCCCGGCGTCTCGAGGATCGTGGAGACCAGCGGGTTCCAGGTCACGACCGCGGTGACGTCGGGGGTGGCGAAGGCCGCGATCATGTCGGCGTCGGAGGTGTTCACCACCGCTGCGAGGTCGCGCTCCGCCAGTCCCACGCTGTCGAGCGCGCGGGCCAGCAGATAGTGGGAAACCGACAGCTCCACGAGATTGACGCGCTGGCCGGCGAGGTCGGCGATGGCGCCGCCGCCCTTCACGATCAGCGCGTCGTTGCCGTCGGAGTAATCGCCCACAATGAGCGCCGTGGTGTCCACCCCGCCGCCGGCCGGGATCGACAGCGTGTCCATGTTGGTCGCGCTCACGCCGTCGAAGGCGCCGGCGGTGTACTGGTTGATCGACTCGACGTAGTCGTTGATCTGAACGATCTCGACGGTGACGCCGTACTTCTCGGCCCAGCGGTCCATGATCCCGCTCTCCGAAAGATAGCCCCACGGCATCCAGCCGACATAGATCGACCACGCCACGCGGAAGTCGGTCTTCTGCTGGGCCGCGGCGGGCGTCGCCAGCGCGGCGGCGAGGGCAAGGGCGGCGAGCGGACGGAGCATGGGCGGGGCCTCCACGGTCTCGATCGGCGTTTATCGGGGCGCAGTGCTCTCCCGGGCTTTTGTCCCGCCGTGTGCCGCTCGCGCGGCGGCCTCTCTCGGACCTGACCCCGCGCCTGGCGGGCGGAACCCTAGAGGCCCTGCGCCGTCAGTTAACCCGCCCCGACGCGTCGGCGACACGCTTGCGCGCCCGACGCTCCGGCGTCGTGGTCCGATGGCGCGGTCGTGGGCGAGAAATGCGGCAGATGACTGCAAAAAGGGCTGTCCGACGGCGAATCCCTAGCGCCAGGGCACGACGCCGGGCGGCGCCCGGCGGCCCAGCGCGTCGAGCGCCGCCATCAGCGCGATGGTCGCCAGGACGGTGATGGTGGCCATCGCGGCGGCGAGGCTCTTGGAGCCGCCGTCCTCGTAGTTGAAGATCACCGTGCCGATGGTCTCCGAGCCCGACGACCACAGCAGCGCCGAGACGGTTACCTCGTTGTAGGCGGTCAGGAACACGAGGATCGCCCCCGAGGCCGCGGCCGGCGCAACGAGAGGCGCGAAGATCCGCCCCAGCCGCATCCCGAAGGACGCCCCGGAGACGCGCGCCGCGTCGTCCAGCGCGCCGTCCAGCGCGGCGTAGGCGGCCCCCACCGGCTTCAGCGCCACCGCGAAGAACGCGGCGAGATAGGCGAGCCAGATCAGCGTGAGCGTGCCGTAGAGCGAGACGCCCATCACCGGCCGGATGAAGGCGAGGATGAAGGCCACGGAGATCACCACGCCCGGCACGGCGTAGGCGACCTCCGCCAGCGTCGCCGCGCCGCCCGCGACGCGCCGGGACGGTCCGGCGGGGCGGGCGAGAAAGTAGCCCAGCGTCACCGCCATCGCCGCGAGCGCCGCCGCCGCGCCGCCGGCAGCAAGCGTGGAGTTCGCGAAGGCCCGCGCGGTGACGGATTGCACGAACAGCACCTCGTGGAAGTGGCGAAAGGTCAGCGTCTCCGCGGTCAGCGGCACGCCGAAGGTGGGTATCAGCGCGGTCGTCACCAGCGCGGACAGCGGCAGGACCAGCGTGGCCGCCACCAGCGCCCAGAGCCCGGCCTCGGTCCAGGGCCGCGCGCGCCCCAGCCTCAGCGCCAGCGCCGCCTGCGGCGGGCCGATCAGCGCCACGCCCGCGCGCCGCTGCAACCACATCTGCGCCGCCACCGCCGCCACGGCCAGCGCGCCGATCAGCGTGGCGATCACCGCCATGTCCGCCAGCGCCGAGGGGCCGAAGCTCGCCAGCCTGCGCCACATCAGCACCGGCGCGGTGACGTAGCGGCCCGGCGCGCCGAGCAGCGCCGGGATGCCGAAATTGCCGAGCGCCGAGACGAAGGCCAGCGCGAAGGCCGCGATCAGCGTCGGCGCCGTGAGCGGCGCGACCACCTTGGCCAGCATCCGCCACGGCCCGGCGCCGGAGACCCGCGCCGCGTCGGACAACTCGCGCGGCAGGGCGCGCAGGCCCGCGCGGACCACCAGAAAGGCCAGCGGCGCGTGCTGGAGCGTCAACAGGAAGATCACCCCGCCTCGCCCGTACAGCACGTTGGTCGCTCCCAGCGGCGGCGCGAGGCCGAGCCAGTTGAGCGGCGCGGAGGCGGGCCCCAGCGCCTGCAGCCAGGCGATGGCCGTGACATGGGGCGGGATCATCATCGGCAGCAGGATGAGAAACACCAGCGGTCCCTTGGCGCGCACGTCCGTCAGCCCGAGCGCGACCGCCAGCCCCGCGCCAAGCGCCGTCGCGAGAACCGCCGAGACCGCCGCGCTGTCGAGACTGTTCCACAACGCCTGTCGCACCCCGCGCGAGCCCAGCGCCTCCGCGAAGGGGGTGAGATCGAAGCCGCCGCCCATGCCGACGCGCGCCAGCAGCGCCAGCGGGAGGGCGCAAAGCAGAACGCTCGCCGCGACCAGCGCGGCGAGCGTCAGCGTCTCCATCGGTCGCCCGCCCCTCATGGGACGGGCCTAGCACGCGGGTGTGACGGTCAGGCGACGGTCCGGCGACGCCGCGCCAGCAGGCCCAGGCCCGCGAAGCCGGCGGCCAGCAGCGCGATCGGCGCAGGCAGCGGCACCGGCGCGGGGGTCTGCGACAGGCTCATGGTCGTGGTCAGGTTCAGCGCCGACTGGGAGACGTTGCGCTCGGCGAAGAAGACGTCGAGGGCGTAGTTCTGCCCCGCCGTCAGGCCGAGCCCCGCCAGCGTCGCGGCGTTGAAGGTCTTGGTCGTGGGCGCGTGCACGCCGCCGAGGTCCAGCACCAGCTTCTTGTCCACGAAAATCCAGAGATCGTCGTCGGCGGTGGCGGAGAAGGTCTGGCCGGCCTCGAAGCTCAGCATGCCGCTGAAGGTCAGCGTGAACAGGTAGTTGTTGTCGCCCAGCGGGAAGAACTGCGAACCGGGCGTGGCCGCGCCGCCGTTGAAGCTGGCGACGCCTCCGGCCGTGTCGAAGGTCACGTCGTAGGCGACGCCCGGGCCCGTCCACCATGCGTTGAAGTCGGCGTGGGTGGTGAAGTTGAGCGGGTTGGTCGTGCGGTCGCCCTCGACGAAGACCGGAGTGGGCGCCGCCCCGGTCAGCGTCGACGCGACGGCCCCGGTCACAACCCCGAAGGGCGAGCCCTGGCCGAAGTTGGGGTGGGTGTTGTCGAAGTCGCGGACCGTGGCGGTCAGGGTCAGGGCCTGGGCGGCGGCGGCCGAGGCGACGACGGCCAGAGCGGCGGCGGCGATGGTATTCATGACGGCTTCCTCACGCTACACACCGGCGAACCGGCCAGAACAGTTACGCAAACACTGCGTAAAACTGTTCATATCCGTGTAGCGCGACCTCTGCAAAGCTATTGGTGGTTAACGCAGCGGCACGATTGGTTAGCAAGGACGCCAGCCCCGCGCGTCGCGGGGCGGGCTGTCGATTCCGGACGGGGCGTCAGCCGCCGAAGATGTCGACGAACTTCTTCTTGTTCTCGTCGTCGCCCGACAGCGCAGCGGCCGGGTCGAAGTCCAGCAGGCGGATGTCGGACAGCGGCGGAAAGCCCTCCGGCGGCGTGATCGCCGGATGCGCCGGCAGATAGCCCATGTCGGCGGCGAGCTGCTGGCCCTCGGGCGAGATCAGGAAGTCGACGAAGGCCCTGGCCGCCTCGGGGTTGCGCGCGGTCGACAGGATGGCCACCGGCTCGGTGACGGCCGACACGCCCTCCTCGGGGAAAACGAACTCAACCGGCGCGCCCTTGGCCTTCTCGCGGATGACGAGGAAATCGACGAGAAAGCCGTAGAGCTTCTCCCCCGAGGCGATGGCGGTCATCACGGCGCCATTGCCGCCCTGGGCGAGCGCGCCGCCGTCGGCGAGGTCTTCGTAGAACCGCCAGCCCAGATCGTCGCGGCCCGTCAGCGCCACCATGTGGATGGTCGCGGCGCCCGAAGTCAGCGGCGAGGGCATCGCGAACTGGCCGGCCAGCGGCGCGAGGTCCTTGTAGGAGGCGGGCTGCGTCGGCGCGGCGGTGTTGTAGGCGATGCCCGTGGTGATCAGCTTGGTCGAGAACCAGGTGCGGTCGGGGTCCATGATCGCCGGATCGTAGGCGGCAACGTCGGCGTCAGGGTGCGCCATCAGGCGGCCCTGGGCCTTCAGCCCCTCCATGGTCACGCTGTCGGCGATCAGCAGCACGTCGGGCTGCGGCGCGCCGGCCTCGAACTCGGCGGCGAGCTTGGCCATCATCTGGGTGGTGCCGTCGCGCACCCACTCGACCTCGACGCCGGGATGGGCGGCGACGAAGGCGTCGACCGTGCGCTGGGCGTCGGCGTTGGGCTGGGAGGTGTAGAGCACGAGCTTGCCCGAGGGCTGGGCGAGCGCCGCGCCGGCGAGCAGCGCCGCGGCGGCGGCGGCCAGAAGCGTCTTGTTCATGTCGGTTGTCCCCGTCGTGGCGCGCGGGAGTCGCGCCCCGCGCCGATCCGACAGGCTCTATCAGCGGCGCGTGACGGTTTCATCACGGTTCCGCGTCGCCAAAGCTCGCGATCCGGGGCGGCGAGCCTGTCTCGAACAGCGCCGCGCGGCGCTAGCCGAACACGCCCGCGTAACGCTTTCGCAGTTCCGCCTTCTGCACCTTGCCCATCGCGTTGCGGGGCAGTTCGTCCACGAGGAACACGCGCTTGGGCCGCTTGTAGGCGGCGAGGTCGGCGGCCAGCGCGGCGAGTATCGCGGCCTCCTCCGGCGCCGCGCCCGGCTGCGCCGTGATCACGGCGGCGACGCCCTCGCCGAAATCCGGGTGCGGCAGGCCGATCACGGCCGACTCGCGGACGCCGGGCAGGGCGTCGATCAGCGCCTCCACCTCGGCGGGATAGACGTTGAAGCCGCCGGAGATGATCAGGTCCTTCGCGCGCCCGACGATGGAAAGGCGCCCTTCCGCATCCAGCACGCCCACGTCGCCGGTGATGAAGAAGCCGTCGCCGCGGAACTCGGCGGCCGTCTTCTCCGGCATCCGCCAGTAGCCCTTGAACACGTTCGGGCCCTTCACCTCGACCGAGCCGATCGCGCCGGCGGGCAGGGCGCGGCCGGTCGCGGGGTCGGCCACGCGCACGCGCACGCCGGGCAGGGCGAAGCCCACCGTGCCCGCGATCCGCGCGCCGTCGTAGGGGTTGGACGTGATCATCGAGGTTTCGGTCATGCCGTAGCGCTCGAGTATCGCGTGACCCGTGCGCGCCTCCCACTCCCGGTGCGTCTCGGCCAGCAGCGGCGCCGAGCCGGAGACGAACAGGCGCATGTGCGCCGTCGCCTCGCGCGTCAGGCCCGGATGGTCGAGCAGGCGGGTGTAGAAGGTCGGCACGCCCATCATCGCCGTCGCGCCTCGCATGGCGGCCACCAGCGAGTCGGCGTCGAAGCGCGGCATGAAGTCCAGCGCGCCGCCCGCCATCAGCGTGACGTTGGTGGCCACGAACAGGCCGTGCGTGTGGAAGATCGGCAGGGCGTGGAGCAGCACGTCGCGTTCGGTGAAGCGCCAGCAGTCGCGCAGCGCCGCCGAGTTCGAGGCGAGGTTGTCGTGGCTGAGCATCGCGCCCTTCGACCGCCCCGTGGTGCCGGAGGTGTAGAGCACGCCCGCCAGATCGTCCGCGCCGCGCGCCACGGCCGCGAAGCCCCCCTGCGCCGCGGCCGCCTCGGCCAGCGTCCCGCCCCCGGCGGCGTCGAGCGTCAGCACCGCCGCCGCGCCCGCCAGCGGGGCGAGGGCCTCGGCGCGGGCGGGGTCGCAGACGAAGACGGCCGGCTCGGCGTCCCCGAGGAAATAGGCGATCTCGGCGGGAGTGTAGGCGGGATTGAGCGGCAGGAACGCCGCGCCGGCCAGCACCGCGCCCAGATAGAGTTGAAGCGCCGCAAGCGACTTGTCCACCTGCGCCGCCACCCGGTCGCCCGGCGCGACGCCGGCGGCGGCCAGCGCGGCGGCCATCCGCTCCGCGCCCGCCCAAAGCGCGCCATGGGTCGTTCGCCCGGCGAAGGGCGCGTCCTCGCGGCCGAGCGAGCCGGCGCGCAGGGCGGCGGCCAGCCAGTTCGCGGCGTAGGGGTTGGGGATCATGCGCGCGCCTCCCTTCGGATCGTCCGGGGCTGGCGGCAAGGGGTCGGGCTTCTGCGCAACGCGGTCAAGCGCCCTCAGGCGGTCGGCTCGATCCCGCCGAAGCGCCAGCGGTGCAGCGCGGCGCCCTCGCTGCGCAGCCAGGCGCGCTGGATGCGGTAGTCGGGGCGCAGGCGCGAGACCAGCCTCCAGAAATCGGGCCCGTGGTTCATCTCCACCAGATGCGCCGCCTCGTGGATCGCGACGTAGCTGGCGACGTCGGGCGGGGCCATGGCGAGGCGCCAGCTGAAGGACAGATCGCCCCGCGTCGTGCAGGAGCCCCAGCGCGAACGGGTGTCGCGCAGGCTGATCCGTCCGACCTTCCGCCCCAGCGCCGCGGCGGCGGCGTGGGCCGCGGGCGCCAGCACTCCCTGCGCGCGCGCCTTGAGGAAGGCCGCGACGGCCGCGCCCGTAGCGGTCGCCGGCGCCTCCAGCGCGCCGTCGCGCAGACGGCAGGGACCGCGCGCGCGACCCGAGGCGATGATCTCCACGATCTCGCCGGCCACGGGCAGACGCGCGCCGACGCAGACGATCTCGGGGACCGGCGCGCGGGCCAGCGTGTCGCGCAGCCAGTCGGTCTGGCGCAGCAGGAACTGGCGCACCTCGCTCTCGCGCGCCTGCACGGGCGCGGTCAGGCGCGCCTCGCCTGCGCGCAGCGACAGCGTGAAGCGCCGCGCACGGGCGGAACGGGAGAAGCGCACCGCGATGTCGGGGTCGTCGAGACGGATGACCTCTCCCATCCGTCGCGCGCCCTTCACCCGCGGACCCAGGCGCGCTTGGCGCGGATGAAGTCGCGCACGCGCGGCTGGATGTGCTGGCGCCATCGGCTGCCGTTGAAGACGCCGTAATGGCCGACCTTGGCCTGGATGTAGCTGGCCTTCTTCTCACGCGGCAGGTTCGTGCAGAGGTCCAGCGCCGCTTCGGTCTGGCCGCGGCCGGTGATGTCGTCGGCCTCGCCCTCGATCGCCATCAGCGCGACGTCGGTGATCGCGCCGAGGTCGACGCGGCGGTCGCCGTGCATGAGTTCGTTCTTGGGCAGCAGATGTTTCTGGAAAACGTTCTCGACCGTCTGCAGATAGAACTCCGCGGTCAGATCCATGACCGCGAGATATTCGTCGTAGAAGGTGCGATGGGCCGCCGCGCTGTCGCCGTCGCCGCGCACGAGATTGCGGAACTGCTTGACGTGGGCGTCGACGTGGCGATCGAGGTTCATCGACATGAAGCCCGACAATTGCAGAAAGCCGGGATAGACCCGCCGCATGAAGCCGGGGTTCGGGAACGGCACGGTGGTGATGCAGTTTTTCTCGAACCAGCTCAGGGGCCGGGTGGTGGCCAGCACGTTCGGTTCGGTCGGGCTGATGCGGGTGTCGATGGGCGAGCCCATCAGCACCAGAGAGGCCGGGCGGAAGGGCGCGCGGTCCTCGCTCATCAGCGCGGCGGCGGCCAGCGCGGGCACTCCGGGCTGGCAGACTCCCATGACCGCCGGGCGCTCGCCGTCCTGCGCAAGAAACTCGCAGAACTCGCGCAGGTAATCGACGTAGTCCTCTAGGTCGAACTTGCCCCGCGACAGCGGCACGTTGCGCGCGTCGACCCAGTCGGTGATGTAGACGTCGTGCTCGGGCAGCATCGCCTCGACCGTGCCGCGCAAGAGCGTGGCGAAGTGCCCCGACATCGGCGCGATCACCAGCACCCTGGGGTCGTTGCGCGCCTGCGCCAGCGTGGAGCGGCGGCGGAAGCGCAGCAGATCGCAGAACGGCTTGCGGAGGACGACCTCCTCCTCGACCGGCGCGACTTCGCCCGAAAGCTCGACAGACTCGATGCCGAACTCGGGCTTGCCATAGCGCCGCGTCGCGTTGACGAACATCTCGAAGGCGGCCGCCGAGGCGCGGAAGCCGAGCGTCTCGGAGAGCGGGTTCACGGGGTTGCGCAGAGCGTTCGCGCTCATTTGCGCCACGGCCCGGAATGGAGAAACGGCGGCGTGGGTCAACTCGTAGGCGTGGTAGAGCACCGCGACGCAACCCCCGGATCGGACATGACTCCGAACTGTTACTCTCGGGGGGATAGGCCGGCAAGAAACTTTCGCACCTGCGAAAGAGGCTCGTCGCCGCAGCGCGCCCTTTGACAGGGGCGGGGGCCTGTGGCAGTGCGGCGGTCTTTCGTGGGCAGGTGCGCAGAGGACGGCCATGGCGAAACCTGAATGGGGCGTGAAGCGCCAGTGCTTGAGCTGCGGCGCACGGTTCTACGACCTCAACCACGATCCGATCGCGTGCCCCGAATGCGGCGCGGTCTTCGAGGTTGAGGCGCTGACCCGCGTGAAGCGCCTGCGCGCCGCCCCGCGCGTCGCGCCCGTCGCCAAGGTCGTGGACCCCGACGAGGAGATGGAGGACGACGACGTCGCGCTCGTCGACGACGAGGACGAGGACGACGCGCTCATCGTCGACGATTCCGAGGAGGACGTCGCCAAGACGCCGGCCGCCACGACGGATGTCGACGTCGAGGACGAGGACGACGCCATCGAGGTGGATGACGACGTGCTGCTCGAGGACGACGAGGACGAGGCCGCCGACGATCTGGGCGATCTGGTCGAGGACAAGGACGACGAGGACCTGCGGCCCTAGGCGGGGCAGGGCGGGTGCGGCGAGAGGCCTTGCGCCTCGCGCCGCGCCCGCCTATACCCCGCGCACCGAAACGGCGGGACTCTCCGGGGCCATAGCTCAGTTGGGAGAGCGCTTGAATGGCATTCAAGAGGTCAGGGGTTCGACTCCCCTTGGCTCCACCACCCCGAGGCCCCGCCGCTTCGCATCTCCGATAGAATGAAAACGGACCGCCTCGGCGTCGCTCCACGCTCGCCCTGACAGGGGCGGTAGTGCTCCGCGGTGGGCAGAGATGACTACGTCGCATCGGCTTTCCGGCAGCGCTTTTCCGCTCTTGCCGTCGCCGCGCCCCAGAACCACTCTATTTGCAGGCGGTGCGTCGGGCGGGGTGTAAGCCATGACCTTCCTAGGAGCTTTCGCGCCAACCGGCCCGGACGCGGCCCCGGCCCGCCCGTGAGCGCGGAGGACGTCGCGCCGGACCCGCGCGGCCTGATCCGGGAAGCCTATGCGATCGAGGGGATCGGCGCGCTGGAGTGCCGGTCTATCTTTCTGGATTGGGCGCTGGGGCTTGCGCCGGGCGCCGATGCGCCAGCCGCTCTCGCCGCGCTACTCGCGACCTACGCGCCGGCCCACCCGGACCACCCGATGACCATGGTCCTGCGCGAGGGCGTGGAGCGCGCGCCGACACCGCGGCGCCGCCGGCGGCGCTGAGCGTCAGGCCGCGCGCGCCGTCCCTACTCGGAATTCCCGGTCCGCGACGCGGGCGCGGGCGGCTGCGTCGTGGAAGATGCCGACGATGGCCGCGCCGCGCGCCTTGGCCTCCTCGATCAGCGTCAGCACCGTCTCGCGGTTCTGGGCGTCGAGCGAGGCGGTCGGCTCGTCGAGCAGAAGCGCGGGGTAGGGGTGCGCGAAGCCGCGGGCGATGTTCACGCGCTGCTGCTCGCCGCCTGAGAAGGTCGTGGGCGACAATGTCCACAACTCGCGCCGCACCCGCAGTCGCTCAAGGAGCGCCGCCGCCCGCTCGCGCGCCTGCGCGACGGGCGCGCCCAGCGCGGTCAGCGGCTCGGCCACCACGTCGAGCGTCGGCACCCGGGGCACGACGCGCAGGAACTGCGAGACGTAGCCCAGCGAGCGACGGCGCAGCGCCATGATCGCCTGCGGCTCGGCCCGCGCGACGTCGACCCAGCCCTCGCCGTGGCGCACACGGATGGACCCGCGCGCGGCAAGGTAGTTGCCGTAGATCATGCGCATCAGCGTCGACTTGCCGGCGCCCGATTCGCCGGTCAGCGCCACGCATTCGCCCGCCGCCACGCTCAGCGCGACGTCGCTCAGCACCTCGATGCGCGTCCCGCCCTGATTGTGCAGGGTGAAGGCCTTGGCGGCGTCCTCGACGACGATCATCGCGCTCACAGCCAGCCTCGCGTCTTGAAGAACAGGTAGGGCAGGACGCCCGACAGCACCATCAGCCCCAACGCCATCGGATAGCCGTAGGCCCAGCCCAGTTCGGGCATGACCTCGAAATTCATCCCGTAGATCGACGCGATCACCGTCGGCGGCAGGAAAACCAGCGCGGCGACCGACACGATCTTGATGATCTTGCTCTGCTCGATGTTGATCAGGCCCAGCGTGGCGTCCAGCAGGAAGGTGATCTTCTGGGCCTGGAAGTCGGCATGTTCGGTCAGCGAATGGGCGTCGCGGATCAGCGTCTTGAGCCGCGCCCGGTTCTCCTTCGCCGCGCCGCGCTGCGCCTGGACCTGGGTGAAGAAGCCGAACAGCCGCTCCAGCGTCACGAGGCTGTCGCGCGCCTTGGAGATCAGGTCGTCCTTGCGGCCAAGCTCGCTCAGCACGGCGCGGAAGTCGCCGCCGCCCTCCTCGCCTTCGCGCCCGATGCCGAAGATGCCGCGAGAGAGCCGGTCCACCTCACGCCCGGTGCGCTCGAGGATGTCGGCCAGCCGGTCCACGGCCGCCTCGACCAGCAGCAGCATCACCGCGTCGCCCGTCGAGCAGCCGGGCGCGCCCTTCTCGGCGCGGGCGGGGAAGGTGGCGAAGGGTTTCGGTTCGTGGTGGCGCAGCGTCACCAGCCGGTCGCCGGTCAGGATGAAGGCGACCGGGCCCAGCTTCGGCGCGTCGGAGTCGGTGTCGGATGGCAGCAGCGCGGTCATGAAGGCGGCGCCGTCCTCGACATAGAGGCGGCTGGAGATCTCGATCTCCTCAAGGTCCTCGCGCGTCGGCAGCGCGAGGCCCAGCGCCTGCGCCACCGCCGTCTCCTCCAGCGCGGTCGGCGCGAGGAGGTCCACCCACGCCACGCCGTCGAGCCAGCCGTCCTGCGGCGTCACGTTCACCCGGCACAGCAGCTTGCCGTTCTCGTGGGCGTATAGCCTAAGCACGTCGGCGCGCGCAGTGGTCGGTGTCGGAGCAGGCGAACATGCGCCCGCCGCGGTCGTCGGTGACGATCTCATCGAGGTAGACCCCGGTCGAGCCGCAGAGCGCGCAGGCGCCCGCAGCACCGCCGCGTTCGAAGGGGTGATCGTCGAAATCGAGGCTGACGACGCGGGTGTGCGGCGGGATCGCGTAGAGCCGCTGCTCGCGCCCGGCGCCGAACAGTTGCAGGGCGGGGCAGTCGTCCATCTTGGGGTTGTCGAACTTCGGGATCGGAGAGGGGTTCATCACGTAGCGCCCCGCCACCAGCACCGGATAGTCGTAGGAGGTCGCGATGCGGCCGTGGCGGGCGATGTCCTCGTAGAGCTTGACGTGCATCAGGCCATACTCCTCGAGCGCGTGCATCGCCCGCGTCTCGGTCTCCCGCGGCTCGAGGAAGCGCAGCGGTTCTGGCTGCGGCACCTGATAGACGATGATCTGCCCCGCCATGAGGGGCAGCTCGGGAATCCGGTGGCGGGTCTGGATGATCGTGGCCTCGGCCGTGCTCTCGGTGGTGGCGACGCCGGCGGTCTTGCGGAAGAAGCCGCGGATCGAGACGGCGTTGGTGGTGTCGTCGGAGCCCTGGTCGATCACCTTCAGCACGTCCTCGGGCGTCAGGATCGCGGCGGTCACCTGCACCCCTCCGGTGCCCCAGCCATAGGGCATCGGCATCTCGCGGCTGGCGAAAGGCACCTGATAGCCGGGGATCGCCACCGCCTTCAGCAGGCCGCGGCGGATCATGCGCTTGGTGTCCTCGTCGAGGTAGGCGAAATTGTAGCCCTCGACAGCCGGTTCGCCCTGATGATCCGCCGCGTCGCGCATCACTCGGCCGCCATCGCGCCGGCCGAGGCCGCCAGCGCCTGGTCGAGATCGGCCATGAGGTCGGCCGGGTCCTCGATGCCGATCGAGAGGCGGATCACCTCTGGTCCGGCGTTGGCCGCCTTCTGCTGCTCGGGGGTGAGTTGGCGGTGCGTGGTCGAGGCCGGGTGGATGATCAGCGAGCGCGCGTCGCCGAGATTGGCGAGGTGGCTGAACAACTCCACGCTGTCCACCAGCTTCACGCCCGCGTCGTAGCCGCCCTTCAGGCCGAAGGTGAAGATGCCGCTGGCGCCCTTGGGGCAATACTTCTTCGCCCGCGCCGCCCAGGGGCTGGAGGGCAGGCCGGCGTAGCTGACGAAGCTGACCGCCGGGTGACCCTCCAGCCACGAGGCGACCGCCAGCGCGTTGGCGCAGTGTCGGTCCATGCGCAGGGACAGCGTCTCGACGCCGATCAGCGTCTCGAAGGCGTTCATGGGCGCCTGGCACATGCCGAGATCGCGCAGCGTCACCGCGATGCCGAAGAAGGTGAACGCGAGATTGCCGAAGGTCTCATGGAACTTCAGCCCGTGATAGCTCGCGCAGGGCTCCGACAGCGCGGGAAACTTGCCCGAGGCCGACCAGTCGAAGGTCCCGCTGTCCACCACCATGCCGCCCATCGAGGTCGCATGGCCGCAGAGATACTTGGTGGTCGAATGCACCACGATGTCGGCGCCGTGCTCGAAGGGGCGGCACAGGTACGGGGTGGCCGTGGTGTTGTCGACGATCAGCGGCAGGCCCGCCGCCCTGGCGACGCCGGAGGCCGCCTCGAGATCGGTGATGTAGCCGCCGGGGTTGGCGATGGACTCGCAGAAGACGGCGCGGGTGCGGTCGTCGATGGCCGCCTTAACCGCGGCGAGGTCCTCGAAGTCGACGAAGCGCACCGACCAGCCGAAGTGCTTGAACGCATGGTTGAACTGGTTGATCGACCCGCCGTAGAGCCTTGTCGAGGCGACGAAATTGTCGCCCGGCCCCATCAGGGGGAAAAGCGCCATCACCTGCGCCGCGTGGCCGGACGCGCACGCGACCGCGCCGACGCCGCCTTCCAGCGTCGCCACGCGCTCGGCGAGCACGGCGACCGTGGGGTTCAGCAGGCGGGAATAGATGAATCCCAGCTCCTGCAGGTTGAACAGCGCCGCGGCGTGATCGGCGTCGCGGAACACATAGGCCGTGTTCTGGTAGATCGGCGTCTGACGCGCGCCGGTCGCTGGGTCCGGCCTGGCGCCTGCGTGGACCTGCAGGGTGTCGAAGCCGTAGGTGCGGTTCGCCATGATCTCCTCCGTGCCTTCGTCTGGCGTTTTTGTCTAAGGGTTGTCTAGTGACGTTTGGATGACAGCACGCCCGTGTTGAAGCCGCCGATGCGCAGTTCGTTGAACAGCCGTTGGTGTTCGATCTTGGGGCAGTGGTTCATGATCACCGTGACGCCCTTCGCCTCGGCCCGCGCGGCGGCGGCATGGTCGATGACGCCGATCTGCATCCAGATTGTCTTGAGGCCGCGGCCCAGCAGCACCTCCAGCGCCTCGTCCACCACCGCGCCCGCCTGATCGGAGCGGCGGAACACCTCCACCATGTCGACGGGGTCGCGGGAAGGGGGAATGTCGGCGAGCGAAGGCAGGACCGTCTCGCCGAGGATCGTCTGGCCGGCGTAGACAGGGTTAACGGGTATGATCAGGAATCCCTTGCCCTTCAGGTAGCGCGTGACGTAACTCGACGGGCGGACAGGGTTGCTGGAGACGCCGACCGCAGCGATTGTCCTGGTCTCGGTCAGGACGCGCTTCAGGAGGGCGTGGCTGTAGGTTGGCGTCATGCGTGCGGTTCTCCGACTGAGCAGCCCGCATAACAAAAAAAAGGCGCCCGCACGAGGCGGGCGCAAAGTCGGAACGAGGGACAGTGAGTAGGCGGGCCGGACCGCAGAGAGCGGGACTGGCCCCTATCACATGTAGGAAAGCATAGCGCGGATTTCACCCCAAGTCTCGCGCCGCTTGCAGCGAAACGTCGATGTCGTCGGTTAACGCCCTTCAGCCGCACCCGCGGCGCAGCGCGGCCAGCGCGGCGGCGGTCAACGCGTCGTCGCGGGACGTCTCCGGGCCGAGCAAGTCGGCGGCCCTGGCGCGTCGGGCCTCGTCGGCGGCGGGGCGGGGTGCGGCGAGCAGGCGGGCGCCGGCCTCGGTCACCGCCGCCGCCCGCAGGCTGCCGCCGAGCGCCGCGCGCAGGCCGGCGACGCCGGCCGCGGCGAGCGCGGCGGCGGTCGGCGAGCGCGCCTCAGCCTCGACCAGCGCCTCGGCGACGGCGCGCAGCAGGGTTTCGGGAGCCTCGGCCCGCCGCAGCGCCGCGCGCAGGATCACCACGCGGCCCCCCGGCGCCGCCACGGCGAGCGCGTCGTCGGTCCGCGCCACGTCGACCACGCTCAGCGCCACCGGCCCGTCGGCCGGAATGTTCGCCAGCGGTCGCGCCAGCGCCACCAGCGCGCGCCGCGCCGCAGGGTCGTCGCAGACCGCGGCGCCCGCATAGGCAGCCACCACCGCGTCGCCCAGCGCGGCGCGCGCCGCCGGCGGCGTCTGTGCGGCGAGCAGGTCCGGGATCGAGGGCCAGACACGCCAGCCCAGCAGCGCCGCGAGGGCGGCCAGCGCCAGCGCGATGATCTGGCCGAGGGGCGGACGGCGTCGGCGCCCCGCGGGCGCCCGCGGCCCGCCGGGGCGCAGGGCGCGGATGGCGGCGATCATGTCGCGGTCCTGCAGCGTCAGCCGCTCGGGCGCTTCGGCGTCCGGCGCCAGCGTCATCGCGGCGGGTCCGCGGATCTCCACAAGCCCGCCGATGGGCCAATGCGCGATCGGGGTCTCGTCGAAGGACTGGATCACCAGCGAGGCGTCGCCGAAACTGACCAGCACCTCGCGCGCGGGATCTTCCGGCCGCTCGGCGTACCAGCCGACCGCCTCCAGCAGCGCAAAGCCAGGCGCCGCCGTCATGCCCGTCGTCGCCGGGTCGCCCGCATCCCAGCCCCCCGAAGCCCGGCGCGCGCCGGCTTTCTCATGTCCCCGCCGGCCTGTAGCCCAGCTCCGCCAGCATCTCGCGCAACGTGCGCTTCGAGAGCTTGCCGGTGGCGGTGTGCGGCAGGGACTCCATGAACACCACGTCGTCGGGCATTTGCCATTTTGCGACATGTCGCGCCATGTGCGCCAGCACCGCCTCGCGCGTCGGGTGGGCGTCGGGCTTCGGCGCCACCACCAGCACGGGCCGCTCGCCCCAGCGCGGATGTGCGACGCCTATCGCCGCCGCCTCCGCGACGCCGGGGCAACCGACGGCGGCGTTCTCGAGGTCGATGGAGCTGATCCACTCGCCGCCCGACTTGATGACGTCCTTGGTGCGGTCGACGATGCGCACATAGCCGTGGGCGTCGATGGTCGCCACGTCGCCGGTGTCGAACCAGCCGTCCTTGTCTGTCGCGTCGGCCTCCGCGCCGAGGTAGCGCCGCACCACGCCCGAGCCGCGCGCCACCAGCCGACCCCGCGACGCGCCGTCCCAGGGCAGGGACGCGCCGGCGTCGTCGCGCAGGTCCAGCTCCACCGTGAAGGGCGGGTGGCCTACCTTCAGCTGCGTCGCCATCCGGGCCGGCTCCGGCAGGGCGGCGATCTCGGGCTTGAGCGAGCTGAACGAGCCGAGCGGCGAGGTCTCGGTCATTCCCCATGCGTGCAGCACGGTCACCCCGTAGTCGCGCTGGAACGCCTCGATCACCGCTTGCGGGCAGGCCGAGCCGCCGATCACCACCCGGTTGAGGGAGGACAGCCCGAGCCCCTCGCGCCGCAGGTGGTCCAGCAGCGCGAGCCACACGGTAGGCACCGCGGCGGTGATGGTGGCGCCGCGCTCGAGCATCGCGTGCAGCGCCGCGGGGCCGAGGTCGCGGCCCGGCAGGATCACGCCGGCGCCCGCCATCGGCGCGGAATAGGCCGCCGACCAGCCGTTGGCGTGGAACAGCGGCACGACGGGCATCAGCACGTCGCGGCTGGACAGGCCCAGCATGTCGGGCTGGATCATCGCCATGGCGTGCAGGACGTTGGAGCGGTGGCTGTAGACCACCCCCTTCGGCGCCCCCGTGGTGCCCGAGGTGTAGCAGATCCCGCAGGCCTCGCCCTCGTCGCCCTGCGCCCAGGCCGCGTCGCCGTCGCCCAGCAGATCGAGGAAGGGCTCGGCGGCGAAGGCGCAGTCGGGCATGTGGGCGGCGTCGGTCAGGCACAGCCAGCGCTCGACGCCCGGCAGGCGCGGGGCGATGGCGGCGACGACGGGCGCAAGGTCGGGGTCGAAGGCGACGAAGCGGTCGCCGGCGTGTCCGACGATGTAGGCGAGCTGGTCGGCGAAGAGCCGCGGGTTCAGCGAGTGCGCCACGCCGCCCGCGCCGGGGACGCCATACCACAGCGCGAGATGGCGCGCGGTGTTCCACGCCATGAGCCCGACGCGCTCGCCCCGCCGCAGGCCCATCCGGAACAGCGCCTGGGTCGCGCGCAGCGCCTCGCGCCGCACGCCGGCCCAGTCGGTCTCCACCAGCGGCCCCTCCGCGCTGGCGGAGACGATCCGCCGGCGGCCGTGCTGGCGCGCCGCGTGGTCGAGGATGCGCGAGACGCGCAGGGGCCAGTCCTGCATCAGGCCGAGCATCGGCGATCCTCCCCGCCGCCCGCGTCTGCCGGCGGGTCGGTCGCGCAGGATAGGGGCCGCCGGGTCGTCGCGGAAAGGGTCAGCGCGTGAGGAAAAGATCCTCGATCGACAGCTCCAGCCCCGGCGGGTCGAAGGCCATCGCGCCCGAGCGCTGCTCGCGCGTCTGCATCCGCCCGTCCGCGCCCAGCCGCCGGCACACCGCGCAGCGCGCGGCCGGGTCCACCGTCACCACATGGACCACCCCGCCGGCGCGCAGATAGCGCGCCGCCCGCGCCTGCGCCGAAAGGGCAGGGCGCTCCCCCGCCTCCACGACGATCAGCGGCGCGTCCGCCTCCACCCCGTCTGCGCGCAGCGCGCCGCCGATGCCCACCACCACGTCGGGCGCCAGCACCGTCGCGGCGTCGATCAGCACCGGCGACCCGCCCGGAAAGACGCGCCCGGCGACGCCCGAGCGCCTCAGCGCCATGGCGAAGCTGCGCGCCGCGTCGGCCGCGGCCCGCGTCGCCGCCGGGGACTGGGCGGGGACGCGCGAGACATAGCCGTCGATCAGCTCGAACCGCCCGGCCGGCTGGGCCGCGGCCCAGTCGAGAAAGGCGGGCGCGCGCATCGGTCCCATGGCGCCGTCACGCGGCCTGCGCCGGCGCGGCGGCGCCGCGGAAGCGCCCGCCCGTCGTCGCCATCTCGCGCAGCATCGTCGGCGCCGCGAAGCGCGGCCCATGGCGCGCGGCGAGGTCGTCGCAGAGCCGCACCGCTTCGGCGGCGCCCACCATGTCGAGCCAACTGAACGGCCCGCCCGACCACGGCGCGAAGCCCCAGCCGAGGATGGCGCCCACGTCGCCCTCGCGCACGTCCGTCAGCACGCCCTCCTCCAGCGCGCGCACCGCCTCCAGCGCCTGCGCCAGCAGCAGGCGATGCTTGACCTCCTCCACCGGCGGCTGGGCCGCGGCGCGCGGGCACAGCTCAGCGAGGCCGGGCCAGAAGCCCTGCCGCCGGCCGCGCCCGTCGTAGTCGTAGACGCCACGGCCGTTCTTGCGGCCCTTGCGGTCGTGCGCCTCCACCATCGTGGCCAGCAGCGCGTCCGCGGGGCTTTCGGGATAGGCGTCGCCCAGCGCGGCCTTCGTGGCGCGGGCGATGTTCAGCCCAAGCTCCAGCGAGGTCTCGTCCACCAGTTGCAGCGGGCCCACGGGCATGCCCAGCATCCGCGCGGCGTTGTCCACCAGCGCGGGCGCCACGCCCTCGGTCAGCATCCGCAGCCCCTCGTTGACGTAAGGCAGGATGCAGCGGTTGGCGTAGAAGAACCGCGCGTCGTTCACGACGATCGGCGTCTTGCGCAGCTGCCGCACGAAATCGAGCGCCTTGGCCACCGCGACCGGGCCGGTCTCGCGGCCGCGGATGATCTCCACCAGCATCATCTTGTGGACAGGGCTGAAGAAGTGGACCCCCACGAAGCGCGACGGATCGCGGCTGGCCTTCGCAAGCCCGGTGATGGGCAGGGTGGAGGTGTTGGTCGCGAACACCGCCTCGGCGCCCAGATGCGCCTCGGCCTTGGCGGTCGCCTCGGCCTTCACCTTCGGGTCCTCGAACACCGCCTCCACCACGAGGTCGCAGCCCTTCAGCGCCGCGTAGTCCGGCGTCGCGGTCAGCCGCGCGAGCGCCGCCTCGCGGCCGCCGGCGTCGAGGCGGCGGGACTTCACCGCGTCGTCGCACAGCCCCTCCACCGTGGCGCGGCCGCGGGCGACGGCGGGCTCGTCGCGGTCGATCAGCACGACCTCGATCCCCGCCATCAGCGCGACATAGGCGACGCCCGCGCCCATCATGCCCGCGCCCAGCACGCCGAGGCGCTTCACGCTCTGGTCGGGCACGTCCTTCGGCCGCACGGCGCCCTTCTCCAGCGCCTGCTTGTCGAGGAAGAGGCTGCGGATCATCGCCTCTGCGGAAGGATTCATCAGGCAGTTCACGAACCAGCGCGCCTCGATCCGCAGCGCGGTGTCGAAGTCCACCAGCGCGCCCTCGTAGACCGCCGACAGCAGCGCCTTGGCCGCCGGAAAGGCGCCGCGCGTCTTGCCGTGGGTCATCGCCACGCCGCCGAGGAAGGTCGGAAAGCCCGCCGGCGTGAAGGGCGCGCCGCCGGGCATCCGGTAGCCCTTCTGGTCCCACGGCTTCGGCACGGCGGCCTCGCCGGCCTCGCGCGCCCAGGCCTTGGCGGTCTCCGGCAGCGCCTCCGGCGCGACCACCTCGTCGATCAGCCCGGCCGTCTTGGCCCCCTTCGGGTCGGGCGTGCGGCCCTCCAGCAGGAAGGGCGCGGCGCCCATCACGCCCAGCATCCGCACCAGCCGCGTCGTGCCGCCGGCGCCGGGGAAGATGCCCACCATGATCTCGGGCAGGCCGATCTTCGCCTTCGGATTGTCGGCGGCGAAGCGGCGGTGGCAGGCGAGGCCCAGCTCCAGCCCGATGCCCATGGCCGTGCCCGGCGAAGCCCAGGCGAAGGGCTTGCCGCCCTTGCCGGTCTTGGGATCGGCGCCGCCGCGCTCGATCTTGCGGAGAACCCCATGCAACTGCATGACGAATTCGAACAGACGCGCCGCGGGATCGGCGCCGGCCTGCGCCTTCAGGCCGGCGATCACGCCGAGGTCCATTCCGCCGGCGAAGTCGCGCTTGGCCGAGCCGATCACCACGCCCCGCACCGCGGCGTCGGCCAGGGCGCGGTCCACCGCGGCGTCGAGGTCGCGCACGCCGTCGAGCGTCAGCACGTTCATCGAGGCGCCCGGCAGGTCCCAGGTGATGACGGCGACCCCGTCGTCCACGGCGTAGGTGAAGATGTCGGCCATGCGGGCATCCTTCATGTCGGTCGGGCGGCAGGTCAGTCGGGCGGCGAGCCGTCGCGTCGGGTGAAGCCGTCGAAGTCGTCGGCGCAACGGTAGAGCAGATCGACGTCGGAGTAGTGCGCCACCTCGCGTTCCGCGCGCGTGCCGACCACAAGGAAGCGAACCGGCGCCGCCGAGCGGTTGACGAGGTGGTGACCGTCCGCCACGCCCGCCTTCCAGCCCGCCGCGTCGCCGGCGCGCAGGACGGTCTCGCCCGCGTTCTCCACCAGCACCGCCTCGCCTTCGAGCACCCACAGGAACTCGTCCTCGTTCTCGTGCCAGTGGCGCAGCGAGGACGCGGCGCCGGGGGCGAGGGTGACGAGGTTCACCCCGAACTGCGTCAGCCCCGCCGCGTCGCCCAGCGCCTTGCGCGAGCGGCCGGCCACGGCGGCCGCGAGCCGGCGAGGATAGCCCGTGCCGGTCTGCTCCGGCAGCGCGTCGAGGTCGATCTTGGGCATCAGTCCTTCAGCGCCTCCAGAGACTCGCGGATGATCGGCGTGCGCCGACGCTCCTCGTTGTGCGCGATGACCGCCGCGATCCGGGCCCCGTCCATGATCCGCCGCACGACATAGGTGACGTCGATGGACGCGACCTCCTCGCCTGCCGCGGTGGTCGGCCGCCAGGCGAGGCTGACGAGGCTCAGCCCCGGGTCGAAGCCGTCGACGCGGTAGTCGACCATCGCGAGCCGGCGCATCCCCGACCAGCGATAGAAATCGAGGATCTTGAGGATCTCGACCCGCAGCGTCTGGGCCGTCTCCACCATGATGACGCGGTCGGGTCGGATCACCGGCAGCGGCGTGCGATAGGCCGCCACGACAGCGTCGACTTCCGCGCGCTCCAGCGCCGTCCGGTAGTTCTCGAAAAAGTCGCGGAGGTCATCCATGCGACGCGCACCTCGGTCCGGGATCGCCGCGCAGGATGATTCGCGGCCCCGCAGCATCGCCGCGCCAATCGGGCGACGCCATGGCGGGCGCGTGCTCAGACACGCTCGATGATCGTGGCGGCCCCCATGCCGGAGGCCACGCAGAGCGTCGCCATCGCCACGCCCTTGCCCGTGCGCTCCAGCTCGTCCAGCGCCGCGCCGAGGATCATGGCCCCGGTGGCGCCCAGCGGGTGCCCGAGCGCGATGGCGCCGCCGTTCGGGTTCACCTTGGCGGGATCGGCGTCGAAAGCCTGCAGAAAGCGCAGCACCACGGCCGCGAACGCCTCGTTCACCTCGATCACGTCGAGATCGCCGACGCCCATGCCCGCCGCCTTCAGCGCCTTCTCGGTGGCGGGAACCGGCCCGGTGAGCATGATCGTGGGGTCCGTTCCCACGCGCGCCATGGCGCGGATGCGCGCGCGAGGCGTGAGCCCCATCGCCGCACCCGCCTCGCGCGAGCCGATCAGCACCGCCGCGGCGCCGTCCACGATGCCGGAGCTGTTGCCGGCGTGGTGGACATGCTCGATGCGTTCCAGATGCGGATAGCGCATCAGCGCCACGGCGTCGAAGCCGGGCATGGTCTCGCCCATGTCCCTGAAGGCGGGCTTCAGCGCGCCGAGGCTCTGCATGTCGGTCTGCGGCCGCATGTGCTCGTCGCGGGCCAGGATCACCACGCCGTTCACGTCGCGCACGGGCACGATCGAGCGGTCGAAGCGGCCTTCCTCCCACGCCCGGGCGGCGCGCTTCTGGCTCTCCACCGCCAGCGCGTCCACGTCGTCGCGGGAGAAGCCGTATTCGGTGGCGATCAGGTCCGCCGCGATCCCCTGCGGCACGAAATGGGTCTTCATGGCGAGATAGGGGTCCGCGGCGATGGCGTAGCCGTCCGAGCCCATGGCCACCCGGCTCATGCTCTCCACGCCGCCGGCGACGTAGAGTTCGCCGACGCCCGCGCGCACCTGCGCCGCGGCGAGGTTCACCGCCTCCAGCCCCGAGGCGCAGAAGCGGTTGATCGTGAGCCCCGGCGCCCGGTCGTCGTAGTCTGCGTAGAGCGCGGCCGAGCGCGCCAGCCCGCCGCCCTGCTCGCCGACCTGCGTGACGCAGCCGAGGATGACGTCCTCCACCAGCGCGGTGTCGAGCCCGTTGCGGTCGCGGATCGCCTTCAGCGCCCCCGCGGCCAGCCTGAGCGAGGTGACCTCGTGCAGCGCGCCGTCGGCCCGACCGCGGCCGCGCGGGGTGCGCACGGCGTCGAAGATGTAGGCGTCGGTCATCAGAAGGCCTCCGCCGGCAGGTCCATCACCGGCGCCGCGCCGGAGCGGATGCGCGCCAGCCGCACGGCGGTCTCGGGTAGAAGCCGGCTCATGTAGTAGCGCCCCGTGCGCAGCTTGTTGGCGTAGAAGTCGCCCTCGTCGTCGCCGGCCGCAAGGGCGCGGTGCGCGGCCTCGGCCATCATCGCCCAGGCGTGACCGATGGCGACATGGCCGAACAGGTGCATGAAGTCGTTCGAGCCCGCCAGCGCCGCGTTGGGGTCCTTCATGCCCTGCTCCATGAAGAACGTCGCCGCCGCCTGCAGGTCCTTCGAGGCCGCCTTCAGCGGGTCGAGGAAGTCGCGCTTCAGCGCCTCGTGGCCCTCATGCGCCTTGATGAAGTCGCGCACCAGCGCGAACCACGCCATCATCGGGGCGCCCGCCTTCATGGGCAGCTTGCGGCCGACCAGATCGAGCGCCTGCACGCCGTTGGCGCCCTCGTAGATCATGGCGATGCGGGCGTCGCGCACGAACTGGTCCATGCCCCACTCGGCGATGTAGCCGTGCCCGCCGAGCACCTGCTGCGCCTTCACCGCGCAGTCGAAGCCCACGTCGGTCAGCACGCCCTTGAGCACCGGGATCAGCAGCGCGATCAGGTCGGCCGCCTTCTCGCGCTCGGCCGGGTCGTCGTGGCGGTGCTCGGCGTCGATCAGCGTCGAGCCCAGCAGCATGAAGCAGCGCGCGCCCTCGATCCACGCCTTCTGGTCCAGCAGCAGCCGGCGCACGTCCGGGTGCACGATCAGGGGATCGGCGGGCTTGTCCGGCGCCGCGGGGCCCGTGACGGCGCGACCCTGAAGGCGATCCTTCGCATAGGCCGCCGCATTCTGGTAGGCGACCTCCGCCTGCCCGAGCCCCTGCATCGCCACGAGGATGCGCGCCTCGTTCATCATGGTGAACATGGCGCGCAGGCCCTTGTTCTCCGCACCCACCAGCCACGCGGTCGCGCCGTCGAAGTTCATGACGCAGGTGGCGTTGCCGTGGATGCCCATCTTCTCCTCGACCTTGCCGCAGGAGACGCCGTTGCGCGCCCCGAGCGAGCCGTCCTCGTTCACGAGGACCTTCGGGCAGACGAACAGCGAGATGCCCTTGACGCCCTCCGGCGCGCCGACGATGCGGGCGAGCACCAGGTGGACGATGTTCTCGGCGAGGTCGTGCTCGCCGGCGGAGATGAAGATCTTCTGCCCCGTGAGCCGATAGCTGCCGTCCCCCTGCGGCTCGGCCTTCGTGCGAAGCAGGCCGAGGTCGGTGCCGCAATGGGGCTCGGTCAGGTTCATCGTGCCGGTCCAGTGGCCGGACGTCAGCTTCGGCAGATAGGTGGACTTCTGTTCGTCCGAGCCGTGATGCATCAGCGCCGAATAGGCGCCATGGGTCAGGCCGTTGTACATCATCAGCGCCATGTTGGCGCCCGACTGCATCTCGCCGACCGACAGCGCGATGACGTTGGGCAGGCCCTGGCCGCCATAGGCCGGGTCGCATTCCAGCGCCGGCCAGCCGCCCTCGCGCAGCGTCTCGATGGCATCGCGAAAACCCTTCGGCGTGCGCACCACGCCGTTCTCCAGCACGCAGCCGCGGTCGCCGGCCGCGTTCAGCGGCATCAGCACCTCGGCGGCGATGCGCCCGGCCTCGCCCAGCACGGCCTCGGTGAAGTCGGGGGTGAGGTCGGCGTAGCCCGCGATCTCGGCGCGCTCGTGGATACGCAGCGTCTCGTGCAGCACGAAGCGGAAGTCGCGGAGGGGCGGGGTGTAGGTCGGCATGCGGGCTCCTGCTTGTGGCGTGGGGCGGACGCTATCGCATCTGACGTAAACGTCAACTCTCGGCTCGACCATGGGGCGGCGGCGCTTGGCCGCGCCGGGGTCCGGTCACGCCACGAAGTCGCGGCTCGCCTTGATCTGCTCCCAGGCCCAGAGCACGCGGCGCAGCCGGCCCTCGTCGCGTCGGTCGCCGCCGTTCATGTCGGGGTGCAGGTCCTTGACCAGCGCGCGATACCGCGTGCGCAGCTGCGCGCGCGTCTCGGTCGGCGCGCCGCCCAGCACCTCCAGCGCGCTGACGACGTTCTGGGGCAGCCGGATACGCGCCGGCTCGCGCTGCGCTGCGCGGCCCGGGTTCAGGGTGGCGTTGCGGCCGAGCACGTCGAGCGGGTCGGAGAAGCCGAAACGCTCCCACGCCCGGCCGTCGGCGTGGGGCTGCGCGCCCATCGGCCCGCGCGGCTGGCCGCCGAGCCGCCAGGTCGGCCGGTCCCAGAGCCGCGCCCGGTCGGCCATGTGCTCGACAGCCTCGCCCTCCAGCCCGGCGAAATAGTCCCAGCGCGCGTTGTATTCGCGCACATGGTCCAGACAGAACCACCGGAAGCTGTCCAGCGCATCGCGCGAGCGCGGCGCGCGGTGCGTGCCGGGTCGGTCGCAGGCGGGATGCTCGCACAGCCGCGCCGCCCGCGCCGCCGGTCCCTCCAGGCCCGCGCGTCGCCGGGCGCGACGCGCCTTGTCGGCGGTCACGCTCACGTCGTAGTCGAAGGGCGGGCGCTGCCGCATCGGGTCTCCCTCGGGCGTTCGCGCGAGCATAGCGCAGCGGCCGATGCGGCCAAGCGGGTAAGGGCGGAGAGCGGTCATGGCCGACGGAAAAGTCACGGCGACGTTGCGCGCCAAGCTGGAGGCGGCCTTCGCGCCGGAGACGCTTGAGGTCCACGACGAGAGCGAACAGCACCGCGGCCACGGCGGCTGGCGCGAGGGCGGCGAGACGCACTTTCGCGTCAGGATGCGCGCGTCCGCCTTCGACGGGCTCAGCCGGCTGGACCGCCAGCGCGCCGTGAACCGCGCGCTGGCCGAGGAACTCGCCGGCCCGGTCCACGCGCTGGCGCTGGAGTTGAGCGGAACCGCCGGGTGATCCACCGCCTGAGCCTGCGCGTCTACTACGAGGACGTCGACCTCGGCGGCATCGTCTATCACGCCAACCACCTGCGCTATCTGGAGCGCGGGCGCACCGAGGCGTTGCGCGCCGGCGGCGTCGAGCAGGGGCGGCTCAAGGCGGAGGCGGGGATCGTTCTGGTGGTGAGCCGGCTCGCCATCGACTACCGCGCGCCGGCCCGCTTCGACGACCTGCTGACCGTGGAGACCGAGGCGATCGAGACCGGCCGCGCCTCGGTCCTGCTGGCCCAGCGCCTGCTGCGCGGCGCGGAGCGGTTGGCCGAGGCCGAGGTGCGCGTGGCGGCGGTGGACGCATCCGGCCGAGCCGTGCGGCTCCCCGAAGCCGTGCGCGCGGCGCTGCGGCGCCACGGCGCGGACGGGCATTGACGCGCTGCGGCGAATGACGGACTCTTCCGCCTTGAAAAAGGCGTAATGGCGGGTCAGTCCGCCCGGACGCTGCGGGGCGTCAAGACCCCGCGCGGTCATGAGGTTCGAGCGGCATGGAGACCGACATCCTGTCGGCCGCGGGCGGGATAGATTTCTCGCTCGTGGCCATGTTCACGCGCGCCACGCTTGTGGTGCAGGCGGTCACCGTTTCGCTGGTGATCGCCTCCTTCTGGTCGTGGGCGATCATCGTCGACCGCTGGCTCGCCAGCCGGAAGATCAACCGCGACTGCGCCCTGTTCGAGGATGCGTTCTGGTCCGGGCAGCCGCTCGACGCGCTCTACGACCGGATCGGGACGAAGCCGCGCTCGGCGATCGAGCGGGTCTTCGTCGCCGGCATGGGCGAATGGCGGCGCAGCTTCGACAAGACCGGCGCGCTGATCCCCGGCGCCCGCGACCGCATCGACCGCAGCCTCGACGTGGCGCTGGCGCGGGAGACGGAGAGCTTCTCGGGGCGGCTGACCTTCCTCGCCACCACCGGGTCGATCGCGCCCTATGTGGGGCTGTTCGGGACGGTCTGGGGCATCATGACCGCCTTCGAGCAGATCTCGATCCAGCAGAACACCAACCTCGCCACGGTGGCCCCGGGCATCGCCGAGGCGCTGGTGACGACCGCGATCGGCCTGATCGCGGCGGTGCCGGCGGTGATCTTCTACAACAAGCTGACCGGCGACGCGCAGCGCCTGACCAGCCGGCTCGAGGCCTTCGCCGACGAGTTCGCCGTGATCCTGTCGCGGCAGATGATGCGGGGGGCGGCGTGAACGCCCGGCTCGCCGCCGAGGCGGCCGAGGCCCCGCGCGGGCGGCGCCGCCGCGCGCGATCCCGCCCGGTCTCGGACATCAACGTGACGCCCTTCGTCGACGTGATGATGGTGCTGCTGGTGGTGTTCATGGTCGCCGCGCCCCTGCTGACGGTTGGCGTGCCGCTGCAGCTGCCGCGCAGCGCCGCCGCGGCCCTGCCGGTGGACCGGGAGGAGCCGCTGACCGTCAACCTCGACGCCTCGGGCCAGATCTACGTCCAGCGCGAGCCGGTTGCGTTCGAAGACTTCATCGCCACCTTGCAGGCTGCGGCCGCCGGCCGCGCGACGGACCGGGTGTTCCTGCGCGCGGATACGGCGCTGGACTACGGGCGCGTCGCGCAGGTGATGGGCGCGCTCAACGCGGGCGGGTTCCGCAACATCGGCCTCGTCACGGACCCTGCGGGGACCGGGACGCGGGCGAACTGACCGCCTGACGGTGGCGGAGGGAGGACGATGCGCACGGGCGCGGCAGTCTCGGGGGCGCTGCACGGCGCGGTGATCGCGCTGGCGATCTTCGGCGGCCTGCTGTTTCCGGGCGCGCGGGCGCGCAACATGGAGGTCAGCCAGGTGTCGCTGATCTCGGCGGCGGACTTCGACGCCGCGATATCCACCGCGCCCACCGCGCCCGAGGGCGGCTTCGCGCCGCCGGCCCCGCCGCAGCCGACCCCGAGCCGCGACGCGCCATCCCCCGCGCCGGCGGCCGAGACGCCGCCCCCGGCGGCGGCGGCTCCGCGTCCGCGCCAGGAGCCCGAGCCGCAGGCGTCCCCGCCGCGACCCGACGCGCCCGACGCGCCGGCCGAGATCGCGCGCGTCGCGCCCCCGCCCGCTTCCGCCGCGCCAGCCCCGCCGCGCCCGCCGCGTCCTGCCGAGCCGGCGGCCCAGGCGCCGCGTCCGACGCCCCCGGTCGATCAGGCCGCGCCGCCGCCGCCGCCTTCCTCGCGCGTCGCCGAGTCCGACGCGGCGCCGCCCCCGAGCGCGCCGTCCGCGACGCTGGCCCCGCCGCGCCCCGCCGCGCCGCAGGAGGCGCCGGCCGCGCCCGAGGCCGAGGACGGCGACCTGCCGCCTGCGCTGGCCGTCCCGCAGAGCGTGGCCGACCCCGCCGCCAGCGCGAGCCCCACGGTGCAGGCGACCACGCCGGCCCGCGCCGCGCCGCCCGCGCGCCGGCCTGAACGGCCGACCGAGAGCGCCGCCGCCGCGCCGCCGCCGACCCAGCCCGAGGCGCCGCGACCCGCGACGCCCGCGCCCGCCGCGCCCCGCAGCGCGCCGGAGCCGACCGAGGCGGAGCGCCGCGCGGCCGAGCGCGCCGCGCTCGACGCGGCCATCGCCGCGGCGCAGTCCCAGCCGGCGGCGGAGCCCCAGCCGCAGGCGCAGGGCGGCCAGCAGCGCGCGGCGCGCCCTTTGCCGGGTTCGGTCGTGCAGGGGCTCGTGGACGGCGTGCGGCGGCACTTCAACCCGCTGCAGGATCAGCTCAACGCCGAGTCGCTGCGCGTCACCATCGAGATCGACCTCTCGCCGGACGGCGCGATCGTCGGCGACCCGCGCGTCATCGCGCCGGCGAGCGCGATCAACCAGCTCGACCAGCAGCATCGCGCCCTGTTCTTCTTCGGCCGCACCGCGCTGCGGAACGCCGCGAACGCGGGCGTGTTCTCCGCATTGCCGGCCGACAACTACGACGACTGGCGCGTGATCCGCGCGACGTTCACTCCGAGGGAGATCCAGCTGCTATGACGGTCATGCGCCATGCCGCGCCGCTCCTGCCCACCCGCCGCGCGGCGCTCGCGGGCGGCGTCGCCGCGGCGCTGGTCGCCCGCCTCGCTGCGGCGCAGCCGCTGGAGATCACCATCGCCGGCGGCCAGTTCCGCCCCATACCCTTCGCCGCGCCCACCTTTCTGGCCAGCGGCGATCAGGCCCAGTCGCTGGCGGCCAACCTTACCGAGGTGGTGGTCCGCAATCTCGAGGGGTCGGGCCTGTTCACGCAGATCGCGCGCGAACGCCAGCCGCGCCCGCCCACGAGCCTGAACGACGCGCCGGACTTCGCGGCGTGGGGCGCGTCGGGGGCCGAGGCGCTGGTGATCGGCGACGCGCAGGTGGAGGGCGACGGACGGCTGCGCGTGCGCTTCCGTCTGTTCGACGTCGCATCGGCCGAGCAGACGCAGGGGCTGCAGTTCCTCGTCGACCCCGCCGCGTGGCGGCGCGCGGCGCACAAGGTCGCGGATGCGGTCTACTCGGCGGTGACGGGGGAGGGCGGCTATTTCGACAGCCGCATTGTCTTCGTCGAGGAGACCGGGCCCAAGGACGCCCGCGTCAAGCGGCTTGCGCTGATGGACCAGGACGGCGCCAACCTGCGCTATCTCACCCGCGGCGAGGACCTCGTGCTGACGCCGCGCTTCTCGCCGACCAGCCAGGACATCCTCTACATCAGCTACGCGTCCGGCGAGCCGCAGGTCTACATCCTCAACCTCGACAGCGGTCAGCAGGAGCTGCTCGGTCGTTTCCCGGGCATGACCTTCGCGCCGCGCTTCTCGCCGGACGGGCGACAGGTGGTGCTGTCGCTGTCGCAGGACGGCAACTCCGACATCTACCTGATGGACCTCGCCACGCGGCAGCTGCGTCGGCTGACGCGCAGCCCCGCCATCGAGACCGCGCCCAGCTTCTCGCCGGACGCCCGCCAGATCGCCTTCGAGAGCGACCGCGGCGGCGGCCAGCAGATCTATGTCATGGACACCGCCGGCGGCGAGGCCACCGCGCGGCGCATCAGCTTCGGTCAGGGCCGCTACTCGACGCCGGTGTGGTCGCCGCGCGGCGACTTCCTCGCCTTCACCCGCATCGCGTCGGGCCAGATCCAGGTCGGCGTGATGCGGCCCGACGGCTCCGACGAGCGGGTGCTCGACGCCACCTTCCACAGCGAGGGGCCGACCTGGGCGCCCAATGGCCGTGTGCTGGCCTTCTTCCGCGAGAGCCCCGGCCAGAGCGGCGCGCCGTCGCTGTGGGCGGTCGACATCGGCGGGGGCGCGCTGCGGCGCGTTCCCACCCCCAACGCCGCGTCCGACCCCGCATGGTCGCCGCTGCTGCCGTGAATCCGGTTGCGCGGCCGCTCCGCGCAGCGCATCTGACCGCAACAAGCCGCCAACAAGGCGCGCATTCCGAGAGGCAGACCATGAGCACGCTTTCCCGCCTTCCCTTCGCCGCCCTGCTCGCGCTGGGTCTGGCCGCCTGCGCCTCCGACCCCGATCCCGCCGCGATGGACGGCGCCGGCGGGGCCGGCGCGGGCTCCGGCGCCTTCGGGGCCGGGTCGCTGGACCCCTCGACCATCGAGTATTTCAACGTCTCGGTGGGCGACCGGGTGTTCTTCGACACCGACAGCTCGACGCTGGACTTCGCGGCGCGCGACACGCTGACCCGGCAGGCCGCGTGGCTGATCGCCAATCCGGCGGTCAACGTCACCATCGAGGGCCACGCCGACGAGCGCGGAACGCGCGAATACAACATCGCGCTGGGCGCGCGCCGGGCGCAGTCGGCGCGCGACTTCCTGCTGACGCAGGGCGTGGCGGCTGGCCGGATGCGCACCGTCTCCTTCGGCAAGGAACGCCCGGTGGCGGTCGGCTCGAACGAGGCCGCATGGTCGCAGAACCGCCGGTCGGTGAGCGTCGCCGCCCGCGCGCCGCTGAGCTGAGCCGATGCGCGCGGGTGTCATGGCGGTTGCGGCGGCGCTGTTCGCGGCCGGGGGCGCCGTGGCGCCCGCGCAGGAGCTCGGCGCGGCCGAACGCGCGGAGCTGACCGGCCGGCTGCAGGTTCTGGACGCGGAGCTTCAGGCGATCCGCGGCCGGCTCGGCGGGCAGCAGGGCGCGTCTGGGGGGGCGGCCGTGCAGGCTGAGGTCCTCGGCCGTCTCGCCGCCTTCGAGACCGAGCTGCGGCGGCTGACGGCCAATCTCGAGGCGCTCGAGTTCGCCCAGCGGCAGGCCCGCGCCGACGCCGAGGCGCGCTGGCAGTTCCTCGACGACCGGCTGTCGCTGCTGGAGGAAAGCGGCCCCGCCGGCGCCTCCCCGCCGCCGCAGACGCCCCCGCCGCAGACGGCCGCGCCCCAGACGGCCGCGCCCACGGCGCCGCCGCAGAACCCGCCCGCCGCGTCGGCGCCCACGCTCGGCGCCCCGCCGGCGGCGCTGGGCACGATGCGGGTGACGGTGCCGGGCCCCGAGCGCGCCGCCTTCGACGCCGCGGCCCGCGAACTGGAGTTGCGCGGCCTGCGCGGCGGCGAGAAGCCGATGACGGACTTCCTGCTCGACTTTCCCGACAGCGCGCTGGCCGGCGAGGCGTGGCGGCTGCTGGGCGAGACCTTCGCGGCGGCCGGCCGGCATCAGGAGGCGGCGCGGGCGCATCTGGCCGGCGTGCGCGATCATGGCGCGCTGCCGGGCGCGCCGGAGAACCTGCTCGGCCTCGCGACGGCGCTGGCGCAACTCGGCCGACTGTCCGAGGCCTGCGCGACCTTCGCCGAATTCTCCTCCCGCTTCCCCTCGGCCGGGCCCAGCCTGCAGGCCCGCGCCCGCGAAGGGGCGGCCCGCGCCAGCTGCGGGTGACGCCGGAGACCCTCCGCGCCGCCGCGTTCGCCGCGCTCGACGCGCTGCGGCCCGAGGGGGCTCTGGGGCTCGCGGTGTCCGGCGGCGGCGACAGCCTCGCGCTGATGCTGCTGGCGGCGGAGTGGGGCGCGGCGCGCGGCGAACGGCTCGCGGTCGCCAGCGTGGACCACGGCCTGCGTCCCGAGGCTGCCGCCGAAGCCGCCGGCGTCGTCGCGCGCGCCGGGGCGCTGGGGCTGCCGGCGGCGGTCTTGCGCTGGGAAGGCTGGGACGGCCGCGGCAACCTGCAGGCGGCGGCGCGGGAGGCGCGCACGGCGCTGCTGGCGGGCTGGGCGGCGCGCGAGGGGCTGGCGGCGGTCGCGCTCGGCCACACGCTGGACGATCAGGCGGAGACGGTCCTTCTGCGCCTGGCGCGTGGCTCGGGCGTCGACGGGCTGTCGGGCATGGCCCCTGCGACGCGGCGAGAAGGCGTGACGTGGCTGCGGCCGCTGCTCGGCCTGCGCCGCGACGCGCTGCGGGCGTGGCTGGTCGCGCGCGGCGAGACGTGGGTGGACGACCCCTCCAACGACGACCCGTCCTTCGACCGCGTGACGGCGCGCCGGGCGCTGGCCGCGCTGGGGCTGGACGCGGCGTGCCTCGCCGACACGGCCGATCGGATGCGGCGCGCCCGCGCGGCGCTGGATGCGCAGACCGACGCGCTCTGGGCCGGCGCGGCGCGCTGGGGGGCCGCGGGCGCCCTGCGGCTCGACCGCGCGGCGCTGGTCGCGGCGCCGGACGAGATCGCCCTGCGTCTGCTGGCGCGCGCGCTGTCGGCGGTCTCGGGCGCTCCGCTGCGCCCCCGTCTTGCGGCTCTGGAGAGCCTGCTGCAGGCCGCGCGCGACGCAGCGCTGGGGAGTGGGCGCACCCTGCACGGCTGCCTCGTCTGGGACGCCGGGGCGGTGGTGGCGCTGGCCCGCGAGCCGGTCGCGGCGACGCAGGCGCTGCGCGCGCCGCTGTCGGCCCTCTGGGACGGCCGGTGGCGCGTCTGCGCCGACGCCGCCGGCGAGGTGCGCGCGCTGGGCCCGGCCGGCGAGGCCGCGCTGGCCGCCGCGCGCCGCGACGGTTGGCGCCCGGCGGCGGCCTGGACGCGCGCCCCGCGCCCCGCCCGGCTCGCCAGCCCCGCGCTCTGGGTCGGCGACCGCCTCGCCTGCGCGCCCGTCGCGGGCTTCGGCGCGGGGCTCGCCGCCCGGCTGGCGCCGCGGGGTTGCGTTGAATTGGATATCGGCGGACTTATGTGAGCTTGGCCGGGACAACCGGCGGGGAGAGAGGCGCGCGACGTGGGCAATGCGAAGAACTTCGCCTTCTGGGCGGTGGCTATCCTGCTGTTGGTGATGCTGTTCAACGTCTTCTCCGGCGGCGCGCCTTCGGGCGGCGGCAGCCAGATCGCGTTCTCGGACTTCCTGACCCGCGCCGATCGCGGCGAGGTCGCCGAGGCGCGCATCGACGGCGAGCGCATCACCGGCCGCTTCACCACCGGCGAGGGCTTCACCACCTTCCAGCCGCTGGGCGCCGACATCATGGACCCGCTGCGCCGCTCCAACGCGCGCATCACGGTCGAGCCGCAGAACCAGGGCGGGCTCCTGAGCACGCTGTCGTTCTGGCTGCCGATGCTGATCCTGTTCGGCGTGTGGATCTTCTTCCTCAACCGGATGCAGGGCGGCTCGCGCGGGGCGATGGGCTTCGGCAAGTCCAAGGCGAAGCTCCTGACCGAGAAGACCGGCAAGGTCACCTTCGACGAGGTCGCCGGCATCGACGAGGCCAAGGAGGAGCTTGAGGAGATCGTCGAGTTCCTGCGCGACCCGCAGAAGTTCTCCCGCCTCGGCGGCAAGATCCCCAAGGGCGCGCTGCTGGTCGGCCCTCCGGGCACCGGCAAGACCCTGCTGGCGCGCGCCATCGCGGGCGAGGCGGGCGTGCCGTTCTTCACAATCTCGGGCTCCGACTTCGTCGAGATGTTCGTCGGCGTCGGCGCCAGCCGCGTGCGCGACATGTTCGAGCAGGCCAAGAAGAACGCCCCCTGCATCGTCTTCATCGACGAGATCGACGCCGTGGGCCGGCACCGCGGCGCGGGCTATGGCGGCGGCAACGACGAGCGCGAGCAGACGCTGAACCAGCTTCTGGTCGAGATGGACGGCTTCGAGGCCAACGAGGGCGTCATCCTGATCGCGGCCACGAACCGCCCCGACGTGCTGGACCCCGCGCTGCTGCGCCCCGGCCGCTTCGACCGACAGGTGACCGTGCCGAACCCGGACGTGGGCGGGCGCGAGAAGATCCTGCACGTGCACGCCCGCAAGGTGCCGCTCGCGCCGAACGTGGATCTCAAGGTGATCGCCCGCGGCTGCCCCGGCTTCTCGGGCGCCGATCTCGCCAATCTCGTGAACGAGGCGGCGCTGGGCGCGGCGCGGCTGGGCAAGCGCCTGGTCACGATGGAGGACTTCGAGAACGCCAAGGACAAGGTGATGATGGGGGCGGAGCGCCGCTCCATGATCATGACCGAAAAGGAAAAGAGCCTGACCGCCTATCACGAGGCCGGTCATGCGGTCGTCGGGCTGAACGTCCCCGCGCACGACCCGATCCACAAGGCCACGATCATCCCGCGCGGCCGCGCCCTCGGCCTCGTGCTGAGCCTTCCGGAGCGCGACCACCTGAGCCAGACTCGGCAGATGCTGACGTCGAAGATCGCCATGGCCATGGGGGGCCGGGTGGCCGAGGAACTGGTGTTCGGCGAGGATCAGGTGACCAACGGCGCCGCCTCCGACATCCAGCAGGTGACGCGGATCGCCCGCGCCATGGTGACGCAGTTCGGCATGAGCGAGGAGCTGGGCGCGATCGACTACGCCAACGAGCGGGAGAGCTTCCTCGGCGTGCAGCAGGGTCCTGGCAATGTCAGCCAGGCGACGCAGGAGAAGATCGACGCCGAGGTGCGCCGCCTGATCGACACGGGCTATCGCGAGGCCAAGCGCATCCTGTCGGAGAGGCGCGACGACCTCGAGCGGCTGGCGCAGGGCCTGTTGGAGTACGAGACGCTGACCGGCGACGAGATCCGCAAGGTGCTGGCGGGCGAGACGCTGGACCGCTCGGCCGACTCGGGCAACCCGCCGCCGCCGGCCGCGGGCAAGGGCCGTCTGGCCTCTATCCCCAAGGTGCCGAAGCCGCGGTCGGGCGACGAAGGCGGGCTGTCTCCCGCCCCGAACTGATCCCTCAGCCGGCGGCGGGCAGCGCCCAGCCGCCGGTAAGGCGGACGGCGATGGTCTCGCCGTCCGTCAGTCTGCGCCGGGTCGTCAGGGGCAGGGCCTCGGCGAGGCCGGGCGCCACGAGACCAGCCTCCCACACCCCGCCGCGATAGCGCGCGCCCTCGACCCGCCCCGCGAGCGGGCCGTCGGGGTCGGGCGCCACGTCCTCGGGCCGCAGCACGAGCCGCGCCGGTCCCGAGGCCGGCGCCCCTGCGAGGGGGCAGGCGGCGCCGCCGACCATCGCCTGCGCGACGGCCCCGTTTCGCTCCACGGTCGCCGCGAGGATCGCGGCGCGGCCGACGAAGCGGGCGACATGCTCGGTGGCCGGCCTCGCGTAGACGTCCTCGGGCGGGGCGACCTGCTCGAGGCGGCCGGCGCGCATGACCGCGACGAGATCCGCCAGCGCCATCGCCTCGCGCTGGTCGTGGGTGATGTAGAGCGTGGTCACCCCCGCCTTGCGGTGGAAGGCGGCCAGCTCCTCCTCCATCGCATGGCGCAGATGCGGGTCGAGGTTGGCCAGCGGCTCGTCCATCAGCACCGTGCGCGCGCGGCTGGCCAGACAGCGCGCGAGCGCGACGCGCTGGCGCTGGCCGCCCGACAGCGCGGCGGGCAGACGCTCGGCGAAGTCCTCCAACGCCACCGAGCGCAGGTGCGTGCGCGCCTCGGCGGCCGCGGCGGCGCGTCCTGCGCCGGCGGCCTCGATGGGGAACGCGACGTTGCCTGCGACGCTCATGTGCGGCCACAGCGCGTAGGACTGGAAGACGACGCCGACGCGCCGCGCCTCGGGCGCCAGATGAAGGCCCGGCCCCGCCACGGGCTCGCCATCGAGCGCGACGGTCCCTGCGTCGAGCGTCTCCAGCCCCGCGATCAGCCGCAGCAGCGTGGACTTGCCGCAGCCAGAGGGCCCCAGCGCGACGAAGAACGCGCCCGCCGGCACGTCGAGGTCGATCCGGTCCACCGCCGCGCGGCCGTCGAAGCGCTTGGTCGCGCCGGTGATCCGGATGGACATGGGGCGGCTCTCAGCGCCCGGGCGGCGCGGGAACGCCGAGCGAGCAACCCGGCGGATCGATCGTGACCAGCGGTGCGGCCCGGTCGCCGCGGCGCAGCCGCGTCTCACGCCCGTCGCGCGCGCGGCGGACGCCGGCGGCGTGAACGATCGTCGCCGGCGCCATGGCGACGACGTGACGCCGTTCGACGCCATGGACGGCGTCCGCGAAACGCCCCTTGAGCGCCGTCGCCCGGAAGGCGTCGGCGTCCAGCGGGGCGCGGTGCGGATCTCCATCGCTCATGCGGCGCAGCATAGCGGCGGGCGGGCCTGGCGTCACCCGGCCAGCCCCTCCTCGTCGAGCAGCGTGCGGCCCTGCCGGTCCTCGATCTCCAGCAGCCACGCGTCGGGGTCGAAGCGGCGCTGGCGGGCGGCGGCGGCGTCCACCTCCGGCTCCGGCCCCGAGGCTATCAGGCTCCACATACGGGCGCCGTCGGGCCCGAGTTCGCGGGCGTAGAGCCGCGCGGCGCCGTCCAGCGTCGCGAGCTTCACCAGCACCGCGCCGGCCTGCGCGTCGCCGCGGGCGGCGACATAGACGGGGATGTTCGCCGCCTCCAGTCGCGCGCGGTAGGCGGCGACCCAGAAGTCGCTGGAAAGCCGGGCGGTCACTCGCCCTCGGGGAAGTCGAGCCCCATCGCCGAGTAACGCGCCCGCTCGCGCTCCCAGTCCGGCCGCACGCGCACGGTCAGGAACAGGTGCGCGGGCCTTCCCAGCAGCGCGGCGATGTCGGCGCGGGCGGCCGCGCCCACCGCCTTGATGGTCTCGCCGCCCCGGCCCAGCGCGATGCCCTTGTGACCCTCGCGCGCGACATAGACGACCTGTTCGATGCGCGCCGAGCCGTCCGGGCGCTCCTCCCACGTCTCCGTCTCGACGGTGAGCTGGTAGGGCAGCTCCTCGTGCAGCCGCAGCGTCAGCTTCTCGCGGGTGATCTCGGCGGCGATGACGCGCAGGGGCATATCGGCCACCTGATCCTCGGGGTAGAGCCACGGGCCTTCGGGGATGCGCCCGGCCAGCCAGCGGCGCAGATCGTCCACGCCGTCGCCGTTCTCCGCCGAGATGAGGAAAGTCGCCTCGAAGGCGCGGCGCGCGTTCAGATCGGCGGTCAGGGCGAGCAGGCTGTCGCGGCGCACGCGGTCGATCTTGTTCAGCACCAGAGCGGTCGGCCGCTCGGCGCGGTCGGTCAACGCGGCGAGGATCGCCTCGACGCCCTCTGTCACGCCGCGATGCGCCTCGACCATCAGGCACACGACGTCGGCGTCGTCGGCCCCGGCCCAGGCGGCGGCGACCATCGCGCGGTCGAGCCGGCGGCGCGGACGGAACAGGCCCGGCGTGTCGACGAACACGATCTGGCTGGCGCCCTCGACGGCCACGCCGCGGATGCGGGCGCGGGTGGTCTGCACCTTGTGGGTGACGATGGACACCTTCTGGCCGACCATGCGGTTCAGCAGCGTGGACTTGCCGGCGTTGGGCTCGCCGATCAGGGCGACCATGCCGCAACGGGTGGGGCGCGCGTCCTCAGCCATCGAGCGACGCCAGCAGCGCGGCGGCGGCGGCCTTCTCGGCCTCGCGCTTGGAGGAGGCCGCGGCGCGCGCCGCGGCCCCGGTGGCCACGCGCGCCTCGATCTCGAAGCGCGGCGCGTGGTCGGGGCCCTGTCGGGCGACGAGCGCGTATTCAGGCTTGGGCAGGCCGCGACCCTCCGCCCATTCCTGCAGCAGGCTCTTGGGGTCGCGGGGGGCGCGCGCGCCCTGCGCCTCGATCAGCGGTCTCCACAGCCGCAGCACCACCTCGCGCGCCGCCGCTAGCCCGCCGTCGAGATACACCGCCGCCACCACCGCCTCCATCGCATCGCCGAGCGCGCCCACCCGCTTGCGCCCGCCCGAGCGCGCGTCGCCGCGGTCCAGCCGGAGATGCGCCCCGAGATCGACCGACTGGGCGACCTGCGCGCAGGCCTCGGCGGAGACCAGCGCGGCCAGGCGCGGGGCCAGCAGCCCCTCGGGCTCGGCGGGAAAGCGCTCCAGAAGCGCCTCGGCCACGATCAGGCCGAGAACGCGGTCGCCGAGGAACTCCAGGCGCTCGTAGTCCGGCCGCGCGAGGCTGGCGCCGCCGGGATGCGTGAGCGCGGCCTCGATCAGCGCGGCGTCGACGGGGCGGCCGAGCCGCTCGAACAGGGTTTCGAGCCGGGGCCCGCGCGCCATCGACTACTCGATCGCCGAGAAGCTGCGGCCGAAGCGCCAGTTCCACACCTGCCAGAACGGCCCGTCCGCCGACACGGCGATGACTTCGGCGCGACCGACGAGGTTCTCGAAGGGCACGAAGCCGACGCCTCCCGCGGCCCGCGGCTCGCGGCTGTCGCGGGAATTGTCGCGGTTGTCGCCCATGAAGAAGTAGTTTCCCGCAGGCACGGCGAAGGGCGGCGTGTCGTCGAAAGTCAGCCCGTCGCCGGTGTTCAGCACGGCATGCGTCACGCCGCCCGGCAGCGTCTCGCGCCAGACCTCCAGCGCGCAGACGCGCCGACCTCCGACCTCGCGACGGTCGTTGCAGAAGCCGACGGCGTCGTCGAGGAACACGCCCTCGCGGCTCATCTGCGCCGGCTGGCCGTCGATGTGCAACACGCCGCCGCGCATCTGGACGGTCTCGCCCGGCAAGCCGACAAGGCGCTTGATGTAATCCTCGCCGGTGCGAGGATGCTTGAAGACGACGACGTCGCCCCGCTCGGGCTCGCGCGCCAGGATCCTGCCGTTCAGAAAGGGGCAGAGGTTCACGCCGAACAGGGTCGGACACGACGCCGCAGAATAGCCATATGAGTATTTAGAAATGAACAGATAGTCGCCGATCAGCAGCGTAGACTTCATGGAGCCGGACGGGATCCAGAAGGGTTGGAACAATATCGTGCGAAACAATCCAGCGATAAGAAGTGCGTAAACAATGGTCTTGAGAAGTTCGACGAACCCCTCTTTCCGCTTGGCCTTCGCCTTAGCCATGACCGCTCGCCGCTCCCCGCCCATACAGGCGGGGGCTTGTCGCGCGGGGGTGGAGGGGCTGTCAACCCGCGCCCGCGTCAACGGTTTCGCAAGGGCCGGCCGCGATGGTGCCGCTCGGAAGACTGTGGCGGAGCGGGATCGGGCATGACGACGGGCGAGACGGCGGTGCGCGTCCTCGCGGCGGAGGACAACGAGATCAATCAGGTCGTGCTCAGCGGCCTGCTCGGTCATGTGCGGCCGCACTATGAACTGACCATGGTGCGCAACGGCGCCGAGGCGGTGGAGGCGTGGCGCGCCGGCTGCTTCGCCGTGATCCTGATGGACGTGCGGATGCCGGTGATGGACGGGCGTCAGGCGACGCAGGCGATCCGGGCGACCGAGGCCGAGCAGGGCCGGCCCCGCACCCCCATCGTCGCGCTGACGGCCGAGGCGCTGGAGGGCGAGGTCGAGGCCTGTTACGCCGCCGGCATGGACGCCCATGTCGGCAAGCCCTTCGAGATCGAGACGCTCTGCGAGGCCATCGACCGCGCCATCGCCGCCGCGCGCTGAGGGCCTTGCCGAACGGCGATGTTCGGCACATGTTCCCGTCCATGCTTCCGCGCCCGCCCTCCTGCGCCACGGCCGCCCAGTTGCGCGACGCGCCCCACGGGGCGCGGGTGGCGGTGGCGGGGCTGGTGATCGTCCGCCAGCGCCCGGGCTCGGCCAAGGGCGTGCTGTTCGTGACGCTGGAGGACGAGACCGGCGTGGTGAACGTGGTGGTCTGGGCCAAAACCTACGACGCCAACCGCCGCGCCGTGCTGGCGAGCCGGCTGATGCGCGTCACGGGTCGCGTGCAGCGCGAGGGCGATGTGATCCACGTCGTCGCGCAGACGATCGAGGACGTCTCGGCGCTGCTCGACACGCTGGCGCAGGGATCGCAAGAGCAGGGCCCGGCTTTCGAGGCCGCGCTCGCCCGCGCCGACGAGGTGCGCCGCCCCCAGCGCGAGGGCTCGCGCCCGCCCGGCGGCGGGGCGGCGGCGCGGGCGCAGGGGCTGATCCGCGGCGCCGCGCCCCGCGCCATGCACCCGCGCGAGCAGTCGAAGCTGTTGTTCCGCGAGCGGCCCGAGACCTGAGGCGCCTCAGCGCGCGATCTCGTGGACGGCGCCGGCGGGCAGGGCGAGCCAGGGCCCCGCGGTCCCGTCCGGCCAGATCACGCGCGCCTCGGCCGCATCGGCCGCGCCGAGGCCGAAGTGCGGCGGCCCCCATTGGCCGCCCGCGTGGCCGCCCCCAACCGTGATCTCGCGGCGCTGGACACGGTCTCCGGCACGGACCTCCACCCAGGCGCCCACCGCGTCGCGGTTGGCGCCGGGCTGGCGCGGGCGCAGGGCGATCCAGCGGCCGGCGGGCCCCTCGTTGCGCCACAGCTCCGTTGGCGCGCCGCGGTTGACGACGACCAGATCGAGCAGCCCGTCGCCGTTCAGGTCCACCACCGCCCCGCCGCGCCCCTGGGCGAAGCTGAGCGCGCCCGCCGCCTCGGCCGCCTCGTGGAACCGCCCGTCCTCTCCCTGCAGCAGCAGGTTGTTGGGGTCGCGCGCGGCGAAGTCGGGCATGTCCCAGACATTGCCCTTGGCGACGAAGAGGTCGAGCAGCCCGTCGTTGTTCACATCGGCGAACTCGGCGTGCCAGCCGGTGCTGGGGCGGATGTCGCCGCCCGTGAAGGGCCGGTGCGCGGTGACGCCGCGGGCGAAGGCCATGTCGCGATAGCGCGGCGCGGGGTCGGGGCCCGGTTCGGCCAGCGCCTGCAGCTTGTTGTCGGCCATGCTGGTGAGGAAGAACTCGGGAAAGCCGTTCCCGTCGAGGTCCGCCGCCGCGATCCCCATGCCCCAGATCCGCAGCCGCTCCCACCCCTCGGCCTCGGTGTAGCGCCGGGGCGGGGCGCCGGGGTCGAGCCGCCAGAGCTGCTCCTCGCCGCCCTTGTAGTATTCGCGGTCGTTGGAGATGCGCAGATCCTGCGCCCCGCGCCGCGACCAGTCGGTGAACAGCATCGACAGCGCGCAATGGCCGGGCTCCAGCGCCAGCGGCGCGGCGAAGCCGCCGCCGCCCGGCGCGGGGCGGAACAGGCGGTTCTCGGTGCAGGAGCCCCAGGGAAACGCCTCCTCGCGCCGGTCGACATAGGCGCCCAGCGCCAGCGTCGGCCAGTCCTCGCCCGCCTCCCATGTCGCGGAGAAGGCGGTCCACCACGCGTCGCCGCCGTCGAAGCCCCACGCCTCGTTGGCGCGCTCGAAGCGACAGTCGCCGAGGCCCCGCATCAGCACCGCCTCGCCGACGCGCAGCAGCATCAGGTCGGCGATCCCGTCGCCGTCCACGTCGAGGGGGTAGACGCCGCCGACCGCGTCCATCTCGATGCCGCTGTCCGTCGCCTCGAAGCGCAGCGGCCCGCCGGCCGCGCTGCGGTTGCGCAACAGCCTCGCAGGGTTTTCTCCGCCGGCCATCGCGAGGTCCGGCAGCCCGTCGCCGTCGCAGTCGAAGGCGGCGACGCCGCCGCCGACGATGAAGGTCCAGCCGCCGTCGAAGACGTGCGCGCGCTCGGCGCTCGCCGTCTCCTCGACGAAGCGCGGGACCGCGGGCCCTGTCGCCGACGCGGGCGCCGCCAGCAGCGCCGCAGCAAGCGCCGCGCGCCTCACGCCAGTCGCGCCGCGTGGGCGCCGACGCAGGCGCCCTGCGCCAGACCGCGGATGTTGGCCGCGGGAAAATGGATGCCGCCGTAGAGCCGCGACATCGCCGCCTCCTCGGCCGCGGCGCGGAAGCTCGCGAAGCGGCGGGCTGGCAGGCCGTCGTCGACGTGGGTGCGGTCCTCGAAGGCGAAGTCCTCGCCGAACAGGGCGGTCAGGACTTCGGCCGCCGCGCCGGACTGGGCGCTGTGGCCGCTGGGATATTCCGGGAAGGGGGGCGTGATCAGCAGCGGCTCCCAGTCCGGGTCGATGTGGCGGCGGATGTAGGTGACCGGGCGCAGCAGGTCGAAGGCGTACTTGTCGCGCCAGCAGACGATGAAGGCGTCCGCCAGCGCCACCCCCAGCAGCGCGAGAACCCGGGCGTGACGCGCGGCGTCCGCGCCCTGCGAGGCCGCCAGCGCGATGGCGACCCAGTGGCCGGGCGGGGTGGGCGAGAGCATCGGGTCGTCGGACCAGAACCGCGCGATCAGCCGCTGCTCGTCGGTCAGCGCGCGGCTGGTCGCGTAGACCGCCATCGCTTCGGCGTGGAAGGCCGAGCCCGGCGTCTCGTCGTAGGGGATCGGCGGGGGCAGGGGGCAGGCCGCTGCGTCGGGCAGAGCGAAGGGGCGGTTCTCGCCCCACGCGGGCAGCAGCGGCGCCTGCTGCTGCGCGATCGTGCTGGTGGGAACCCAGCGCCACGGCTCGGGGCCGGGCGCATGGCTCAACGGAAAGCCCATGTTCTCGATCGGCGCGCAGCCGTCCGTGGCGGCCCAGTCCAGCACATGCGCCGCCACGGCCGCGCCGTGGGCGGCGCTGCGCTCGGCGATCTCGGCCGCCACGCCCTCGCCGGCCAGCGCGCCAAGGCGGCGCGTCATCGCAGCGATGGCCCGCTGGCCCGCGGGGCCGGTGTTGGCGAAGAAGGCGGCGACCGTCGCGGCCAGCGCGCCATGCAGCGCCGCCGCAGCGTCGTGGGCGCCCGCGGCGCGCGGCGGGGCGGGGGCGAGGTCGGTCAGCCGGCCCGCGAGGCTGCGCGGACCCGCGTCTCCCTGCGCCAGCGTCTCGTTGGCGGCGACGGCGATGTAGGCGAAGGCGCGGCTCGCCACGGGGGGCGACAGGGTCGGGGTGTGGCGGGCCAGTTCGAGGATCAGCCGCCACCAGTCGCGCATGACGCCCGCAGCGCGCTCCGGCTCGGCCAGCGCCGCTCCGCCCAGCGCCGTCGCGCCGAGACCCGCGATCACCGCGCGCCGGTCGAGCCGCATCGAACCACTCCCCTGCCGATCCGCCCGGCGAGTAGACCGCGACGCGGGCCGATGCGGCAAGCGGGCCCCGCCGCGACCGTTGCGCGCTGCGGGTCTCGCGGCGAAACTGACGCCCTGCCGGAGCCGGAGGGGCGATGAACGACGACAGCGAGGCGAGGACCGACTTCCGCGAGGCGATGGACTACGGCGACTATCTCGGGCTCGACCGGGTGCTGGGCGCGCAGCGCCCGTTGTCCGACGCCCATGACGAGATGCTGTTCATCATCCAGCACCAGACCTCGGAGCTGTGGATGAAGCTCGCCCTGCACGAGATCGACGCCGCCGTCGCCGCCATCGAGGCGGACGACCTGGCGCCGGCCATGAAGGGCCTGTCGCGGCTGTCGCGCATCTTCGAGCAGCTCAACAGCGCATGGGACGTGCTGCGCACCATGACTCCGGCCGACTACACCCGGTTCCGGGAGAGCCTCGGCGCCTCCTCCGGTTTCCAGTCGTGGCAGTATCGCGCGCTGGAGTTCGCCTGCGGCCAGCGCGAGGCGGGGATGCTGAAGGCGCACGCGCATCGCGCCGAGGTCCATGCCGCGCTGTCGGCGCGGCTGGCGCAGCCCTCGATCTACGACGCCGCCATCGGCGCGCTGGCGCGGGGGGGATTCGCGATCGCCCCGGCCGTGCTGGGGCGCGATCGCGGCCGCCCCCACGAACACGACGAGAGCGTCGAGACGGCGTGGCTAGCGGTCTACCGCGACACCGCGCGCTGGTGGCGGCTCTACGAGATGGCCGAGAAGCTGGTGGACATGGAGGACTATTTCCGCCGCTGGCGCTTCAACCACGTCACCACGGTGGAGCGCGTCATCGGCTTCAAGCGCGGCACCGGCGGCACCGCTGGCGTCCCTTACCTGCGGCGCATGACGCAGGTGGTGCTGTTCCCCGAGCTGTGGACGGTGCGGACGCGCCTGTGACGGGCGCTTGACGCCGCGCACGCGAGCGTGAAGCGTCGCAGGACCGAACGCAGACAAGAGCGCCCGATGCCCGACGCCCCCGACGCCTTTCACCTGTGGGATCTGGAGGTCGAGACCGTGGCGGGCGCCGCGCCGATGGTCTGCGACCACCCGCCCGGCCTCGCATTCCGCGTCGAGGGCGAGGCGCTGGTGATGGGGCCGGCGGGGCGGTTTCCGATGTATGCGCTGGCGGCGCTGCTGCCGCTGCTGCCGGCCAAGCAGCGCCCGACCGACCCCAACGACTGGATGAGCACCGACGCCGAGGTGGCCTGCCCCGATCCCCATTGCGGCGCCCGCTTCCGCATCCGCCGCACCGCCCTGCGCGCCTTCCGCCACGCCGAGACCACCGGACTGCCCGACCGGCGCGAGACTCCCTACTGGGCCGCCGCGCGATGACGCCGGAGCGCGTGGCGCTGCGCCCCGGCTATTCGGTCGCGCGCATCGTAAAGGGCGGCTGGCAGCTCTCGGGCGGGCACGGGAGCTTCGACCGGGCGGAGGCGACGGCCGACATGGCGCGCTTCCTCGACGCCGGGATCGACGCCTTCGACTGCGCCGACATCTACACCGGCGTCGAGGAGATGATCGGCGACTTCATCGCCGCCCTGCGCGCCGACCGCGGGGCGGCGGCGGCCGAAGCGGTCAAGGTCCACACCAAGCTGGTGCCCGACCTCGCCCTGCTCGACGTCTTCACGCCGGCCGACGCGGCGGCGATCATCGACCGCTCGCTGCGGCGGCTGCGCATCGAGCGGCTGCATCTGGTG
>DAINOD010000004.1:82131-83326 GCA_036735545.1 Rubrimonas sp. | reverse complement strand
GAAGAAGTCACCGACATGCAGCGGTCGGTCAAAGGCGAGGTTATTTCCTCGACCTTCGACGAACCAGCGACACGACATGTCGCGGTGAGCGAGATGGTGATCGAGAAAGCGAAGCGCTTGACCGAGCACGGCCGTGATGTCGTTATTCTTCTCGACTCGATCACCCGACTGGGTCGCGCCTTCAACACGGTTGTGCCCAGCTCCGGGAAAGTCTTGACCGGCGGCGTGGACGCCAATGCGTTGCAGAGGCCGAAGCGGTTCTTCGGCGCTGCACGCAACATCGAAGAGGGTGGTTCGCTTACGATCATCGCCACGGCGTTGATCGACACCGGGAGTCGGATGGACGAAGTGATCTTCGAGGAGTTCAAGGGAACCGGAAATTCGGAAATCGTCCTCGACCGCAAGATTGCGGACAAGCGGGTCTTCCCGTCGATCGACATCCTGAAATCCGGCACCCGCAAGGAGGAGCTGCTCGTCACCAAGAACGATTTGACCAAAATGTTTGTTCTGCGTCGGATCCTGAATCCGATGGGCACGACCGATGCGATCGAATTTTTGCTTGGCAAACTGAAGCAGACAAAGTCAAATCGCGACTTCTTTGACTCGATGAACACCTGATCACAGCGGACTTGGATACGATCTATGCCCTAGCGACGGCTCCCGGGTTGGGAGCCATTGCGGTCGTCCGGATCTCGGGGCCAGCGGCACACGATACGATCGGCACGTTGACAGTGCGACCCGCTGTCGCCGACCGGAAGATGCGTCTTCGTAACATCGCGTCTAACGGTCAAGTCCTGGACCAAGCGTTGGTCGTTTGCTTTCCAGACGGGAGGAGCGCGACTGGTGAGCGTTATGCAGAACTCCATCTGCATGGTGGGCGCGCCGTTGTGAGTGCAGTGCTGTCGGCTTTGGCGGGATTGGGTCTTCGCGTAGCGCAACCCGGCGAGTTTTCCCGGCGCGCGTTGGCGGCCGGAAAGATGGACCTATCGCAGCTGGAGGGCGTCGCTGATCTTGTCGCAGCCGAGACGGAGGCCCAGCGACGACAAGCGCTTCGGTTGGTTGTCGGCGATGGGCATGCGCAAGTCATGCGATGGCGGGCGTTATTGACCGAGGCATGGGCGGCTATTGAAGCCACAATAGATTTCACGGACGAGGATTTGCCCGAGACACTCGTGCAAGGCGCGCACTCCCTGCT
>DAINOD010000004.1:39005-82031 GCA_036735545.1 Rubrimonas sp. | reverse complement strand
TGGAGTCGATCATCGGCAAGATTGACTCGGAAGATGTGTTGGCGGACATCTTCGGGCGTTTCTGCATCGGCAAGTGAGAGACCGTTTCACGTGAAACATCGGCCAACAGTTGGCGTGATCGGCGCCGGTCACGCAGGCCTTGAGGCTGCTCGCGCCGCCGCGGCCGCCGGAGCCGCCGTGCTGCTGTTCACCCATCGGGCTGACCGAATCGGTGAGTTATCCTGCAATCCGGCTATCGGCGGTCTCGGCAAAAGCCATCTTGTCAGCGAGATTGACGCGCTGGGAGGCTTGATGGGCCGCCTCGGTGACGTGGCCGCCATCCATTACAGGATGTTGAACAGGACCAAGGGGCCTGCAACGCGCGGCACACGGGTGCAAGCGGATAGGTGTCTTTACCGAGCCGCGTCGCAGGCGGTGGCCCGGAGCCTTCACCATGTCACGATCATCGAGACTGCTGTCGACGATATCTGGCTTGATGGCAGTGTGGTGCGCGGCGTCATCCTTGCAAACGGTGATCGGATCCCGTGCGCATCTGTCATCGTGACAGCGGGCACGTTTCTCGGTGGGGTTGTCCATATCGGCCAGTGCGCATCGACCGGTGGGCGTATGGGCGATCCAGCCGCGACCGCCCTGGCTACACGGTTGCGCAGCCTCGGGCTGCCGTTGGGACGACTGAAGACCGGCACACCACCACGACTGCATAGGCAGTCGATCAACTGGAGCGTCCTCGACGCTCAACCGAGCGATCCGGATCCGACACCCCTGTCGTTCATGGGGCGTCCGAGACTGCGCAACACTGTCGACTGCGCGCTCACGGAGACCAATGCCCGGACCCACGACATCATCCGGGCGAACCTCAAACGCTCGGCTCTCTTTGGCGGCAACATCTCCGGCGCAGGGCCCCGATACTGCCCCTCGATCGAAGACAAGGTCACCCGGTTTTCGACAAAGGAAAGCCATCGGATATTCCTAGAGCCGGAAGGACGTGCTGATCCGCTGGTGTATCCGAACGGGATCTCGACATCCTTGCCGGCGGAAGTTCAACTCGCCTATGTGCAGTCGATCCGCGGACTTGAACGCGCCGAGATCGTTCGGCCCGGCTATGCGATCGAATATGACTACCTTGATCCGCGCTCTCTCGACGCGCGGCTGAGTGTCAAGGACATTCCCGGCTTGTACTTCGCGGGCCAGGTGAACGGTACGACGGGCTATGAGGAGGCGGCGGCCCAGGGCGTAGTCGCCGGCGTCAATGCTGCGTTGACGGCCCTGGGCGAACGGCCCATTGTTCTGGACCGTCAGACAGCGGTCATCGGCGTGATGATCGACGACCTGATCACCCAAGGCGTTTCCGAGCCTTACCGCATGTTCACCTCACGAGCTGAACATCGCCTTTCGTTGCGTACCGACAATGCCGACCAGCGCCTGACGCCCCGCGCCATCGAGCTCGGGCTGGCCTCGGCGCGCCGTGCGCGCATCTTCGCCCAGCGACAGGAGCGCATGGCCAAGGCAAGGTCTGCTCTGACCAGATACCGCCTGTCGCAAGAAGATGCCGAGCGCCACGGCTGGCGTACGGCAGCCGACGGATCGGCGCGGAATGGGCTGGACCTGATCGCGCATGCCGAAGCGGCATGGGAAACGCTCGCGGGAACGGTCCCGTTCGTGCGTGCGCTCGGCGGTCACGAGCGGCGGACGTTGCACGCGGAGGCTGTGTACTCGGCTTATCTCGAGCGGGAGCGGCGCGATATCTCGTTGCTCGCCAGGAGCGAAGCGGTGCCGTTGCCCGTCGTGCTCGACTACGGCTCCATGCCGGGCCTCTCCTCGGAGTTGCGCGAGAAGCTTTCGCGGCTGAGGCCGGCTAATCTCGGACAGGCCGCCCGGATCGAGGGCGTCACGCCGGCCGCATTGGTGTTGATCGCCGGGCACGCGCAGCGCCTCTCGGCAGGGCAAAGGTGAGCGCGCAGGACAGGGCGCGCTTCGCGACGGTCACGGGTGTTTCACGTGAAACGCTTTCGCGGCTCGATCAGTATGTGCTGTTACTGGAAAAATGGTCCCGCGCAATAAACCTTGTCGCCCGGACGACTTTGCCGGTCGTCTGGTCGCGTCATGTGCTTGATAGTGCTCAACTTCTCCGCATCGCGCCGATCGAGGCGCAGCGTTGGGCCGATCTTGGTTCGGGCGCGGGGCTTCCCGGTCTTGTTGTGGCGGCGGTGGCCGTGGAGCAACGACCCCAGTTGAAGATGACGCTTGTCGAGAGCGACGAGCGAAAATGCGTCTTCATGGCGGAGGCCGCGCGCGTGATGGGCGTTGACGTGGATATCCGCTGCGAACGGATAGAAGCGCATTCTCCCGACCCATTCCCGATCGTGTCAGCGCGAGCGCTCGCGCCGCTCCCCCGTCTCTTCACTCTCCTGGCGCCATGGCTCGCTCAAGACGGCGTGGCGTTGCTGCTCAAGGGGCCGGAAGCCGCACGCGAATTGACCGAAGCATCCCGGCATTGGCATAGTGCCTGCGCGACGATCCAGAGCCTGACGGATCCGTCCGGCGCCATCCTCGCGGTATCGGAGTTGCGGCGTGCAGCACAATGACGAGGCAAGCGGCCCGTGCCGGACGCTCGCGATTGCGAATCAGAAGGGCGGCGTAGGCAAGACGACGACGGCGATCAATCTTGGCACGGCGCTGGCGGCGATCGGCCGAGACGTCCTGCTGATCGATCTGGACCCACAGGGCAATGCATCGACGGGCTTGGGCATCGGTCCCCGGCAGCGGCGGCGGACCAGCTACGACGTGCTGACTGGCGCTGCGACGGTGGCCGAGGCGATCGTGCCAACCGTTGTGCCGCGACTCTCCGTTCTGCCCGGTTCGGTCGAGTTGAGCGGCTTCGACATCGAGTTGGTGGACGCGCCGGATCGCGCGCATCGGTTGAGAACCGCGCTGCACGATCAGTCTTTCCCATTCCGCCATATTCTCATCGATTGCCCGCCAGCACTGAACCTGCTCACGCTCAACGCCATGGCCGCAGCCGACGCCGTCTTGGTCCCTCTGCAGTGCGAGTTCTTCGCGCTCGAGGGGCTGTCGCAGTTGCTGAAGACGGTAGAGATGGTCAAAAAGTCTTTAAATCAAAGACTTACGATTGACGGTGTGATCCTGACGATGTTCGACAAGCGTAACAATCTCTCGGCTCAGGTCGCCGATGACGTGCGCGCGACGCTTGGCGACCTCGTCTATCAGACCGTTGTGCCGCGCAATGTGCGGCTGTCGGAGGCGCCATCACACGCCTTGCCCGCGATCATCTACGACCATGGTTGCGCCGGCAGCCAGGCTTACCTCCGCCTCGCGGGTGAAATGCTGCGCCGCGACACCGACCCGAGAGCGGCAGCGTGATTACAGGGCGTCCAAGGGAGCAAAGACGATGAGCGAACCCGTACGCCGCAAGAGCCTGGGACGCGGTCTGGCCGCCCTGATCGAAGACGTGCGACCCGAGACGCCGCCGGCGCCGGACAGCACTGCGGCGATCGACCGCATCCGACCGAACCCCGATCAGCCGCGCAAGCGCTTCGACGAGTCAGAGCTGGACGCGCTCGCCCTCTCGATCCGCGAGAAGGGTGTCGTGCAGCCGCTGATCGTCCGCCCCGATCCCCGCGAGACCGGCGCCTGGCAGATTGTCGCGGGCGAAAGGCGCTGGCGCGCCGCCCAGCGCGCCGGCGTGCATGAAGTGCCCATCGTCGTCAGGCATCTGGATGACGCAGAGGTGCTCGAGCTCGGCATTCTGGAGAACGTCCAGCGGGCCGATCTGAACCCCATCGAGGAGGCGGCGGGTTACGCCCAGCTGATCGAGCGGTTCGGACATACCCAGGAGCGCCTCGCGGCCGGCATGGGAAAGAGCCGGAGCTACATCGCCAACGCCTTGCGCCTGCTGACATTGCCGGAATCGGTGCAGGCGCTGGCCCGCGAGGGCGCGCTCTCCGCCGGCCATGCGCGAACGCTCGTCGGCGCGCGCGACCCCCGGGCGCTTGCGCAGGTGGTCGTGGCGCGCAGCCTTTCCGTACGCGAGACCGAGCGTCTCGTGAAAGGGGAGGGCGGCCGCGGCGACGAAAAACTCACCGCGCCTGAGCGGGTCGATCCCGATACCCGCGCGCTGGAAGCTGACCTGAGCGCGGCGCTCGGGCTCAAGGTCACGGTTCGTCAGGGTGGTGCCCAGGGGGGCGAGCTTCGGATCGCCTATCGCGACCTCGACGGTCTCGACACCTTGTGCCGCCTCCTCACGCGATGACCGCCGACGATCGCTTGCGCCATGTGATCGGCGTGGACGCAGGCGGCAGCGGCGTGCGCGCACGGCTACGCGGCGCGACCGATACTCTTCGCAGCCGACAGCCCGGAAATCTCCTTCTCGGGGCCCCGGCGGCGGCGGCCATCGCCGATGCGGCCCGCGCCGTCGCGCGCGCCGCTGGCGTCGACCCCTCGGAAGCGACGGTCGTGGTCGCGGCCGCGGGCGATACGCCGCGCGGCAGGCGGACGTTGGCGGATGCGGCGCAGTCATTCGCCGGCTTGCGTGTGCTGTCCGACGTCTGCGCAGCGGCGCTCGGCGCGCATGGCGGCGAGGATGGAGCCGTGATCGTTCTCGGCACCGGCGCCGCAGGGTGTGTCCTGCGCGACGGATGTCCGCACTACTTCGGCGGCTGGGGTCTCGCGATCGACGACCTGGGTTCCGGGGCCCACATCGGGCGGCTTGCGCTGCGGACGGCGCTACGGGTCCATGACGGCGATGTGTCCCCCGGTTCACTGACGCTTGCGATCTCGCGCCGATTTGGGGCGGCGCCATCGGCGCTTGTCGATTGGGCAAGAGGCGCGGCGCCCGGCGATCTGGCTTCTCTGGCGCCCCTCGTCTTCGCCGCCGCCGAGACGGGCGATCCTGACGCGGAGACGATCCTTGCCGAAGCGGTGGCGGCGCTGCGCCGTCTGGCGGACATTGCGCGCGGCCGCGGCGCCGTTCGCATCGCCGCAGCCGGCTCGGTCGGCGTCCGTCTGGCGGCCCGCGCCGATGCGCCGGCCGGCTTGACCTCCCCGGCGCTCGACGCCATCGACGGAGCCTTCCTCGCCCTCGACCGCGGCCTCGCCGAGGCCCTCCCGACCGAGGGTCCGGGTGTCGGGTCTCCCGCGCGCCACGCAGCCACAACACCAGCCTGAAGCCGGCGGCGGTCCTGGCGCGCCGGCTCGCCGCATGCCCGAAGCATGTCGCGGCCGCGACTTGGACGTCGCGGAGGTCCTGGCCTCGGCGACGCGCACTCCTTGAGCGATCCGGGGCCGCGGCTCAATCGCCGCGCGCCCCTTGACCGTAGCGCGGCAAACGGGTTGCGTCGCGAGCGCCAACCGGCGTGGGAGGGGTGCGTGCGCATCGGACTGTATCCAGGGACCTTCGATCCGGTGACGCTCGGTCACTCGGACGTCATCCGGCGCGCGACCAAGCTCGTCGACCGGCTGGTCATCGGCGTCGCCATCAATCGCGACAAGGGCCCGCTGTTTCGACTGGAGGAGCGGGTGGACATGCTGGAGGCTGAACTCGGCCCGTTGCGGCGCCACGGGGCCGACATCGAGGTCAGGCCCTTCGAGAACCTGCTGATGCACTTCGCCGAGGACGTCGGCGCCAGCGTCATCGTCCGGGGTTTACGCGCCGTCTCCGACTTCGAGTACGAGTTCCAGATGGTCGGAATGAATCGCGCTCTCAACGACGAGATCGAGACCGTCTTCCTGATGGCCGAGGCCAATCACCAGGCCATCGCATCCAAGCTGGTCAAGGAGATCGCGCGCCTCGGCGGCGACGTCTCGAAGTTCGTCACGCCGTCCGTCGCCGACCGGCTGAGGGAAAAGTTCCGCATGCTCGGTTGACCAGCCCGGCGCATCCGGGCTACCCGCCATGCGCCTATATGGAGAAGCCCGCGATGATGACCCGACGCCGTGCGGTCGCTCTGGCGGCCATTCTGCCCCTGCCGCTGACGCATTCGTTCAAGGAAGCCGCCGCTGTGGAAAACGATCCCGAGAACACGCTGCTGATGACGCTGAAGACCGGGGTGGTGACCATCGCCCTTCGTCCCGACCTCGCACCGAAGCACGTCGAGCGGATCAAGACCCTGACGCGCGAGAAGCTCTACGACGGCGTCGCCTTTCACCGCGTCATTCCCGGCTTCATGGCGCAGACCGGCGACGTGCAGCATGGCCAGACCAAGAGCGGCTTCAACGCCAGCCGCGCCGGGACCGGCGGCTCGCGCTATCCGGACTTGCCGGCCGAGTTCTCGCCGGAGCCCTTCGGGCGCGGCACGCTCGGCATGGCCCGCAGCCAGTCGCCCAACAGCGCCAACAGCCAGTTCTTCATCTGTTTCGAACCTGCCCCGCACCTGAACAAGCAGTATACGGTTTTCGGGAGCGTGACCGCTGGCATGAGCCATATCGACAACCTGAAGGTCGGCTCCGGCCCGAACGGCATGGTGCAGGCCGACCCGGACGTCATCGTCACCCTGCGGGTCGCGGCCGACGCGTGAGCGCCCGGCGCGGGCGTCGGGTCCGGCCGCGGCTGTTCGAAAGTGCGCCATGCGCGTCGAGGACTTCGACTTCGACCTGCCCGAGGCGCTGATCGCGCTGAGGCCCGCGCGTCCGCGAAGCGCCGCGCGCCTGCTGGTCGCGCGCGGCCACGCCCGCGCCGACGCGAGCGTGGCCGATCTGCCCGGGCTGCTAGTCCCGGGCGACATCCTCGTCTTCAACGACACGCGCGTGATCGCCGCGCGGCTGAGCGGTCAGCGCGTGCGCCCCAGCCCGGACGGGCCGGGCGTGGCGCGCGTCGAGGCCACGCTGATCCGACGCCTGTGCCCCGACCGCTGGGAGGCGCTTGCCCGGCCCGCCAAGCGCCTGCAGCCGGGCGATATGCTGGCCTTCGGCGCCTTTGGCGCGCAGGTCGAGCGCAAGGAGCCGGGCGGGCTCGTCACCCTCGCCTTCGATCGCGCCGGCGCGGCGCTTGACGCCGCCATCGCCGCCGAAGGAGCGCCGCCGCTGCCGCCTTACATCGCCACGCGACGGGTTCCGGACGCGCAGGATGTCGCCGACTATCAGACCGTCTTCGCCGCGCATGACGGTTCGGTCGCCGCGCCCACCGCGGCGCTGCACTTCGATACGCCGCTTCTTGAGGCGCTCGCAGCCCGCGGCGTGCTGAGCGCGCGGCTGACGCTGCATGTCGGGGCCGGCACCTTCCTCCCGGTCAAGGCCGACACCCTCGACGCCCACCAAATGCACGCGGAGTGGGGGCGGATCGACCCGGACGCCGCCAAGGCGATCAACGCCGCCCGCGCCGACGGCGGCCGGGTGATCGCCGTCGGCACCACGGCCTTGCGCCTGATGGAGACGGCCGTCGGGCCGGACGGTCGGCTCGCGGCATGGTCGGGCGAGACCGACATCTTCATCCGCCCCGGCCACGTCTTTCGCGCCGTGGACGGGTTGATGACCAACTTCCACCTGCCGCGCTCAACGCTGTTCATGCTCGTCTGCGCGCTGATGGGCGTCGAGCGGATGCGGGCGCTTTACGCACATGCGATCACGAGCGGCTATCGCTTCTATTCCTACGGGGATTCCTCGCTTCTCCTGCCCAGAGGCTGACATGCTGACCGTTGTGCGCGACAGCTGGGCCCTTCTGCTCGGCCTCCTGCTGCTGATGCTCGGCAACGGCCTGCAGGCGACGCTTCTGGGCGTGCGCGGGGCCCTCGAGGGCTTCACGCCCGCGACGCTGTCCTTTGTCATGTCCGCCTACTTCGTCGGCCTGCTGATCGGCGCGCGGCTGACCCCGCTCATGATCGAGCGCGTGGGCCATGTCCGCGTTTTCGCCGCCCTCGCCTCGCTGGTCTCGGCCGGCTTCATCCTCTATGCGGCCGCTCCCGACCCCTGGGTCTGGGCGGGCACGCGCCTCATGGTCGGTTTCTGCTTCTGCGGCGTCTATGTGGTCGCTGAGAGCTGGCTGAACGGGCGCGCCACCAACGAGACCCGCGGCGAGGCGATGAGCGTCTACATGCTGGTGCAGTCGCTCGGCATCGTCGCAGCGCAAGGGCTGCTGCTGCTGGCCGACCCTGGCGGCTATGCGCTCTTCGCCCTGATCTCGATCTTCGTCTCGATCTCGATGGCGCCCATGCTGCTGTCGGCGTCGCCCGCCCCGGCTTTCCAGGCGGCGCGGCGCATGACGCTGGCGCAGTTGTTCACCGTCTCGCCGCTCGGCTGCGTCGGCACCTTCCTGCTGGGCGGGGTGTTCGCGGCGATGTTCGGAATGGCGGCGGTCTATGGGGCGGAGGCGGGGCTGTCGGTCGCCCAGATCTCGGCGCTCACCGCGGCGATCTATATCGGCGGCATGGTGGCCCAGTGGCCGATCGGCCGGCTGTCCGACCGCATGGACCGCCGGCTGCTTATCGTCATCGTCGCCTCGGTCGGGGGGGCGGCGGCCCTCGTCGCCATGGCGTCCGGCGGCTTCATCGGCGTGCTGGCGGCCGCGCTGGTGGTGGGCGCCATGGTCAGCCCGCTCTATTCCCTGCTCATCGCCCACACCAACGACTTCCTCGCGCCCGAGGACATGGCGGCCGCCTCCGGGGGATTGCTGTTTCTCAATGGCGTCGGCGCTGTCGGGGGGCCGATGGCGGTCGGATTCCTGATGTCGAGCTTCGGCGCCGCCGCCTACTTCGCGTATTTCGCCGTTCTGCTCGCAGCCATCGCGTTCTATGGCGCCTGGCGCATGACCCGCCGCCCCGGGCCGGCGGTCGCCGACACCGGGCCCTTTGCGCCCATCCCGCACAGCGCCACGCCGCTGACGCTGGAGAGCGCCGCCGAGGTCTCGCGCGGCCGCAACGCTTGACGCGCGCGCTGGAATGACGCGCCATGGGGTCGTCACGGGTTCGCGCAGAGACCCGCTACGGAGGAGCACGCCATGATCCGCGAAGCGCCCGGCGCCGAGGCCGTCATCGAGTTCTGGCTCGAGGGGGTGGGCCCGGCACGCTGGTATGACCCTGACGACGCGGTGGACGCCGAGGCGCGCCGCCGCTTCCTGCCCGAGGTGGAGGCGGCGCGGGCCGGCAAGTTCGAGAAGTGGTCGCTGACCCCGCGGGGGGCCCTGGCGCTGCTGATCCTGCTGGACCAGCTTCCCCGCAACATCTGGCGCGGCGAGGCCGGGGCCTACGCCAGCGACGGCCAGGCCATTCGACACGCCACCCGCTCGCTGATGCTGGGTCACGACCTCAAGACGCCGGAGCCCGAGCGCCAGTTCTTCTACGTGCCGCTGATGCACGCCGAGAACCTCGCGGCGCAGGATCGCTGTGTGCGGCTCGTCATCTCGCGCCTGCCGGAGGTCGGGGCCAGCAACCTGCCCCACGCCGTCGCGCACCGGGAGATCATCCGCAAGTTCGGCCGCTTCCCCTACCGCAACCGCGCGCTCGGCCGGCACGACACGCCGGAGGAGGCCGCCTGGCTCTCCGAGGGCGGCTACCGGGTATGACAACCCGTCCGGTCGACGGCTCGCGGCGCCGCCGCTAGGGTCGCGAGACAAGGGACGGGAGAGACGCAATGGCCGAGACCAGCTTCGACGTGATCGTGATCGGCGCGGGACCGGGCGGTTACGTCTGCGCCATCCGCGCAGCGCAGCTAGGGCTGAAGGTTTGCGTCGTTGAGCGCGAGCACCTCGGCGGCGTCTGTCTCAACTGGGGCTGCATTCCGACCAAGGCGATGCTGCGCTCCTCCGAAGTGTTTCACCTGATGCACCGGGCCAAGGAGTTCGGGCTGAAGGCCGACGGCGTCTCCTATGACCTCGAGGCTGTCGTCAAGCGCTCTCGCGGCATCGCGAAGCAGCTCAACAGCGGCGTCGGCCATCTGCTGAAGAAGAACAAGGTCACGGTCGTGATGGGCGCGGCCAGCGTGCCGAAGCCCGGATCGGTGACGGTCAAGACCGACAAGGGCGAGCAGACGCTCACCGCCCGCGACGTGGTGCTGGCCACCGGCGCGCGCGCCCGCGAACTGCCGGGGCTCGAGGCTGACGGCGATCTCGTCTGGACCTACCGCCACGCGCTGACCCCACCGCGCATGCCGAAGAAGCTGCTCGTTATCGGCTCCGGCGCCATAGGCATCGAGTTCGCGAGCTTCTATGCGACGCTCGGCGCCGAGACGACCGTGGTCGAGGTCATGGACCGCGTGCTGCCCGTGGAGGACGCCGAGATCTCGGCCTTCGCCGCGAAGCAATTCTCCAAGCAGGGCATCAAGCTGATGCCGAAGGCGACCGTGAAGAAGCTCGACCGCGCCAAGGGCGCGCTGACCGCCCATATCGAGGTCGGCGGAAAGGTGGAGACCTTCGCGTTCGACACCGCGATCTCCGCGGTCGGGATCGTCGGCAACACCGAGGGGCTCGGGCTGGAGGCGTTGGGTGTGAAGGTGGAGCGCAGCCATGTCGCGACCGACGATCACTGTCGCACCGGCGTCAAGGGCGTCTGGGCCATCGGCGATCTGGCGGGCGCGCCCTGGCTCGCCCACAAGGCCAGCCACGAGGGGGTGATGGTGGCGGAGCTCATCGCCGGCAAGAACGACGTGCATCCGGTCAAGCCCGAGGCCATCGCCGGCTGCACCTACTGCACCCCCCAGGTCGCCAGCGTCGGCTACACCGAGGCCAAGGCGAAGGAGTTGGGCTACGAGGTGCGCGTGGGCCGCTTCCCCTTCGTGGGCAACGGCAAGGCCCTGGCCCTTGGCGAGAGCGAGGGCATGGTCAAGACCGTCTTCGACGCCAAGACCGGAGAGCTTCTGGGCGCGCACATGGTCGGCGCCGAGGTGACCGAGCTTATCCAGGGATTCGTCGTCGCCCGCGGATTGGAGACCACCGAGGCGGACTTGATGGCGACGGTGTTCCCGCACCCGACCCTGAGCGAGATGATGCACGAAAGCGTGCTCGACGCCTACGGCCGCGCCATCCACTTCTGATTGCGACCAGCACGGTCAACCGTCATTTAACTTAGTGCTGCAAACTTACGTCCGGCAGAAGCAATCTTCCGGGCGGCTCCGTCGTGAACGCTTTCGGCCCCTTCGCCATCGACGACATGCCCGGCGGCGCCCTCGCCGACCGGCTGGAGACCGCGCTCTGGGTCTATGACTTCGCCACGGCGCGTATCGTGTGGGCCAACCGCGCGGCGCTGCTGCTGTGGGAGGCCGACAGCGCGCCGGCGCTCGCTCTGCGCGACATGGGCGCCGAGATGTCCGCATCCGTCAGGAAGAGACTGGACCAGCACCGCGAAGACCTCTCCCGCAACCCCTCTCTGGAGATTCGCGAGGTCTGGACGCTCTATCCCGGCGGCCACCCCTTTCGCGTGCGCGCTGTTCTGCGATCCTTTGATCTCGCGACCGGCGCCGGTATGCTCGTCGAGGCGCGCGCGGAGGACCCCAGCGAGCCCGAGACCGTGCGCAGCGCCGACGCGCTGCTGCACACAATGGCGATCGTGGCGCTGTGCGCCCGCGACGGCCGGGTGCTCTACGCCAATCCCGCCCACCGCGCGGTCTTCGGACCGGGCGTGGCGGATTTTTCGGATCCTTTCGTTGTCGTCGAGGACGCCGGGCGCTTTCTCGCTGCGCTCGCCGAAGCGCCGGAACACCGGGCGACGGTGCGGGTGCGGACCGTCGACGGCGACCGCTGGCACGACGTCCACACGGTGCGCTGCCGCGACGCTGTCACCGGCGACGGCGCATTCCTCGTCAGCGGCATCGACGTCACCGAGGCGCGCGAACACGCCCAGGCGCTGAATGTCGCGCGGGATGCGGCGGAGACGGCGGACCGGGCGAAGACCGTCTTTCTCGCCACCATGAGCCACGAGTTGCGGACCCCGCTGAACGGCGTCCTGGGTCTCGCCAGCGTGCTGGCGCGCACCGACCTCGATGCGAGCCAGCTGCGGATGCTGCGGGGCGTCGCCTCGTCGGGCGAACGGATGCTGGAGATGGTCGAGAACATGCTGGACGTGGTCGCGCTGGACGCCGGCGAAGTCGTCGTGCGCCGGGCGCCCATCGATCCGGCGCTCATCCTGCGCTCGGCCGTCGAGGCGTTCCGGGGCGAGGCGGAAGCCAAGGGCCTGACGCTGCACGCAGAAGCCTGCGCGATAGGTCCCGGGCCCTTCGCCCACGATGCGGCGCTCCTGCGCAAGGTGCTGCGGCAGCTGGTGGGCAACGCCATCAAGTTCACGGAAAGCGGCGAGGTGGTCGCCCGCGTGCGGCGCGACGGCGCCGACGGGCTGCGCTTCGAGGTGCGCGACACCGGGCCGGGTCTCGACGCGGACGCCCGCGCCATCGTCTTTCGGCGGTTTCGCCAGGTCGACGGATCGACGACGCGCCGTCACGGCGGCGTCGGACTTGGGCTGTCAGTCTGCGCCGAGCTCGCCGCGCTGTGGGGTGGTCTGACCGGCGTCGATAGCGCCGCCGGTCGTGGCTCGACGTTCTGGTTTACCGCGCCCCGGGCGATTGGCTCGCCACGGGACGCCGATTGACGACGCGCTCGCGCTCAGACGACGCTGAGTTGGGCGGTGCGGCGCAGCGGCTCCAGCCGGGGGCCAATATACTCACGCTCGGCGATCCGGATCGCGACGAGGCCGGCCGAGAGTTCACGGGTGATGAGGCCCTGAACCTGCACATAAGGCGAAACCACGATGGTGGCGTACATGCGCGTCTCCCGTCCCATGGCGCAGCTGAATCCCCGCCATATCGTTTGTATATCGATTACAGATTAACCAGCCTTTGCCATCGCGCAATGCACAATGTGAACAATCGAAGACAACGCTTCGCGGACGGTTGCGGACTAGCACCATGGCGCCATGGCCAACCCGCGCCGATTGCGTCAACCTGTCTCGCATGAACCTTCGGCGAATTCGCCGCACAGGGCCGGGCGGCGCGGAGTGATGTCGAAATGAACAGCATCGACGATCAGCCTGCGTGGATTGACGACGATACCGTCGCCGCGAGAGCTCGCGATGTGCCCGGCGCAACGCGCGGCGCCCTTTTGCTGCTCATGGTCGGCTGGACGGCCGTGGCGGCTGTGGCGCTGCTGCTGACAGATGGCATGGTGGCGCGCTTCCTCGACATGCCGCTCGCCTTCTACCTCGCCGGCCAGGGCGTGCTCATGGCGCTGGTGATCGTCTCGGTGCGAATCGTCCAGCTTCGCAACGGCTAGAGCAGGTCGCGCAGCGCCGCGACCAGGGGTGCGTCAGCCGGCGGCATGGGGTAGTCGCGCATCGCCGATGGCCGCACCCACGCCAGTCGTTGCCTTTCCCGCGGCGAAGCCGCGCCGGACCACTTACGGCAGACATAGAGCGGCATCAGCAGGTGAAACTCCGGGTAGGCGTGGCTTGCGAAGCTGAGCGGCGCCAGGCAGCTTTCCCAGGTGTCGACGCCGAGTTCCTCACGCAACTCCCGGATCAGGCAGGCCTCCGGCGTCTCGCCCGGCTCCAGCTTGCCGCCCGGAAACTCCCACAGCCCCGCCAGCGCCTTGCCTTCCGGACGCTGGGCGAGCAATACGCGCCCGTCCGGGTCTACCAGGGCGCAAGCCGCGACGAGAAGCAGCTTCACGAACGATAGTCGGCGTTGATCGCCACGTAGGCCGCGGTCAGGTCGCAGGTCCAGACGGTGGCGGCCGCTGCGCCGACGCCGACGTCGACCGTGACCTTCAGCTCCGCACGCTTCATGTAGGCGGCGCCTTCGGCCTCGCGATAGCCCGGGGAGACCCGGCCTTTCTCGGCGACCAGAATGTCGCCGAAGCGGATCGACAGCCGGTCCCGGTCGGCCGCCTCGCCAGCCTTGCCGACGGCGGCGACGATCCGACCCCAGTTCGGGTCCTCGCCGGCGAAGGCGGTCTTGACCAGTGGCGAGTTGGCGATGCTCAGGCCGATGCGCTTCGCCGCGGCGGGGCTCTCGGCCCCGGTGACGGTGATCTCGACGAACTTGGTCGCCCCCTCGCCGTCCTTCACCGTGAGGTGCGCCAACTCCAGCAACACGCCGTCAAGCGCGGCGCGGAAGGCGGGCAGGCGGGGGTCGTCGTCGTCCGCGATGGGCGTCATCCCGCTGGCGCCCGTCGCCGCCAGCAGCAGCGTGTCGGAGGTCGACGTGTCGCTGTCGACGGTGATGGCGTTGAAGCTGCGCTCGGTCGCCTCGGCCAGCAGGCGCTGCAGCAGCGGCTCGGCGACGGCGGCGTCGGTGAAGACGAAGGCCAGCATCGTCGCCATGTCGGGCGCGATCATGCCCGAGCCCTTGCAGAAGCCGGCGATCCGCGTCTCCGTGCCGTCGAGCGAGAGCGTGCGACCCGCCGCCTTGGGGTAGGTGTCGGTCGTCATGATCGCGCGCGCCGCGCGCTCCCATGCCCCTTCCTTGCGGCCCGCGGCGATGGCGGCCATCGCCGCCTCGATCCGCTCGACGGGCAGCGGCTCGCCGATGACGCCGGTGGAGGCCACGAAAGCGCACTCGGTCGTCGCGCCGACCGACGCCGCCGCCACCTCGGCCATGCGGCGGGCGCCCTCGGCCCCTTCGGCGCCGGTGAAGGCGTTGGCGTTGCCTGCGTTCGCGACGAAGACCGCGGGGCCGTCGGGCGCGCGCCCGGCGCGGCGTTCGGCGAGCCGGGCCTCGCACCACAGCACCGGGGCGGCGCGGGTTCGCGAGCGCGTGAAGACGCCCGCCACCGAAGCGCCGGGGGCGATCTCCGCCAGCATGATGTCGTCGCGTTCGCGATATCGCACGCCCGCGTGTCCCGAGGCCAGCCGAACGCCGCGCACGGCGGGCAGGGTCGGAAAGGCAGCCGGCGCGAAGGGCGAGACGGCCGTGATCTTGGCCATGGTCTCAGTTCGCCGGCGCGCTGAGGGCGTCCATCCCGGGGCGGTCATCCATCAACCGGACGGTCGCCGCCGCGTTCAGTTCGTCGAGCGCCGCCTGCACGATCTCCTGTCCGAGATCTTCCTCCAGGTCGGCGCGCACCTCGTCCAGCGTGGGCTTGGGCTGCTCGCGGCTTTCGGTCAGCTTGATCAGGTGCCAGCCGAACTGCGTCTGCACCGGCTGCGAGACGGCCCCGACCTCCATCGCGAAGGCGGCGTCGGCGAAGGGCGCGACCATCACGTCGCGGGTGAAGAATCCCAGATCGCCGCCGGTGTTGCGGGTCCCGTCAGTGCCGTGCTCGCGCGCCAGGTCCGCGAAGTCGGCGCCGGCCTCGATCTCCGCGCGCAGCTCCTGCGCCTTGGCTTCTTCGCTCACGAGAATATGGCTGGCCCGCACCTCCCGCACCGGCGGCGTGGCCCCGTAGCGGGCGTCGTAAGCCGCCTGGACCGCCGCGTCCGTCAGGCGCTCCTCCACCACCCGGCGCAGATAGAACTGGGCGAGCAGTCCCTGGCGCTGGATTTCGAGCGTCCGTGTCACCGCGTCCTCCGCCGAGATCCCCGCCGCCTCGGCCGCCAGCGAGAGCAGGCGCTGGTTCACGAGTTGCTGACGGATGCCGTCATAGATGATCTCTCCCGGCATCTCCGGGGGAAGCTGCGGCAAGTCCTGGCGCACGGCTTGCAGATCGCCCAGCGTGATCGCGGCGCCGTTCACGGTGGCCACGACGGTGTCGGGCCCGGCCTCCTGCGCCGAGAGCGGCGCGGCGGACAGCAGCAGGGCGAGCGCGAGCGCGCAACGTGCGGGCGTGCGGATAAGGGCGGGCGACATGCATCCTCCGGGTCGACCGGCGCCGGGCCGGCAGGTAGGGCGCGCGCCAGACTGCTCCGCCCCGGCGTTGACAGCCCATGGGGCGGCGCTTACGTCTCGCCCCGGGTCGGAGCGGGTCGCAAGTCGGTCGCGCGCCGCCGACGACATAAGCCGCCCGCAGACGGGGGGCAAGAGACGGGGTCGGGCGCTCCGGACGGGTTTGGACCCGGGCTCCGGCGCCGGCGGAAGGATAGAGCGATCATGATCGGCCCAGTGGCGCGCAAGCTGTTCGGCACCGCCAACGACCGCAAGGTCAAGGCGGCCCGGCGCCATCTCGGCCGCATCAATGCGCTGGAATACCACATGTCCTCGCTGTCCGACGAGGACCTGCGGGCATGCACGGTCGAGTATCGCCAGCGCATCGCATCGGGCGAGACGCTCGACCACCTGCTCCCCGAGGCCTTCGCCACCGTGCGCGAGGCGGCCAAGCGCGCGCTTGGCCTTCGCCCCTTCGACGTGCAGCTGATCGGCGGGATCATGCTGCACCAGGGCCGCATCGCCGAGATGAAGACCGGCGAGGGCAAGACGTTGGTCGCAACCCTGCCCGTCTATCTCAACGCTCTCACCGGGCGCGGCGCGCATGTCGTGACGGTGAACGACTACCTGGCCCGCCGCGACGCGGAGTGGATGGGCAAGGTCTACCGCTTCCTTGGCCTGACGGTGGGCGTCGTGGTGCCGGGTCTAGACGACATGGGGCGGCGTGCGGCCTACGCCTGCGACGTGACTTACGCGACCAACAACGAACTCGGCTTCGACTACCTGCGCGACAACATGAAGTATCGGCTGGAGGACATGGTTCAGCGCGGCCACGCCTTCGCCATCGTCGACGAGGTGGACTCGATCCTCGTCGACGAGGCGCGCACGCCGCTGATCATCTCCGGTCCGACGCAGGACCAGAGCGCGCTTTATGTCGCCATCGACCAGCTCATGCCGTCGCTGACGCCGGAGCACTACGACATCGACGAGAAACAGCGAACTGCCATCCTCACCGAGGAAGGCAACGAGTTCGTCGAGCAGAAGCTGCGCGCGAGCGGCATGCTCAAGGGACAGGCGACGCTCTACGATCCCGAGAACGTGTCGCTGGTCCATCACGTCAACCAGGCGCTCCGGGCCCACAAGCTGTTCGCCCGCGACAAGGACTACATCGTCAAGGGCGACCGCGTGGTCATCATCGACGAGTTCACCGGGCGGATGATGGACGGCCGACGCTGGGGCGACGGTCTGCACCAGGCGGTCGAGGCCAAGGAGGGCTGCGCGATCCAGCCCGAGAACGTGACGATGGCGTCGATCACGTTCCAGAACTACTTCCGCCTGTATGAAAAGCTCGCCGGGATGACCGGCACCGCGCTGACCGAGGCGGAGGAGTTCCACTCGATCTACGGCCTCGACGTGGTCGAGATTCCCACCAACGTGCGCGTCGCGCGGCAGGACGACGACGACGCCGTCTATCGCACCGGCGTCGAGAAGATCGACGCCATCGTGATGGCGCTCGCCGACGCGCGCCGGCGCGGCCAGCCGGTGCTGGTCGGCACCACCTCCATCGAGAAGTCCGAGGTGCTGGCGGCCGTTCTGTCGGACAAGGCGCAGCTCACCGGCGTCTGCGGCCGGGCGCTGCTGCGGGTCTGTTCCGACGAGGTGGCCAAGGCCAAGGGCGGCCCGGTGAGTTTGGGCGACTTTGCGGCCGATACGCCGGAGGCCGCGCTGCGCAGGGCGGCGACGCCAGAGGGCATGGCGGCGCTGCGCGCCCATGTCGAGGCGCGGCTGCCCAGGCTCAAGAAGGAGCGCAAGCAGCTTGCCCAGGAGGCGCTGGAGGGCGTCGCGGCGCTGGAGCCCGAGATCGCCGCGGGGGGCATGCCGCATCAGGTGCTGAACGCCCGCTATCACGAGCAGGAGGCGTTCATCATCGCCCAGGCCGGCCGGCCCGGCGCGATCACCATCGCCACCAACATGGCCGGCCGTGGCACCGACATCAAACTCGGCGGCAACGTCGAGATGCGCGTCGCCGCCATGGTGGGCGAGGAGCAGGACCCAGAAAAGGTCGCGCGGATCACCGCCGAAACCGAAGCCGAGGTCGAGCGGCTGCGCCAGCAGGCGCTGGCGGCCGGCGGCCTCTGGGTCATCGGCACCGAGCGCCATGAGAGCCGGCGCATCGACAACCAGCTGCGCGGCCGCTCGGGCCGTCAGGGCGATCCTGGCCGCTCGTCGTTCTTCCTGTCTCTGGAGGACGACCTGATGCGCATCTTCGGCGGCGGACGCATGGACGCCATGCTGCAGCGGCTGGGGCTGCAGGAGGGCGAGGCGATCGTCCATCGCTGGGTCAACAAGGCCATCGAGAAGGCGCAGGGCAAGGTCGAGGCGCGAAACTTCGACATCCGCAAGAACCTGCTGAAATTCGACGACGTGATGAACGACCAGCGCAAGGCGATCTTCGCCCAGCGCCGCGAGGTCATGGAGGCGGCCGACCTCGCCGAGACGATCCGCGACATGCGCCACGACGTCGTCGGCGACCTCGTCGCCAAGCATATCCCGCCCCGCGCCTATGCCGACCAGTGGGACATGAAGGGACTGCGCGAGCAGGTGGCCCGCAACTTCGGCCTCGACCTGCCGCTCGATCAATGGGCCGCCGAGGAAGGCGTCGACGACGAGACCATCCGCGAACGGCTCTACGAGGCCACCGACAAGGCGGCGGCCCAGCGCGCCGCCGAGATGGGCCCCGCCATCGCCCGCCAGGTCGAGAAGGCGGTGCTCCTTCAGACGCTCGACAAGGAGTGGCGCGAGCATCTGGTCACGCTCGACCATCTGCGCTCGGTGATCGGCCTGCGCGGCTATGGCCAGCGCGACCCGCTGAACGAATACAAGTCCGAGGCCTTCGCGTTGTTCGAGGCGCTGCTGAGCCGCCTGCGCGGCGAGGTGACCACCCAGCTCGCCCATCTGCGCTTGGCCGCGCCGGCAGAACCCGCGCCCGCCCCGGCGCCGCGCGAGATGGCCATGGCAGGCGCCGACTTCGGCGACGGCGAGCTCGCGCTGATGGACCGGCCGGCGCCAGCCGGCGTCGATCCGACCGACCCCGCCACCTGGGGCCGCGTGGGCCGCAACGACGCGTGCCCCTGCGGCTCGGGCCGCAAGTTCAAGTATTGCCACGGCAAACTGTGATGGCTGCTCAGGCCGCCGCCTCGGCCGCCGCCGCGTCGAGGTAGATATCCCGCAGACGTCGCGCGACCGGCCCGGGCCGCCCCTCGCCCACGTCCACGCCATCCACGGCCACCACAGGCGTCACGAAGGCGGAGGCCGAGGTGTAGAACGCCTCCGCAGCCTCCTGCGCCTCGGCGATGGTGAAGGGCCGCTCCTCGACCCGCAGCTGCGCCTCCGCGGCGAGCTTCATCACCGAGGCGCGGGTGATGCCGTGCAGGATGTCGGTGGAGAGCTGGCGCGTCACCAGCACCCCGTCGCGCGTCACGATCCAGACATTGTTGGAGGTGCCTTCGGTCACGAAGCCGTCCTGCACCATCCAGGCGTCGTCCGCCCCCGCCGCCTTCGCCGCCGTCTTCATCATCGAGGCGGCCAGAAGCTGCACGGTCTTTATGTCGCGCCGGCCCCAGCGGATGTCCGGCATGGTGACGACCCGGATGCCCTCGCGCGCCGCCCTCGTGTCGCGTATGGGCCGCGCCTGGGTGAACATCACCAGCGACGGTTTCGGATCGGCGGGGAACAGGAAGTCCCGGTCCGCGGCGCCTCGGGTGACCTGGAGGTAGATCGTGCCCTCCTCCACCCCGTTGCGGCGCACAAGCTCCTCCATCAGGGCGGGGATCTCGGCGACCGGCACGGGGGAGGGCATCTTCAACTCGTCGAGCGAGCGCTGCAGCCGCGCCATGTGGGGCGGGTTCTCGATCAGTCTGCCGTTGAGGATCGGGGTCACTTCGTAGACCCCGTCGGCGAACAGGAAGCCACGGTCGAAGACCGACACGCGCGCCTCCTCCTCCGGCACGAACTCTCCGTTGACGTAGACGATGCGGCTCATGCTCAACCCCAAAGCTCGGGCGCGGGCGGGTGCGCCCCCGCGGCGTCGTAGACCAGCCCCGGCGCACGGTCCTGCGCCAGCAGCAGCGGCCCGTCCAGATCGACGACCGACGCGCCCTGCGCGACCAGCACCGCCGGCGCCATGCCGAGCGAAGTGCCCAGCATGCAGCCGACCATCACGCCGAAGCCGAGGCGCTTGGCCTCCGCCTTCAGCGCCAGCGCCTCGGTAAGTCCGCCGGTCTTGTCGAGCTTGACGTTGACCATGTCGTAGCGGCCCTTCAGCGCAGCCAGCGTGGCGCGGTCGTGGCAGCTTTCGTCGGCGCAGACCGGCAGCGGGCGGGCCATGTCGGCCAGCGCCGCATCGTCGCCGGCGGGGAAGGGCTGCTCGACCATCGCCACCCCCAGCGCGACGAACTCGGGGGCGAGCGCGGCGTAGTCGGCGGGCGACCAGCCCTCGTTGGCGTCCACGACGATGCGCGCGTCGGGCGCGCCGGCGCGGACGGCGCGGATGCGCTCGACATCGCCCGCGCCGCCCAGCTTCACCTTCAGCAGCGGGCGGTGGGCGTTGGCGGCGGCCTTGGCGCGCATCGCGTCTGGCTCGTCCAGCGAGAGGGTGAAGGCGGTGACGACCGGCCGCGGCTCGGGAAGGCCCGCGAGCAGCCAGACCGGCCGGCCAGCGCGCTTGGCCTCCAGATCCCACAACGCGCAGTCGAGCGCGTTGCGCGCCGCGCCGGGCGCCATCGCCGCCTGCAGCCCCGAGCGGTCGAGCCCGTCGGCCAGCGCCGGCCCCATCGCCTCGATGGCGGCGACCACGCCCTCGACCGTCTCACCGTAGCGCGGATAGGGCACGCATTCGCCGCGGCCCCTGTGCGCGCCGTCCGACAGCGTGGCCACGACCACCTCCGCGTGGGTGCGGGCCCCGCGGGCGATGCGGAAGCCGCCGGCGATCTCGTAACGCTCGCGGGCGACGGACAGCGCCGTCACAGCGCGTCCACGATCGGCCCGACCCCGGTGCGGACCGGGTCGCAGGCCGGCAAGCCCGTCTCGGCGGCGAGGCGCGCGAGGCTCTCCTTCGCCGCCTCGGGCCCGAGCGCCGCCGTGTTCACCGCGCAGCCCACGAAGCGCGCCGCCGGGTTGGTCAGCCGCGCCGCCGACAGGCAGGCTTCCATGACCGCGCGCGGCGAGGGGACCGGATAGTGCGGCAGCCCGCGCATGTGGCTGCGCGTGGGCTCGTGGCAGATCACCATCGCGTCGGGCTGGGCGCCGTGGATCAGCGCCATGGTGACCCCGGCGAAGGATGGGTGCATCAGCGAGCCCTGTCCCTCCACCATGTCCCAGTGGTCGGGCTCGGCGTCCGGCGTCAGCGCCTCGATGGCCCCCGCCATGAAGTCGGCCACCACGGCGTCCAGCGGCACGCCCTGCCCGGTTATGAGGATTCCCGTCTGCCCCGTGGCGCGGAAGCTCGCCTTGCGTCCGCGCCGGCGCATCTCGGCCTCCAGCGCGAGCGAGGTGTACATCTTGCCGCAGGAGCAGTCGGTGCCGACCGTCAGCAGCCGCAGCCCGGCGCGCTTGACGCCGTTGGCGATGGGATAGTGCCGGTCCGGCACGCGCACGTCATGCAGGGTGCGCCCCAGCGACGCGGCCGTGTCGGCCAGTTCCGGCACGTCGGCGAGCCGGTTGTGCAGCCCGGCCGCGAGGTCCATCCCCGCCTCTAGCGCCGCCTGCAGCACCGCCACCCAGTTCTGCGCGATCACGCCGCCGCGGTTGGCCACGCCCACCACCAGCGTGCGCGCGCCCTTGGCGACGGCCTCGGCGATGGTCATGTCGGGCAGGCCGCAGTCGGCCTTGCAGCCCGCCATGCGCAACTGGCCGACGCAGTTCTCGGGCCGCCACTGGCGCACGCCCAGCGCGACCTTGGCCGCCAGCATGTCGGGCGCGTCGCCGAGAAACAGCAGATAGGGTGTGGCGAGGCTCATGGGCGGGCTCCGGCGGGGTCGGCCGCAGTCAACGCCAGCCCATGCCGCGGCGCAAGCCTCAGCGCGCCAGCCGGCTCCACGCCGCCTGCGCCAGCGATAGCGTCAGGACGCCCCCGCAGGCCCAGACCAGCAGCGCCGCATCCGCCAGCGCCGTGCCGCGCAGCCCGCGCGCCACCCAGTCGCCCTGCCAGTGCAGCCACGCCAGCTCGAACAGACCGGCCCGGTCGCACAGCGCCGTCTCCGCCAGCGGCCCGCACAGCGCCCGCCACGGCCACCAGGGCGAGGCGTGCAGCAGGGCCAGCGACAGAAACGCCGCCACCGTCGCCCCGGCGAGGGCCCTCACAACGTCCTCGCCGTCGCGGGATCGAGGCGGAAGATCAGCAGATCGCCGAGTCGCTCCACCGCGCCCTCGGCCGACAGGAACACGCCGGCGAGGTTGATGGTCCCGGCCGGCAGGGGCTGGCCGTCGGGTGTGGTGAGCAGCAGGTATTCCGAGCCCATGAAGGGCTCGGCCAGCACGAAGATCGGCGGCACGTCGCCCAGCAGGCAGAGCGCGGCGCAAGCCTTGTGGCTGATCCCCGCGCCCGGCCGCATGGCGCCGGCGTAGCACTTGCCGTCGCAGATCTCCCCGGTCAGCCGCCAGCGGCCGAGGTCCTCCCGCGCCGGGATCGGCTCCGGCTCGCCGTCGCGCGGCAGCAGGCCGCGGTCGGCGAAGCGCAGTTGCAGCATCACCACGCCGCCGCGCATCGTGTAGAGCCCCGAGGCTGTGACGGCCCGCCCCGCCATGGGCCGGGTGCGCTGCGACACGCCCGCCTTGTTCAGCGCCGACATGACCACGACCGAACCCGCCGCAAGCCGGTCGGTGGTCTCGGTGACGTAGAGCAGCGGATAGGCCTCCTCGACGATCACCCCGGGCACGTCGTCCTCCCAGCCGAAGACGCCGCCGTCGCCGGGGTCGGGCTGCGCGGCGGCGACGGCCAGCGCCACCCCCGCCGCGGCGCCGAGCAGCACCACCGCCGCCAGCGCGAGAAACCCGCGAAGCCCGGGCGGGACCGCGGCCCAGCCGATGAAGAACGGGCGATCGGTCATGCGTCCGCCCGCGGACGGGCCGAGACCCAGACCCGCGATCCCTCGACGCGCAGGTCATGGACGGGGATGCGGTCGGTGAAGGGTTGGGGCGAACGGCCGTCGGTCACGCGGAACTGGAAGCCGTGCCACGGACAGGTGACGCAGCCGTCCAGGATGCGCCCCTCGCCCAACGGCCCGTTCTGGTGCGCGCAGGCGTTGGAGGTGGCGTAGAGCCGCCCCTCGTGCCGCCACACCGCCGCGCGCCCGCCGCCGGGCAGGTCCACCACCCGCGCGCGGCCCTCGGCGATGGCCTCGGGCTCCGGCACGGCCACCCAGTCGCCGGCGGGCGGCGCGGCGCGGCGCCCGCGCGCCCAGGCCGCCGCGTGCAGCCCCGCCACGGCGACCGCGCAGCCGCCCGCGACGGCGCCGAACAGCGCGCCCTCGGAACTCTGGTAGGCGCCCAGCATCACGTGGGCGACGACGGCGGCGTAGGCGGGATAGATCAGCAGGTGCAGCGACTTCCAGGCGGGCGGGCCGAGAAAGCCCAGCCAGAAGTCGTGGCTGGCCGCCGCCAGCACGGCGAGGCAGACCAGCGCGAACAGCCCCAGCGCCTCGAAGGGAAAGCCCAGCGCCGAGCCATACGCCGTATTGGCCCCCAGCACCGCGGCGTGGCGGTCGAAGCGGGTGAAGTCGAAGTACCAGGCGAAGACCGCGTGGAAGTGCATCGCCGCCACGACGCAGGCGATCACCCCCGCATGGCGACGGTTGTAGAGCAGCGGCAGAAAGCGGGCGTCCAGCCGCGCCAGCGGGCCGACGCACAGGATGGCGGTCAGCAGGAAGAAGGCGCAGGAGCCGAAGGCGCGCGCCTGCAATATCCAGCCGTCGATGGGCGGCAGAGGCCGCGAGACGGCGAAAAACACCCACAGATAGAGCGCCACCGCCGCCAGAAGCGCGGCGTCGTAGACCCATTTGGCGCGGTTCCACTGCACCGGGACGTAGGCGTGGCTCATCGCGCGCGCCTCATGGCGACGGCGCGATCCGGACGGCGGCGGTGTCCGTCGGCGGGCCCTGCCGCACCGCCAAGCCCACCGCAAGCGCCCCCAGCGTCGCGACGATCATCGCCAGCCCCAGAACCGACTGCGCCCGCAGCGGCGGCGCGTGCCGGGCGGTCCACGGTCCGGCCCCGCGCAGGGTGCGCCACCACACCAGCGGCCAGAGCAGCAGAACGCCGGGGATCAGCAGCGGTCGAAACACCCACGCCCCCCGCGCCGCCGGCGCGAAACGGCCGGCGAAAAGCACGAACGCGATTGCGCTCGCAGCTCCGGCCCAGAGCCACCAGGCCGCCAGCCGCACCATCAACTCGGCCGTCGCCATACTTTCCCTCCGACAGGCGCGCGCAGGCTATCGCAGGCCGGTGGCGGCGGCTTTCGGAAAAACGGCGCGTTCAGGCGGCTCGCGCAGGCGTGAAAGGCGGCGGGCCGCCCTGCACCCGGGCGATCACGCCCGCCGGCGCGACCTCCTCCGGCGTGGCGCACAATCCCACCCGTTTGGCCCAGGCGCCGAGGCCCGGCCGGGCGGTCAGCACCGCGAAGGGCGCGGCGAACGCAAGCCCGGCGACGACCGGCGCCGCCCACGGCAGGACGCCGGGTTGCGTGCCGACAATCAGCGCCGCAAGACCGAGGCCGAAGGTTGTCTGCGGCCACATCGCCCGCATCCCCTGCCGCCAGGAAATCCGCGTCAGGTCGCGCTGCTGGCCCGACCACGCGATCCGCCGCCCAAGCGCCAGCGCGCCCATGAACACCGTCACCGCGAGCGCCGCCAACGGCGCCAGCAGCATGGAAAAGACGAACTCGGTCGCCGCCCCTGCGCCGAAGCGCCACCCGCCGCCATAGCGCGCGACGCCCCCGGGGGTCAGGACGACATCGAGCCAGCCGGCGAGCTTCGGCGCCAGCGACACCGAGAACATCACGAGGAACATCGCCACGGCGAAGGCCACATCGATCCCGATGGCGCTCCGCTCGGGGAAGACCAGCTTGGAGGCGGCCGCCAGCGTCATCAGCATCCACGCCGGCCCGCCGAAATACATCGCGACCGCCGAGACGATCTGGAACCGGCTGACCGCGACAAGCCCGTCCATTCCCATCAGCGGGAAATACTGCATGTTGCCGTTGCACCAGCGATGATCACGCTTGATGAAGTCGAGCACGGTCGGCGGGTTCTCCTCGAAGCTGTCGATCTCCACCGGCAGCACCCGCACCTCGTAGCCAGCGCGCCGCATCAACGCCGCCTCGACCTGGTCGTGGCTGAGGATGTGGCCGCCCAGCGGCGGCGCGCCCGGCAGGACGGGAAGCTCGCAGCTTTCGCGGAAGGGCCTGGTGCGGATCATCGCGTTGTGGCCCCAGTAGGCGCCCGCGTCGCCGTGCCACCAGACCGCGCCGGCGGTGAAGCTGCGCATCCCGGCGCGCATGCCGAACTGGAAAACGCGGGCGAAGAAGCTGTCAGAGGGCGCGCCGACCGCGAGGCTCTGCAGGATGCCCAGGCGGGGGTGCTTCTGCATGATCCGCGTGAGGCGCAGGATCGCCGGCCCCGACATCAGGCTGTCGCTGTCGAGCGGCAGGTAGAAGTCGAACTCCGCCCCCCAGCGGTCGAGGAAGTCGCGCACGTTGCCGGCCTTCCAGCCTTCGTTGGACGCGCGCCGTCGATAGGTCGCGCCCAGGCCCAGGACGGGGCGCAGCGCGGCGAAGATGCGCTCCTCCTCCGCCGCCACCGCGGGGTCGTCCGTGTCCGACAGCGCGAAGACGGTGAAGCGCTCGCCCCAGCCGGCGACGTCGAGGCTCTCGCGGATCGCGGCCAGCCGGCCGAGCGCCCGGGCCGGGTCCTCGTTGCGCAGGAACATGGTCAGCGCCACGCGGGCGCGGATGGGCTCGTCGCCGTCGCCGTCCCGCAGGATCGGGCTGGCGGCGTCGAGGCCGCGGACATGCAGCACCCACAGCCCGATCAGCGCGTTCCACAGCCCCATCACGGTCCACGGCGCGCCGATCAGGAAGCAGAGGAAAATCGCGATGTCGGCGGCGCTCCAGCCGTCGGCGCCGAACACGAGCGCCACGCCCCAGGCGAGGGCGGCGACGGTGAGGACGTTCAGCGCCGCCACCAGCGCGCGGCGCCGCGCAAGCACGCGGCGGGGTTGCAGGCCGGCGGGCGTCATGGTCGGGTCCGCCGCGCGGGGCGGCAGGGATGCGACGGCCGAGGCGGGCGCGGCGTCGGCGGACATCGTTCGGTCGGTCATGGGCGCGGGTGCTCCGGAAAGCGGCGCGGGGGGATGGGATGGCGGTCGAGGCGCAGGCGCTGTGGGTGGAGGGGCCGGGCCGCGTCGCCCTGCGCGACGAGAGCGTTGCGGTCGGGGCGGGCGAGGTGGGCGTGCGGATGCTCTGGAGCGGCGTCAGCCGCGGCACCGAGCGGCTGGTGCTGGACGGCCGCGTGCCCGAAAGCGAGAACGTGCGGATGCGCGCGCCGTTCCAGGCCGGCGACTTCCCGCACCCGGTCAAGTACGGATACTGCGCGGTAGGCCGCGTCGAGGTGGGGCCGCCCGAACTGCTCGGCCGCGCCGTCTTCGCCCTGCATCCGCATCAGACCTTCTTCGCCCTGCCCGCCTCTGCGGTGACGCCCCTGCCCGACGCCCTGCCCCCCAGGCGCGCGACGCTGGCCGCCAACATGGAGACGGCCCTCAACGCGACCTGGGACAGCGGCGCCGCGCCGGGCGATCGCATCCTGATCGTCGGCGCAGGGCCACTAGGCCTCCTGCTTGCGGCGATCCTGTCGCGAATTCCGGGCGCGGATGTGTTCATCTGTGATTTTGTAGCCCAGCGTCGCAAGGTGGCCGGTGCGCTGGGAACAAAATTTTGTGCGCCGCAAGACGCTCCGACCGGCTGCGACCTCGCCTTTCACGTTTCGGCGACCTCCGCGGGCCTCGCCACCGCCCTCGGCGCCCTCGGTCGCGAGGGCGCCGTGGTGGAGACGAGCTGGCACGGCGCGGGCGAGACGCCGGTTCCGCTCGGCGGCGCGTTCCATAGCCAGCGGCTGCGAATCATCTCCAGCCAGGTCGGTAGCATCCCGCCCGCCCGCGCGCCGCGCTGGGACTTCCGCCGCCGGCTTGGCGTGGCGCTGGATCTGCTCTGCGACGACCGGCTGGATGCGCTGATCGACGCCGAAGTCGCCTTCGCCGATCTGCCCGCGCGCTACGGCGATCTGGTGCGCGGACCCGGCCTCGCGCCGGTGGTGCGTTACGCGCCGCTTGGAGCGGACGGCGCGAGGGCCTAGAACGACCCCGCGCCACACAGGGGAATCCGCCATGTACGCCGTCGAGGTCCGCGACCACATCATGATCGCCCACTCGCTGAAGGGCGACGTCTTCGGTCCGGCGCAGCAGATGCACGGCGCGACCTATGTCGTCGACGTCGCCTTCTTCCGCGCCGAGCTGACCGAGGATCGCATCGTGGTGGACATCGGCCGCGCCCACGACGCGCTCAAGGCGGCGTTGAAGCCGCTGAACTACGCCAATCTCGACGCCGCGCCCGCGACCGCGGGCGAGTTGACGACCACCGAGTGGCTCTGCCGCTTCATCTTCGACAGCATCGCCCAGGCCGCCCGCTCCGGCGCGCTCGGCCCCGGCGGCGACGGGGTGGAGCGCCTGCGCGTCACGCTGAACGAGAGCCACGTCGCGCGCGCCTGGTTCGAGGGGCCGGTTTGATCCGCGTCACCTTCGCCATACCCGGCGACCTCGCGACGCCGACCGGCGGCTACGCCTACGACCGGGCGCTGATCGCCGCCGGCCCGGCCGCCGGCGTCGTCTTCGATCACCTGCCGCTGCCCGGCGGCTTCCCCTTCCCCGACGCCGCGGCGCTGGAGGGGGCGGCGGCGGCGCTGGCGGCCGCGCCGGCCGACCGGCCGCTGCTGGTGGACGGCCTTGCGCTCGGCGCGCTGCCGGCGGCGGCGCTCGACCGCGTGCGCGCGCCGCTGGCGGCCCTGCTGCACCACCCGCTGGCGCTCGAGGCGGGGTTGACCGCGGCGCAGGCCGCGGCGCTCGAGGCCAGCGAACGCGCCGCGCTGGCGCGGGCCGGGGCGATCATCGTCACCTCCGCCGCGACCGCCGCGACCGCCGCGACGATGTTCGGGATGGGCCCTGGGTCGATCACGGTCGCCCGCCCCGGGCTCGACCGCCATCCCCGCGCCGCGGGCGGCGGGGGCGCGCCCGTGCTGCTGTGCGTCGGCTCGCTGATACCGCGCAAGGGCCACGACGTGCTGCTCGACGCGCTGGAGGCCCTCGCCGACGCGCCGTGGCGCGCTCACGTCTACGGTTCGCAGACCCTGGCGCCGGACTGGGCGGCGCGCATCGCCGCGCGGGCCGAGGACGGGCCGCTCGCCGGGCGCGTCTCGCTGCACGGGCCGGTGGACGTGGCGACCCTCGACGCGGCCTATGCCGGGGCGGACGTGTTCGTTCTGCCCTCGCGCTACGAGGGCTACGGCATGGTCTTCGCCGAGGCGATGGCGCGAGGCCTGCCCGTCGTCGCCGCCGACATCGCCGCCGCGCGCGAAGTGGTCCCCGACGGCTGCGGCATGTTCGCCCCCGTCGACGACGCTCCGGCGCTGGCGACGGCGCTGCGGCGCCTGCTGGACGACGCGCCTTTGCGTGACCGGATGGGCGCCGCCGCCCACGCCGCGGCGCAGGCCATGCCGGGCTGGGACGCCACAGCCGCCGCGGTCGCCGCCGCGCTGGCCCCGCTCGCCCGTCGGCTTGCGTCATGAGCTTCAGCGCCGACTGGCTCGCCCTGCGCGCGCCGGCGGACGCCGCGGCCCGCGACGCGGGGCTGCTCGCGGCGGTGGCGGGCTGGGCGGCGGGGCGGCCGGGACTGACAGTGGTCGATCTGGGCGCCGGCAGCGGCGCCACGCTGCGCGTGCTGTATCGCGTCCTGCCCGATGCGCGCTGGCGGTTGATCGACGCCGACGCCGCGCTGCTCGCGCTCGCCGCCACGTCCGCCGCAGCGCTCGGCGCGCGCGCCGAGACGCGGGTCTGCGATCTCGCGACCGATCTCGCCAGAGCGCTCGACCCGGCGCCGGACCTCGTCGCGGCGTCGGCCTTCTTCGACCTGGCCGGCCGGGCCTGGATCGAGACCTTCGCCGATGCGGCGTCTGCCGCGGGGGCGGCCGTCTACGCGGCGCTCAGTTACGACGGTCGCGAGTCGTGGCTGCCGCCGGACGCGGAGGACGCAGCCGTCCACGCCGCCTTTTTGCGCGACATGGGACGCGACAAGGGCCTCGGCCCCGCCGAGGGCCATCGGGCCGCCGCCACTCTGGCCGGCGCGCTGCGTGCGCGCGGCTACGCCGTGACGCTCGCCGCCAGCGACTGGCGGCTGCGGGCCCCGCACGACGCCGCGCTGATCGCCGCGCTGGCCGACGGGCACGCCGACGCCGGGGCCGCATCGGCGCACTGGCGCGCGGCGCGGCGACGCGCCACGGCGGCCACGATCGGCCACCAGGACCTGTGGGCTACGCCGCCAGCCCGAGCCTGACGAGCGCCGCCAGCGCCGCCTCGTGGGGCGCCGGGCCGCCGCGATAGTCGATCTCGGGCGGTCCCCACCGCGACAGCGCCGCATGCAGGCCCGCGCGCTGTTGGGGCGTCAGCGCCTCGAAGGGCGTCAGCGTGGTCTTGATCCCGAACACCACCGCGCCCGTCTCCGGCAGCTTCGTCAGCGTCTGCCGCTCCGTGCGCAGCCAGAACCGGTCAAGGCTGGCCGGCGGCGTGCGCCGCTCTCCCTCGCGCTGCACCAGCCGCAGCGCGCCCTGCGCCGAGGCGAGCCAGTTCACCCGCCACACCGGCCGCCCCGGCGCCAGCGCGGCGAAGACGCGGTTGACCCGCGGCGCGAGCGCCTCGGCGTAGTCGGGCACGGGGCCATGGATGTCGGTGAGCTGGCGGCCGAGCTTCTGCGTCAGCGACCAGCGCGAGGGAAAGCACAGCACGCCCGCGACGAGACGGTATTCCTGCGCGGTGGGCGCCAGCAGCAGAAAGTCGTCCTGCGTCGCCCGCCCGGCCAGGACCAGCGTCGCCGCGTCCGTCGCCAGACAGGCGCCGTCGGGCCGGCGCAGGACGTCCGCGCCGACCTCCCACCCCTCGCGGGCGGAGAGATGGGCCAGCAGCGCTGCGCGGAACTCGGCCAGCGCCAGGTCGGCCTCGGCCAGCGCCGCGACGGTCTCCGTGTCCGGGTCGGCCAGCAGCGCGTCGCGTTCGGCGGCCTGCGCGGCGAAGTCCGTGTCCCGCGCCACCCACAGCGCGGGGTCCAGCGGGGACAGGCCGGGCGGGCGGCCCAGGCGTGGGTCGAGAAACGGCGCATAGGGTGCGCCGGTCACGACAGCCGCTCGGAATATAGCAGCGACCCGAAGCCGGTCAGCGTGCGGTGAACGGGGGCGTAGAGGGTCGAGAAGGCGATCCAGTCCAGTCCCAGCGCCTCGGCGATCTCGCCCAGCCGCCGCCGGCCGTCCATCAGCCGCAGCGCAGCCGCCGAGCCCTTGGGCAGCGCGAAGGCGTGCGCGGCGCCGTCGCGCTCCCAGGTCCCGCCCTTCCCGGCCGCCGCCGCCAGCGCCCCGGCCGAGACCCCGCGCAGCCGCGGCCGCGCCGCGGGGCCCGGCTTCGCGACCCGCACGGGGCCCCTGGAGGCGTAGAAGACATGCGCCTTGATCCCGCCAGCGAGTTGCTCCGCCAGCGCCGCCGCGGCGGCCGGCGCCAGCCCCTTCGGCGGCTCCGGGGTCCACGTGGCGGGGTCGTAGCGGGCAGGCTCGATGAAGCCTGCGAAGCTCAGCCCGGCGCGCTCGACGGCCGCCATCACGGCGTCGGCGGTGAAGGGGCGGTCGCGGGCGTGCAGCAGCAGGTCGTAGAGGCCGGCGTCGCTGCGGCGGTGGTCGCCCAGAAGATCGTTGCGCATGAACCAGTTGCTTTTCGGCAGCCGCGCCAGCACGCGCTTGGCCGTCGCGACCTTCTCGGCCGGAGCCATCCCGGCGGTCAGCGTCGCCAGCGCGGCCTGCAAGGGATACACCCCCGTCCGGCCGTAGGGAGCGTAGACCATCGCCCCGAGTCCGCCGCCCGGCGCCAGCGCCGCCGCCAGCGCGTCGAAGCCGGCCTGCGGGTCGGGCAGATGGTGCAGCACGCCGCAGCAGTCGATGTAGTCGAAGGGGCCCAAGCCGGCGGCGTCGAGCAGGTCGCCGGTCTCAAAGCGCACCCCGCCCAGGCCGCGCGCGGCGATGCGGGCCTCCGCGATGCGCCGGCTGGCGGCGGAGAGGTCGAGATAGACCAGCTCGTAGGGACAGCGCGCGTCGCTCAGCAGCTGCGCCAGCATCACCAGCGCGTCGCCGGCCCCGCCGCCCGCCACCAGCGCGCGGAACGGCCGCGACCAGTCACGCGCGCCCCCGAAGCAGAAATGGTCGATCTCCACCGGGTCCGAGGGCGAGCCGCGCAGCAGCCGCCGCGTCTCCTCCGCCGGGTCGCGGGCGGGGTAGGGGTAGGCTTCGTATTGCTCGGCTACGGCGTCCATGGCGCGCAGAGGGGCGGGCCGCGCGCCGGCTGTCAAGCGCGCGCTCAGCGCGGGACGAGCGTGGCCAGCGCGGGGCGCGAGCCGGGCTCCAGGCCCGCGATCTCGAGGATCAGCTTGCGCCGAACGGCCTCCGCGAAGGCCTGTTCGCCGTCGGCCGTCACGACGAAGTGGCCGGGGCCGCCGACGATGCGCTCGCGGAACGCGGCTTCAAGGTCGTAGGAGACCGGCCGGCTGGTGGCGCAGTCGAGGCACAGCACGGCGAGCCCGTTGATCGTGATCCCCGCCGCGAGCGCCGCCTGACGCCCCTCCTCGATCGGCGGGCCGGACCAGCTGTTGGCGCTGTCGGCGGAGAAGTCGATCACCTTGCGAAAACCCTCGTGCGGCCCCTCCTCGATCATCTGCGTGGCCTTCAGCAGCGCCGCCCCTATGGCGTTGCGGCCGAAGGCGCGGCGCGGCGCTTCGGCGAGGCGCGCCCCGAAGCCTCCCGCCGCCTCGGCGCCGTCGATCACCATCCAGTCCACCACCACGTCCTGCGAGAAGGCGTCGGCCCATTCGACGTAGGCCACGGCGATGCGGCCGTGGGCGCCGTCGGCGATCGCCCTGAGCACGCCCGGGTCGGCCATGGCGCGGGCGTAGCCGTCGCGCTGGAGGCGCAGTTCGGCCATGTCGATGGAGCCCGACGCGTCGGCCATCAGCACCAGCTCCACGTCGACGTCCTCTGCGAGTGCGGCGAGCGGGGCTGCCAGGCAGAGGCAAAGGCAGGCGAGCAGGCGGCGCATGGCGGATCCTCCGCTGTCGGCGTCGCCTCAGGGACATAGGGCGCGCGCTGGAATCGTCGCGCGACCACCGCGCGCTTGTCGAGCGCCGCGGGGTTCCGCACCCTTCCGGCAGGCGAGTCGGCGGGATTTTGCGCAAGGCGCGGGCGGGATGGTCGGACGCAGGGCGGTGCTGGCGGGGTTGCTCGCGACGGGTTCGGCCGCCGCGGCCGCCCCCGCTTTCGGCCCGCCGGCCGCGCCGCCGCCCCCGCCCCGCGGGCTTGCGCGCGTCGCGGCGTTGGCGCGGGGTCTGCCCCAGATGCGCAGCATGGTGGTGATGCTCGACGGCGCCGTCGCCCACGCCGAGGGCTTCCACGGGGCGAGCCCCGAGCGGCCCCATGTCGTGAAGTCGGTCTCCAAGACCCTTCTGTCGGCGATGGTCGGCTGCGCGCGCGATCGCGGCCATCTGGCCGATCTCGACCGGCCCATGGTCGATCTGATCGGCGAGCGCGTGCCGCGCGGCGCCGATCCCCGCGTCGGGCGCATCACGCTCGACCATCTTCTGACGATGCGCGCTGGACTGGAGCGCACCTCCTTCGACAACTACCACGCCTGGGTCTCGAGCCCCGACTGGGTGGCCGACGTGCTGCGCCGCCCCTTCGTCGCCGCGCCGGGCGGGCGCTACGTCTACTCCACGGGGTCCTCGCATCTGCTGGGCGCGGCGCTGGCGGCGGAGACGGGCGAGAGCCTGCTGGCGCTGGCGCGGGAGTGGCTGGGCAAGCCGCTCGACTGCGAGTTGCCTCCCTGGACGCGCGACCCGCAGGGGCTCTTTCTCGGCGGCAACGACATGGCGATTCCGCCGCTTGCGCTGGCGCGCTTCGGCGAGGCCTTTCGGCTCGGCGGGCGCGGACTCGTCTCCGGCGGCTGGGTTCAGGACAGCTGGGCCCTGCGCACGGTCTCCACCGGATCGGGCCACGCCTACGGCTACGGCTGGTTCCTCGCCACCGCCAAGGGGTGGGAGGTGTCCTTCGCCACCGGCTACGGCGGGCAGATGCTCTACGTCGCGCCGGAACTGGCGCTGACCGTGGTGATGACCTCCGACCCCGGCATGGCCGCCAGCGGCCATGTGCGCCGGCTGAACCACCTGTTCGCCAGCCACATCGTCCCGGCCGTCACGGGTTGAGCGGTCAGTAGAGGACTTTCGTCCGCTCGGCGTAGTCGGCGTCGGTGGCGGCCACGTCCAGCGGCCCGGCCATCGCGTCGGCCAGCATCGCGCCGGCGCTGGGCGCCGCGCCATGCGCCTCGGGGTCCCATAGCCTGGCGCGCACGACGGCCTTCTGGCACTGGAAGTAAACCCGCTCGATCCGGACGCGCAGCACCGTCGCCGGCTCCTTGCCGTCGTGGACGAATCGGGCGCGCAGGTCGTCGTCGTCGCGGATCTCGGCGCGGCCGACCACGCGCAGCGTCTCTCCGACGCCGGGGATCAGGAACAGCAGGCTCACCCGCGGGTCGCGCAGGATGTTGCGCAGGGCGTCGAGGCGGTTGTTGCCCCGCCGGTCGGGCATCAGCAGCGTGTGCGGATCGTCCACCGCGACGAAGCCGGCCGGGTCGCCGCGGGGTGTCACGTCGACGCCGTCCGGCCCCACGCTCGCCAGCACCACGAAGGGCGACGCCGCGACGAAGGCGGCGTAGGCCGGCGTCAGGTGGTCGGTCACCTTGGCCGCCGCCGCCCGCGAGATCGCGCCGTAGAGCGTCAGCAGCGCCGCCTCGTCCGCGATCGCGCCCATGCCGGTCTCCCTCACTTGCCTGCGGTCGCCGGGACGGCGCGGCTCTTGAACGGCGCCATCCCCTCCCGCGCCAGCTCGTCGGCGCGCTCGTTCTCGGCGTGGCCGGCGTGGCCCTTGACCCATTCCCACGCGACCGTGTGGCGGGCGGCGGCGGCGTCGAGGCGGCGCCAAAGGTCCTCGTTCTTGACCGGCTTGCGGTCGGCGGTCTTCCAGCCGTTGCGCTTCCAGCCGTGGATCCACTGGCTGACGCCCAGCTTCACGTAGTTCGAGTCGGTGATCACGGTGATCGCCGAGGGCCGCTCCAGCGCCTCCAGCGCCGAGATGGCGGCCATCAGCTCCATGCGGTTGTTGGTGGTCAGCGGCTCGCCGCCCGACAGCGCCCGCTCCCGCGTCACCGCCGCGCCGTCGCGCGCCTGCAGCAGCGCGCCCCAGCCGCCGGGCCCGGGATTGCCCGAGCAGGCGCCGTCGGTGAACGCCACCAGCTTCACGCCGCGTCCTCTCGCACGACGCGCGGCAGGCGGAACGTGATGTCCTCCACGGCGGTCTCCACCGTCTCGACGGTCAGGGCGTAGCGGGCGCGGAAGGCGTCGATCACGCCCTGCACGAGGTCTTCCGGCGCGCTGGCGCCGGCGGTCAGCCCCACGGCGCGGGCGCCCTGCAGCGCGCGCCAGTCCACCTCGCCGGCGTCGCGCACCAGCTGGGCGTAGCCGCAGCCGGCCGCGCGGCCCACCTCGACGAGGCGCTTCGAGTTCGACGAGTTCTGCGCGCCGATCACGAGCAGCGCGTCGATCCCCGGCGCCATCGCCTTCACCGCCGCCTGGCGATTGGTGGTGGCGTAGCAGATGTCCTCGCGGTGCGGCGGGGCGATGGCGGGAAAGCGCGCCTCCAGCGCCGCGACGATGGCGGCGGTGTCGTCCACCGACAGCGTGGTCTGGGTGACATAGGCCAGCCGCCCGGGGTCGCGCGGGGCGAGGCGCGCGACGTCCTCCACCGTCTCGACCAGCAGCGCCTCGCCCGGCGGCAGCTGGCCCATGGTCCCGACGGTCTCGGGGTGGCCGGCGTGGCCGATCATGACCAGCTGGCGGCCGCCCTCGTGGTGGCGCTGCGCCTCCAGGTGCACCTTGGTCACCAGCGGACAGGTCGCGTCGACCGCCAGCATCCGCCGCCGCTCGGCCTCGGCGGGCACCGCCTTCGGCACGCCGTGGGCGGAGAACACCACCGGGCGGTCGTCGGGGCAGTCGGCGAGCTCCTCGACGAAGACGGCGCCCATCGCGCGCAGGCGCTCCACGACATGGGCGTTGTGCACGATCTCGTGGCGGACATAGACCGGCGCGCCCCATTTCTGCAGCGCGCGCTCCACGATCTGGATCGCGCGGTCGACGCCGGCGCAGAAGCCGCGCGGCGCGGCGAGCTTCAGGGTGAGGGGCGGCAGGCTCATGGCGCGTCTCCGTCTCGGTCGGCGGACCCTACCGCGCAGCGGCCTCAGCGTCGAGAAACGCCCGCGCCGCGGCGAAGACGGCTGCGAACATCGCGGGCGTCAGGCGGCCGGTGTTCGTGTTGTAGCGCGAGCAGTGATAGCTTGCGAACAGACGCAGACCGCCGACATCGGCCTGCGCGCCATGGGCGAAGGCCGCGGCCGCGGGCCGGGCGCCCAGGGCGCGAAGCGTGCTGTCGTGAGCGATCCGGCCGAGCGTGACCACAGCGCGCAGCCGCGGCGTCGCGGCGAGGCGCGCGGCGAGATAGGGGCGGCAGGCGGCGATTTCGGCCGTCTCGGGCTTGTTCTGCGGCGGCACGCAGCGCACCGCATTGGTGACCAGGCAGTCGACAAGCCGCAGGCCGTCGTCCGGCCGCGCGTCGAAGCGGCCCTGCGAGAAGCCGTGCGCCGAAAGCGTGGCGTAGAGAAGATCGCCCGCATAGTCGCCAGTGAAGGGCCGGCCCGTCCGGTTCGCCCCTTTCACTCCGGGGGCCAACCCGACGACCGCGAGCCGCGCCTGCGGATCGCCGAAGGATGGCACGGCGCCGTTGAACCAGCCCGGTTCCCGGGCGGCGTTCGCGGCGCGGTAGGCGACGAGGCGGGGGCAGCGCGGGCAGTCCCGCGGGGCCTCCGGCATGGTCAAGCCGCGTCTGTCTCGTCCTCGGGCTGGGCGTCGAGCGACCGCGGCGGACGCGGCGGACGGCCGATCACTTCGCGCAGCTCGTCGAGTTCGATGAAGTTGTCGGCCTGACGCCGCAGTTCGTCCGCGATCATGGGCGGCTGGCTGCGGATCGTGGACACCACCGATACGCGCACGCCCTTGCGCTGCACGCCCTCCACCAGCGGGCGGAAGTCGCCGTCCCCGGAGAACAACACCATGTGATCGATCTTGTCGGCCATCTCCATCGCATTGACCGCGAGTTCGATGTCCATGTTGCCCTTGACCTTGCGGCGGCCGAGGGAGTCGGTGAACTCCTTGGCGGGCTTGGTCACCATCATGAAGCCGTTGTAGTCCAGCCAGTCGACCAGCGGGCGGATCGGCGAATACTCCTGATCCTCCAGCAGCGCTGTGTAGTAGAAAGCCCGCACAAGCTTGCCGCGACGCACGAACTCGGAGCGCAGCAACTTGTAATCGATGTCGAAGCCCAAGGCGCGCGCGGCGGCGTAAAGGTTCGATCCGTCGATGAATAGCGCCAGTCGTTCGTCCCGATAGAACATGATAACTCCGAAATCTGTCGGGTCGCTGCATACCCCCACTGATAGCCGCGCCCTATCTTTCGATCTTTTTCACTTTCCAAGCGCCTTGGCAACATCCCTCAGTTGCGTCGAAGTCGACGTGCCGGCGATGCTCAACGCTGGTCGTGTCAGGACACCCGGTAAACACTGCTCGGGTTTGGCGTTCACGATGGCGTCAGCCTGCGAAGCAACCGCGACCATCAACATGAACGCCAAGTGCGGTGGAATTGAGGCCGCTCAGCGCGTCGGCGTCGGCGTCTCGCCCCGGTAGTCGTAGAAGCCGCGTCTGGTCTTGCGGCCGAGCCAGCCGGCTTCGACATACTTCACCAGCAACGGGCAGGGGCGATATTTCGTGTCTGCCAATCCTTCGTGCAGGACGTGCATGATTGCGAGGCAGGTGTCGAGCCCGATGAAGTCCGCAAGCTGCAGCGGTCCCATCGGATGGTTGGCCCCGAGTTTCAGCGCCGTGTCGATCGCCTCGACGGTCCCGACGCCCTCGTAAAGCGTATAGATCGCCTCGTTGATCATCGGGATCAGGATGCGGTTGACGATGAAGGCGGGGAAGTCCTCGGCGCTCGAGGGCGTCTTGCCGAGGTGGATCACGAGCGCCCTCAGGGTGTTGTAGGTCGCCTCGTCGGTCGCGATGCCGCGGATCAGTTCGACCAGCGGCATCAGCGGCGCCGGGTTCATGAAATGGAAGCCCATGAACTTTTCCGGCCGGTCGGTCGAGGAGGCCAGCCGCGTGATCGAGATCGAGGATGTGTTGGAGGTGAGCAGCGCGTGCGGCTGCAGGTGCGGCACGACGCCCTCGAAGATCTTGCGCTTGATCGCCTCATTCTCGGTCGCCGCCTCGACGACGAGGTCGCAGGGCGCGAGGCCGGCCACGGCCGAGGCCGTCCCGATGCGCGCCAGCGCGGCGGCGCGTTCTTCCTCGGTGATCTGTCCCTTGGAGGCCTGGCGGGCCAGATTGCGCTCGATCAGCTCCGGCGCCGCCGCCAGAGCGCTTTGCGACACGTCGTGGATCAGCACCTCGTAGCCGGCCAGCGCGAAGACATGCGCGATGCCGACGCCCATCTGGCCCACGCCGATGACGCCGACCGTCTTGATTTCCATCCTGGCCTCGGTCCCCGGCGGCGCCGCGCGCGCGGCAAGTTTGCGGCGCAGCGTAGAGACCGCTCGCGCCGGCGGCAAGCGGGCGGGTCTAGACGGCGACCGAGTGGCGGGCGGCGCTGCGCGGAAGGTAGGCGTCGAAGGCCGCGGCGGCGACGCGCACCAGAGGCCGCCCCCGCTCGGTGAGCGCGACGCGCGTCTCCTTCAGCGACACCAGCCCGTCCGCGGCCAGAGGGGCCAGCGCATCGAACGCCTCGGCGCACCAGTCGGGCGCCATCGCGAAGCGGGTCCGCGCCGCGTCGAGGTCGACGGCGAAGTCGCACATGAGGCGCTCGATCACCCAGCCCCGCGCACGGTCGTCGGCGTCGGTGGGGCAGCTCTTGGCCACGGGTGGCGTTCCGGCGCGCACGGCCCGCGCCCAGGCGCCCGTCTCGGCGATGTTCTGGGCGAAGCCCTCGGGCGTGCGGCCGATGGCGCTGGCGCCGAAGGGGATCAGCGTCTCGGCCGAATCGGTCGTGTAGCCCTGGAAGTTCCGCCGCAGGCGCCCTTGCGCGGCGGCGCCGGCAAGCGCGTCGCCGGATCGGGCGAAATGGTCGATCCCGACGGCGACGTAACCGGCGGCGAGGAGCGCCGCGGCCGCCGCCTCGGCCTGCGCCCACCGCGCCGGCGAGTCGGGCAGGGCCGCCTCGGGGATCATGCGCTGGTTCTTCGCCATCCACGGCACATGGGCGTAGCCGAACAGCGCCAACCGGTCGGGCTTCATGGCTGCGCTGAGCCAGATGGTGCGCAGCAGGGTCTCCAAGGTCTGGTGGGGCAGGCCGTAGATGAGGTCGAAGTTGATCCCGCCCACGCCCGCCGCCCGCAGCATGCCCGCCGCCCGGGCGACCATGTCTGGCGGCTGGACGCGGTTGATCGCCGTCTGCACCGCCGGGTCGAACTCCTGCACGCCGAAGCTGGCGCGGGTGAAGCCCAGCGCGCCGATCGTGCTCGCCATCTCGGCCGTCAGGGTGCGCGGATCGGTCTCGATGGCGACCTCGGCGTGCTCGCCGATGTCGAAGCGCGCCCGCAGCCGCTCCATCGCGCGGGCGAGGTCGCGCGGATCGAGCGTCGTCGGCGTGCCGCCGCCCCAGTGCAGGTGGCTCACGCGCAGTCGGGCCGGCAGGCGGTCCGCGATCAGGTCGATCTCCGCGATCAGGGCCTCGGCGTAGTCCGCCACCGTCTCGTCCCGCGCGGCGAGCTTCATCGTACAGCCGCAGTACCAGCACATCTTCCGGCAGAACGGGACGTGCAGATAGAGCGACACCGGCGCAGCGGCGTCGATGCGTGAGAGTTGCCCCTCCCACGCCGCGGGCGCGGCCCCGGCCCGGAAATGGGGTGCGGTGGGGTAGCTCGTGTAGCGCGGCGCCGGGCGGGCGGCGTAGCGGGCGAGAACGGCGTCCATCGCGGACCTTTCAGGCGAGCGCGATCGCGCAGCCGCCCGGGGCGGGGCGGGCGCGGGCGCGGGGGGCGACGAGCACGGCGAAAAGCCGCGCGAACACGGCGCAGCGCCAGACCTCGGTCAACGGGTCCGGCGCGTCGTCGATCTCGATGTGGGCGGCGCCGCGGGAAAGGCGTGCGCGAACCGCCGCTCCGGCGGCGAAGGTCCAGGCGTTGGCCACGATGGCGCGGCCGAGGAGCCACGACGCCAACCGCAGCGGCAGTCGCGGCAGCAGGGCGCGCGCGGCGGCCGGGATGCGGTGCGCGAGCAGATAGTCGGCGGTGCGCCGCCCCGCCTCGGCCGCCACCGCGGCGGCGCGGTCGGGCGGGAGGCTCCCGGCGAGGCCGGCCATCAGTCGCGCCGCCTCGGCGGCCGGCACCATGGCCCCCGGGGGCTGCGCCAGCCGGGCCTCCAGGCGGGCGCGGGCGAAGACGCGACGGCAGGCCTCCTCGCCCTCCAGCGCCCGCAGGGCCGCGGCTGTCTGGATCAGGGCGTTCGGGCCGATCAGCGGCGGGCCCATCTCAGTGGACCGTCGTCCGGACGTGTTCGAGGCTCTCCGGCATCTGGAAGGCGCCGCCGCCGCAGGCCATCGCCCGTTCCGCGGCGCGCGCCTTGCCCTGCGCCCGCACCGCCTCGCGCCGCTCCGCGGCGCGCGCCGCGCGGTCGGCCGCGGCGTCCCAGTCGGCCATCTGCGCGGGCGCGATGGTGCGCGTCTCGTCGAAGTGGAAGTCGACCTTGTTCCGCGTCTGGGGCCCCCAGTAGCCGGCCTTGCCCAGATCGTAGAACGTGCGGTTGAAGCCTGCCTTCAGGAACGCGTAGAGACAGCCCAGCAGATAGCGCCGCCGGAAGCCCCGCCCTCGCCATGGATAGTGGAACAGCGCTTTGCGACTGTAGAAGCGGCGATAGTTCTTCATCACGCCGTCGAGCAACTCCCCGCGGGTCATCGCCGCTGGAGCCATGATCGGGGTGACGAAGTTGTATTTGGAGAAGTCGAAGACTTCGACCTTGTCCTTGATCTCCTGATAGAGCGGCGTAAACGGCCACGGCGTGTACATCGCCCAGTTGGCGAGGTCAGGCTGCCAGTCCCACGCCATCTGGAAGGTTTCCTCCAGCGTGTCGGCGGTCTCGTTGTCCAGGCCGACGATGAACTGCGCCTCCGTGAAGATGTCGGCCTCGCGCAGGAGACGGATCGCCTCCTTGTTCTGGGCGACCGTGGTCTCCTTGTTGAACTGGTCGAGCTTCATCTGCGCCGCCGCCTCGGTGCCCAGCGAGACGTGGACGAGCCCCGCCTTTCGGTAGAGCGGCAGCAACTCCTTGTCGCGCATGATGTCGGTGACGCGGGTGTTGATGCCCCACTTGACCCGGTCCGGCAGGCCGCGGGCGATCAGCTCCTCGCAGAACTGCACGAACTTCTTGCGGTTGATGGTCGGCTCCTCGTCGGCGAGGATGAAGAAGCCGACCTGGTGGTCGTTCACCAGCCGCTCGATCTCGTCCACGACCTTCTTGGGGTCCCGCACCCGGTAGTCGCGCCAGAACTTCCACTGGCTGCAGAAGGAGCAGGTGAACGGGCAGCCGCGCGCCATGTTGGGGATCGCGACCCGCACGCCGAGCGGGGTGTAGGTGTATTTCGACCAGTCGAGGATGCCCCAATCGGGGTCGATGCCGTCGAGGTCGCGCACCGTGGAGGCGGCCTCGGTCGAGACGATCTCGCCGTCCTCGATGAAGGCGAGACCCTTGATGCGGCGGCGGTCGGCCGGCCAGCGCCCCTCGTCCGCCGCGCGCACGAGGTTGGCGAAGATCTCCTCGCCCTCGCCGCGCACGATGACGTCGATCCACGGCGCCTCGGACAGCACCTGGCGGAACATGAAGGTGGCGTGCACTCCGCCCAGCACCCGCAGCGCCGTCGGGCAGACCTCGCGCGCGATCTCCAGCACGCGCTCGGCGGCGTAGATCGAGGGGGTTATGGCGGTCACGCCGATCACGTCGGGGGCCAGCGCCGCGAGCCGCGCCCGCAGCGCCTCCTCCTCCAGATTGTCGGTCATCGCGTCGACGAACACGACATCGTCGAATCCCGCCCGGCGCAGCGACCCGGTGAGATAGGGGGCCCAGGCCGGCGGCCACGTGCCTGCGATCTCCGCGCCGCCGGAGTGGTAGTTCGGATGCACGAGCACGATGCGCATGGCGGTCCCTCCCGGCTTTCGTTCCACCCAGCATACAGGGCGGCTGTCAGGCGGAATTGACGCGGATCAAGGTCGCGCGGCGCTCGCCTCGGGCCTGCGCGGCGGCTACGTAGGTCGCATGAACGCGATACCCGCCATCGACTCGCTGACGCTGACCGTCGCGGGGCTGCTGATCCTGATCGCCGCGACGCAGCCCGTCGCGCGCAGGCTCGGGCTGCCCCTGTCGGTGGCGCTCGCGGTCATCGGCGTGGCGGTGGCGCTGGCCGCGTCGTGGCTGCGCGCGACGCCGATGACCGACGAGTTCAACGCCCTCGCAGACGCGCTGGTGGACATCCCGGTGTCGTCCGGCACCTTCCTGACCGTGTTCCTGCCGCTGCTGCTGTTTCAGGGTTCGGTCACGATCGACGTGCGCCGGCTGAGCCATGATTTCGCGGCGGTGCTCCTGCTCGCGGTGCTCGCGGTGATCGTCGCGGTGGCGGCGATCGGGGGCGCGGTGGCGGCGGTGGGGGCGGCGCCGCTGGTGGCGTGCCTGCTGTTCGGCGCCATCGTGGCGACCACCGACCCCTCGGCGGTGATCGCGCTGTTCCGCGAACTGGGCGCGCCCCAGCGGCTGACCCGGCTCGTCGAGGGCGAGAGCCTGCTGAACGACGCCACCGCCATCGCGATCTTCTCCGCCCTGCTGGGGGTCATCGTGGCGGGCGCCGATCTCGATCCGGCCGCGGCGCTCGGCGTGCTGGTCGTCAACCTTCTGGGCGGCGCGGCGCTGGGCATGGCGGCGGGGCGGCTCGCCGTGGCCGCGGTGGCCTGGATGCGCTCCTTCCGCACCGCCCAGCTGACGGTTGCGGTGGCCACGCCCTATGTCGCCTACGTCGTCGGCAACGACTTGCTGAACGTGTCGGGCGTTGTGGCGGTGGTGGCGTCGGGGCTCGTGATCAGCGCCATCGGCCGGTCCCGCTTCACGCCGGCGACCTTCGCCTTCTTCGAGGAGATGCTGGACCAGCTCGCCTTCTGGGCCGGCAGCCTTGTCTTCGTGCTGGCGGCCCTGCTCGTGCCGCGGCTGATGGCGGACGCGACGTTCGACGACGTGCTGGTGTTGGGCGTGGCGCTGGGGGCGGCGCTGCTCAGCCGCGCCGCGGTGATCTTCACGGCCTTTCCGGCGATGACCGCGCTGCGGCTGACCCGGCGCGTCTCGCCGCCGATGAAGCTGGCGATCATCTGGGGCGGCCTGCGCGGGGCGGTCACGCTGGCGCTGGCGCTGGCGGTCACCGAGAACCCCTTCGTGCCGGTCGATGTGAAGCGGTTCATCGCCATCCAGGCCACCGGCTTCGCGCTGTTCACGCTGCTGGTGCAGGGCTCCACGCTGCGGCCGCTGATGCGCCTGCTCGGTCTCGACGAACTCTCGCCCATCGAGCGCGCCTTTCGCGCCCAGGCGCTCAGCCAGGCCCTGAACGGGGTGCGCGCGGCGCTGCGCAGTTTCGCCGGCCGCTTCAACCTCGCCGACGAACTGGTCGACGTGGCGGTGCGCCCCTACACACAGCGGCTGAGCAGGGTGGGCGACGATCGCGCCTTCGACGAGGAGATCACCGACCGCGACCGCCTGACCGTCGGCCT
>DAINOD010000004.1:0-38905 GCA_036735545.1 Rubrimonas sp. | reverse complement strand
ACGATCGCGCCTTCGACGAGGAGATCACCGACCGCGACCGCCTGACCGTCGGCCTGATAGCGCTGGCGAATCAGGAGCGTGCGCTGGTCGGTCAGCAGTTCTGGTCCGGTGGTCTCCCCAGCGCGCTGGTCGACCGGGCGCTGAGGGCGGTCGAGGCGATGATCGACGCGGCGCGCGAGGACGGGCGCGTGGGCTATCTGCGCGCCGCCCGCCGCCCACATGCGCACGACTTCTGGTTCCGCGCCGTCAGCCTGCTTCACGCGCGGCTGGGCGTCGGATGGCCGCTCGCGCGCCAGCTCGAGGCGCGCTTCCAGTCGCTGCTGCTGTCGCGCATCCTGGTGCTGGAGCTGATCGTGTTCCTGGAGCTGAGGCTCGGCGGCGTGCTGGGCGACCGGTTGACCACGATCCTGCACGACATCCTCGACCAGCGGCTGGACGAGCTGGAGGGCCATCTGCAGGCGCTTCGGCTGCAATATCCCGGTTTCGCCCGCGCGCTGGACTTCGAGGTGCTGGAGCGCTTCGCCTGGCTGGAGGAGCGCGACCAGATCGAGCAGATGCGCGCCTCTGGCATCATCTCCTCCGAACTCGCCCGCAGCCTCGCCGCCGAGGCCGACGCCGTCCACGCCGACCGCGGCTTCACCGCGGCGGTGGACATCGTGCGGCCGAGCGCCGACGCGCTGGCCGCGCTGCCCGGTTTCGCCGACGTCCCGCGCGCGCAGCTCGTGCGTCTGGCCCGCCGGCTGAAGCCGCGGGTCTTCGCGGTCGCGGCCTGGGTGCTGCGGCGGGGCGAGCGGATCGGCGGGGTCTATCTCATCGCCTCGGGCGCGGTCGAGCTGCGCGACGGCGAGCGCCGGCGGCGGCTGGGGCTGGGGGAGTGGTTCGGCGACGCCGAGATCGAGGCGCATGGCGCGAACGGCGCCGAGGTCCGATCGCTGAGCTATTCCCACCTGTGGTTCCTGCCCGACGAGGACCGCGCCGCCGCCTCCGGCCTGATCGGACCCCCGCCGCCGCCCTCTTGACCCCGCCGCGCCGGCGCGCCTCAATCCGCCCCGTCGAAACGGGAGGCGGGCATGGCGCGGACGGTGGTGATCGAGGCTCCGGGCGGGCCCGAGGCGATGGCGCTGGTGGATCGCCTGGTGGGCGAGCCCGGTCCGGGCGAGATCCGCATCCGCCACATGGCCTGCGGCCTGAACTTCATCGACGTCTACCAGCGCAGCGGCCTCTACCCGCTGCCGATGCCCGCCGCGATGGGGAACGAGGCCGCCGGCGTGGTCGAGGCGGTGGGCGAGGGCGTGACGCACCTGAAGGAAGGCGACCGCGCCGCCTACACCTCTGGGCCCCCGGGCGCCTATTGCGAGGCGCGGGTGATGCCGGCGCGGCAGGTCTGCCGCCTGCCCGACGGCGTCGACTTCGAGACCGGCGCCGGCATGATGCTCAAGGGCCTGACCGTGCAATACCTGTTCCGCCGCACCACGCCGCTCGGCGAGGGCGACGCGGTGCTGTTCCACGCCGCGGCGGGCGGGGTGGGGCTGATCGCCTGCCAGTGGGCGCGCGCCATGGGCGTGCGCCTGATCGCGACGGCGGGCGGGCCGGAGAAATGCGCGCTGGCGCTGGCGCACGGCGCATCGGAGGCCGTCGACTATCGCGACGGCGACTGGGTGGCGAAGGTGCGGGAGTTGACCGGCGGCGTCGGCGTCAAGGCGGTGATGGACGGGGTCGGCAAGGACACATGGGCGGGTTCGCTCGACTGCCTTCGGCCGCTCGGCATGATGATCAGCTTCGGCAACGCCAGCGGGAAGGTGCCGCCGGTGGACATCGGCGTCCTGGCGGCGAAGGGCTCGCTGTTCGTCACCCGCCCGACGCTGTTCACGCACATCTCGACGCGGGAGGCGTGTCAGGAGATGGCGGACGACCTGTTCGCGATGGTCGCCTCCGGCAAGGTGCGCATCCCGGTCGAGCGGCGCTATGCGCTGGCCGACGTCGCGCAGGCCCACCGCGACCTCGAGGCGCGGCGCACCACCGGGGTCAGCGTCCTCATTCCCTGAGCGCTACTGCAGCCGCGGCAGGCTCACCGGGTCGAGCCGGCGCAGGTCCGGCCGGCGGCCCGAGGTGGCGGCGATGGCGTCGAACTGGCGTCGCAGCCCCTCGGTCAGATCGCCGGCCTGTTCCGGCGCGGTGAGGATGTGGGGCCGCAGCAGCGCCAGCAGTTCGGTGCGCCCGGCGCTCTGGGAGCGGGTTCCGAAGGCGGCGCCCAGCACGGGGATGTCCTGCAGCACCGGGATGCCCGAGCGGTCCACCGAGCCGCGGTCCTGGATCAGCCCGCCCAGCACCACGGTCTGGCCCGAGCGCACGGTGACGTCGGTGGTGATGGAGCGCCGGCTGATGGTGGGGCTGTCGATGCCGGAGCTGGTGGTCTGGCTCACCGAGCTGACCTCCTGGTCGATGCTGAGGCTGACGAAGCCGCCCGAATTGATCCGCGGCGTCACCCGCAGCGTCACGCCGGTGTCGCGATACTCCACCGTGTTGACGATGCGGCTGTCGTCGCTCACGCCCTCGGCGCTGCGGGTGACGATGGGCACCTGGTCGCCGATCTGCAGCGTCGCGGGCTGGTTGTCGCGCACCATCAGCTTCGGCGAGGACACCACGCGCAGGTCCGACACCTGGTCCAGCGCCTCCACGATCACGTCGGGGGCGAGGGAGGTGCCGATCGAGAAGGCGAAGCCCGGCAGCGTCGGCGCGATGATCTGCGACATGCCCGTTGTCAGCACGGCGCCCGCCCGGCGATTGTTGAACAACTCGCCGGAGCTGAGCGCGTATTGCACCCCGTAGCGCAGGTTGTCGCCAAGCGACACCTCGAGGATCGTCGCCTCCACCAGCACCTGCATCGGCGCCGAATCGAGCTGGCGGATCAGGTCGACGAGCTGCTGGAACTGGCCGGAGGGCGCCGAGATCACCAGCGCGTTCTTCTCGGGGTCCACCACGATCTTGGGCGTCTCGTCGAGGCCGTAGGGATCGGGCTCGGCGGGGGCCGCGAACAGCGACGACAGCGACTCCGCCAGCGCCGCGGCCGAACGGTTCTGGACCCGGTAGACGAAAAGCCGCGTCTGCGCCGAGGCCCGCGGCCGGTCGAGCTGGCGCACCAGCCCATAGGCGCGGTCGAGCGTGGCGTTGTCGCGCGCCATCAGCGCCAGCGCGCCCAGACGGTCGAGCGGCACCGCGCGCAGGCCTCCCGCTCCCCCGGGCAGCCCGTCGGCGCCGACGCCCGGCGCCGCGTCGCCGCCGAAGACGGCCGCCAGCTCGTTGGCCATGTCGCCCGGCGCGGCGTGGCGCAGGCCGACCAGCAGCATGGACATGCCCGCGAGCTGGGGCACGTCGATGGCGGCGAGCGTCTGGCGCGCCAGCGCGACCTCCCGCGCCGAGCCGTTGACCAGCAGCGCCTCGCCCGCGCCGGTGCGCACGAGGCGCACACGCTCGGGCGGAATCGCGATCTCCAGCGCCTTGGCGGCCTCGGACGCCGCGATGTGGCGCGGAAGGAAGATCTGCGCGTCGTCGGTTCCCACGCCCGTGCGTGCGATGCGCCAGACCCCGCCCGACTGGCTGAGCGACAGGCCCTGCGCGCCCAGCGCCTCGGCGAAGGCGTCCACCAGCGCGGGGCGCGGCAGCGGGGCCTCGGCGCGCAGCGTCACGGTCCCCGCGACGCCCGTGTCGACGATGAAGGGCTGTCCGAGCACGTCGCCGAGGATGACCTGCGCCGCCTCCGCCACCGCCGCGTCGGCGAGGTTCAGCGCCACCGGCGGCCCGTCGGGGACGCGCGCTCCGCCGCGCACGACGATCTCGGCCGGGGCGAGGCGCCGGTCGGCCGACAGGATCTCCGCGCCGCCCTCCGCCTGCCCGCGCGCGACGCCGACCGTCGCCACGGCGCCGCCCGCCGGCGCCGCGCCGATGGGGAAGCCGTCGAGAAGATGCCCCTCCGTGGAGAGCGGCCCCATCGTCGCGGGCGCCGGCGCGCAGGCGGCGACGCCGAGACCCAGGATCAGCAGACAGAGGGCCAGCGGGGGGCGCGCGCGATGGCGCGGGCGGGTCATGTCATGGGTTCCGGCCGCTGCTCCCGTCGCTGCTCCCGACGTCGGCGGTCACCGTGCGGTCGCCCACCCGGAAGGTCAATCGCGCCAGATCGATGGCCACCAGAACCGCCTCACCCAGCCGCTCGCCGAGGCGCAGGCGCACCAGTCGCCCCTCCCCCGCGTCGCGCAGCAGCGCCACCGGCGCGCCGTCCGCCACGACGACCCCGGCCACGACATAGCGGTCGAACAGGAGCCCCGAGGCGGCCGGGGCCGCCGCCACAGCGGGCGCCGGGGGCGGCGGCGGGCGACGGGCGGCGGAGAAGGGCGGTCGGGCGCGGAAGGCCTCCAGCGTCGCCGGGGCGGGTTGCGGCGGCGGCGCGAAGGCCGCCGCCGGCGACGGCGGCGTGGGCGCCGCGACCCGGTCGACGGGCGGCGCGGCAGTCCAGAGCGCGACAGGCCACGGCGCGACAGGCCACGGCGCGGCCAGCCAGAGCGCGGCGGCGCCCAGCGACAGCGCGCCGGCGGCGAGAAGGCCCCGCATCGCCTCAGCCGCCCGGCGCGCGGACGAGCGCCACGGCCAGCACCCGCGCGGTGAGCCGCCCCGCCTCCGCCAGCGGGGCGGCGCTGGCGGCCGCCACGTCCAGCGCGACGACGCGCGCGCCATCGGGCGCCCTCTCCAGCGCCTCGAGGAACGCGGCGAGGCCGGCGTGGTCGGCCACGATCCGCGCCTCGGCCGCGACGAGGCTCAGGCCTAGACCCAGCGGCGGCGCGAGGGCCTGCAGCTCCGCCGCCTCGGCCCTCACCGGTGCGAGCGCGGTCAGCGTCACGCCTCTCTCCTCGGCCGTCGCGCGCAGCCCGCTCAGCAGCGCCAGCGTCGCCGCGTCGCCGGCCCGGGTCGGAGCGGCCGAGACGAGCCACGCCTGCGCGGCGGCGACCGCTTCGGACGCGGGAGCCTGATCCTGCGCGCCGATCTCGACCGCCGCGCGCTCCAGGGCCTCGGCTCTCGCGATCGTCGCGGCCAGCCGCCCCTCCGCCGCGGCCCGCCGGGCGACCAGCGGGCCCAGCGCCGCCGCCGCCGTCGCCGCGGCCAGCGCCGCCAGCAGCGCGAAGGCCGCCAGCCGGGCCGGCGCGCTTCGCGGGTCGAGCCGCCGCCAGGGGGGCGCGTCGCTCATGGCGCCGGCCCGGGAGCAGGCTCCAGCATCAGGCGGGCGCGTTGCAGGCCGGTGGCCGGGTCGACGCGGGCGCCGTCGGCCAGCGCGGCGCGGGCGAAGCCGGGCGCGGCCGACAGCGCGGCGGCGAGGGCGGCGGCGTCAGGCGCGGCGATCTCGGCCTCGATGCGCCCGGGCGCGATGGACAGCCGGAAGGCGTGCGACGCGTCAGGCAGCGCGGCGGCGAAGGCCTCCAGCGCCCCGGCCGCGGGCGGGGCCGCGGCCAGCAGCGCCGCGGCGGCCGCCGCCTCGCGCAGCGGCGCAGCCGCGGTCTCGGTCGCGGCGGCGCGCGCCTCGGCGGCGGTCTCGGCGACGCGCAGGCTCTCCCGCGCCGTCGCCAGCCGCGCCGCCGCCGTCTGCTCCGCCGCCGCGACGCGCCAGCCGAGCCAGCCATGCGCCGCAGCGACGCACAAGGCGGCGGCCAGCAGCGCCGCCGGCAGGGCGCGGCGCGGGCGAGGCTCCAGCGGCACGGCCCGCCCCTCGACCATCGCGAACGCCCGGCCCGGCCGGGCGCCCCCGGCCGCCACGGCCGCCCGTGCGGCCGACAGGCGTGCGCGCGGCGCGGCGGCCGTCAACCACGGCGCGCCCTCGGGGCTCCACGGCTCTGCGGCGGGCGCGAGGCCGAGCGTCGCCTCGCCGGGGGGAAAGGGGCTCGCCGCCTCGGCGGCCCAGCGCGCCGCGGCGGGGCCGCGCAGGGCGGCCGCCACGGGGGCGAGGATGCGGGCGCCCACAGCGCGCTCCTCGTCCAGCAGCAGCGGCGCGGCGTCGCCGCGGCGGGTGGGGCGCTCGGGGGCGTAGCCGTCCCCCTCGCGGCGCATCAGCCATGGCTCGGCGCCGCGCAGGCCCAGCGCCCGGCGCGGGGGCGCGGGCTCGCCGCCGGCGACGGCCAGCGCCCAGCGCAGAAGGTCGGCCAGATGATGGACGACGGTCATGCCCGTTCCCGAAGCGACGCCCGAACCGGCGGCCTGAGCATAGGGGCGGGGCCGCCCAGCGCCAGCGCAGAATGCGCGCCTGCGGCTCAGCGCCAATGCACAATGCGCGCCTGCGGCGCCGGGCCGGGGGCGACGGCGACAACCGCCTCCGCGGTCGCGCGACCCTGCCCGGCGACGGCCGTGACGCGCAGCCGCAGGACGCGCCCGTCGCCCTCCGCCAGCGCCGCGCGGTCCCAGTGCTCCGGCAGGCGCGCCGCCCGGCCTGCGGCGAGGCGCTCGACCACGAAGGCCTGCGCCTCGGCCAGCGTCGCGCCGGCCGCCGCAGCGAGCGCCGGGGCGGGGGCCGTCCACGGGTCGACGGTCGGCCTTTCCGACCAGACCGTCGCGTAGTCGAGCGCGGCCGCCAGCGCGCCGGCGTCGTCGGGCGCGACGGCGGCGAAGGCGGCCTCCTCGGCGGGGAAGGCGCGGCGTCCGACCGTCGCGCGACGCGCCTCGGCCAGCGCCGCGGCGACGCGGGCGGCCTGGGCCGGGGGCGCGCCGGCGGCGGCCAGCAGGCGCTCCAGCACCGGCGCCGGCGCGGCGTTCAGGTCGACCAGACCCCCCGTCTCCTGCGCCGCGAAGATCACGTCCGCGTCGAGAAAGCGCGTCTCCACCACCGAGCCGTCCAGCCGCAGCGGTCCGGGCCCCGCCGGGTCGGCCAGCGCCGCCGCCAGCCGGTGCAGGGCGCCTTCGGCCGCCGCCCGGGCCCCGGCCTGCGCCACGGCGGCCTCCGCGCGGCGCAGCGGCCCGGTGGCCAGCGGCAGCGCCGAGCTCGCCAGCGCGCCGATCAGCGCCAGCCCGCCCAGCGCCGCCAGCAGCGCGGCGCCGCGCTCGCTCATGGCGCGCGCGGGGCGACGACCAGCCGCCCCTCCAGGCCCTCCAGCGCGATCAGCGCCGGCGCGCCTCCGGCCCATTCGGCCGCGAAGGCGCCGTCCGGCCCGGCATAGGCGAGGCGTGAGGCCGGCAGGCGCATGGTCTCCGCCGCGCCGCAGGGACCCGGCGCGCGCGGGTCGTCGCCGTCGCAGAGGGACAGGCGGGCGGCGGCGCCGACGATCTCCAGCCGCCACAAGCCCCAGCGCGGCGCGTCGGCGTCGGCGCCGAGCCAGACCACCCGCGCCGGCCCGCCGGCCGCCGCCGTCAGCCCGCGCCACAGGGCCCCGAGGCGGCGACGGTCGCGCTCGGCCGCCTCGATCGCCGCGCCGGCGCTCTGCGCCCGGTCCGTGGCGGCGAGGCCGAAGCGCGCCGTCGCCGCCAGCGCCACGGCCAGCGCCGCCGTCAGCATCAGCGCCAGCAGCACCTCCAGCAGCGCGGCGCCGCGCTCGCTCACGGCGCGAGCCTCAGCGTGTCGAGCCGCACCACGGGGGCCGCGGCTTCGCCGACCGTGGCGGTCAGGCGCACCAGCGCGGGCTCCGTCTCGCCGTGGCGCGTCGCCTCCAGACGCCAGCGCAGCGGGCCCTCGCCGCCCTGTCTGCTCTGCGGCGCGTCGCGGGCGGCGGCGAGGAAGGCGGGCGCGGCGGCGGTCTCCAGCGCGTTCTCGGCCAGCGCCAGCGCGCGCAGCCGCGTCTCGGCCGCCTCCGCGGCGCGCCCCAGCCGCGCGAAGGCCGAGAAGCCCGCCGCCGTCAGCATCGCCGCGAGCGTCAGCGCCAGCACCGCCTCCAGCAGCGCCGCGCCGCGTTCAGCGGCCGATCTCGGCGTTCTCACCTTCTCCTCCCGGCGCGCCGTCGGCGCCGTGGCTGATCACCGAGAAGGGCCGCCCGCCGCGGCCTGGCCGCTCGTAGCGGTAGGGCGCGCCCCAGGGGTCGATCAGCCCGCGCGCGTCGTCGAGGTAGGGCCCCGACCAGCGTCCCGCGCCGGCGCCCGAGCCGGGCCGCTCCACCAGCGCGCGCAAGCCCTGTTCGGCGGCGGGATAGGCGCCGAGGTCGAGGCGGTAGGTCTCCAGCGCCGTCTCGATCTGGCCGATCTGGATCTCGGCGATGCGCGCCTTGCCCCGGTCGAACAGCGCGTAGAGCCGCGGCCCCGCCACCCCGGCGAGCAGCGCGATGATGGTCAGCGCGACCAGCACCTCGATGAGGCTGAAGCCCGCTTCGCCGCGGCGCATGGTTCACTCCGCCAGGGACGCTCACAGCGCGGCGTCGTAGACGTCCAGCACCGCGGTCATCATCGCGTAGGCGCCGAGCCCGATCAAGACGCCGATAACGGCCGTCAGCGTCGGCCCGGCCAGCGCGCCCAGCCGGCGCGCGCGCGCCTCGGCCTCGGCGGCGAAATGGGCGGCGGCGCGGTCCATCAGCGTCGCCAGCGCGCCGGTCTCCTCGCCGATGCGGGCGAAGGCGGCGAGGTCGGCCGGTAGCGCCGGCTCGCCCTCCAGCGCGGCCGAGAGCGTCAGGCCCTGCGCCATGGCGGCGGCGGCGCGGGCGGCCGCGGCGGGCAGCGGTCCCTCGCCCAGGGCAGGCGCCGCCAGCGCCGCCGCCTCGGCCGCCGGGGCGCCGCCCGCCAGCATGGCGCCCAGCGCCGCGGCGTAGCGCTCGGCGGCGCGCTGGCGCATCAGCGGCCCCACCAGCGGCAGGCGCAGCGCGAGCCCCGCCAGCGCCGCCCGCCCCCGCGCCGTTCCCGCCGCCAGCGCCGTCGCGAGTCCGGCTGCGGCCAGCGCCAGCAGGATCGGCCCGCCCGCGACGCGCAGAACGGCCGCCGCGGCGAAGAAGGCGGCGCTCTCGGGCGAGGGCGCGGCGCCGGCGGCCGTGATCACCGCCTCGAAGCGCGGCGCGGCGAAGCCCACGAACACCGCCAACGCCGCCAGCGCCGCGACCAGCAGGAAGGCCGGGTAGGTCAGCGCGGCGGCGACGGCGCGGCGACCCTCGGCGCGGCGCTCCAGCATCCGCGCGCCCGCGTCCAGCGCGCGGCCCATGTCGCCGGAGCGCTCGCCGGCCGCCACCACGGCGCGCAGCGCGGCGTCGAAATCGCCGGGCCAGTCCGCCATCGCCGCCGACAGCGCGCGTCCGCCGGCGACAGCGAGCGCCAGATCGCCGCACAGGGCCCGGGTCCGTCCGCCGGCGCCGGCCAGCCGCAGCGCCCGCTCCAGCGGCGCGCGCGCGGCGACGAGCGCCGCCAGGCGGCGCAGGGCGCCCGCGCGCTCCTCCAGCGTCGCCCGCGCCCGGCCGGAGGGCGCGGCGGCGGGGCTGATCGACAGCGGCGTCAGCGCGGCGCGGCGCAGGGCGGCGGCGGCTTCGGCCTCGCTGGCGGCGGCCAGCACGCCGCGTCGCGCGGCGCCGGCGGCGTCGACCGCGGCGTAGCGGAAGCGGGCGCTCATGACGGGGTCGGTGGGGTGGGCGGCGGCGCGACGCGCAGCGCCTCGGCCAGCGCGATCTCTCCCGCCGCCGCCAGCGCCAGCGCCGCCGCGTGCATCGGGGCCGAGCCGTCCGCCGCCGCCAGCCGCGCCAGCGCCGTCTCGTCCGGCGCGCCCGCGCGCAGCAGGTCGCGGAAGGGCTGCGTGGCGAGGAAGGCCTCCGCGACCGGAACGCGGCCCCGCACGCCGGTCCCGCCGCAGCGCGGGCAGCCGCGCGCGACCGACCAGCGCCCGCCCGGCGGCGCGCCGAGCCGCGCCAGCGCCTCGGCAGGGGGCGCGTCGGGCTCGCGGCAGTCGGGGCAGAGCCGGCGCGCAAGCCGCTGGCCCCCCGCGCCCACCAGCGCCGCCGCCAGCAGGAAGGGCTCCACGCCGAGGTCGAGCAGGCGCAACGCCGCCCCCGCGGCGGTGTTGGCGTGCACGGTGGTCAGCACGAGGTGGCCGGTCAGCGCCGCCTGCACGGCGACGGCGGCGCTTTCGCGGTCGCGGATCTCGCCGACCATCATCACGTCCGGGTTGTGGCGCAGCAGGGTGCGCTGGGCGCTCGCGAAGTCGAAGCCGATGTCGGCGCGCACCTGGCACTGCACGACGCCGGGCAGGGCGTATTCAACCGGGTCCTCGACCGTCATGATCTTCCGCGCCTCGGCGTCCATCCCGGCGAGCATGGCGTGCAGCGTCGTGGTCTTGCCGGAGCCGGTCGGCCCGGTCAGCGCGAACAGGCCGTAGGGGGCGGCGGCGGCCCTGCCCATCAGGGCGGCGACCTCGGCCGGCAGGCCAAGCGCGTCGAGTCGGCCCGGCGCGACCTGCCCGTCGAGCAGCCGGATCGCGAGCGACAGCCCGTCGAGCGCCGGCGCGGTGGAAAGGCGCAGGTCCACCGGACGGCCCTGCAGCGTGCGCCGGCCGCGGCCGTCCTGGGGCAGGCGGCGTTCGGCGACGTCGAGTTCGGCGATAACCATCAGCCGCGCCACGACCGCGCCGTAGAGTTCGCGGTCCAGCCGCATCAGCGTGCGCATGGCGCCGTCCACCCGCGCCCGCGCCCGTCCGCCGGCGGCGTCGGGCTCGAAGTGCAGGTCGGAGGCGGCCAGGCGCGCGGCCGTCTCCAGCAGCGCGTCGGCGGTCTCGGCGGCGGGGCCCGGCGGGGCGGGGGTTGATTCGGCCTCCGGCGCGGGACGCGCGCCGCCTTCGGCGAGGCGCGCGTCCAGCCACGCCTCGATCGCCGCCGGCGCTGCGACGGCGAAGCCGAGCGGGCCGGGCGTCGCCATCGTCAGCGCCCGGCGCAGCGCCGCGTCGAACGGGTCGGCCAGCACCGCGAGCGCCCCGCCCTCGCCATCCGCCACCACGGCGCGACGGCTGCGCAGGAAGGCCGCGGCCGGCCCGCCGACTGGCGGGCCGGGCAGGGCGGCGACCTCGCGCGCCTCCATCCAGCGCAGCCCCAACCCCTGCGCCGCGGCGCGGCCCATGGCCTCCCAGCCGATAAGGCCGAGGCGGGCTGCTGCGGCGGGCGCGCTCTCGCCGGGGCGCGCGGCGGCGGCGGCGCGGCCGGCGTCGGCCGCCGTCAGGGCCCCGGCGGCCGCGAGGGCCGAGAGCACCGCGGCGGGGTCGGCTGCGCGGAATTGTGGCTGCACGACGGCGACCTCTGGGCGACCGCGACGAATTTACGCCGATGATGGGATTTGGTGGATCGCCCGGCAACCCGTATCCTCTTGCGGCCAAACGCGGGTATGACCCCGCAGCACAGCGCGGAGACGCCGATGTCGCTCAAGCACGCCCTCGCAGCCCTCGCGTTCGCGCTCGGCCTCGCGTCCCTCGCGCCGGCTTCGGCGCAGGACATCCATCTTGGCGTCGCGAGTTGCGCCGGCTCCACCTGCCACGGGGCGGCGGAGCCCTTCGCCAACTCGCCGGTGTTGCAGAACGAATACGTCACATGGCAGCGCTACGATCCCCACTCCAAGGCCTACGCGGTGTTGCTGGAGGATCGCTCCAAGCGCATCGCCGCCAATCTCGGCCTCGCCCAGCCCGCCCATGAGGCGCAGGAATGTCTCATCTGCCACTCCTCCTATGTGGCGGAGGAGCTTCGCGGCGCCCGTTTCTCGCTGACCGACGGCGTGGGTTGCGAGACCTGCCACGGCGGTTCGGCGCGTTGGCTCGGCCTGCACGCCTCGGGCCTCGCCACCCACGCGCAGAACGTCGAGGCCGGGCTGATCGCGACCGAGGACCCGGTCGTGCGGGCCAATCTCTGTCTCGACTGCCATTTCGGCTCGGCGACCAACCCGGTGCAGTTCGTCACCCACGAGATCATGGGCGCCGGCCACCCGCGGATGAACTTCGAACTCGACACCTTCACCGCCGTGCAGCCCGCCCACTACGCGATGGACGACGACTATTTCGAGCGCAAGGTGGTGACGGACGGCGTGCGGACCTGGGCGATCGGGCAGGCGCTGATGATCCAGCGGCGCATGGACATGCTGACCGATCCGCGCACCGGCATGCAGGGCATGTTCCCCGAACTGGTGTTCTTCGACTGTCACGCCTGCCACCACCCGATGAGCCAGCTGAACTGGGAGCCGCGCCCGGGCACGGGCCTGAGCCCCGGCTGGCCGAAGTTCAACGACGCCCACATGCTGATGCTGGAGGCGGCGTTGCAGATGGCGGACCCCTCGCTCGCCGAGCAGATGGGCGGCGCCATCCGCGAGGTGCACGGCGCGCTTTACAACAGCCGGGAGGAGTTGCTGGCCGCCGCGGCCAAGGCGAAGCAGATCGCCCAGGCGGCGGTCGACCGGATGGTCGACAAGACCCTCACCGACGCCGACATGAACCGCGCCCTGCGCGTGGTGGCCGAAGCCGGCGCGCGCGGCGTCTATGTGGACTACGAGGCCGCCGAGCAGGCCACCATGGCGATGGGCGCGATCATCGAGGCCAAGAAGCTCGCCGGCTTCATCGACGAGCCGGCCTACGCCCGCTTCAACGCGGAGCTGGAGAAGGCCTACGCCGCGATCAAGAACGACGAGCAGTATGCCCGCGCCGACTTCCGAGCCGCTTCGGAGGCCATGCTGGCGGTGGTGCGCTGAGGGCCCCGTTCGCGCCGTGGCCCGGGCGACCCGCCCGGGCCACGGCCCAGCCGCTTGCCGGATTGGCGCCGCGAAGGATTGCGACCGGCGCCGCATGGACGAGTGTTGACCGAAAATCCCGTAGTTTTCGACCTTTGCTGGATTTGGCGGCGAGGGCTCCTATCCATCTCGACGGTTAATCAGCTTGACCGGATTTCATGGGCCAAAGGGGCTTCGCGCATCGCCGCCAGCCTGCGCGCAAACGCGACGGCGGCGCCCGGCTCGTAGAAGATTAAGACCGGGCCTCCTCCCCGCCGGCGTGCGCATTCGGGATGTCGTCTAGGGAGCGCCAGACCGGGATCCCGCGAGCAAGCGCGATCGCGACATCCTTGTCGGCCCCTGTCGAGGCGCCTTCCAGCCTGAGGACGCCGTCGCACTTCTCGAGCAGCCGGTGCGCCGTCGGGTGCATGATCCTGTCGTAGGTCTCGTCGCCGGGTGCGCCGCCCCCGGCGCCGCGCAGGATCGGCAGCGCCGCCCATTCGCCGATCATCGGCACGTGTCCCTTGGCGAACACCGGATAGGCCGCGGCCTCGAGCCGGGCGAGGTTGGCGGCCATCCTCTGCGGATCGTCGCCCGTGCCGGACCTGTAGGGTCCTGCGATCAGGATCATCATGCTCTTGGTCATGCCCGCTCTCCGGTCTTGCGCCAATCGAATCGTGCAGTATCGTGCACTATCATGCGGAAACGAACAAACGCGCCGTGCTGACCGCCGCCAGGCAAGCCATGCTGCTCGACCGTCTCGCAAGCGACGGCTTCCTCGAGGTCGCGCCCCTTGCGGTCGAGTTCGGCGCGTCGGTGGACACCCTCCGCCGCGACCTGCGCGCGCTCGCCGCCGCAGGCAAGCTCGTGCGCACCCACGGCGGCGCCGTTCCCGCCTCGCCGACCCACAAGCCGCTCGCCGCGCGGCGGGAGATGCAGGGAGAGGAGAAGCGCCGGCTGGCGAAGTCGGCGGCGACGCTCGTGGCGGACGGCGCCATCGTGATCGTCGACGGCGGCACGACGCACATGAATCTCGCCGTCGCGCTGCCGCTCGACCGGCGCTGCACCGTCGTGACCCACAGCCCGGCGGTCGCGGCGAGCTTCGAGGGGCACGCTGGCGTCGAGATCGTCCTCGTGGGCGGCCGCATGTTCCGTCATTCGATGGTGGCGATGGGGCCGGAGACCGCCGAGACCTTCTCCCTGATCAGGGCCGATCTCTGCCTGCTGGGCGTGACCGGCGTGCACCCCGAACTGGGGCTGACCACCGGCGATGCGGGCGAGGCTGCGCTCAAGCGCATCATGGCGCAGGCCGCCGCCGAAACGGTCGTGCTGGCCACGGCCGACAAGATCGGGCGGGCGAGTCCGTGGGGGGTGGGGCCGCTCGACCAGCTCTCAAGTCTGATCACCGTCGGCGACCGCCCGGAGTGGCTGCCAGGCGCCGTCGCCCATCTCGCCGCCTGAACCCGTGATGGTCGGCGAGCGGCGCGTCAGTCGTCGCCCGCGCTGTCGTCCGGCGCTCGGTCCAGCCACACGGTCGGGGCCATGCCGGTCACGCGGCGGAATTCGCGGTTGAAGTTCGACTTGGTGTTGAACCCGCTCGCAAGCATCGCGTCAGTGACGGAGGCGCCGCCCGTCATCAGCATGCAGGCGTGGTGAATGCGATGGCCGTTCACATAGCGCGAGGCGTTCTCGCCGGTGGTCGCGTTGATCGCGCGCGAGACGTCGCGGGCAGGAATCCGCAACCGCCGCGACAGTCGGTCGAGCGTCAGGTCGGGATCGAGAAAGAGCCGCGCCTGCGTCATCGCGGCCTCGGTCGCCGCCATGACCTCGGCGTGTCGCGCTGCGTCGTCCCCGGCCGTGCTTGCGTCGTCCACTGGCGGGGCCGCGTCGCCGTCCGGCCGGTCGCGGCCAGCAAGGCTCTCGGCGACGACCAGCGCGCCGATGAGGCCGAGCGAGACCGCGGTGAAAAGGCTGACGAGCGGCAGGCGGAGGCCGGCGTGGCCCGCCGCCATCGCCCAGGCGATCAGCGCGTCGCTCAGCGCGGAGAGCATCAGCGTCAGCGCGACGCCGGTCCAGATGCGGGCGGGCTGGCCGCCTGTCTCCATGCGGACCAGCGCCAGCGCGTCCCGCTGGCGCAGCGCCTTGAGCATGGCGGCGCCGTAGACGGCGAAGACCGAGGGTATCCAGACATCGAGAAGACCGGGCGCGACCGCCGACATCGCAACGGTCAGGGCGGGAGCCGCGAGGTGCCATCCGTCCCGCGCCGGCCGCAGGCGACGCACCGCAGAGGCGACGAAGGTGATCCACGCCATCGGCGGCAGCAGCGTCGCCGTCACCGGCTGGACGGGCCGCAGCGCCCCGAAGCCGTAGTGCTGCGCGAGCGAGACCACGACGCCCTGCGCGGCGGCCACCGCGAGCAGCGCCGCGAACAACCGGGACCGGTCCCGCCGCAGGAGCGACCGGACCAGCAGCAGCAGGATCGCGAGCGACGCGACCATCGGGATGGGCAGGACGAGCATGCGCCGGGCCTTCGAGCGTTCATCGCCAGGATGGACCGCGATCGTGATCCGCACGACCTGTATCGCGATCGAGGACGCGGCGGGACGCGACGACGGGCACGGAGGGGGCGCTTCTCGCTGCAAAAGGACGCCCGCCATGAAATCCCTGATGCTCGCCGCCGCCGTGTCGGTCGTCGCCACCGCGGCGCACGCGGCCGATGTCGGCTACGACCGCCTCGACGTCCGCGCCGCGCACCGCGCCGCCCCGGTGGCCGGCTCGGTCTGGTATCCCGCCGGCTCCCGCACCTATCGCGGGCTGATCGGCGACAACCCGGTTTTCCTGGGCGTGCCCGCCCTGGTCGGCGCCGCAGTCGCGGACGGCGCCTTCCCGCTGGCGCTGCTGTCGCATGGCTCCGGCGGGAACATGGACAATCTCGGCTGGCTGTCGTCGGCGTTGGCGGCCGAGGGCGTCATGGTGCTCGCCGTCAACCATCCTGGCAGCACGAGCGGGGACAGCTCGCCCCGCCGGTCGGTGGACCTCGCCGCGCGGGCGGCGGACCTGTCGGCGGCGCTCGACGCTCTGCTCGCAGACCCGGCCTTCGGGCCGCGCGTCGACCGCAGGCGTATCAAGGCGCTCGGATTCTCGCTCGGCGGGGCCACCGCGCTGTCGCTGGGCGGCGTGCGGTTCGACCCCGCCGCCTATCCCGCCTATTGCGCGCGGCTGGGGGCGGCCGCCGTGGACTGCGCCTTCTTCGCCCGGGGCGGCGTGGCGCCCGACGCGATGCCGGCGACGTGGCGCAGCTCCATGGCCGACGCCCGGGTCGGCGCCGTCGTCGCCATCGACCCCGGCTTCACCTGGGTCGCGACGCCCGAGAGCGTCGCGGCCGTCGCGACGCCCGTGCTTCTGATCAGCCTCGGGGCCGAGCACCTCTGGCCGGCGGTCGACGTCTCGGCGTCCGGCAGCGGCCTCGCCGCCGCGCTGCCCGACGCGCGCCACGCCGCGATCGCCCCTGCGCATCACTTTTCCTTCCTCGGCCTGTGCAAGCCCGAGGGCGCGGCGATCCTTCGGGAGGAGCAGGACGACCCCGTATGCGACGAGCCGCAAGGCGGCGATCGCGCTGCCGTCCACCGGGCCGTCGTCCGCGAGATCGTGGCGTTTCTGAACCGCGGCTCCTGAGGGATTGCCGGGCGCCGCGGCTACGCTGGTCGGCGCCGGACCGGGCTGCATGGACTTGCGACGGCGCGACAGCGCCGCGCCTTGGCGCAGTCCCGCCACAGCACCCGATCATGCTCGGGCGACCCCTGTCGCGTCCCGGCGGCCGTGGCCCTCGTCAGGCCCGCCGCGATCAGGATCATGCGACGCCGCGTGGCGCGCAGAGAAACGTCCACGGACTGTGCTCAGAATGACGTGTCGTTGCGCGAGGCGTGTCGCCGCGGCGCCCGGCTCATCGCGCGAGGGCGCGGTCCACGAGCGCCGCGGCCGACATGCCGCACGCTGCGCCCAGCGCGACCGCGGGTCCGTTGCACGCCGAGATCACCCCGTCTTCCCAGGTCGAGCGGGCTACGCCGATCCGCGCCGAAGCCGCCGCGACGGTGGCGGCGGCGACGCCACGGGCGGCCAGCACCGGCAGACGGCCGACGCCGGGGCCGCCGCCGGCGTCGTTGAACAGGGCGAGCGCCGCGTCGGCCTTCAGCGCGTCGCCCGGGTCGGAGCCGAACAGCGCGCCGTGCGATCCGGTGACCACGACCTGTCCGGCGTCCTCGGCGCGCACCAGCGCCGCGGAATCCACCAGCACGAGCCGCCGCCGCGCCCCCGGGGGCGTCAGCACGACCCGGCATTCCGCGGGCGGGGGCGGCGCGGCGGCGGGGGCGGGGGCCGCGGCCAGCCGCGCGGCGGCCTCGGCGCAGCCCATGCCGGGCAGGACGCCGCAGTCGAGCGCGAGGGCGTTGGCATGCGAGATCATCCCGCGCGCCAGCATCTCGCCGGCCTGCCCGATCGCGGCGCTGCGGTGATCCACCGCCGCCGCCGCCATGCCGAAGCCTTCGAGCCAGAAAAGCCCGCCGACGCCGGCCCCATCGAGGCCGACGCCGGCGTCGTGGAAGATCGCCGCGCGGCACCCGGCCGACAGCGCCAGCGCCGCGGCGTATGTTCCGCCGTGGGAGCCGGTCACGACAACCCGGCCGCGTGCGTCCGCGCCCGCCTTGGTGATGCTGTCGAGCGGCAGCGGGTCAGGCAATCCGGTCCCCCGCCCTGATCTGCACGGCGCGGCTGTCGGCCGCCGGCAGCATCTGCGCGGGGTCGCGCGTCACCACCACATCCAGCACCACCGGCCGGTCGCCGCCCGCGAGCGCCGTCTCCAGCGCGCCTTCCAGCGCCCCGGGATGCTCGACCCGCAGCCCTCGGCAGCCCAGCGCCTCGGCCGCGGCGGCGTAGTTGGTCTCGGCGAGGTCCGAGGACTGATAGGCGCCGGCGCCATACATCAGATGCTGCAGCGCCTTCACGTAGCCCGAGGCCGCGTTGTTCACGACGATGATCGTGATGCCGAGCCCGAGCCGCCGCGCCGTCTCCAACTCGCCCAGCACCATGTTGAAGCCGCCGTCGCCGGTGATAGCCACCACCGGGCGGTCGGGCGCGGCCAGCTTCGCCCCGATGGCGCCGGGCAGGCCGTAGCCGATCGAGGCGAAGCCACGGTCGGGCAGGAAGCCCCGCCCCGCCCGCGGCTGGTCGTAGAGCAGCCCCCCCCAATGCGCCGCGAAGCCGCCGTCGGCCACGAGCACGGCGTCCGCGGGCAGGCGCCGGTTCAGCGCGCCCATCAGCCGGCCCATGCTCACCGGCGTCTCGTCGCTCTCCAGCCGCGGGCGGGCGGTCTCGCGCCACGCCGCCATCCGCCGCGCGACCTCCGCGCCCCAGCCGGCGCGCGCAGCCGGAGCAGGCCCCATCAGCGGCCCGAGCGCCTCCAGTCCGGTCCGCGCATCGCCCCAGAGCGGCAGGGTGGGCCGGTAGGTGCGGCCAATCTCCTCGGCGACGATGTCGAGATGGATCAGCCGTTTGCCCGGGGCTGGCACGGTGTAGCGCTTGGTGGCGATCTCGCCGAGCTTGCAGCCGACGACCAGAAGGCAGTCAGCCTCGGCGATCAGGCCGTTGGCGATGCGGTCGTAGCGGCCGAAAAGCCCCGCCGCGAGCGGCGCGGCGCAGGGAATGGCTCCCTTGCCGCTCATGGTGTGGGCGACGGGGACGCCGTGCGCCTCGGCGAAGGCGGTCAGCGCGCCAGCCGCGCCGGAGAGGTGCACGCCGCCGCCGGCGAGGATCAGGGGACGTTCGGCCGCGGTCAGCATCTCCGCCGCCCGGGCGAGGCTCTCAGCGTCTGGCGCGCAGCGCAGCGCAGGGGCCGACTGGTATCGCGGGTCGGCCTCGAAGTCCTCGTCTGCGAAGCCGTGGGCGCCGTGCGCGACATCCTCCGGAACGATCAGCACGACGGGGCCCGGGCGGCCCGACGTGGCCACGGCGAAGGCGCGGGCGACCAGTTCGGGGATGCGCGAGACGACCTCGACGCGGATGAGCGCCTTGCAGGCCGGGCGCAGGATCTCGGCCTGGGCGGTCTCCTGCGTCATGTTCTTCCAGCTGTGGCCGCGATGGGTGTCGCCGACGACGGCGACCATCGGGCTGCCAGCGTTCAGCGCCTCGACAAGGCCGGTGACGAGGTTCGTCGCCCCCGGCCCCAGCGTCGCGTCCACCAGCCCGACCCGGCCCGAGACCTTGGCGTAGGCGTCCGCGGCGAAGGCGCCGCACCGTTCGTCGTTGATCAGGTGATGGGCGAGGCCCAGCCGCCGCGCCGCGTCGTAGAAGGGCAGCAGCTGGAACCCCCCCATGCCGAACATCGGCCCGGCGCCGTGGGCCATCAGCGCGCGCGCCAGCGCCTCGCCGCCGGTCATCTCGTTCGTCATCGGGACCCTCACGATATGCGGTAGCCGAGCGCCCCGGGAAGCCAGAGCGCGATTTGGGGAAAGACGATCACCAGCAGCAGCGCCACGACCATCGCCAGCACCATCCAGCCGACATGGCGGAAGGTCGATTCCATCGGCACGCCGGCGATCTTCGAGGTGACCATGAGGTTGACCGCCACCGGCGGCGTGACCTGCCCGATGGCGATGTTGATCGACATCACCACCGCGAACCAGACATGCGACCAGCCGAAGGCCTGCACGATGGGCACAAGAAGCGGCATGGCGATGAGGAAGATCGACACCCCGTCCAGCACCATCCCCGCCAGCAGCATCACCGCCATGACCAGCGCCAGGATCGCCCACTGGTTGTCGCTGAGCGAAAGGATCAGCGCCGCCGTGGCGCGAAACGCGCCCATGGTCGAGCCCGCCCAGGCGAACAGCCCGGCGAGCGAGATGATCAGCATCAGGATCGCCGAGATCTTCGCGCTGTCGGCGAAGACGGCGTAGAGCTCCCGCGGCCCCATGTTGCGATGGATGACCAGGCCGACGATCAGGCCGTAGGCGACCGCGACCACCGCCGTCTCGGTCGGGGTGAACAGGCCCGAGCGCAGCCCCCCGAGGATGATGACCGGCGCCAGCAGGCCCGGCACGGCGCGGCCGAGCGACGGCCAGAAAGGCGGCCGCACGGTCCCCTCGCCCGCCCCGTAGCCGTGGCGGCGGCTGAGGAGCAGGGTCGGCACGGCGATCGCCGCGCCCATCAGCAGCCCCGGCAGCAGCCCCGCCGCGAAGAGCGCCCGAAGGTCCAGCCCGGGCACGATGATGGAATAGACGATCAGCGCGATGGAGGGCGGGATCAGGATCGCTGTCGCGGCCGACGCGGCGACGACGCTCGCGGTGAAGGGTTTGGGATAGCCCGCCTTCAGCATCGAGGGGAGCATCACGGTCGCCACCGCCGCGGCGTCGGCCACTCCCGAGCCCGACATGCCGCCCATGACGATGCAGACGAGCACCGCGACCAGCCCCAGCCCGCCCTTGCGCGGTCCGACGCAGGCCTGCGCGAAGATCACCAGCCGCGCGGCGACGCCGGAGCGTTCGAAGATCATGCCGGTCAGCACGAAGAGCGGAATCGCGATCAGCGGGTATTTGGCGATGGCGGCGTAGGCGTTGGTGCCGATCATCCCCAGGGCGACGAGGTCGAGCCCGATGACGATCCCCGTCACCGCGCCGAGCCCCAGCGCAACCGCGATCGGCGCGCCGATCGCCAGCAGCAGCAGGAAGCTCAGCAACAGCGCGAGATTGCCGTCGAGCATGATCCTCAGCGTCCCGCGCGCGGCCGGATCAGCCGCGCCCACCCGCGGCCCAGCACCCGGAGCAGGATCGCCAGCGACAGGATCGGCAGCCAGATCGTGTACATCCACACCGGATAGCCGAGCCCGGGCGAGGTCTCGCCCCATCTCCATTCGTCGAAGGTGACCCCGGCGCCGTACCAAAGGATCAGCGAGAACATCAGCGTGGTCGCGGCCAGCGTGACGAGTTCGGCGAGCCGGCGCGGACCGGCCGGCATCCGCTTGAGAAAGAAGGTGATGCGGATGTGCTCGTTCGTGGCGAAGGCGGCGGAGGACCCCACGAAGGTCATGAAGACGAGCAGAAAGACCGAGAACTCCTCGGTGAAGGCGAAGGAGGCGCTGGTGGCGTAGCGCGCCGCGACGTTGCCCAGCGAGATCAGGAAGATCGCCGCCATCGCGGCCGCCGCGAGCGCCTCCTCGATCCGCACCGGCACGCGGGCGTGCCCGGCTCCGGTGTCGTCGCTGTCTGGGTCGGGCGGAAGCGCATCGGCCATGGCTGTCTCGGCGTGGCGGCCCTGAGGCGGGCGGCGCCGCCCCGCCTCGGCGGGGCGGCTGGGTCGGGCTCAGCGGTTGGCGACCGACTCCTCGGCCAGCGCGACGAGATCGGCGCCGATCCGGTCTCGCCAGGCGTCGTAGACCGGCCGGGTCGCGGCGACGAAGGCCTGACGTTCCTCATCGGTCAGCTGGATCACGTTGACGCCGAAGCCCTCGATCTTCTCGATCAGGCTCCGGTCGCCGCCGGCGAGGCCTGCCCGCGCCACTTCGACGCCATGGGCCCCGGCGTCCAGCGCGGCCTGGGCCACGATCGCCTGATCCTCGGGCGTGAAACCCGACCAGACCTGCTCGTTGACGGCGAAGATCAGCGGGTCGGCGACGTAGTGCCAGAGGGTGACGTTCTGCTGGCCGAGCTCATGCATCCGCAGCACGGTGTAGATGGTGAGCGGGTTCTCCTGCCCGTCCACGGCGCCGGTGGTCAGCGCCGGCTGCGCATCCGCCCAGCTCATCTGCGTGGGGTTGGCGCCCAGCGCGGTGAAGATGTCGTTGAAGATGGGCGAGCCCACGACGCGCATCTTCAGCCCGGCCATGTCCGCGGGCGTGCGGATGGCGCGCTGCGAGTTGGTCACCTCGCGAAAGCCGTTCTCGGCCCAGGCGAGCGGCACCACGCCGTTGGCGCGGATCAGCTCGAACAGCCGCTCGCCCACCGGCCCGCCGGTCAGCGCATCCAGCGCATCGTAGTCGGGCATCAGGAACGGCATCGAGAAGATGTTCAGCTCGGCGATCTGGGGCGACCAGTTGATGGTCGAGCCTACCGCCATGTCGATCACCCCGCGGCGCATCGCGGTGAACTCCCGCGTCTGGTCGCCCTGCACAAGCTGCGCGCCCGGGTAGATCACCATGTTGATCCGCCCGTCGGTGCGCTCGGCCACGAGCGCGGCCCATGTCTCCGCCGCGATCCCCCAGGGGAAGGGCGCCGGCACCACGGTCGAGACCCGGAACTCGGCCTTGTAGTCCTGAGCCGCGGCGGGTGCGCCGGTCAGCCCTGTCAGCAGGGCCATCGCTCCGGCCGCGAGGGCCCCCTTCATCATCGTCCGTCTTGCAGTCATGTCGGTCTTCCTCCCACGGGTTGGGGCGGGGTCGCGGCCCCGCCGTCTCATGCTGCGGCGGGCGCGAGCAGCGCCAAAACCGCCTTCGTCACCGCCGTCTCGCTGACGCGCGCCTGATCTTCCAGCGGCGGCGCGTAGGCGACGGGGATGCGCGGCGCGCCCAGCCGGCGCACCGGCGCCTTCAGCCGGCCATGCAGCGCCTCGGCGACCGAGGCGGCGATCTCGGCGCCGAAGCCCGCCGCCTGCACCGCCTCATGCGCCACCAGAAGCCGCCCGGTCCTCGCGACCGAGGCCATCACCGCCTCGCGGTCCCACGGCCAGAGCGTCCGCAGGTCGATCACCTCGGCCTCGATCCCCTCGGCGGCGAGCGTGTCGGCGGCGGCGAGGCAGACTTGGCGCATCGCCGACCAGGTGACGATGCTGACCGCATCGCCCGCACGCGCGACGTCGGCGCGGCCCAGCTCCACCAGATGTTCGCCCTCCGGGACGGCGCCTTCGAGTCCCCAGAGGTTCTTGTGCTCCATGTAGACCACAGGGTCGTCGCAGCGGATGGCGGCCTTCAGCAGGCCCAGATTGTCCGCGGGCGTGCCCGGCGCGACCACGACGAGACCCGGGACATGGGCGTACCACGCCTCCAGCGACTGCGAATGCTGCGCCGCGGAGGAGCGCCACATGCCGACCGGCTCGCGCGCCACCAGCGGCACGCGCATCTGCCCGCCGAACATGTAGCGCGCCTTGGCGGCCTGGTTCACCAGCTCATCCACCGCGCACAGGGCGAAGTCGGAAAAGCGCATCTCCACCACCGGCCGGGTTCCGGTCATCGCCGCCCCCACCGCCGCGCCCATGATGCACGCCTCGGAGATCGGCGTGTCGACGATGCGACCGGCGCCGAAGATCTGCTGGAGCCCGCGATACTGGCCGAAGACCCCGCCGCGCCCGAGGTCCTCGCCAAGCGCCCAGACGGTTTCGTCGCGCTCCATCTCCTCGATCAGCGCGCGCCGGCCGGCCTCCAGATAGGTCATGACCGGCATCAGTAGGCCCTCTCGCGCGGGTCGCCCACATCCTGCACGTCCGAAAAGGCCGCGGCGTCATCCGGCCAGCCCGTGTCGCGCGCAGCCTCCATCGCCGCCCGCATCTCGGCCTCCGCGCCCGCCCGCGCCGACGCGAGCGTCGCCCCGGCCACGCCCGCGAGCCCGAGCGCCGCCCCCAGCCGGGCGATCGGACAGGCGGCGCGCCACTCCTCCACCTCGGCTGCGGGGCGGTAGGCGGCCGCGTCCACGGCGGTGTGCCCGCTCATGCGATAGGTGCGCGCCTCGATCAGCCGGGGACCATCGCCGCCCCGCACGGCGGCGACGGCGGCGCGCGCAGCCGCATCCACCGCGACCAGATCGTTGCCGTCCACCCGTTCCGCGGGGATGCCGAGGCTTTCGGCGCGCGCCGCGGCGCCGGCTCCGGCGGTCAGCTCGCGCGTGCGCGTCGTGGCGGAATAGCCGTTGTCCTCGCAGACGAACAGCACTGGCAGGTCGAACACCCGCGCCCAGTTCAGCCCCTCGAGGAACGGGCCGCGGTTGATCGCGCCATCGCCGAAAATGCAGGCCACCACCGCCTCGGAGCGGCGAAGCTTCAACGCCTGCGCCGCGCCGACGGCTATCGGGATGTTGGCGCCCACGACCCCGTTCGCACCCAGCATCCCCACGCCGAAATCGGCGATGTGCATCGAGCCGCCCTTGCCGCCGCACGTGCCGCCGGCGCGGCCGAACAGTTCGCGCATCATCGCCAGCGCATCGGCCCCCTTGGCCAGGGTGTGGCCGTGCCCGCGATGGGTGGAGAGCAGGAGATCGGCGCGCAGAAGGTTCGTGCAGACGCCGGCCGCCACCGCCTCCTGCCCGATGGAGGGGTGGATGGCGCCCAGGACGAGCCCTGCGGTGAGGGCTTCGACCGCCGTCTCCTCGAAGGCGCGGATGCGCCACATCAGCCCGTAGAGATCGAGCATGCGGGCGACGTCGAGATCGCCGGGCGCCGCCGCCTCGGCCGCATGACCGCCCGGCCGGGAAACTGCGTCGCCTGCGTGGGTCATGCCCGCGCCTCCCCCGCGTCCGGTCCTGTCGCCGCAGCGGTCGCGGTGTCGATGAGGCGACCCAGGTCCGCCGCCTCGGCCTGCAGCAGCGCCACCGCCTCTGTCCGTCGCGCCGGCCCCATCCGCTCGCGGATCTCGGCGATCGACAGCGCCGCGACCAGTCGGCCCGCGCCGTCACGCACGGGCACGCCGAGGGCGCACATCGCGCCCACGATCCGCCCGTCGTTGAAGCTGAAGCCGGCCGCGCGCGTCTCGGCCAGCATGGTCGCCAGCGAGGCGTCGTCGAAGCCGGGATGGCGCGCCCGGGCCGGGCGGCCGCTGCGGATCATCCGGTCGGCCTCGCGCTCGGGCAGAGACGCCAGCAGCGCCAGCGCGCCGGCGCCCACGCCCAGCGGGCGGCGGTCGCCGATGTCGAGCGTCAGCGTGCGGATCGGATACGCGCCGGTCGCGCGGTCGAGGCAGAGCGCCTCGTCGCCGTCGCGCACCGAGAGATAGACGGTGTCGCCGGTCATGCGCGCGAGCCGCTGAAGCGTCGGCCGCGCCAGATCGACGACGCCGAAGCGCCGAGCGGCCGCGCCCAGAGCATGCAGCCCGTAGCCAAGCCGGTAGCGCTTTTCCCCGCCGTCGAAGTCGACGAAACCGACGGCGATCAACGCCCCGAGCAGTCGATGCACGGTTGACTTGCCGAGGCCGACCGCTTCGGTCACTTCGGCCAGACGCGCGCCCGAACCGTCGTGCCGGGCCAGAGTCCGCAGCACGGCGGCCGTGCGCTCGATGCTGCGGAGCGGCGCCGCCGGAATCTCGCCCGCAATCACCCCGATGCCCCCGACACGCCCGCCGCCTTCTCATCCGCGCCGGCCGGCACAGCCGCCCGCGCCTCGTCTCTCCCCGGCGCGCCCCAGCATGCGGGCGGCGTGGTTCTATCCAGCGGAACGACCCGGATGGTCAAATGGAACGCGGAGGCGTGTCAAGCATCGGGCGACCTTGGCCCTCCCGCGCCGTTTCGCCACCGCGCCGGGCGCGGCGCGGAATGCCCGGCGCAGGCCGGGGTCTGCACCGCCCCATGATCCGGCCCTGCGACCGGAGCGGCAGCAGCGCCGTGGTTGCGCCGGGCGCCGTCCGCGTCGTGGGGCCCCGTGCGCCGATCCCGAGCTCGAGGCGCTTCGTCGACGCCTGCACGCGCGGCATCGGCAGGACCGCCTGCTCCCGCGACGGCCATCCCGTCACGACCGGGAGGTTCTCGACGGTCTCACTGGACGTCGTCGCAGCGGCGGGCGATGTTTCGCGCATGAACGTTCCCCCTGCACCAAGAAGCAGTCATCCATCCGACGCTCTTCGCGACGACGTGCGCCGCCGCATCGCCTCGGTGCAGCGGCTCATGGCGACGCAGGACATCGCCGTCCTTCTGGTCATCGGCGACGGCTCGCCGAACGGCACGGCCAACGTGCGCTACCTTTCGAACGCCCGCGCTTGGGCGGGCCCGCTGCTTGCGGTGCTCGACCGGGCCGACCCGGACCCGTGGGTGCTGTCTCACAGCTCCTATCAGGCCCGGTGGAGCGCCGACGGCGCGACCACCCGACCGGACCGCATCGAAGCGCCCGCCGACGTCATCGGCCGCATCGCCGCGTTGATCCGCCAGCTTGCCGGCGTCGCGCGACGCCTTGGCGTGGTCGGTCTGCCTCGCATGGGGCTGGCCGACCACGCCGCGCTGCGAGAACGCCTCCCCGGCTTCGACCTCGTGGACCTGACGCCCGCGTTCGACGCGATCCGGCGGGTGAAGTCGCCTTTCGAGATCGCCGCGTTCCGCGAGAACGGCGTGCTGCTGGCGCAGGCGATGGAGACCTTCGCCGAGGCGTCGCGCGTTGGCGTCGCCTATGCCCGCGCCTGCGCTCAGGCCGAACTGGCGCTCAAGTCGCAGGGCGCCTTCTGGGGCCGATCTAAGGTGTCCTTTGGCCTCTCGCCGCTGACCGTGCCGCCGGCGCCGGACCGGCTGATGGCGGACGGCGACGTGTTCACCTTCGAACTGGTCTACGAGTCTTCCTGGGGCTACTGGACCGAGATGACGACGCACTTCGCCTTCGGGGGGTTTCCGGAAGCCTTCCTCGCCATGTTCGAGGGCTACTGGGCGGCGTTCGAGGCTGGGCGGGACCGCGCCCGCCCCGGAACCAGCCAGGGCGCCATCGCCGCTGCGGCGGACGCCGCCCTCGCCGCGCGGGGTTATATCGTGGCCGGGAAACACACGCCGGATTGCCACAGCATCGGCCTGGATGGCGGCGATGGTCCCAACGCCATCGCCGATCCCGAGTTTCCGCTCGTGGAGAACATGGTGCTCTCCCTGCACCCTGGCGCGGAGCTCGCGAGAGGCGAGGCGTTGCTCGTGAGCGACAACGTCCTGGTCACGGCGCACGGCGGCGAGCGCCTCTCCCCGCACGATGCGTCGCGCCGCATCGTCAGCCTGCCGCTGAGGTGACGACGCCGCAGGGCGACAGCGCCGAGCAAGGGCTGCGGTCCACCGAAGGACGGCGCTCGGCGCGGTCACGGTCGACCTGACGCCCAGACAAGGTCGCTGCGCACGCGGATCGGTTGCACCGGCCGCGCGCCCCGCGCCGGCATCTGCCCGGCACTCCCCAATTGCGCCTGCGCGAGCGGGCGTGCGACGCGCCGGCGTCGGTCTTGCGGCGGCGGGCCGTCGGGGCGAAGCGCACGGCCCGCATTTTTTCGTTTGGCTTCGTATACATTCTTACAATAGCGTTGTTGCGCGACGCGCCATTCCACCGCGACACCCGGCGGGGCCTGCCCACGCCCGAACGAAGGAGAAGACGGATGAGCAGGCTGCGAGGTGTTGCGGATCGACGTGTCGCCCTGAGGGGTAGGGTGATCGCCGCATCGTTGGTGCTGGGCGCGACAACGGCCGTGTCCGTCGGCGCGCAAGCCGACACGCCCACGCGCGGCGGCAAGCTCGTGGTGGCCCGGGCGGCAGACAGTTCTTCCTGGGACCCCAAGTTCACGAACGATACGAACACGATCCAGTCCCAGTACCAGATCTACACCACGCTTATCCAGAACTCGACAGACGGGCTCGAGCTGCAGCCGTCACTCGCCGAAGCATGGGAGCTGAGCGAAGACTCGCGGGTCTTTACGTTCCGGCTCCGCGACGACGCAAAGTTCTGTGACGGCTCGCCGATCACATCGGAGGACGTGAAGTTCTCGTTCGAACGGGCGATGGAGCCGGACAGCCGGGTCACCTGGCAGTTTCCGGCGGCCCCGACCATCGAGACCCCGGACGCGCAGACGGTGCGGATCACGCTCAACCGGCCCAACGTCGCGTTCGTCAGCTATCTCACCCTGTGGGGAAGCAGCATCCTCTCGAAGGCCTACGCCGAACGGGTGGGCGTCGAGGAGATGGGCCAGAACCCGCTCGGCAGCGGCCCTTTCTGCCTCGCCCGGTGGAACAAGGGCCAGAGCGTCGTCCTGTCGCGCAATCCCCACTACTGGGACGCCGAGCGGCCTTATCTCGACGAGGTCGAACTGCGTGTGATCGCCGACGAGAACGCGGCGATGCTGCAGCTGCGCGCAGGGCAGATCGACGTGGCGCTCAGCGTCCCGCACAACCAGTATCAGGCGCTGAGCGGCGTGCCCGGCATCGACGTGAAGCGCACCAACCTCTGGGCCAGCGCATCCTTCGTGCCGAACGTCCGGGCCATGCCGGCGTTCCAGGACGTTCGCGTGCGACAGGCGATGCTCGCGGCGCTCGACCGGGAAGCGATGGTCGACGCGATCCTGTTCGGCAACGGCCAACCCGTCCAGTCGCCGTTCTACGGCTCGGGGCTGCTGTTCCACACGGCTGACTTCGGCGTGGACCACGATCTCGAACTGGCCCGCAAGCTGATGGCGGAAAGCGACTTTCCCGACGGCTTCACGGCAAGGCTGACGGTGCCGAGCGGCGACGACATGGCCAACCAGATGGCGGTGATCGTGGCTGACCAGCTGTCGCGGATCGGCGTCAACCTGCAGATCCAGCCGACCGAGCCGGGCACGATCCTCGAGATGCGGCGCAGCGGCCAGTTCGACATGTTCTACAAGCTGGGATCGAACACCGTCATCGACCCGGCGATGAACATCCCGTTCGACTTCTGGTCGCGCGAGGAAGGCGGCTCGGACTCCGCCTTCTCGGGATACCGCAACGACGATCTGGTGCGCCTCTCGAAAGAGGCCGAGGGCGAGCAGGATCCGGAGAAGCGCGGCGCGATCTACCGCGAGTTCCAGCGCATCGCGATGGAGGAAGTCCCGCAACTCTATCTGGTGCACCCGTCGGTGGTCTACGCCACGCGCAGCAACGTGCAGGGGTTCGACCTCTTCCCGACCCGCACGTTCCGCTTCTGGGACACCTGGAAGGCGCAATGAGCGAGAGCGGTCGCCGAGACGACGCAAGGCGGCGGGCGGTCGTGGCCTGAGGGATGGACCTGCCCGTCTTCCTCGCCCGCCGGATGGCGCAGATCGTCCCGGTGCTGCTCGGGATCGTGCTCGTGGTGTTCCTCTCGGTCCGGCTGATCCCCGGCGATCCGGCGGTGGTGATGCTCGGCGCCTATGCGACCGACGAGAACCTCGCGACGCTGCGCCGCGAGCTCGGTCTCGACCTCCCGGTCTGGAGGCAGTTCGCGATCTTCGCGGGAAACCTCCTTTCGGGCGACCTCGGGCAGTCGCTGTTCTTCCGGCGCCCGGTCATCGAGGTGATCCTCGAGCGACTGCCGGCCACCGCGGCGCTGACGCTCTACGCCGTCGTGCTGTCGGTGGCGCTCTCGGCGCCGCTGGCCATCGTGTCGGCGCTGCGCGCCGGCGGCTGGATCGACCAGCTCGTGCGCGCCGTGACGACCCTTGCGCTGGCCATGCCATACTTCTGGCTCGGGCTTAACCTGCTGATCCTGTTCGCCGTGCTGATCCCGGTGTTTCCTGTCGCCGGATACGGCGAAACGGTCCCTCAGCACCTCTGGCACCTGTTCCTGCCCGCGCTCACCATCGCGCTGCATCTCGGGCCGACGCTGATGCGGACCCTGCGCAACACCATCATCGAGGTGCTGCAGGCCCCCCACGTCGAGTTCGCGCGCACCAAGGGGCTTCCGAGGGGCAAGCTCATCCGTCGCCACGTCCTGCGCAACGGCCTGATGGCGACGGTGACCATTCTCGGCGTGAACATCGGCTGGCTGCTCGGCGGGTCGGTGGTCATCGAATACGTCTTCAACATTCCGGGCGTGGGTTCGCTGATCCTGAGTTCGATCGACGCGCGCGACTATCCGGTCATTCAGGGTGTGACGCTCGTGTTCGGCTTCCTCGTCGTTCTGATCAACCTCCTCACTGACATCGTCTACCGGATACTCGATCCGCGGGTGTCCTATGGCTGAGACGGCGGTCACGGCGAGGCCCGGTGCGAGCGCGGCTCCCGAAATCCTCGGGCCGCGCCCGACGCCGAGCGGCGTATTCGTGAGGCGAATCGGGCGGCATGGCGCGTTGGCCGCCGGCGGCGGCATGCTCCTCGCGATCCTTCTCGCCAGCGTCTTCGCGTCATGGATATCGCCCTACGACCCGATCGCGCAGAACCTGCGCAACACGCTGCAACCCCCAAGCTGGACGCATCCCTTCGGCACGGACAATTTCGGTAGGGACGTCTTCTCGCGCGTCCTGCACGCCGCGCGCGTGGACATAACCATCGGCTTCCTCTGCGTGCTGTTCCCGTGGATCATCGGCTCGACCGTCGGAGCCCTCGCCGGCTATCTCGGCGGGATCGTCGACACCGTCGTGATGCGCACCGTCGACACCTTCCTGGCCTTCCCGTTCCTCGTGATGGCGATCGGCGTCATCGCCGTGCTCGGGCCCGGGGTCGTGAGCATGCTCATCGCGCTCACGCTCAGCGGCTGGAGCATCTACGCGCGCATCGTTCGCGCCGAGGTTCTCGTGGCGCGCAAGAGCGACTACGTGCTCGCCGCGCGCGCCATGGGCTACACCGACGCCCGCATCATGCTGCGTCACATCCTGCCCAACGTCGCGACGCCGACGGTGGTCTTCGCTGTGACGAGCATGGTGCTCGTGATCCTGTCGACCGTCACGCTGAGCTTTCTCGGGCTCGGACTGGCCCCGCCCACGCCCACATGGGGCATGATGATCGCGGAGGGCCGCAACTTCATCTTCGGGGCGTGGTGGATGGTGACGCTACCCGGCTTCGCCATCGTGCTCGTCGGACTGGCGCTCAGCCTGCTGGGCGACGGCGTCGCCGATCTCCTGCGCGGAAAGAGCGTCCGGTGAGCGCGCTGCTGTCCGTCGCGGGCCTATGCACGCGGATCGCGACCGCCCGAGGCGTGATGACGGTCAACGACGACATCTCCTTCACGCTCGGGGAGGGCGAATGCTTCGGCCTCGTCGGCGAGAGCGGGTCTGGCAAGAGCATGATCTGCAAGTCGATCCTGCGTCTGCCGCCGACGACGAGACCGCTCACTTCCGGCGCCATCCTGTTCGACGGCGAGGACCTGCTCCAGATGTCGGACCGCGCGCTCACGCGCATCTGCGGCCGCCAGATTGCGATGATCGTCCAGGATGCGGTCGCGGCGCTCAATCCGGTCCTGCCGGTCGGCAGGCAGATCGGCGAGGCGATGCTGGAGCACGGCGTGGCCGCTTCGTGGGCCGACGCGCGCGCCCGCTCGATCGCGTTGATGCGCAAGGTCGGGATCCCCTCGCCGGAGCGGCGCGTGGACGACTATCCCCACGAGTTCAGCGGCGGCATGTGCCAGCGCGTCGTCATTGCGGCGGCGCTCGCCTGCTCGCCGCGGATCATCCTTGCCGATGAGCCGACGACCGCGCTCGACGTCACCGTGCAGGACCAGATCCTGAAGCTTCTCGACGACCTGCGCCGCGAGTTTCGGCTGTCGATCCTCCTCGTGACCCACGACATGGGCGTCGTGGCGCAGACCTGTCAGCGTGTCGCGGTGATGTATTCGGGCCAACTCGTGGAAGTGGCGCCAGTCGAGGAGCTGTTTCATCAGCCGCTGCATCCATACACCGCGGGGCTGATGAGCTGCGTTCCCGACATCGACAACCCCGCCGCGGACGGCCGGCTCGCCCCGATCCCCGGCGGCCCGCCCGATCTGGCCGACACCCCTCTGGGATGCAGGTTTCATCCGCGCTGCCCGCTCTCGGTCGAAGCCTGCCGGTCGGGGAGGTTCCCCTTGCAGGAGGTGGCGCCCGGACGCTTCACCGCCTGCGCGCGGCATGACGTTCTGGCTCGGTCGCCGAATGTCTGGGCGGCCGCCGCGGCGTGCGGCGCCGATGCGGGCGCGGCGGCGTCATGACGACCGCTCCGCCCCTGCTCGCGGTGGAGAACCTTTCCAAGGCCTATCCCGGCCGCAGCGCCTTCCTGCGCAGCCTGACCGGCGGCGGGGGGACGACGCTGAAGGCCGTCGACTCGGTCTCGCTCGACTTCCGGTCCCGCGAGATCGTCAGCCTGGTCGGCGAGTCCGGGTCGGGCAAGACCACGTTCGGCCGCGCGATCCTGCGGCTGGTGGAGCCCACCTCGGGCGTCATCCGCTTCCGCGGCGTCGACATACGGGGGCTCTCGCAGTCCCGGCTCCGCCACGTGCGCCGCCACTTGCAGATGATCTTTCAGGACCCGTACTCGTCGCTGAATCCGCGCATGACGGTTCGGGCCATTCTCGAAGAGGCCCTCCGCGTGCATCGCATGCGGCCGGAGAGACAGATCGGCGGCAGGGTCGAGGAGTTGCTCGACCTCGTCGGCCTGAACCCGTCCCACGCCGACCGCCTGCCCCGCGACTTCAGCGGCGGGCAGCGGCAACGCATCGGCATCGCGCGGGCTCTTTCGGTCGAGCCGGCCTTCATCGTGGCGGACGAGCCGGTGTCGGCGGTCGACGTCTCGATCCAGGCGCAGATCATGAACCTGCTGCTCGACCTGCGCGACCGGCTCGATCTGACGATGCTCTTCATCGCCCATGACCTCAGCGTGGTGCGCTATGTCAGCACCCGGGTGGCGGTGATGTATCTCGGCCGCATCGTCGAGTGCGCGCCGACGGGCGATCTCTTCGCCACGCCGCGGCATCCCTACACGCAGGGCCTGTTGCGGGCGGCGCCCCGGCCGAATCCGGGGCGCCGTTCGACGACGGTCGCCATCGCCGGAGAGCCTCCGTCGCCGCTGGATCCGCCGCCTGGCTGCCATTTCCACACGCGCTGCCCCCTCGCAACCGACGTCTGCCGCGAAAGGCGTCCACCGTTGCGGCAGGCGGTCGCCGACCATCTCGTGGCCTGCCACAACGAGGTGGAGGCCGCCGCCGGCTGGGGCGCGGCGCCGAGCAGCACCGCTTGACAGAAAGGACGATCATGGCCTTCGACCCGTACTACCAACTCGTGCCCACGCCACAGGAACTACCCTTCGACGCCGCCAGGACGGCGCTGATCGTGGTGGACCTGCAGCATTCCTGCGCGCATCCCGACGGTCTGATGGGCCGGCTGGCGCGCGACCAGGGCAAGCCGTGGCTCCTGCAGGAGCGCTGGGATTCGATCGCCGAGATCCTGCCGCGCGTCAGGAAGCTGCAGGACGCCTGCCGCGCGGCCGGGATAGAAGTCATCCACGTCCGCGTGAAGTATCTCACCGAGAACCATCGCGACGGCGCGCGGGCGCTGGCACGGGAGACCAAGGCGCGACATGCGAACGCATTCGACCTTGAATTCATCAAGGAGGTGGAGCCAGTCGGTGACGAGATCATCATCGACAAGACGAGCGCCGGTGCATTCAACTCGACGAATATCGACCAGGTGCTTCGCAATCTGCGTCGCGACCGACTGCTGTTCTGTGGAGTCGTGACCGAAGGTTGCGTGGAGATGACAGCGCGCACGGCCGCCGACCGCGGTTTCTACACGACCCTTGTCAGCGACGGCTGCGCATCCTCGACAAGGCTTGCCCACGAAGACGCGCTGCAGCGCATGACGGACGGAGGCCTGATCAAGTCACGGACGGCCGACGAACTGGTCGCCACGATCAAGGCCGCCGGCGCGGCGGTCGCAGCCGAGTAGGGCGCAGCGGCGCATCGTTCGAGGCGCCGCGCAGGCGGCTGATTCTCCCTCTCTCGGCGCTCGGTTCGGGACGCCGACCACCCTGCTGCGGTCAACCCGGCTCCCACGGGGCCTGGGCCCACGAGCCATGACGGCTCGGCCGGGTGGGGGCGGTCGCCATCCGTTCGACGACAGACGGAAAGCCCGCCGCAAGGCCCGTCGCGATCAGCCGGCGCGCCCTGCGCATTATGCGTTCCGCTTCCGGTTCAGCGCGCCGCGATCCCGGACAGGGTGAAGCCCTTCCATGACGCGATGCCCAGCGCGTGTTCGGCCACCGCGCCGTCTGCAGTCGCGCGCCACTCGGTCTCGTAGCGGCGGATGACGATCGGGCCTTCGCCGGCGATCCCGGACAGTCGGCCTTCGCCGCCCTCCAGGACGAACCGGCCGACGCACCCGACGATCCTCCAGCCCTCGCAACTGAACCGCCCGAAGGCGACGGCGCCGTCGCTCGCGACGAGGCGGCACCGCGCCGAGCCGCTTTGCGCCCCGCTGGCGCTGCTGGCCTCGAGCGATCCGACGCAGACGATGGCGCCCGCCGGAACCGGCCCTTCGCCGGCGTCGATGAAGTAGGGCCCGGACATCTCGCCCGCGAACATCTGGGTGTCGGGGCCGACGATGGTGGTCGTTCCCGTGGCCTCCCAGATCGAGAAGGCGTCGAGCGTGACGGTTTCCGGCGCGGCCTGCTGGGCCGCGGCAGGGCCGCCCGCGAGCAGGGCGAGGAGGATCAGACGATGCATGGGGCGCCTCTCAATCGAACTTGACATAGACGGCGTCGCCGCCGAGCGAGAGCGCGTAGCCCTCCCGGCGCGACGACAGGCGCAACTCGACCCCCTTCGGATTGATGAGCCACAGCCCGCCCCCGATCTGGCTGTCGCCGGCCACGGCGCCGGCCCGGCCCTGGGCGTAGGGCCCTTCGAAGTCCTCGAGCCGCGACAGGTTGTAGACCTCGCCCTCGGCCTCCATGCGCGAGGCGCCGAGCCCGCCGACGCCGAGGCCGCCGATGCTGAAGTCGTGGCTCTGGCCTTCAAAGGTCAGCGTGCCGCCGCCGAGCGCGCCGCTCACGATGAACGCGACCTGCACCTGCGATATCCTCACCGCGCCCGAGGGCTGCTCCGACGCCGCCGGGCCGGCCAGCACCGCAAGCAGGGCCGTCGCAAGGCCAAGCCGACGCGCGGCGCCGGAAGGGTTTTCGGAAACGCCACCCGGGAATGCAGCCATCTGTCCTCTCCCTCCTCGCCCGTCATCGCGGCGGCGCGCGTCGGCGAGACCGCAAGACGCCAGTGAACCCCGCGCGTGAAACAACGCGACGCCCCAGCCTCGCGGACGACGCACGCTAGGCGATCAGGAGCCCTTGAATTGCGCGATTTCGTGCAGTCCGGGCGACCTACTGTTCGTCGCGGAACCGCGTCAGCACCGCCGCGTCCACCACGCGAATGCGGCCATAGCGGGTCTCGACGCCCCTTCGGGCGACGAGGTCGGTCAGGCAGCGTTGCAGGGTGCCGCGCGTCACCCCGACGAGCTTCGCGAGGTCGGCCTGGGTGATCGGCGCGTCGCCCTTGTCGGGGGCGAGCGCCAGCAGGCGGCGACAGACACGCGCCCGGACCGTCAGCGCCAGCACCTCCGACAGCAGCTGCACGGCCATGCCGACATTGCGCGAGCTGAGCCGGTAGAGCGACCGCCAATGCTGCGGTTCGGCCGCCAGCAGCGCGCGCACCGCCGCGCCGGGCCAGTGCAGCACGCGCGAAGGGCGCGAGGCCATGAGGCTCACCAGCCGCGGCGTCTGCGCCAGTTCGGCGTTGTCGCCGATCCAGAAGCCGATCTCGGCCCGGTAGACCGCAACCGGCTCCTCCGCAAGCAGCGGAAAAGTGATCTCCAACGCGCCCTCGGCCAATCCGTAGAGGCCGTCCGAGGCGTCGCCGGCATGATAGACGAACTGGCCCGCATCGTAGGTGCGCCATCGCGCCATCGCGGCGACGGCTGCGCGGAAATCCTCCGGCTGTTCGGCGAGCCACCCGACGCGGTCGAGCGGCGCGACGTCCAGCGACTTTGTGCGGACAATGCCTCGAATGGCGCAATCCTCCGGTCGGTTTTCCCGCAGCTTAGGCAGCTGATCGGTCCACCGCGAGTGCGGCGAGGCCGCAAGGACGCATGGCGCACGCAACGGGGGGGGTCTCGCGATGAGCCACAGGAGATGGTCAGGCTTGCTGGTCGCCGCCGCCGCGGCGGCGCTGGCGGCTTCGGCGGCGTGGGGGCAGACGGACCGGCCCAACATACTCGTGATCTGGGGCGACGATGTCGGGCAGTCCAACATCAGCGCCTACACCATGGGGCTGGTCGGCTACCGCACGCCCAACATCGACCGCATCGCCCGCGAGGGGATGATCTTCACCGACTATTACGGCGAGCAGTCCTGCACCGCCGGGCGGTCGAGCTTCATCATGGGACAGAGCGTGTTCCGCACCGGCCTGTCGAAGGTCGGCCTGCCGGGGGCGGACCTCGGGATGCGCGAGGAAGACCCCACCATTGCCGGGCTGCTGAAGGCGCAGGGCTATGCCACCGCGCAGTTCGGCAAGAACCACCTCGGCGACCAGGACGTGCATCTGCCCACCAACCACGGCTTCGACGCATTCTACGGCAACCTCTACCACCTCAACGCCGAGGAGGAGCCTGAGAACGCCGATTATCCCCGCGACTTCGTGCTGCCCAACGGCCAGACCTTCCTCGAGCGCTTCGGCCCCCGCGGCGTGATCGACTCGACCGCCGTCTACGGCCCGAACGGCATCGAGGGGCAGGAGATCACCGACACCGGCCCGCTGACGAAGGCGCGCATGGAGACCGTGGACGACGACACCGTGGCCCGTTCGCTGGCGTGGATCCGCGAGCAGGAGGCGGCGGGCACACCGTGGTTCCTGTGGTGGTCGGGCACCCGGATGCACTTCCGCACCCATGTGAAGCCCGAGATGCGCGGCGTCAGCGGGCAGGACGCCTACGCCGACGGCATGGTCGAGCACGACATGCACATCGGCCAGTTCCTCGACCTGCTCGACGAACTCGGCATCGCCGACGAGACCATCGTGCTCTACTCGACCGACAACGGCCCGCACATGAACACGTGGCCCGACGCCGGGATGACGCCGTTCTGGGGCGAGAAGAACACCAACTGGGAAGGCGGCTGGCGGGTGCCCGCGATGGCGCGCTGGCCGGGGGTGATCGAGCCGGGCTCGGTGTCGAACTCGATCATGCACCATATGGACTGGCTGCCCACCTTCCTCGGCGCCGCGGGCCGGCCCGAGATCAAGGAGGAGCTGAAGGAAGGCGTCACCGTGGCCGAACTGGGCCGCGACTATCGCGTGCACCTCGACGGCTACGACTTCGGCCCGTATTTCCGCGGCGAGGCCGAGACGGGCCCGCGCAAGGAGATCTTCTACTTCTCCGACGACGGCGACCTGACCGCGCTGCGCTACGGCGACTGGAAGCTGATCTTCATGGAGCAGGAGGCCTGGGGCACCCTGCGGGCGTGGATGGAGCCGTTCAAGCCGCTGCGCGTGCCGCTGATGTTCAACCTGCGCCGCGACCCCTACGAGCGCGCCTACCGGACCTCGAACACCTACTACGACTGGGTGATCGACCGGGCCTATCTGATGGTCCCCGCGCAAACCTATGTCGGCCAGTTCCTCAGCACCTTCGAGGCGTTCCCGCCGCGCCAGAAGGCGGCGAGCTTCAGCCTCGACCGGGTGATGGAGAAACTTGAGCAGGGTGCGGGCTCGCGCTGAGCCGCGCCCCGCATCGCAGGCCCCGCCGCAGCGCGGGGCCTGCTCCCTTCAACGGAAAACACCCCGCCATGAAATCCCTCGCCTGCGCCCTCGCGCTGATGGCGCCGCTGGCGGCCTTCGCCGCCGACCCGCTGCCGTCATGGCGCGAGGGCGCGGCGCGGACGGCGATCCTCGACTTCGTCGCCGCCGCCGCCGACCCGGCCTCGGCGGGCTTCGTGCCCGCGGCCGAGCGGATCGCGGTGTTCGACAATGACGGCACGCTCTGGGCCGAGCAGCCGGTCTATTTCCAGCTGATGTTCGCCATGGATCGGGCAGCCGTGCGCGCCGCCGCCGAGCCGCGCTGGGCCGCCACCCCCGCCCTTGCCGCCGCCGCGGCGGGCGACCTCGCGGGCGTGATGGCGGGCGGCGAGGCGGCGCTGCTGGAAGTCGTCAACGCCACCCATGCCGGCATGACGGTCGAGGCGTTCATCGAGACGGCCGCCGACTGGTTCGAGACCGCGCGCCACCCCGAGACTGGCCGCCGGTATGACCGGATGACCTATCAGCCGATGGTCGAGCTGCTGGCGCATCTGCGCGCCAACGGCTTTCAGACCTTCATCGTCTCGGGCGGCGGCATCGACTTCGTCCGCGCCTTCGCCGAGGACGCCTACGGCGTTCCGCCGCAGAACGTGGTCGGCTCCCAGGGCGGCCTCGCCTTCGAGGCCGTCGGCGGCGTGCCCAGCGTGGTCAAGACGGGCGGGCTGTTCTTCCTCGACGACAAGGGCGGCAAGCCGGTCGGCATCGCCCGCCATATCGGCAGGCGGCCCGTCTTCGTGGCCGGCAACTCCGACGGCGACCTCGCCATGGCGCAATGGGCGGCGGCGGGCCACGGGCCGCGTTTCGCGCTCTTCGTCCATCACACCGACGCCGCCCGCGAATGGGCCTATGGCCGCGACAGTCAGATCGGCAGGCTCGACGCCGCGCTCGACGAGGCGCAGGCGCGCGGCTGGACCGTGGTCGACATGGCGCAGGACTGGGCGCGGGTATGGCCGGAATGAAGCGCGCCGCGACAGTCGTGTTCGCGCTCGCCGCCCCGGCGGCGGTGGCGCAGGAGGCGTGGAGCTTCAGGCTGACCCCCTATCTCTGGGCGCCGGCGCTCGACACCGAGGCGGCGGTCGGCCGCGGCCAGACCGCCTCGGCCTCTACCTCGGTGCTGGACGTGCTCGAAGGGGCGGCGCTGGTCACCGGCGAGGCGCGACGGGGCGGCTTCGCCCTGCTCGGCGAGGTCAACTACCTCAACCTCGGCGAGCGCGCGACCGGACCGGGCGGCCGTGTCTCGGCCGATCTCGACCTCGACGGCGTCATGGCGGCGCTGACCGCCGCGGTGACGGTCCACGACGCCGACGGCCTGCGCATCGAGGCGCTCGGCGGCGCCCGGGTCTGGTCGCTGGAGGCGAAGGTGGATTTCGACGCGCTGCCCGCCGCGAGCGTCCGGCGGACATGGGTCGATCCGCTGATCGGCGCGCGGGCGCGCTATGCGGTCGGCCCGCGCCTGTCCGTCGAGGCGCTGGGCGCCATCGGCGGTTTCGGCGTCGGGTCGGACCTGCAATGGGAGGCTGTCGGCCGCGCCGCGTGGCGGATCGACGAAAGGTTCACGGTCGCCGCCGGCTGGCGTCATCTGTCCCTCGACTTCGACGACGATCGACTGGTGCTGGAGATGACGATGTCCGGACCGTTCGTCGCGCTCGACATCGAATTCTGACCGGACCGGGAGGCTCGCCACGATGCGGCTGACGACGTTGATCCTGTTGGTCCTCTCGGCTGGCGACGCACTCGCTGAAGTCTGCGCTCCGCCGCCGCCGGCCCCGTCGTCCGATGCGCGCGCGTCCGGGATGGTCTTGCTGCCGGG
>DAINOD010000003.1:93243-116731 GCA_036735545.1 Rubrimonas sp. | reverse complement strand
GCGCCGTGCCTCGCCTTGCGGATGGCCCCCCTGGCGCGTCCCGGCGGCGCGCCGGCCTTCGCGCCGGGGCGGCCGGCGCTGGCCCGCGGCGCGATCCGCCATGTCGGCGAGCCCGTCGTCGCGGTGGTCGCGGAGACCCGCGCCGCCGCGCTCGACGCGCTGGAGTTGGTCGAACTGGACCTCGAGGATCTGCCGTTCGTCCAGACCCCGACCGCCGCCGCCGCCGCGGATGCGCCGCGCGTGTGGGCGCAGGCCGAGGACAACACGGCCTACGTCTTCGAGGCCGGCGACGCGGCGGCGGTGGAGGCGGCCTTCGCCGCCGCCGCGCATGTCGCCACCGTGGAGATCCCCTTCACGCGCCTCGCCATGTGCCCGATGGAGGCGCGCACCGCGCTCGGCGCTTTCGAGGGCGGGCGCTACGTGCTCACCTGCGGCTCGCAGAACCCGCACATACTGCGCCAGACGCTGGGCGATGCGGTGTTCGGCTGCGGCGCGGCGGGGGTGCGGGTGATCACGCCCGACATGGGCGGCGCCTTCGGTCTCCGGTCGGCGATCTTTCCCGAGATCGTGCTGGCGCTGTGGGCCGCGCGCCGGCTCGGCCGCCCGGTGCGCTGGACCGGCGGGCGCTCGGCGCATCTGGTGGGCGACGATCAGGGGCGCGACCTGACCATGACCGCCGCGCTGGCGCTCGACGAGGCGGGGCGCTTCACCGGCCTGCGGGTCCGCTCGCTGGCGGCGCTGGGCGCGCACCTGTCGCTCTTCGGGCCGATACCGACCTTCGGCAACATCGGCGGCGTCGCCGGGGTCTACCGCACGCCCGCGATCCACGCCGAAGTGCGCGCGGTCTACACCAACGCCCCGCCCATCGCGCCCTACCGCGGCGCCGGCCGGCCGGAGGCCATCGCCTGCATCGAGCTGGCGATCGACCGGGCGGCGCGCGATCTGGGTCTCGACCGCTTCGAGCTGCGACGGCGCAACATGATCGGGCCCGACGAGATGCCCTTTCGCACGGGGCTGACCTTCACCTACGACAGCGGCGACTTTCCGGCCGGCATGGCGATGGCGCTGCGGCTCGCGGACGCCGACGGCTTCGAGGCGCGACGCGCCGAAGCGGCGATGCGCGGGCGGCTGCGCGGGCTCGGCTTCGCCAACGCCATCGAATCCTCCGCCGGCGCGCTGGACGAAGGCGTCGACCTGCGCATCGAGCCGGACGGCGGGGCGACGGTGCTGACCGGATCGGTCAACCACGGCCAGGGGCACGAGACCATGCTGGCGCAGGTGGTCGCCGAGGCGCTGGGGATCGACGGCGCGGCGGTGCGTGTGGCGCAGGGCGACACCGACGCGGGCCCGCGGGGAGTCGGCACCTTCGGCTCGCGCACCGCCGCGCTGGCGGGCTCGGCGGCGCTGCGGGCGGCCGAGGCGGTCGCCGCGCGGGCGCGCGAGACCGCGGCGGCGGTGCTGGAGGTCGATCCCCGCGACGTCGCGCTGGAGGGGGGCATGGCGCGGATCGTCGGAACCGACCGCGCGGTGGGCTGGGCCGCGCTCGCCGCGGCCGCGCAGGCCGCCGGCGCGCCCCTTGAAGCCTCGGCGCGCATGGCCGCAGACCAGGGCCCGACCTTCCCCAACGGCGCGCATGTCTGCGAGGTCGAGATCGACCCCGAGACCGGCGCGATGGCCGTCCTGCGCTACGCGGTCGCCGACGACGTGGGCGTCGCGGTCAACCCGATGATCGTCGAGGGCCAGATCCACGGCGGCGTGGCGCAGGGACTGGCGCAGGTGATGGCGGAGCGCGTGGTCTTCGACCCCGACACCGGCCAGCCGTTGACCGCGAGCCTGATGGACTACGCCCTGCCGCGCGCCGCAGACCTGCCGGAAGTGGCGATCGCCCACAACCCCCGGCCCACGCGCAAGAACCCGCTCGGGGCCAAGGGCGCCGGCGAGGCCGGCACGGTGGGCGCGCTGCCGGCCGGCCTGTCGGCGATCCTCGACGCGCTGGCGCCGCTGGGCGTGGCGCGCTTCGACATGCCCGCGACGCCCGAACGGCTGTGGCGGGTCATCGAGGCGGCGCGCGCCGCCCGGCGCGGCTGAGGGCCGGCCATGCTGCAGGAGCGGCTGGAGCCGAAGTGGATCGACTGCTTCGCGCGGGTCTTTCGCCACAACGGCGTGCGGGCCGGCGACGTCTGCGCGATCCTGTCGGAAAGCCAGTCCCGACCGATCCTGGTCGCGCTGGCCGAACACGGACTGGCGCGCTGCGGCGCGCGGCTCTTTCACCTCGTCCTGCCCTCGCCCCCGCTGGCCGGCCCGATCCCCCTGCGCTCCACGGGAACGACCCTCGCGGTCGGCGGGCTGGCCCCGGCGGTGGACGCCCTCGCGGCGTGCTCGCTGGTCGTGGACTGCACCGTGGAGGGGCTGCTGCACGCCGCCGAGCGCGCCGCGGTGCTGGCGCGGGGCGCGCGCATCGTGATGGTCAGCGACGAGCACCCCGAGGTTCTGGAGCGGCTGGAGCCCGACCCCGCCCTCGTCGACCCCATCGCCAGCGGCGTGGCCCTCTTGCGCGCGGCGCGCGAGATGCGCGTGACCTCGCCGCACGGGACCGACCTGCGCATCGATCTGACCGACGCCCCCGCGCGCGGCTCGGCCGGCGTCTCGGCCGAACCGGGGACGATCACCTACTGGCCGGCGGGCCTCTGCCTGTGCTTCCCGCGACCGGGTTCGGTCGAGGGCTGCGTCGTGCTCGCTCCCGGCGACGCCAACCTGACGTTCAAGCGCCACCTGCGCGAGCCGGTGCGGCTCGCCGTGCGCGACGACCGGGTGACCGCGATCGACGGCGAGGGGCTGGATGCGGACATGCTGCGCGACCACCTCGCGGCCTGGGACGAGCCGGACGCCTTCGCCGTCTCCCATGTCGGCTGGGGAATGAACCCGCGGGCGCGGTGGGACGCGCTGACCTTCTACGACCGCCGCGACGTCAACGGGACGGAGCTGCGCGCCTTCGCCGGCAATTTCCTGTTCTCGACCGGGGCGAACGAGCACGCCGGCCGCTTCAGCCGGTGCCACTTCGACTGGCCGATGCGCGGCTGCACCGTCACGCTGGACGGCGCGCCCGTCGTCGAGGGCGGCAGGGTGGTCTGGGAGCGCTTCGGCGGCCGCCCCACCCCCGCGGCCCCCCGGTGAGCCGCAGCGTCGCCATCGCCGGCGCGGGCTACGCAGGCCTGACCGTGGCCGTGGCGCTGGCCCGGCGCGGTTGGCGGGTGCAGGTCTTCGAGCGTGCGCGCTCCGTGCGGAGCGAGGGCTATTCGATCGCCTTCCACGAGAACGGCCTTCGCACGCTCGAGGCGCTGGATTTGCTCGAACCGGCGCTGGCGCGGGCGGCCCCGATGCCCGACCGCGTCGTGCTGGACCGCAGCGGCCGGCTGCTGATGCGCTTCGACGAGGGCGGCCGGGTGTCGCGCATCCCCCGCCCGCACCTCGTCGGCCTGCTCGCCGAGGAGGCGGCGCGACTGGGCGCGGAGGTGCGGCTCGGCGCATCCGTCGAGTCCGCCGATCCCGAGGGGCGGCTCAGGCTGACGGACGGGGGCGCGGTCTGCGCGGACCTCGTCGTCGCAGCGGACGGCGTCGCTTCGCGGCTGCGCGACGGTCTGGGCTTGCTGGCGCGTCGGGTCGAGACGGGTGAGACCGCGCTGCGCGCGCTCGCTCCGCGGCGGCCGGGCGCGCTGGGGCCCCGCGACGACGGCGCGACCGGCTTTGAGTTCTGGTCGGGTCGCCGGCGCTTCCTGCACCGCGTCGTCGACGAGACCCGCGCCTATGTGACCTTCACCTGTCCGGCGTTGGACAGCGCCGCGCGCACCTCGCCGCCCGACCCCGACGTGTGGTCGCGCGCCTTTCCCGCATGCGCGGACGTCGTCCGGCGCGCCTGCCTCGACGCCGACTGGTCCGAGGCGCGGTGGGCGTCGTTCCGCGTGGTGCGGCTGAAGCGCTGGTCGGCGGGACGGGTCGCGGTGGTCGGCGACGCGGCGCATGCGATGGCGCCCAACCTCGCTCAGGGCGGCAACTGCGCGATGGCGACCGCCCTCGCGCTGGCCGTGTTCGCCGACGGCGCGACCGACCTCGCCCGCGGCCTCGAGGACTGGGAGCGCAGCGAGCGTCCGGTCGTGGAACACGCGCAGCTATGGTCCGACCGCTTCACCGCGGCGCAGCGCTGGCCGGAGCCGCTGTGGTCGCGGCTCCTGCCCGGGCTCGCCCGGACCCGCTGGGCGCAGCGCGGCATGACCTTCGCCGCCCGCCGCGCGCCGGTGGGTTGGGGAACCGGTCCGTCGGAGGGCGGATTTCCGGTGGACAGGCCGTCGCCTGGCTGACACATTTAAATAGTTCAAGCTTAAAGGAGGCGTCGTTGCTCGATCGCGCGCCCTCGAGACCGCTGGCGGAGACGCCGGCCGGTCTGACCAACGGGCCCATGGCCTTCGGCAGCGACGCGGTCGCCGAGGCGCTGCGGGCGCTCAACGTGCCATACATCGCTCTGAACCCCGGCGCGAGCTTCCGCGGCCTGCACGACAGCCTCGTCAATCACCTGGGCAACGAGACGCCGCAGATGCTGCTGGTGCTGCACGAGATGCACGCGCCGGCCATCGCCCACGGCTACGCCAAGGTCGCCGACCGCCCGATGGCTGCGGCGCTTCACAGCAACGTCGGGCTGATGAACGGGTCGATGGGCGTGTTCAACGCCTGGTGCGACCGCGCGCCGATGCTGATCCTCGGCGCCAACGGCGCGGTGGACGCGGCGCTGCGTCGGCCCTGGATCGAGTGGATACACACCTCCCAGGATCAGGGCGCGCTCGTGCGCGATTTCACCAAGTGGGACGACCAGCCCGGATCGCCGCAGGCGGCGGTGGAATCCGTCCTGCGCGCCTGGCAGATCGCCACGACCCAGCCCTGTGGTCCGACCTTCGTCTGCCTCGACGTCACATGGCAGGAGCAGGCGCTGGACCGCGCGCCGCGCATCCCCGACGCTGCGCGCTTCGCCGCCGGGCCGCGGCCAGGTCCCGCGGCCGGCGCGGCGGCGGAGGCTGCGCGGCTGCTCGCGTCGGCCGAGCGGCCGGTCCTGCTTTTCGGCCGCGGCTCGCGCGCGCAGGCCGACTGGGATGCGCGGGTGGCCCTCGCGGAGCGCCTGGGGGCGCGGGTCCTGACGGATCTGAAGCTGGGCGCGGTGTTTCCCACCGCCCACCCGCTGCACCCTGTCGGCTGCGGGTTCGTCCCCAGCGCGGCGGCGCTGGCGCTCCTGCGCGAGGCGGACGTGGTGTGCGCCTTCGACTGGGTCGACCTCGGCGGGGCGATGGCGAGCGCGTTCGGCGTCGTGGACGCGCCGGCGAAGGTGATCAACGTTTCGCTCGACGCTCATGTGCACCGCGGATGGAGCGCCGACTACCAGATCCTGCCTGCGGCCGATCTGCGGCTGATGGCCGATCCCGACGCGGCGGTCCAGGCCATCCTCGCCGCGCTGGGGCCGGCCGAGGCGGCGCGGTCCTACCCCGCCCGGGCGCCCGAACCCGTTGCGGCGCCCGAGCCCGGGGCGGAACTGACGCTGTCGGCCATCGCCGCGGCACTGAGCGAGGCGGAGACCGGCGGATGGGCCGACGCGCGAGCCTCGCTGGTGCGCGTGCCGCTCGGCTGGCCCGCGGCCGCGACGCGCTTCGAGGGGCCGCTGGACTACACCGGCTTCGACGGCGGGGGCGGCGTGGGCTCCGGCCCCGGCATGGCTGTGGGCGCGGCGCTGGCGCTGATGGATCACGGCCGCCCGCCCGTCGCGGTGATGGGAGACGGCGACTACCTGATGGGCGTCACGGCGCTGTGGACGGCGGTCAAGTATCGCATCCCGCTTCTGGTGCTGGTCGCCAACAACCGCTCCTACTTCAACGACGAGATGCACCAGCACAAGGTCGCGGCCCGGCGCGGCCGGCCTGTCGAGAACCGCTGGATCGGGCAGCGCATCGAGGACCCGGCGCCGGACTGCGCCATGCTTGCGCGGGGCCAGGGCGCGCTCGGGATCGGGCCGGTGGCCGACTATCCGGCGCTGCTGGACGCCGTCCGCGAAGGGCTGCGCGCGGTCGCCGCCGGCGGGGTCGCCGTGATCGACGTCCATATCGCATCCGCCTACGAGAGCGAAGTCAGCACGGCGCAGATCGCCCCGGAGCCCGGGCGATGACGCTCACGCCGCAGTCGTGGCGCGTGGTCGGCGAGAGCCTTGGCGACGAAGGCATGGACTGAAGCAAAACAAGACCACCCCAACAGGAGAGGCGACCATGACCATCATGAAAGGTTTCCGGCTGACCGCGCTGGCGGCGGCGCTGGCGCTCGGCGCCGCATCGGCCCACGCCCAGGCGCTGCAACTGCGCTCGGGCTTCTTCATGGGCAACCAGCCCTCGCCCTACGTCACCGCCTTCAAGCAGTTCATCGACGAGGTGAACGAGACCGGCGGCGAACATCTCGGCATCGGCTCCTACGTCGGGCCGGAGTCCATCCAGCGCAACCAGTGGTGCAACGCCATCCGCAGCGGCATCCTCGACATCATCGCGGTGGGTCCGGCCCTGTGCAACAACCTCATCCGGATCTCGGAAGGGCTGAACGGGCAGACCAACAGCTTCGCCGAGCAGCGCCAGAACGGCGGCTACGATTTCCTTCGCGAGGTGATCGCGCGCGACGCCAACAGCCATTTCCTCGGTCAGTTCGGGTCCGGCGCGCGCTTCCACTTCTGGTCCAACCGGCCGATCGCGTCGCTCGAAGACCTGAAGTCGGTTCGCCTGCGCAACACCGCGTCGCTGCGCGCGATCTACGACGAACTCGGCATCGACGGCATCGAGGTGGAGCTGAACCAGGTCTACACCAGCGTCCAGAGCGGCGTTCTCAACGGCGCCACGCTGCCGGCCAACGTCATCAAGCCGCTCGGCCTGCATGAGGTGCTGACGCACCGTGTCGATCCCGGGTTCTACAACCCGGTCATGATGGTGCTCGTCAACAAGAACCTTTGGGAGCGCATGACCGACGACCAGCGCGCCATCCTCGAGCGCGCGATCATCAGGCTGGAGACCGAGTTCAACGACGGCTTCGAGGAGACCAACGACGCCATGGCGGCAGAACTCGAGGAACTCGGGCTCGTCACGGTCACGCTCTCCGACGAGGAGGCCGAGCGCCTGCGCGCGGTGGCGAGCGAGAAGCTCTGGGCGACCGTCGAGGAAACATCGCCCGAGGAGGGTCCGAAGATGCGCACCTTCCTCGACCCGTCGCCGCGCTCCTGATCCGCCCGGGACTGCACCTCCACCCTGCGCCGGCTCCTGGGCCGTCGCGCCTCGCCTGGACGCCTCAATGGCCATCATCCTGCGTTGGTACGACTGGTTCCTCGCCGCCTGCGGCGTCGTCTCCGGCTATATGGTCGCCCTGATAGCCATCGCGATCTGCGCCGAGGTGTTCAGCCGCAATCTCGGCTTCGGGGCGATCCGCGGCGTGCTGGAGAGCGTCGAATACGGACTCGTGCTGATGACCTTCGCCGGCACGACCGCGGTGTTCCGCGCGCAGCGCCACATCCGGGTCGAGATCCTCGTCGTCGTCCTGCCGCCGCTGGGGCGGCTGATCGTTGAGACCGTCGCGCGACTGGTCGTGCTGGCCGTTGTGCTTGGCATGACCTATGCGACCGCGAAGGCGGCGCTGCTGGCCCACGGCGACGGCTCGACGATCCGCCGCTTCCTCACCGTTCCCGAGTGGTTGCCGATCGCGCTGACGCTGTTCGGCTTCGCGCTGCTCTGCCTCGAAGCGCTCCGGCAACTCCTCACGCCGCGCGAGGCGGGAGACGAGGTGTCGCGCGTCGCCGCCGCGGCGCGGGAAGGTGAGCGGTGAGCCCTTTCGAGTGGTACGAGTCTCTCATCCTGCTGATCGGCATGTCGGTTGGCCTCATGTTGATCGGCGTGCCGGTAGCCTTCGCCTTCTTCGGCGCGAACCTCGTCGGCGCGTGGATCTTCTTCGGCGGCGAGGCCGGTCTGATCCAGACCGGGCGCAACGTGTGGGAGGCGGTGGGAACCTTCGCCCTGGCGCCCGTCGCGCTCTTTCTCCTGATGGGCGAGGTGATGTTCCACACCGGGCTCGCCAAGCAGGCCATCGACGCGGTCGAGCGGCTTTTCGCCCGTGTGCCGGGTCGGTTGTCGCTGGTCGCGATCACGGCGGGCACGACATTTTCCGCGCTGTCAGGCTCGACCATGGCGAACACCGCCATGCTCGGCTCCACGCTGATGCCCGAGATGCAGCGGCGCGGCTATCACTGGTCTATGAGCATGGGGCCGATCCTCGGCGCGGGCGGGATCGCCATGCTCATCCCGCCTTCGGGCCTCGCGATCATTCTGGGGAGCCTTTCCGGCATTTCCATCGCAGGTCTGCTGATCGCCGGCATCGTGCCGGGCGTGATGATGGCGGTCGCGCATTTCTCCTATGTGCTGATCCGCTGCCGGATGAACCCTGCGTTGGCCCCGAGCTATCCTGTGCCGGACTACACGTTCTGGGAGCGGGTGAGGCCATTTCTCGTCGACGTGCTGCCGCTCATGTCGCTGCTGGTGGTGGTGGTCGGCAGCATCCTCGGCGGCTTCGCGACGGCCTCGGAATCCGCCGCGCTGGGCGCCGTGGGCGCCGTGACGCTGGCGGCGGCCTATCGCAAGCTCACCTTCGCGGCGTTTCATGTGGCGATCGTCGAATCCGGCCGGATCGCGGTCATGCTGCTCTTCATACTCGGCGCGTCGCTGACCTTCTCGCAGGTGCTGGCCTTCTCCGGGGCGACACAGGGCCTGCTACGGACCATCGCAGAGCTGGACCCCTCGCCGCCGGTGCTGCTGGCCGCAATGCTGGGCGTGGTGCTGGTTCTGGGCTGCTTCATGGACCCGCTCAGCATCATGCTGATCTGCCTGCCCTTCTTCATGCCACTGGCGCAGGGCGCAGGCTTCGAGCTCATCTGGTTCGGCGTGCTGATCCTGCTCGCGCTGGAGATCGGGCAGACCACGCCACCCTTCGGCGTCCTGCTGTTCGTCATGAAAGCCGTCGCCCCGCGCGAGACGACGATGCGGATGGTCTACCTTTCAGTGATGCCGTTCATCCTGATCGAGTTGGCCCTCCTCCTGCTCCTCGCCGTCTTTCCGGAACTCGTGTCGTGGCTGCCGGCTCTGCTGCGACGATGACGGCCGCGGGAGCGTTTCCGACGCTCGGCCACGTTGTGCGCGCGGGTCTCGAGGCGCTGACGCCTCAGAAACGCGACTTCATTCTCGGCGGGGCGGAGACCGAGACGACGCTGCTGCGCAACCGCGCCGCCTTCGACCGGCTGGCCTTGCGCCCGCGCGCGCTGGCTCCGCTGGCTGACGACCCCTGCGCCATGCGTCTGCTCGGTCTGGGACTGCCGGCGCCGCTGATCGTGGCGCCAATGGGCACGGGCCGCGCCTTCGGCCCGCGTGCGACGGCCGCGCTCGTGGACGGGGCCGCGGCCTTCGGCGGTCTGGCCTGCGTAAGCTCGGTCGCCGAGCCGCCGCCCGCAGCGCTGCGCGAGCGCTGCGCCGGACCGCTCTGGCTCCAGCTGTACGTCCTCGGCGAAGCGCCGGTTGACGCGGCGACGTTGTTGCACGAAGCCGGCGCGGAGGCATTCGATGGGCTCGTCATGACGCTCGACACGCCCATCTACGGCCGTCGCGAGCGCGACATGTCGACCGGCTACAGCCCCGCCGCGGGCGTCGCCCTGCCGGGCCGGGCGATCCAGCCCCGGCTGGATCGCGACCTCATGGCGAGGCTGCGTGCGCATTGGCGCAAACCTCTGATCGCCAAGGGGGTGACGAGGCCGGAGGACGCCGCGTGGCTCATCGAGCTCGGCGTAGACGCGATCTGGGTGTCGAACCATGGCGGCCGGCAGCTCGACCACGCAGAGGCGAGCCTCGACAGCCTGCGGCGCGTCTCGCCGGTCGTGGCGGGGCGCGTTCCGATCATCCTCGACGGCGGCGTGTGCCGCGGAACCGACGTGGCGAAGGCGCTGGCGCTCGGGGCCGACGCGGTGGCGCTGGGAAAGGTGCTGGCGCTCGCCGCCGCCGCCGACGCCGTCGTCGAGGCGCTCGCGCTGTTGCGCGACGAACTGACTGCGACGTTGCGCTTGATGGGCGTCCCGAGCTGCGACGCGCTCGGGCCGGAAGATGTCGCCGAAGCCGAAGCGGTGCGGTCCCCGTCGGTTCTTGGCGCCTTCTCACTAGGGCCCACGACCATGGAGCCTCCGCGGGAATGGCCCGGGGGTTGAAACGCCAAAGAGGAACGAGCGCATCGATTGCAGCGCGCCATCCGGCGATTGGCCTCGCCGGACTGCGCAGACTGGCCGGATTGCTCAAGGCTCGGGGCCGGGGGGCTCGGGCTGGGTTCCGCTTGACGGGAGCGGGGCGTCGAAACGCCTGCGGGCGCGGAAAGGCGCTCGCGCAACCCCGGCGATGGCGTATCCTGCGGCTCCCGCGCGCCACGCCGGGCCGCGCGTCCGCCGCGCGATCGACCCGGCGAGCCTCGCAGCGGAGGCGAGGGTCCTCGCGACGGCCGTGGGCGAAGCGTGTGGTCTGCCCGCCGACAAGGAACGCGCATGAGCCTTTTCGAACGCTGGCTGACCCTCTGGGTCGCTTTGTGCATCCTCTCAGGGCTGGCGCTCGGCGCGGTGGCGCCTTGGGCCTTCGCGGCGCTGGCCGCCGTCGAGTACGCCTCGGTCAACCTCGTGGTCGCCGTGCTGATCTGGGCGATGGTCTATCCCATGATGATCGCCATCGACTTCGGCTCGCTGAAGGCGGTGGGGCGGCGGCCGAAGGGTCTGATCATCACCGTGGTGGTCAACTGGCTGGTCAAGCCCTTCACCATGGCCGCACTGGCGGTGCTGTTCTTCAACCACGTCTTCGCCGGACTGATCGATCCCGCGCGGGCCCCGGAGTACATCGCGGGGCTGATCCTGCTGGGAGCCGCCCCGTGCACGGCGATGGTCTTCGTCTGGTCGCAACTGACGAAGGGCGATCCGAACTACACCCTGGTGCAGGTCTCGGTGAACGACCTGATCATGGTCGTGGCCTTCGCGCCGATCGTGGCGTTCCTGCTGGGCGTCACCGACATCGCCGTGCCGTGGGCGACGCTGATCCTGTCGGTCGTCCTCTACATCGTGATCCCCCTCGTCGCGGGGGCGCTGACGAGACAGGCGCTGATCGCGCGCGGCGGCCTTGCGGCGGTGACCGGGTTCACGGCGCGCATCAAGCCGGCGTCGGTGATGGGATTGCTGCTGACGGTCGTGCTGCTCTTCGGCTTCCAGGGACCGGTGATCCTTGCGCAGCCGCTGCTGATCGCGCTGCTCGCGACGCCGATCATCATCCAGTCCTACGGCATTTTCGCGCTCGGCTATGCGGCCGCCTGGGCGTGGCGGTTGCCGCACAACATCGCGGCTCCCTGCGCGCTGATCGGCACATCGAACTTCTTCGAACTCGCCGTCGCGGCGGCCATCGGGCTTTTCGGCCTGCACTCCGGCGCGGCGCTGGCCACCGTGGTGGGGGTGCTGGTGGAGGTTCCGGTGATGCTGAGCCTTGTCGCCTTCGCCAACCGCACGCGCGGAAGCTTCCCGCCCTGACGGTCTGCGACGCGCTCCCGCCCGGCGTCGATCGCGACCGGCTTCTGGCGGCTGCGCCCGCCGGCCATCCGCTCAGCGGTCGAGGCAGAGCCGCCGGACCGCGGCCGCGAGACGCTCCAGCGGCAACTGCTCCTCGACGCCGCCGAGCTTGTAGGCCTCCTTGGGCATGCCGTAGACCACGCTCGTCGCCTCGTCCTGGCCGAGGGTGCGGGCCCCGGCGTCGCGCATCTCCTTCAGCCCGCGCGCGCCGTCGTCGCCCATGCCGGTCATGATCACCCCCACCGCGTTGCGGCCGGCGTATTTGGCGACCGAACGGAACAGGACGTCCACCGACGGGCGGTGGCGCGAGACGAGCGGCCCGTCCGTGACCTCCACCGAATACGAGGCTCCGCTCCGCCGGATCAGGGTGTGCCGCGCGCCGGGCGCGATCAGGGCGTGACCGCGCAGCATCCGGTCGCCGTTGCGCGCCTCGCGCACCGTGATCGCGCACAGGCCGTCGAGACGGCGCGCGAAGGCCGCCGTGAAGTTCTCCGGCATGTGCTGGACGACGACGATGGGCGGGCAGTCCGGCGGGAACGACTCCAGGAAGACCCGGAGCGCCTCCGTGCCGCCGGTCGAGGCGCCGACCGCCACGACGGTTTCGGTCGTGCGCGCCATCGCGTTGGGGCTGCACGGCGGCAGGATGGCGTCGGCCGTCAGCTTGGCTTCCGGGCGCGTGTGGCGCATGCGCGACAGCTTCGCCTGCGCGGCGGCCTTCACCGCGTCGCAGACAAGCGTGCGGCTCTCCTCCAGAAAGCCCTTCACGCCCATCTGGGGCTTGCAGATGATGTCGACCGCCCCCGCCGCCATCGCCTGCGACAGCGTCTCGGTGTTCGCACCCACCAGCGAGGAGCACATGACGACCGGGATCGGGTGTTGCGCCATCAGCCGGCGCAGGAACGTGACGCCGTCCATCCGCGGCATCTCGACGTCGAGCGTGATGACGTCGGGCTTCTCCCTGCGGATGCGCTCGGCCGCGACGAAGGGGTCGCCCGCGGTCGCCATCACCTCGAGTTCAGGGTCGGACGAGATCAGGTCCGCCATGGTCTGGCGCACGACGGCGCTGTCATCGACGATCAGCACCTTCCAGCGGCGGCGGGGCTTGGTCGGCGCGTTCATCGCTCAGTCCTTCCGGTAGATCGACGCCCCGAGCGCGCGCAGGCCCGCCGGGGGCTCGGCGAGGCTCTCGGAATGGCCGGTCAGCAGATAGCCGCCGGGTCGCAGCCGCTCGAGGACATTGGCCACGGCGCGGCGCTGGTCGGCGGCCTCGAAATAGATCAGCACGTTGCGCAGGAACGCCACGTCCGCGCAGAGCTCCAGCGCCCGGTCGAGGTGGACGAGATTGGCCCACGCAAGCCGGGCCCGCGCCCGCAGTTCGGGGGCGACGCGGTAGAGCGGCCGTCCGCCGCGCGCGCGCATCATGTAGGCCCGTCGCATGTCGTCCGGCATGCCCGCCGTCTCCTCCTCGGTGAAGACGGCGTGGGCCGCCCGTCGCAGGATGCTGCGGGAGACGTCCGTTCCCACCACCTCCCAGCGCAGGCCGCCGGGGACGTTCCGCGCGTAGCGCTCGACGACGATGGCCGCGGTCCACATTTCCGAGCCGAGCGAGCAGGCCGCGCTCCAGATGACCAGCGGCCGCTCGCGCCCTGCCCCGCGCGCGACCAGGGCGGGCAGGCCCTCGCGCTCGAGCCAGTCGTAGTGGCCCTTCTCGCGGAAGAAGGCGGTGGTGTGGGTGGTCAGCGCCTCGACCAGCCGCCGAGTCTCCTCGGCGGAGTCCGGGCCCTGCAGATAGTCGATGTAGGCGGCATAGCAGGGGCAATCGAGGTCGCGCAGCCGCCGGCTGACACGCAACTCGACGAAGCCCAGCTTCTCTTCGGCCACCGCGACGCCTGACGCCCGTCTGGCGATGTCCACGAGAATGCGCGCCTGAGCGAGGTTGAGACGCGGCGGCTGCACCGGGTCGAAGGACATGCCCATGCGCGCTGGGCCTCAGTCGAAGTCGAACGGGCCCGGCGCGTCGCCATCGAACAGCCGGTCCAGCGCGAGGAGCATCGTCAGCCGTCCGGCGACACGCGCGACGCCGCTCATCGACTGGGCGTCCCAGCGCGTCATCGCGCTGGGGGCCGGCTCGACGTCGGCCTCGGCGATCTCGACCACGTTCAGGACCCGGTCGGCGATCACGCCCAGAGGGGTGCGCGCGGCGCCGAGTTCGAAGACGACGATGCGCCCGTCCTCGGCCCCGGTCCCGCTCGACAGGCCAAGTCGGCCCGGCAGGTCCATGACGGCGACACCCTCGCCGCGCACGTCGATCATGCCGAGCAGCTCGCCCGGCGCGTTGGGCAGTCGCGCGATGGGCTGCAGGTCGAGGATCTCGCGCACGTCGGTAACGTCGACGGCGAAAACCTGGCCTGCGAGTTCGAAGGTGACATAGGTGCGCGGCTCGGCCGCGGCGGCCTCGGCGACGAGGCCCCAGGTCGCGGCGCCGGGCGCGTCGATGGTCTCGGTTGCGGTCATGGGCGTTCCTTCCGGGGAAGAAGGGGGCGCGCGACGGCGCCCCCCGCCGGGTTCAGTGGCGCTCGAAGTCGGCGTCGGTCATCTCCTCGGCGCCGAGATCGAGCGCGACGCCGTTGTTCTTGCCGTTGCCGCGTCCGGCGGCCCGCGGCGTGATCACCGGGGCGGGCTTGCCGGCGACGCGCCGGTCCCGGGCGCTGGAGACCAGCTTCGCGGCGCCCTTGGGTTGGGCGCGCACCACCGTCGGCCGCGCCGCGGCGTGGCTTTGCTCTTCGCCGAGGCGGAAGAAGCTGATCACGCCGCGCAACTGCTCGGACTGCGCCGCGAGTTGCTCGGAGACGCTGGCGGCCTCCGTCGACGCCGAGGCGTTCTGCTGGATCACCGCGTCAAGCTCGCGGATCGCCTCGTTGATCTGCTCGGCGCCCGTGTTCTGCTCGCGGGTCGCGGCGCTGATCTCCTGCACGAGGTCGGCGGTGCGCTGGATGGAGGGCACCAGCGCGGCCAGCATCTCGCCCGCCTTCTGGCTGACCTCGACGGTCTTGCCCGACAGCTCGCTGATCTCGCCGGCGGCCTGCTGGCTGCGTTCGGCCAGCTTGCGCACCTCGGAGGCGACCACGGCGAAACCCTTGCCGTGCTGGCCCGCGCGCGCGGCCTCGACCGCGGCGTTGAGGGCAAGAAGATCGGTCTGGCGCGCGATCTCCTGGATGATGTTGATCTTCTCGGCGATGGTCTTCATCGCCTGCACCGCCTCGTTGACCGCCCGGCCCGAGTCGGCGGCCTCCTTGGCCGACTGCGTGGCGATCTTCTCGGTCTGGGCGGCGTTGTCGGCGGACTGGCGGATGTTGGCCGACATCTCCTCCATGCTGGACGACGCCTGCTCGGCGGCGGCGGCCTGCTCGGTCGAGCCCTGGCTGAGCTGCTCCGCGGTGGCCGACATCGCCTGCGCGCCCTCCGCGACGCCGTTCGAGGACTGGGTGGCGTTGGAGATGACCTCGCGCAGTTTCGCCAGCATGGTCTCCAGCGCGATGCCGAGACCGTCTACGTCCGAGCGGCGCTTGGTCGTGACCGTCAGGTCGCCCTGGCTGATCTTCTCGGCCACCCCGGTGATCTCGCGCATGGACTTGTTCATGTCGTCCATGGCGCCGAGCAGGTCGCCGATCTCGTCGCGCGTGGTCGGCTTTGCGTCCTGCGAGAGGTCGCCCTTGGCGACGCCGCGGGCGACCTCGACGGCGCGGGACAGGCCGCGGCTGATCGAGAGGCTGATCCAGAGCGCCGCCCCAACGCCAACGGCGAGCGAAATCGCCGTGAGGACGATCATCATGCGGGAAGCGTCGGCGTAGGTGAGCTCTGCGCGCGCGTCCTCCTCCTCCATGAAAGCCTCGCTGGAGGCGATGCGGGTCTCCAGCCAGCCCTCGATGCTCTGCGCCAACGCATGGATCGGACCGTTGGCCATCTCCGCCGCGCGCACGTCGCTGAGTTCGCCTGCGATGGCGAATACGGCCCGCACGTCCGCGTCGAAGGCGGCGTAGCGGGCGCGTGCGGCGGCCATGTCCGCCCGCGCGAGCGGACCGGCCCGGCTTTCGAGCGTGTCGAGCCCGCTGCGGATCGACAACGTGAGTTCCTCGAACTCCGCCGCCTCTATCGCGATCTGCTCGGCGCTCGTCGCAAGAACGGCGTTCTTTTCGACCTTGCGGATGAACTCGACATAGTATTTGAGCTCGAAGATCGTGGCGGAAAGGCTTTCCGACTCGCCGGCGTCGCCGCGGCGGCTGCTGGCGGCGACAGCGTCGAGCGCACTCTTGAAGGCCCCGGCCGAGTCCGCGACCCTTCCGCTCGACGCTTCGAGGGCTCGGGCGTTGGAGTTCTGCTGGGCGATGGTTGCCGCCTCGGACTGAAGCGTGGCGAGGCGTGAAACGTCCTGATCGATCTGCCGGATCTCCGCGCGCACCTCGTCGGAGGCGATGGCGGACCACTGTTCGAGATAGGTGTGGAGCAGCGTGTGATCCCTTTCCATGCGCGCAACGATGCTGCGCATTTCGGCGGGATCGTCGCTCAGGATCAGGTCGCGCTGCAGCACGTCGAGCATCAGCATTTCCTGCTTGACGAGGCTTGCGAGCCTGATCTGCTCGGCCGCCACCTCCACGAGCCGGCCCACACTGTCGTTCACCGCGCCAAGGTTGCGGGCGGATTGCCACGAACTGAAGCCGAGCAGCAGCAGGATGACCGCGAAGGCCCCGATAACTTTGGCCTTGATCGTGAATCGCATTGGTCGGGTTCCTTTCCGTCAGCCAGCCGCGACGGCGGCTTTGGGGTCGAACAGGGTTTCGGTGTCCAGAAGGATGACGAGGCCGTCGCCGCGGCGGGCGACGCCCTTCACGAAGTGCTCGGGCCAGCGCGCGCCGAGTTCGGGGATGGTCTGCAGCGCCGCCGTGTCGGTCTCGATGACCTCCTCCACCGCGTCGGCGAGGATGGCGAGGCGCGTCGCGGCGCCGCCGACCGGCAGCTCCAGCACGATGAGCCGGCTCTGCGCGCCCGCGACGGCGGGAGGCATCCGCAGGCGCTGGCGCAGGTCGATCAGCGGCGCGATGGCGCCGCGGACGTTGACGAGCCCCGGCGCGCTGGCCGGCGCGTTGGGCACGAGGGTGATCGGGATCGGGTCGAGGATCTCGTGCACCCAGGCGACCGATATGGCGAAGGCCTCCCCCGACAGGCGGAAGATCAGCACCATCTCCGGCGAGGCGGGCGCGCCCCGGACGGGCGCGGGCGTGGTCGCTGCGGCTTGCGTCGCGGTCATCGCGGCCCCCCTCACGCGGCCGACCGGCGCGCGGCGCGCTCGGCGCCCGCGCGGCGCGTCAGCGTCGCCACGTCGATGATCAGCGCCACGCCCCCGTCGCCGAGGATCGTCGCGCCGGCGAATCCCTCAACCTCGCGGTGGTAGACGCTCAGCGTCTTGATGACGGTCTGGTTCTGGCCGAGGATGTCGTCCACGACGAGCCCCAGCCGCTGACCGTCCGCCTTGACGATCACGACCCGGCGGCGCTGCTCGGCGCTCGGCGGTCGGCCAAAGGCGTCATCCAGATCGAGGAACGGCACCAGGTGCTCGCGGATCTGCAGCATCGTGCGGCCCGACTCGCGCCGCCGCTCCGCCGCATCCAGCTCGACGCATTCGTCCACGGCCGCCAGCGGAATGACGAAGACGGCGTCGCCCAGCCGCACCAGCAGCCCGTCGATGATCGCGAGCGTCACCGGCAGCCGCAGCGTCACCCGCGTGCCGCGGCCGGGATGCGAGGCCACCTCGACCGCCCCGCGCAGCGCGTCGACGGTCGAGCGCACCGCGTCCATGCCCACGCCGCGGCCCGAGACCGAGGAGAGCTGCTTCGCCGTGGAGAAGCCCGGCGCGAAGATGAGCTGGTGCAGCTCTGCCGTGGACGGCTGGGCGTCGGCGGCGAGGATGCCGCGCTCGATCGCCTTGGCGCGGATCGCCTCGGCGTCGAGGCCGGCGCCGTCGTCCTCGATGGCGATGAGCACTTCCCCGCCCTCCTGCCGGGCCGACAGCTTCACCGTCCCGCGGGCCGGCTTGCCGGCGGCGCGGCGGCGCTCCGCGTCCTCGACGCCGTGGTCCATGCTGTTTCGGATCATGTGGACCAGCGGCTCGGACAGGCGGTCGATGACGTTCTTGTCGATCTCGGTCTCGCCGCCCTCGGTGATCAGCGCGACGTCCTTCTTCAGTTCGACCGAGAGGTCCCGCACGACGCGGCGGAACTTGCCGAAGACCGCCTCGATGGGCAGCATGCGCACCGACAGCGTGGCGTCGCGCAGACCGGTGACGAGGCGCTCGACCTCCTCCACGATCGACTCGAGCTCCGTGTCGTTGCGCGCGCCCGCGATCTGGGTCAGGCGGGCCTGGGCGATCACCAGCTCGCCGAGCTGGTTCATGATCTCGTCGAGCTTGACGGCGGGCACGCGCACGCTCTCGCCGGTCGCCTCGGCCTTTCGCGCGGTCTCCGCCTGCGCCGTGGTCGTCGCCGGGGCGGCCGGATGCGGCGCGGCGGGCGCCGCGACGCCGCCGGCCGCCGGCTCGGCCCTGACGGGGAGCACCTTCTGCGGCGCGTCGATCTCCGCGATCTCCAGCGCGGCGTCGTCGGCGAAGATGAACACCGCCTCGATGGCCGAGCGCGGCTGTTCGGTGACCAGCGTCACCTCCCAGGCCAGATGGCTCTCGGTAGGGTCGAGCGCCTCCAGCGCCGGCACGGCGGCGTCGTCGATGGCGATCTCGGCGGCGCCCAGCGCCGCCAGTTCCGCGATCAGCAGATCGGGGCGCATCCCGTTGCGCAGGGCCTGCGGCTCCGGCCGGAACAGGATGCGCCAGCGCCGGAGCGCGCCCGCGGTCGCCGCCCTGGTCTGCGGCGCGTCCGCGCCCGCCGTGGAGGCCGCAGGCCCGGGCGCGCCCGTGATCGCGGCGAGCGCGTCCAGCAGCGCCGCGGCGTCCTCCGACGCCTCCAGAGCGGCCGCTGCGGGCCCGTCGCCGCCGCAATCGAGCAGCGCGGTCATGTGGTCGCGCGCCTTCAGCGACAGATCGATGAGGCGGCGGTCGACCGAAAGCCGGCCCTCGCGAACGCGGTCGAAGGCCTCCTCGAAGTGATGGGTGAACCGCGCCAGCACGCCGAAGCCGAACATGGCGCCGGAGCCCTTGATGGTGTGCAGCGTGCGGAACGCGGCGTCGACCTGTTCGGCGCCGGCGTCGGCCTCGAGGTCGAGGAGCAGGGCCTCCAGCCCCTCGAGCAGGTCGCGCGCCTCGAGAACGAAGGTCGCAACGGCGGGGTTCACGTCCTCCATGGGATCAGCCCGCCAGCTTCTTGGCGACAGACACCAGCGTCTCGGCGTTGAACGGCTTGTTGATCCAGCCCGTCGCGCCCGCGGCCTTGCCTTCCGCCTTCAGCTCGGGCCGCGACTCGGTGGTGAGCATCACGATCGGCACGCCGGCGCCGGCGGGGTCCTTGCGCGCGTTGCGGATGAAGTCGAGGCCGTTCATCACCGGCATGTTCAGGTCGGTGATGACCAGAGCCGGCCGCTCCGCCTTCAGCTTGGCCAGCCCCTCCGAGCCGTTCTCCGCACCTACGACGCGGTATCCCTGCGGCTCCAGCGTGAAGGCGACCATGTCCCGGATCGCCTTGCTGTCGTCGATGGTGAGCACCGTGCGGCTCATGGGATCATCCTCCGAAACACGACCAGAGCGGCCTCGCCGCAATTGCCAAGGGGCGATGCGGGCATCCCCCGGGATTCGACGTGCGACCGCACCTTTGGCGCCCGCGTCGCTCGCTTCGATGCCGGCATGAACGGCGGTCCGAGTGCAGAGAACGGCAGATGTCTTGATGAGCGCCTAATGTTGGCCCCCTCTCGCAGTGTTGCTTTTCTTGATGAATTGCCCATTTTCGGCAAATTTTCGTCGTCATTTGACGGCCACGTCTGTGCTCGGCTCGAAAGCGTGCGCACAGTGACGCGCCATCGCAGGACCCACGGGCGACGAGCGGGTCGGGGCGGCCGCGCGGCGGGTCGCGCCCCTCGTCGCGGGCGACCCCGGCGGACGGGGGCGCGAGGTCAGGCGCGGCGATCCCGCGCGCCGACGCCGGTCAAGCCGTCCTGCGCCGCAAGGCTGCGTCGCGCCGCGGCGAGCAACTGCAGCGCTACGGCGGTCGGCGCGGGCCCGCTCAACTCCAGCGTCACGCGCGCGGCAGGTCCGGCCTTTGCGACGACCTCCAGAAGGGCGTCGCGCGCGGCCACCGCATCGGCGACCTCGATCGCCGCGTCGATGATGTGCGCCGTGTCTGGCGTCGCACGTCCCATTGCGTCCCTCCGTCTTCTGCCATGGCGCCAGACCAGTCACGCCAATGCCTAAGGTTCGGTAACCCGAGCGCCCGCACGCCCCTCGCCGCCGCGCCGCATACACCGAACCTTCACGGTCTTTGCCGGAGATGTCGGCCACACGATTGGCGAGGGTGCTCAGACGTGTCGAATCCCGAGCGAGCCGAATCCATGGCGTCGACGCCCGAGTTCGTGCGTGCGTGCCGCGTCGACAGCGTCGCCGCCTTCGCAGCGGCCCTGGAGCGGCTGTCTGACGTCACCGCCGGCGTCGGCGGCCTCGGGCGGGAGTTGCGCGGCCTCGCCGACGTGCTCGCCGCCGACGGGACCGACGCGGCGGGCGCGCAGGAGATCCAGGCCGCGCTGAGCGCGCTTAGCGACGCCGCCGAGGCCGCCTTGCGGACGCACGCCGAGGCCGGATCGACGGCCGCGCTGCGGGCGCTGCGGGCCGTCGCCGACGCCATCGCCGCGGAGGCGCGTCAGCTGTCGGCCGTCGCGTCGATGACGAGCGTGACGAGCGGCTCGCTGGGCGCCTCGGGGCTGGAAGCCTATGTCGAGGGGCTCCGGGCGAGCGCCGCGTCGCTGGCGGACCACGGCAAGGCGCTGGAGAGGGCCGTCGACGACGCAGCGAGCGCCGAGCGCGCCTGGCTCGCCGCCACCACCGCCGCGGCGGCCCTCGTCGACGCCACCGCGACGCGGCTCGCGACGGACCGCCGCCCGGCCGAGGCGGCGGCGCGCTCGGCCGCCGCCCGCGCCGAACTGTCCACCGCGGCGGCCGACATCCCCGTCGCGGCGGCGCGCGAGACCAACGCGCTCATCGTGGCGATGCAGGCGTCGGACAGCTTTTCCCAGCGCCTCGAGCATGTGGAGCATATGCTGGCCATCCGGGACGGGCGCGAGAACGCGTTGGCGGCCCTCGCGGCGGCCCAGCTCGACGCGCTGCGCGACGATGCGGCCGCGCTGTGCGCGGACACCTTCGCTACGCTGAACCGGCTCGGCGACGTCGGCGCACGCGCTCTGGAGCGCTTCGCCGCAGCCGGCGATGGGGCGGACGGGGGCGCGGTGGACGAGATCCTGCGCGCCCGCAGGACGGCGATGGAGGAGACCGCCGCGGCGGGCCGCGCCATGCGGGGCATGCTGGACAGCGCCGCCGCCGCCGCGAACGCGATCCGCAACCGCATCTCCGACGTAGAGGCGGAGGTTCTCGGCATCGGGAGGGCGGCGGAGGGCATCGCGATCTCGGCCATGAACGCCATCCTGCTGACAGCGCGCAGCGGCGCGTCGCGCGCCGCCTTCACGCCCCTGTCGGCCGCGGTGCGCGAGAGCGCCGACGTCTTCAGCGCACGCGCCAACGACTGTCGCCGCAACCTGGCGGCGCTCTCGCTCGGCTTTGGCGAGGCGCGCTTCGAGGCGCTGGAGGCGCGGAGCCGGGCGCTGGAGGCCTCCTTCGACAGCAGCGAGCGCGGCCTCTCGGAGAGCGAGGCGGCTCAGGAAGAAGTGGCCCGCCTGCGCGAGGGGGCCGCCGCGGCGGCCTCCCAGCTTCTTGACGCCATCGCCCATGGCGCCCGCGCCTTCGAGCGCGTCCGCGCCACGACCGACCGGCTGCGGGAGATCGCGGCGCGGATCGCGCCGACCGCTGGCGCGGCGCAGGCCGAGCGACTGACCGACATCTACGCCCTCTACACCATGGATCGCGAGCGCGAGGTCCACGACGCCCTGACGACGCGCAGCGCCGCCTGAGCGGGACGCGACCGCACGCCGCCCCGGCCGCGCGACCCGGCGAAGATCGGGCGGCCGCCACCGCGCGACTTCGACCATGCGCTGCGTCAGGTTGCTTGGTCGGCGCCTCATGGCGCGCGACTTCTACCGCCAGGTCGCGGACCTCCATATCGGGGTCGCCGTGCTTGGTCGCTCACCCTCGGCGCACCTCGTCACCGCGGTCACCGGACAACTCCGCCCGGGCAAGGGGGAACCCCGGACAAACGGCGTTTTGCACACCTGACTTACCCGCGCCATTCGGACGTCGATGCAGCGGCGCAGGGCCGCGTCACTTGGAAAAGCGGGCGAGGAACGCAACCAGGGCCGCGCGGTCGGCGGGATCGGCGATGCGCTGTTCCGGCATGCGGCTGCCTGGCGTGTAGGCGTCGGGTCCGATCTCGAAAAGGGCGGAAACTGTCTCCGGCGTCCAGACGATGTCCATGCGGCGCAGCGCGGCGGAGTAGTCATAGCCGTCAACAGCGCCGATGCGCCGGCCGAACACGCCATGCAACGTGGGACCGGCGCGCCCGCCGCTGTCGGGCGTGAGCGCGTGGCAGACGGCGCAGGCGCGCCAGACCGCCGCGCCGCGACTGCCGTCGTCATGGGTCGTGGGCGCAGGCGACCCGCCCCGGCCATGCGGAGCGCCGGTGGCGACGTCCCAGCGCCGGATCAGCCCGTCCGCGCCGCCGGTCAGCAGCCCGCTCCCGGACAGCGCCAAGGCCCATACCGGCCCCTGGCCGGGATGCAGCACATGTCGGATCGAAAGGTCGCGGGGATCGAGCAGATACGCCACCCCCTCGACCGACGCCGCCGCGAGCAGTCCGGGCGCGGCGGCGACGGCCACCAGCGGGCGCGCCGAAAGCTGGCTTGTGGCGACCACGCCGCGCGCGGCGTCGACGAGCCGCAAGGCGCCGTCCGCGAAGATCACCGCCGACATCCCGCCCACCGTCGCCATGCCGGTGGGCGGCGCGGGAAGATCCACCGACGCGTCCAGCCGCTCGCCCGTCCATAGCCTGAGGCGCAGATCGTCGCCCACGCTCGCGAGCCGGCCATCCGCCAGCCAGGCGAGGCCCGTCGTCTTGCCCTGGTGCGCGGCGATCGTCCCGACCGCGCCTCCGTCCAGCGGCGTGAGGCTGATCCGTCCGTCCCAGCCCGCCGACGCGAGCATCTTCAGGTCGGGCGACAGCGCGAGCGCGGCGACCGGGGCCTCGTGCGCGGACTCGATCCGCGCAGGCGACGCGCCGGCCGCAGCCCATAGCGCGACGCGACCGTCCTGTCCGCCCGTCGCAAGTCCGCCATCCGGCAGCAGGGCCACCGCCGTGACGGGGCCCTCGTGCACGCGCGTGACGCGCAGCGCCGTCGCGCTGGGGCCGTCCCACAGGATGGCGCGCGTGTCGAACGAACCCGACAGCACCCGCTCACCCTGCGCCGCAAGCGCGCCGACCGGGCCGCCATGACCTCGCAGATCCTGCGCCGGCGCCGCCGCGACGCCGCCCCAAACCGCCAGGCAAAGAGCCGCCGCAGCGCCTTCAAGCCGCATCGACCACATGCCGCTGGTCCCTTTCGTCCCGCTCCGACGACATCGGCACGGTAGGGGGCGGACCCCGCGCTGGCAATGCGCGGAGCGCGCCGCACAAGGCGTCGGGCCCGCCCCGCCATCCACCCCGACAAGAC
>DAINOD010000003.1:0-93143 GCA_036735545.1 Rubrimonas sp. | reverse complement strand
GCGGAGCGCGCCGCACAAGGCGTCGGGCCCGCCCCGCCATCCACCCCGACAAGACCCGACGGCCCGCCCGGGGCTCGCGCGAGGGCGCGTGGAGGCGGCCGCCTGCGAGGACAGGAACTGGGCGCCACGCCGCGATCGCCTGGGCGCCCGGGTTGGCGGAGCCGAGGCGTTCGCCGCCGACGGTTGCAGACGGGCCAGCGGCCTGTCATGGCCTACTGGCCTCATCGAACAGGGCGCCGCCGCGGTCTGCATAGGCCCGCAGACACGGCATGTATCCCGCCTTGCGCCACCCTGCCCCGTCGAGCGTGGCGGCGTCAGAACATCGAAAGATTGCCGCCGGGCGAGTCGATGCGGGCGCCGCTGGTCGTGAAGGCTTCCGGCGTGGAGATGCCGAAACGATCCTCAAGCAGGTAGGCCGCGGCGACCGCCAGCGCCACGCATGCGACGACGGCGGCGAGAAACGACTTCATCGGGCGACCCTCCTGACTTCGGCGCCCTTCTGGTCGGGCGCGCGCTGCTTTGGCCTTGCCGCATCCTATGGCGTTCTGTCGGACAGGTTTCGCCACAGGGCGCTTGCAAGTTCCTGATATATTTGTCCCAATGGCCCGTCCGGCGCAAGGGCCGCCACCGGGCGGCCAAGATCGGACGCGGCGCGCAACTCCGCGGTCAGCGGCACTGCGCCCAGATAGGCGGCGCCCAGACGCGCCGCTTCGGCCCGGACGCCGCCTTCGCCGAAGATATCGTGTCTGGTGCCGCATACATGGCACAGGAAGTGGGCCATGTTCTCGATCAGTCCGAGGATCGGGACGTCAACCTTGCGGAACATCGCAATGCCGCGTCGCGCGTCGATCAGCGCAAGATCCTGCGGCGTGGAGACGATCACCGCACCCGACAGCGGCGCCCCCTGCGCGATGGCGAGTTGCGCGTCGCCCGTGCCGGGGGGCATGTCCACCAGCAGCACGTCGAGGCGACCCCAGGCGACCTCGGCGATCATCTGCGTGATCGCCGACTGCACCATCGGGCCGCGCCAGATCATCGCGGTCTCCGCATCGACCAGCAGGCCGATGGACATCGCCGCGAGACCGTGGGCTTCCATCGGCGCAAGCCGGCGGTCGGCGAGAACGCGCGGACGCCCGTGCAGGCCCAGCAGGGTCGGCAGCGAGGGGCCGTGGATGTCGGCGTCGAGAATGCCGACGCGCAGCCCCAGCGCCCGCAGACCCAACGCGAGGTTGACGGCGGTGGTGGACTTGCCGACCCCCCCTTTTCCGGAGGCTATCGCAACGACATGCGTCACCTCTTCGAGCGACGGGGGCCGTCGCGTCTCCCGCTGCGCCGGTCGCGTCGCGGGCGCCGCCCGGTCGGCGGTCAAGGCGACGTGCGCCTTCGTGACGCCGGAGACGCCTTTCAGCGCCGCCTCGGCCGCCTCGCGGACCGCCTCATAGCTGCCGGCCTCGGCCATTGCGATCGTGATCGCCGCGCTGGCGCGGCCGTCCATGACCCTGAGCCCCACAAGACGTGGCGAGCGCGCCAGAACGCCGCCGTCCGGCAGGATCACGCGCTCGAGCGCGGCGCGCGCCGCGTCCTCCGCGGACTGTTCCGGGGCATGGCTCATCTATCGGGGGCGCCCTGAAGCAACCACGGCCCGGACACCGGATGCGCGCCGGGCCGTGGGATCTGGACAGCGGTTGCGGTCAATCGGCCGCGTCTCACTCCGCCGGCATCGCCGACCGTCCGTCATGCCGCTTCGGCGCTGCGGAGCCCTCGACTTCCTCGACCCACAGCGAGTGGTGCTGCTGGGCCCAGTTGCGGTCCACCTCGCCCTTGCCCATGGCGTCGAACGCGCCCTCCATGCCTACCGACCCGATGTAGATGTGCGCGAGGATGATGGCGGTGAGCACCGCCGAAGCCACGCCGTGGATGGTCTGGTAGAACTGCCAGTCGGCGCCCGAACCGGCCCATCCCGGGAACAGCATCATGACGCCGGTAAAGGACAGGGCGCCGCCGCCGATGATCACCGACCAGAAGATCAGCTTCTGGCCCGCGTTGAACTTGCGCGCCGGTGGGTGATCCCCGTCGGAGAACAGGCCTCCGCCATGCTTCAGCCACACGAGATCGACGCGGCTGGGAAGGTTGTGCCAGACCCACACGAGAAAGACGAACGCCAGCGAAACCATGAAGGGCCACGCAAGGTAGTTGTGCGCGAGCTTGCCCCAGGCGCTGAGAGAGCCGAACGCGGCCTCGCCGATCAGCGGCGCCACGATCTGTCGGCCGAGCACCAGATTGAGGCCCGTGATCGCCAGGATGATGAAGCTGGTCGCCATCAGCCAGTGGCCGAAACGCTCGAACGCCGCAAAACGCAGGATCGTGCGCCCGGATGGCCCGCCGTCGATGCGGATGCGGCCACGCACGAAGTAGAAGACGATCAGCAGCGCGAGCATGCCGACGATGCTGACGATCGACACCAGCCGCATGTTGCCCGAGTGCAGCGCGGCCCAGCCCTTGTTGCCGGGCTTGATCAGCGCCGCGGCCCGGTCGTCCGGGATCGATATGCGCCCCCCGACGACATCGCCGGATTGAAGCGCCTGCAACAGCGCCTCCTCGTTGATGGCGTTGGCGGTGGGGTTCACCTGCTGCGCGAAGGCGTCATGACCGCCGAGCATGACAACCGCGACCAGCGCGAGCATCGCCGCGATGCGGCGGACAGTGTTCATCGCCATGTCTTTCCCGCCCATGCTCACACCGACACCGTCTCGCCATAGGCCGTGCGCCAGCCCCAGGCGCCGGAGCCGTAGCCGCGGGTGACGACACGCTCCTTGTAGATGTCGGCGATGATGTCGCCGTCGCCCGCGAGCAGCGCCTTCGTCGAGCACATCTCCGCGCACAGCGGCAACTTGCCCTCGGCGAGGCGGTTCGCCCCGTACTTGACGTACTCGGCCTCCGACATGTCGTCCTCCGGGCCGCCGGCGCAGTAGGTGCACTTGTCCATCTTGCCGCGGGTGCCGAAGTTCGAGAGCTTGGGATATTGCGGCGCGCCGAACGGACAGGCGTAGAAGCAGTAGCCGCAGCCGATGCAGGTGTCCTTGGAGTGCAGCACGACGCCGTCGTCGGTGGTGTAGAAGCAGTTCACCGGGCAGACGCTGGCGCAGGGCGCGTCGGTGCAGTGCATGCAGGCCATCGACACCGACCGCTCGCCCGGCAGCCCGTCGCTGATGGTCACGACGCGCCGGCGGTTTATGCCCCACGGCACATCGTGCTCGTTCTTGCAGGCGGTGACGCAGGCGTTGCACTCGATGCAGCGATCCGCGTCGCAGAGAAACTTCATGCGGGCCATGATGCTGGTCCTCCCTTACGCGGCTGCGATCTGGCAGAGCGTGACCTTGCCCTCGTGCATGCCCGTCACCGGGTCATAGCCATAGGTCGTGATCACGTTCACGGACTCGCCCAGCACGATGGGGTCCGCGCCCTGCGGGTAGTTTCCGCGCTGGTCCTCGCCCTGGAACCAGCCCGCGAAGTGGAACGGCATGAACGCGACGCCGGGCGCGACGCGCTCGGTGACCAGCGCCTTCACCCGCGCCCTGGAGCCGCCCTCCGGCCCCGTCACCCAGACCCAGCCGCCATCGACCACGCCGCGCGCCGTGGCGTCGGCGGGGTTGATCTCGACGAACATGTCCTGCTGCAACTCCGCAAGCCACGGGTTGGAACGCGTCTCCTCGCCGCCGCCCTCGTACTCCACCAGGCGTCCGGAGGTGAGGATGATCGGGAACTGCGCCGCCAGGCCGCGCTCGATCGCCGACTTCTGCACCGAATGGCCGATGTTCGGCATGCGGAACTGTCGACCGTCCTCGCGCGTCGGATAGTCCGCCACCAGATCGGTGCGCGGGGTGTAGATCGGCTCGCGGTGGGTCGGGATCGGGTCGGGCAGGTTCCAGGCCACGGCGCGGGCCTTGCCGTTGCCGAAGGGCACGCAGCCATGCGCGATCGCCACGCGCTGGATGCCGCCCGACAGGTCGATCGACCAGCTCACCCGGTCGATGTCCTCCTCGACGCCGCCGCCGATCCGCTCGATCGTCGCGCGCTCATCCGGCGTCAGGTCAACGTCCCAGCCGAGGCGCTTCAGCAACGCCATGGTGAACTCCGGATAGCCGTCCTCGATCTCGGATCCGACCGGGTAGCTGCCCTCCGCCAGAAGCGTCTGGCCCTCCCGGTCAAGCCCGAAGCGCGGGCGGAAGCCGCCGCCCCCGTCCTTCACGGCGATGTTGGGGTTGTAGAGTATGTGCGTGCCCGGATGCCTGATCTCCGGCGTGCCCCAGCACGGCCACGGCAAGCCGTAATAGTCGCCGCCGACTTCCGGCGTATCGGCGGGCGCACGCAGCGTCACCAGATCGAACTTGTCCTGGTTGGCCATGTGAGCCTTCAGGCGTTCCGGGCTCTGCCCGGTGTAACCGGTCGACCAGCCGCCGCGGTTGATCTCGCGCAGGATGGACTCAGGCGTCGGCTCCATGCCGAACTTGCCCTGCACCATCTCGTAGTTCTTGAACATCTGCTCTGCGAAGCCGAGCTTCTGGGACAGGCGATAGATCACCGCGTAGTCGTTGTCGGACTCGAAGATCGGATCGACGACCTTCTCGCCCCACTGCACCGACCGGTTCGAGGCGGTGCGGCTGCCCGAACACTCGAACTGCGTGCCGATCGGCAGCAGGTAGGTGTTGTCGCTGCGGTCGTGCAGCGCGGCGAAGGTGGTGGGGTGCGGGTCGGCCACCACGAGAAGGTCGAGCGCGTTCATGCCCTTCTGCGCGTCGGCCATGCGGGGCACGGTGTTGCCGCCGTGACCGAAGATCACCATCGCCTTGATGTTGTCGCGCTGGTCGACCTCCTCGGCGTCCAGCATGGCGGCGTCGAACCACCGCGTGGAGGGGATGCCGGGGATCTCCATGTTCTTGGCGGCGTCTCGCGCCTCGCGCCCGCCCTTGGCCGGCACGGCGTCGAAACGGGTGACGAAATACTCGTAGGGCACGTCCCAGACGCGGGCCCAGTGCCTCCACGCCCCCGCTGCGAGCCCGTAGTAGCAGGGCAGGTTCGCGATATCGAGGCCGAAGTCCGTGGCGCCCTGAACGTTGCAATGGCCGCGGAAGATGTTGGCCCCGGTCCCCTCGGACCCGACGTTGCCGGTGGCCAGCAGCAGGTTGCAGTAGGCGCGCACGTTGGCCGTGCCGACCGTGTGCTGCGTGCCGCCCATGCACCAGATGAAGGTCGAGGGGCGCTGGGTGGCGAAGGTCTCCGCGACCCGCCTGAGCTGCGCCTCCGGGATGCCGGTGATGCGCTCGACTTCGGCGGGCGGATACTTCCTCACTTCCTCGCGGACCTGGTCCATGCCCCAGACGCGCTGGGCGATGTACTCCTTGTCCTCCCAGCCGTTCTCGAAGATGTGCCACATGATGCCCCAGACGATGGCGATGTCGGTGCCGGGGCGCATGCGGACAAAGTCGGTGGCGTGGGCGGCGGTGCGGGTGAAGCGCGGATCGATCACGATGACGTTCGCGCGCTGCTCCTCCTTGCCGCTGAGGATGTGCTGCATCGAAACCGGATGCGCCTCGGCCGCATTCGAGCCCATGAAGATCACGGTCTTGGAATTGCGGATATCGTTGTAGCTGTTCGTCATGGCGCCGTAGCCCCAGGTGTTCGCAACGCCAGCCACCGTGGTGGAGTGGCAGATGCGCGCCTGGTGATCGACGTTGTTGGTGCCCCAGAACGCCGCAAACTTGCGGAACAGATAGGCGCCTTCGTTCGAGAACTTGGCCGAGCCGAGCAGATAGACGGAGTCTGCGCCGCTGTTCTCGCGGATCGTGGTCAGCTTGTCGCCGATCTCTTCGATCGCCTGATCCCACGAGATGCGGACCCACTCGCCGCCCTGCTTCTTCATCGGGTATTTCAGGCGCCGGTCGCCATGGACCAGTTCGCGCACCGACGCGCCCTTTGCGCAGTGGGTGCCGCGGTTGATCGGGCTGTCCCAGGCGGGCTCCTGCCCGACCCACACCCCGTCCTGCACCTCCGCCTTCACCGTGCACCCCACCGAACAGTGGGTGCAGATGTTGGTGCGCACCTCGACCGGCCTCGAGTGGTCGGTAAGGCCGGCCTTCGCCTCGGTGACCATGCCGGCGCCGAGCATGCCCGCGGCGCCCAGACCGCCGACCGCAAGTCCCGAACTGCGCAGGAAGGCGCGGCGGTCGATGGTGGCGGCCTGATGCCCCGCGGCGACTGAGGAGAGGCGGCTGCGCGCGGTCTCGCCGCTTCTGCGTTTCACCAGCATGGTTCAGAGCCCCTTGTAGTAGCGGTTGGTGCGGTAGAAGGCCTTGACGTGGTCGGTCTCCCGGTAGCGGGCCTTCGTCCGTTCGGCCCCGGACTGCGCCAGCGCGGGCCGCGCGCCGCCGCCGGCCAGCGCCGCCGCCGTCGTCAGGCCGAGGGCGGCGCCGAAGAAGCCGCGACGGCCGATGCCTTCGCTCTTGGGCGCGCTGTCGTCGTTCCTCGCCATCGTCTCCATCCCCCTGATCGTCGCCCGACGGCGCGAGCGCGCCTGCCGGGCCTTGCCTTCATCATCCGATAGCGCCGCCTCACGCACCGAGGGCGAAGGCGCGCGCCTCGATGTCCACGAAAAGCCGACCGATCTCAGCAACCGGCCGGTAGAAGTCGCCGCTCGGCGCCACGGCGAGGTCGTCGAAAAGTTGCGCCGCCCACGGCTCGACATGCCGCTCGAAAAACGCGGCCTCGCCGATGTCGCGCGCGGCGAAGCGCCCGCTGGCCAGACCCGCCATCACCTCGCAGACCGACGCTATGTGATCCTCCGGCTCGAACCGCCCTTCCGCGCGCGCGACGCCGAGCCGCTTCAGATCGGCGCGAAGCTCCGCCAGCGGGCGCTCGTTCAGGAACCCCGTGAGGTAGAAGGACGCATAGGGCAGTATCTCGCCGCGCCCCACGCCGATGAAGACGTCGAAGTACTCGCGCGCGACGGCCTCCGGCGAAAGGCGGGCCGCCGCCGCGGCCAGCGCGCCATAGGCCTGACCGAGCGGGCTGTCGTCACCCTTGATGGCGGCTACTTGCGCAAGCAGCCCCGCATCCGGGACGACGCCGAGAATGCGCGAGAGAAAACCATACTGCTGGCTGCGCAGCAGCTCGGCGTCCGTTACGGCTTGCCCGGCGAGCGCCGGACTGGCGGTTGACATGGGCCGAGGCCCTTTCTGGCTCCCTGGGCGCGATTCATGCCGCGCCCTGCGTTCTTTGCACGAATGTTACAGCACCGATCGCCCGAACGAAAGTTCAATTCGCCGGAACCGGTCGCGAGCGCGATCACACCGGCCGCGCGCCGCCGTGGCGTCGCAGCGGCGCGGGGGTCGGTTCGGCGCGATCCCCGCAAGGTCCGTCCGAGCGGCGCGGGGCCGGTGGGACCGCTGGCTCGGCCCCCTCGGCGGGCGCCGAGGCGAGGGCCTTGGGGGGCTCGCCTTCTCCCGAAGCGCCGGGCTCGCGACCCTCCGCCGCGTCGGTCTCGGACGGCGGCGCGGCGTCGCCTCCGGCGTCGTGGCGCTCGAGACCGCGCAGGAAGCGCTCCACGCCGCCTTGCGACACTGCGCCGCCGCCGCCAGGCAGGCCGCCGGGCGCATTCCAGTCCCACGCATAGTCCACCGCGAGATCGGCATGGTCGCGGATGGCGGGGTCGATCAGCCACATCCGGCGCAGGGCCGCGTTCTTCAGCAGCGCCGGCACGCCGCGCCGCAAGAACGGGGCAAGGTCGGTCTGCAGGGTGATCGCGTCGATGGAGGGCAGTTCGGCGAGCGCCGCCGCGTCCAGTTCCTCCGGATCGGCCGCGACCTCGTCGGGCGAGGTTGCGCCACCGTCGCGGGCGACGCCTTCGGCTTCCGACGCGCCCTCCGCCGGCGAGGGCCCTGCCGTCGCCGTTTGCGCCGCCGCCCGCTTGCGCGCCGACCAGCGGCGGATGAAGCCCTCGTCCTCCGCGCTCATCGCCGGCCCCACTTGTCCTCGGGGCGCAGCACGCGCGGCGCGCGGGCGTCGGGATCGACCGGCGCGCGCTTGCGCTTGATGAAGGCGATCTCGGTGTGATGGATCGCGACGAAGCGCTCGATCGCGGCGCGCACCGGGTCCGGCAGCGGCACGGCCTCCACGGTCAGCGCGGGGTCGCCGGCCAGTCCCTCGCCCTCATAGGGGTCGGCGGTCACGAGATGGATCGCTGCGTGCGCCGCGTCCTCGGCGCCGCTCAGCGCGACCCAGATCGACGGGCGCGCGCTGGACAGGTTGTCGCGGTAATGGCCCGTGTCGCCGGAATGCAACGTCAGACCACCATCGCCGAGATAGAATGTCCGCACTCCCGCAGTCTCCGCGATCAGGGCGCCGGGCGCCGTGGCGGGCGCGGCGGGCAGCACCGCGGTCGGCCGCAGCGTCGCCGTCCCCCAGCGCGTGACTGGCGGGCGGAGCGTGGCGATCACGCCGAGGCGGAGGCTTTCGGTCGGCATAGCGGCATCCTAGCGCAACGGCGCCGCCGCCACGAGAGGCAGCCCAGTGACGAGGTTCTGCGGCTTCATGCGCACGGCGCCGTCGGCGGCCATGCCGAGGAACAGATACACCGGATGGCCCGCAAGCTTCGCCGGCATGATCGCGCGATCGAGAAAATCCAGCGTGAACAGGCCGATCATGGCGTCGGGCGGGCTCTCGCCCCGCCAGAGCGCGTCGCCGATGGCGGTGCCGACCTGATCGAGGCCGACGAACCACCGCAGATCGACGCCCTCGGCCGACACCAGCGGCGACACCAGCGCCGCATGGCCCAGAAGATGCGTGACGAACGCCGCTATCGCCCGGGCGAGGCCCGCACGGGCCAGCGGGTCCCCGCCGAAGTTCAGCGCCATGGTGTGGGCGTCGGAGCGGCTCCAGTAGGTCCAGGCGTTGCCCGCCCCCAGAACGTCGAGGCCCTGCGCGCCGCCCGACAGCATCGCGCTCAACGGGGCCGTATGGCGCGCCGCCTCCATGCCCTCGACAAGTTCGGCGTCGGCCAGCACCAGGGCGCCGTCGCGGACGTGGCCGCGCTGGGGACGAAAGAACAGCTCCGCCGCCCGCAGCGTGTGCGGGTCGTCGCACCCGTCGAGCGCGTTGCGCAGGATCAGGTGAACAAGCTGGTTGTAGAACACCACCGGCAACCGGACCCCGCCGCGCGCCAGCGCAAGGTAGCCGGCCTCGACCGTGCCCGCCGCCAGCAGGGCGTCGCGCAGCGCGATCAGGAAACCCCAGTTCTCGCGCGCGTCCGCATCCTGCATCGCCGCGATCTCGGATTTGCGGACGGCGGCGCGCGGCTCCGCCGACAGCCGTGCGTGCAGCGCGCGTTCAGCCGCGCAGGCATCCGCGGGCGGCAGCACTTCGGGCCGCGCGAGCCAGGCCAGCAGCAGTTCGTCCGTGACCAGCATCCGGCCGCGCGCATCCCTCCGGGTCAGGTGATGGCCGCTCGCAACCCAGAACTCGGTCACTCGACATCCCCGCGCAGGCCGATCAGATCGACGCGATGCTCAAGCTCGTCGTGCTCGTCGGTCTCGACCACGTGGAAGGCGCGGTCGTGCCCGCGCAGGCGCGTCGCGGAGAAGACGGTTTCGTCGCGCGGCTTCAGCGAGCGGAACCGCTCGCGGATCGATCCGTCGCCGAGGTGCTCCCGATGCAGCGCGATCAGCGTGTTCGGCGCGTGGCTGCGGCAGATGTCCTCGGCGAGCGCCACCTCCTCCGCCGCCGCGGGGCGGGCGGTCGCGAGGTCCGGCGCGCCCAGGCGGGCGACCAGTTGCGCGGCCAGCGCCTCGGTCATCGCCGCGCGCTCCGCCGCACCGGCCTCGCTCACCACGGCGAGGGTCGAATGTCCGAACCCCTCGACGCCGAGAAACCCGCTGCGGAAGGCGATCCGCTCCTTGCGCGACAGGCTGTCAGGGTCGCGGCCCGCGAACAGGAAGGCGCCGGGAACCACCCACTCGCCGGGCTCGGCCGCATGCGCGAACACCACCGTGTCCGAGGCGTCGAGCCGGATCGCGCGCGGCAGGCGGATCACAGCCGCGGGCCCTGCGCGTCGCGCCAGGCGCAGGCCGCCAGCGCCTGCGCCAGCGACGTGCGCCGCACCGCGCCGGACGGCGCGCGCTCGACCATGTCGCCGCCCTCCAGCACGCGCCGCGCGGTCAGCATCGGCGGGTCGATGCGGTCCAGATAGCGCTCGGTCACGGCGTCCAGCCCCTGATGGCGCCAGCGGTCGAAATAGAGCATCAGGTAGGCCGCGAAGCTCTCGATGATCGCCTCGGGGGGGCCGAAGCCCTCCTCCTTCAGCGATGTGGTTTCGGGAAACAGTCCCGGCTCCGCCAGATGATCGCGGTCGGCGATCAGTTCGGCGGCGAACACCAGCCAGTCGGGAACCGCATCCTCGGCGCAGCCCGGCGGCTGCGCCATCCGCGCGCCGCCCAGTCGCGCGCGATCGAAGATCACGGTGTCGGGAAAGGCCACGCGCACCGCGCGTTCCGGCGGGCAATGGGCGGCCAGCGCGTCCGCGAGCGCCGCCATCCCGGCGAAAAAGGCCATGCGCGACTCGCCCAGCGGCGACTCGGGCTCCAGCACCACCGCAAAGCCGGCGACCCCGCCGCCGACGCGCCACACCAGCGCGCCGGCGCCCGCCTCGGGCGCAAGGCGCACCGCCTCGTCGCGGATATCGCCCGTCGCAAGGCGCCACTGGCTGAAGGGCGGCGGCAGCGTCAGGCGCGCAGGTGCGTCGGCTCGTGTCATGTCGGCGTGATCTCTGGCGATGCGCGCGCGTTCGTGCTGAAACTCTCGGCACACCGTGGGTGTAGCGTCGCCGACGCGCCAGACGCAATCGCAGTGCGGAACCCGCAAGCGCGAGCCATGGAAAGACGACCGTGACGCCAGCAGACCGCCTGATCCTGACCTGCGACTGCGAGGCCACAATGCCCGTGGACGGCGCCGCCCTGGCGCGCGCGGGATGCGGCAGGCTCGCGCCCACCGCGACGCAGCTCTGTCGCAGCCAGTTGGACCGCTTCGTCGCCGCCATATCGCAAGCCGCCGGGGAGGGTCTGGCGGTGACGGTCGCCTGTGGGCAGGAAGCGCCGCTGTTCGAGGAGGCTGCGGCGGACGCGGGCTTCGACGGGCCTCTGGCCTTCGCCAACATCCGCGAGACCGGCGGCTGGTCGGCCGAGGCGGCGGCGTCCGGCCCGAAGGCGGCGGCCCTGATCGCGGCGGCGGCGGAGACGGCCGATCCGTTCGAAGCGGTGACGCTCGAAAGCGCCGGCGTGGCGCTGGTGCTCGGCGCCGACGACGTGGCGGTGGAGGCCGCGACGCTGCTCGCCGAGACGCTGGACATCACGGTGCTGGCGACCCCGGGGGCGGAGATCGCGCCGCCGCGCCGCACGACCTTCCCGATCCTTCAGGGCGCCGTCCGCGCGGCCAGGGGGCATCTGGGCGCGTTCGAGGTGACCGTGGACGCCTACGCTGCGCCCGATCCGTCCTCACGGCGCATGCTGCGCTTCGGGCCGGCGCGCGACGGGGCGGTGTCGCGCTGCGACATCGTCATCGACCTGCGGGGCGGCGCGCCGCTGTTCGCCGCCGACGACCTGCGACCGGGCTATCTCCGCGCCGACCCGCGCGACCCCGCCGCCGTCGCCGCGCTCTCGCTGCGGGCGGCCGGGCTGGTGGGGACGTTCGACAAGCCGCGGTTCATCGCCTTCGCGCCCGACCTCTGCGCCCATTCGCGCAACCGCAAGACCGGCTGCACGCGCTGCCTCGATCTCTGCCCGGCCTCGGCGATCCGCCCTGCCGGCGACAGCGTGGCGATCGACCCCGCCATCTGCGCCGGGTGCGGCCAGTGCGCCGCCGCCTGCCCCACGGGCGCCGCCAGCTATGCGCTGCCCACGGTCGAAAGCCTCGCGCGCCGACTGCGCGCCATGCTGCGCGCCTGGACCGCTGCGGGCGGCAGGGGCGCGCCGGTGATCCTGCTCCACGACGAGGCGCACGGCGCAGCCCTGATCGACGCCAGCGCGCGGCATGGGAGCGGACTGCCGGCGCATGTGTTGCCGCTGATGGTCAACGAGGCGACCCAGGTGGGCCCCGAGACCATCGCCGCGGCCCTGGCGTGGGGCGCGGGCGCGGTGCGGGTGCTGACGCGCGCGCGGCCGCGACACGACATCGCCGGCCTTCGAGCCACCCTCGCGCTGATGGCGCAGGTCTGCGCCGCCACCGGTCATGGCGCGGACGCGGCCGGGCTGATCCAGACCGACGACCCCGACACGCTCGAGGCGGCGCTGGCGGGACCGCCGCCGGCCGCGCCCGCGAGCCGGTCGTCCTTTCTGGCGCCGCGCGACAAGCGCGGCCTCCTGACCACGGCGCTGGTCGAGATGAACCGCCACGCGCCCGAACCGGCGCGGTCGGTGGCGCTGGCGGCCGGCGCGCCGTTCGGCGCCGTCGTGCTCGACGCCGACGCCTGCACGCTTTGCATGGCGTGCGTCGGCGTCTGCCCGACGGGCGCGCTGCTCGACAACCCCGAGACGCCGATGCTGCGCTTCACCGAGAGCGCCTGCGTCCAGTGCGGCCTCTGCGCGGCGACCTGCCCGGAGACCGCCATCACGCTGGCGCCGCAGATCGACTTCGCCGCCTGGGAAGCGCCGAAACGCATCATGAAGGAGGAGCCGCCCTTCCCCTGCGCGGGCTGCGGCAAGCCGTTCGGCGTGAAGTCCGGCATCGAGCGGGTGCAGTCGCGGCTTGCGGGACACTGGATGTTCGCCGGGCCGGATGGCGCGGAGCGGCTGCGGATGCTCGCGCTCTGCGAGGACTGCCGCGTGGTGGCCGTCGTCGAACAGGGGTTCGACCCGCATGACGACGCGACAGTGAGCGGCCGCCCGCCCGTGCGCACCGCGAAGGACTATCGCGCCGACTGACGCGGGCGACGGCGGCGGGCCCGACAGCGGTCGCCGCAGCGGGCCGTCCCGTCGACGCCCGATCATGCGCGGACCCTGCAGGTGGCGTAAGGTTCGCTCCGTCCACGACTCGACGCCGGACAAGGCGTCTTGCAGTGGTGCGCCGTGAAGCGAAGCGGAAGATGGCGATGCAGGACTTCTCGACAGCCTTCGGCGCCGCGTTCGCGCTGATCGTGTCCGGCGATCCCGAGTTTCTGGGGATCGTCGCCCTGTCGCTGTCGGTCACCCTGTCGGCGGTGCTGATCGCCTGTGCGGTCGGGATGCCGCTCGGGGCGCTGCTCGCCGTGGCGCGTTTTCCGGGCCGCGGCGCGCTGACGGTCGCGGTGAACGCGCTGATGGGCCTGCCGCCGGTCGTGGTGGGGTTGGTCGTCTATCTGGCGCTGTCGCGCAGCGGGCCGCTGGGCGCGCTGGGGCTGCTCTACACGCCCACGGCGATGATCGTCGCGCAGACCATCCTCGTCGCGCCCATCGTGGCGGCGCTGACGCGACAGGCGGTGGCGGATCTGAACGCCGAGTATGACGAATATCTGCGCAGCCTCGGCGCCAGCCGGATCGAGACGGTCGGGACGCTGCTCTGGGACGCGCGCTTCAGCCTCGTCACCGCCGCGCTGGCCGGGTTCGGGCGCGCCAGCGCCGAGGTCGGCGCGGTGATGATCGTCGGCGGCAACATCGCCCATGTGACGCGGGTGATGACCACCGCGATCGCGCTGGAGACCTCGCGCGGGCAACTGGCGCTGGCGCTGGGCCTCGGGATCGTGCTGCTGGCGATCTCGCTGGCCGTGAACGCCGCGGTCATGTCCGTCAGGGCGCGGGCCGAGGCCGTGGGCCATGCTTGACGCCGCCCAGCCCGACCTCTGGCCCGTGACGCTGGCGGATGTGAGCCTGTCTCGCGGCGGGCGGGCGCTGCTGGACGGTCTGTCGCTTACGCTGTCGCCCGGAGGCGTCACGGCCCTGATCGGGCCGAACGGCGCCGGCAAGAGCCTCACCCTGCGGCTGATCGCGGGACTGATCGCACCGGACGCCGGGTCCCTGCGCTGGGGCGAACGGACGGCCCCGCGCAAGGGCGCCGTGGCGCTGGTGTTCCAGCGGCCGGTGCTGCTGCGCCGGTCGGTGGCGGCCAACCTCGACCACGCGCTCTCGGTGGCGGGCGTCGCGCGCCGCGGGCGCCCGTCTCGCTGCGCCGCGCTGCTGACCATGGCGGGGCTGGAGGCGCTGGCCGACCGGCCCGCGCGCGCGCTGTCGGGCGGTGAGGCGCAGCGGCTTGCGCTGGCGCGCGCCCTTGCGGCGCAGCCCAGGCTTCTGCTGCTCGACGAGCCGACCGTGAGCCTCGACCCCGCCGCGACCGCAGCCATCGAGGCCCTGGTCGCCCGCGTCGCAGCCCAGGGAACGACCGTGCTGCTGGTCAGCCACGACGTCGGCCAGGCCCGCCGCCTCGCCGACCGCGCCGTGTTCCTGCACCGTGGCCGCGCCGTCGAGGACGCCCCGGCCGCGCGCCTGCTGAACGACCCGCAATCGCCGGAAGCCCGCGCCTATATGGCCGGACGGCTGCTGCTTTGAGCCATCCAGTGGAGGACCGACATGAAACGGCTGCGTATCCTGCTTCTCGCCTCGCTGCTCGCCGGCCCCGCCGCCGCGCAGGATTTCATCCTCGTGCAGTCGACGACCTCGACGCAGAACTCGGGTCTGTTCGACCACATCCTGCCGCGGTTCACCCGTAGGACCGGGACCGAGGTGCGCGTCGTCGCCGTCGGCACCGGACAGGCGATCGCCAACGCCATGAACTGCGACGGCGACGTGCTGCTGGTGCACGCCCGCGCCCGCGAGGATCAGTTCGTCGCCGAGGGCTACGCCGCGCGCCGCCATGACGTGATGTACAACGACTTCGTGGTGATCGGCCCGGCCGCCGATCCGGCCGGTATTGCGGGCTCCATGGACGTGAAGGCCGCCTTCGCCGCGATCGCCGCGGCCGAGGCGCCCTTCGCCAGCCGCGGCGACGACAGCGGAACCCATCTCGCCGAATTGTCGCTCTGGACGGCGCTCGGCATCGACGTGAAGGCGGCCTCGGGCCGGTGGTATCGCGAGACGGGCTCGGGCATGGGCGCGACCATCAACACCGCCGTCGGCATGGGCGCCTACGCGCTGACCGACCGCGCCACCTGGTCTTCCTACGGACACAAGGGCGACTTCGGCGTGATGGTCCAGGGCGACCCGTTGTTGTTCAACCCCTACGGCGTGATGCTGATCAGCCCCGAGAAGTGCCCCAGCGTGAAGGCCGAGCAGGGGCAGGCGTTCATCGACTGGCTCGTGGGGCCGGAGGGCCGCGCCGCCATCGCGAGCTTCGAGATCGGCGGCGAGCAACAGTTCTTCCCGACCGCCGAGGCCGAGGAGGTGGGCGGGTGATCCGCCTTGCGACGGCCGCGCCGCCGCGGGCGGCGTCCGCGACCGCACCGAGGGAAGGCGCGAGCCGACTTGCCGCGACAAGGCCCGGCCGGTCGGCGGCGCTACTCAGCCGATCCTCGACGATGGGGGCGCGCCGTCGGCCCGGCGCAGGCGATACGCTCGCCATGGGCGATCCGTAACGCCGCCGTTCGATCGGGCCGTTCCCGCCAATCAAACGGAGAGAACGCCTGTCGCCCGCCGCCCGGCTCGCTTCGTGAGATGGCCTCGTTCCGTCGCGAGCAGGTGGCGCGGCGCGCAGCGGTCGACGGCCTCTGCGCGGTCGGGCCTGCTCCCGGTCACCTCGTCGCCCTCCATGCCTGGACGACGTCGTCATCGGCGGACAGCGCCCGCGCGACGATCTCCAGCGCCAGCCGCGCGGCCCTGAGCAGTTCGCCAGGCCGCGCGCGGTCGCGCGTGTCGCCTGCGGTCAGCAGCAGACGGGTCTCGGCCGAAGGGTCGTCGAAACCCGCCACGAGGCGGAAGGCGGGAATGCCTGCGACCGCGAAGTTCGCATGGTCGGAGTTCACCTGCAGCGGACGATGCAGGCCGAGGGGGACATCCGCCGCCGCCGCGCACTCCGCGAGGAACGGCTCGATCGCGCCGAAGCCGCTGGTCAGCGCCGTCAGCCGCGCCCCCCCGGCCACGGTGTCGAGGTTGACGTTGAGCGCCACGCCCTCCCGCTCCACCGCGTCGAGCGCCGCCACATGGGCGGCCGAACCGGTCAGCGCCCATTCCTCGACGTTGAACAGCGCCAGCCGCAGGCCGCGACGGGCCCGACGCGCCATCGGCGCGCAGACCCGCGCGACGGCCAGGGCGACGGCGAGGCCGGAGGCGTTGTCGAGCGCGCTCTCCCCCAGCGCGTGGCCGTCGATGTGCGCCGACAGCACGACCCGGCCCGGCCCCCCGCCGGGCGCGTCGAACAGCAGGTTCGACGCGGTCGCCGGGCCTTCCTCGACGTCCACGACCAGCCGCACGCGCGGCCAGCCGTCCCCGGTCGGGCGGAGCGCCGCCGCCGTCTCGGGCGACACCCCCGCCGCGGGAACGCCCGGCTCCTCTCCGCGCCCGGTGGAGCCGGCGACCATCGAGCCCGCCGCGGGCCCGGCGATGAGGAAGCCGACGGCGCCGGCGGCCGCAGCCGCGCGGTACTTCACCCGCCGATGGACCGTCCCCGCCGCGAACATCAGTTCGTGGCGCACGAGCGCGATGCGGCCACGGAGCGCCCCGGCGTGCGCCGCCACGTCCTCCGGCGTCCCGCGGCCGAGATCGACCACCTCCGCGACCAGCCCGCCGGGCGGCGTGGCGGCGCTGCGCAGCAGCGGGTTCACCGGCGCGACGCCGCCGTCCGGCAGCTCGAGTCGCCCCCCGACCGCTCTCCAGCCGCGATAGGCCACCGCCTCCTCCTGCACGGCGACGCCGGTCGCCTCCGCCCCCAGCCGCGACAGCAGCGCGACCGCCGCCGCTTCCGACGGCGTGCCGGACTGCCGCCCGCCGCAGTCGCAGATCGCGCAGAACTCCGCCCACAGCCGTCGCTCGTCGATCGTCATGCCGTCCGTTCCCCTTCGCTGCGAACCGTCCCCATGCGCCGCGCGCCCGCGGCGGCCAGCCGCGCCTCGATCAGCGCGATCACCTCGTCCACCAGCGGCGCCGGCCGCACCGCGGCGCGCCGGAACACGCCGATCTCGTAGCCGATCAGCGGGGCCAGAGGCCGCACGGCCAGCCCGTTGCGCCGGAAGGTCTCGGCCGAGAGCGGATCGACGATCGACACCCCGCAGCCCGCCGCGACCAGCCCGCAGATGGCGCTGAAATACTCGCTCTCCGCCACGGGGGCGTAGACGGCGCCGACGGCGTCGAAGGCGGCCCGGATGCGGTGACCGATCACGCGGGCCTCCGGCATCGCGATGAAGGGCTCGCCCGAGAAGTCGCGCGCGCTGATCGATTCTCGGGCGGTCAGTGCATGTTCGGCGGGCAGCACCGCCACGCAGGGCATGCTGTGGCGGCGCAACTCCACCCCGGGAATGTGGACGGGCAACTCGGCGATCGCGAGGTCGGCGACCCCCGCCTCGAACAGCGCGCGCACCTCCTCGGAGGTGCGGTTGACCATGCGCAGACGCGCCGCCGGGCGGGTCCGCAGCAGGTCCGCCGCGACGTGCGGCATCAGCGAGATCGAGGCGCTGGGGTGGCTGGCCACCGTGACCGATTCCGCGATCCCGGCGCGAATGTTTTCAGCGGCTTCCGCCAGCCGCTCGATCATGCCGAGCGCGTCGCGGACCTCGGCGTGGAAACGGCGTCCCTGCTCGCTCGCCTTCAGCCGGCCGCCCACGCGCTCGAACAGCGGGAAGCCGATCTGTGTCTCGAGCCGCGCGATCTGGGCGCTGACGCCCGGCTGGGTCAGCCCCAGCAGCCGCGCCGCGCCGGTCATGGACTGCGTCTCCATGACGGCGCGGAACGCCTCCAGCAACTTCACGTCCATCTGCATAAATTTTCGTAATTGACGATTGCTCAATTGCGCATGACCCTCGGCATGCATGCAAGCAGAATCATGCTGGAGGCATAGCAACACGTTATGGCGATGAGCGAGGCTGATGCCCGACCCGATGCGAACCGCGCCGACTCAAGCGGAGAGCGGTTGATTGCGGCCGAAAGGCTCGGCAAGCGCTTCGGCGCGGCGACGGTGCTGCGTGACATCGACCTCGACGTGCGGCGGCGCGAGGTGGTGTGCGTCGTCGGCCCCTCCGGCTCCGGCAAGACGACGCTGCTCAGGTGCTTCGCCCTGCTGGAGGAGCCGACCGAAGGCGCGATCACCATGTCTGGAAAGGTCATCGCTGCGCCGGGAGCGGACCGCGCCGTGCGTCATGCGGCGCGGGCCGTGCGCGGCGACATCGGGATGGTGTTCCAGCACTTCAATCTCTGGCCGCACATGACCGTGCTGCAGAACGTCGTCGAGGCGCCGATCCGAGTGCGCGGAACCGCGCGCGCCGCCGCGGAGGCCGATGCGATGGCCCTCCTTGCGAAGGTCGGCCTCTCCGACAAGCGCGACGCCTACCCCGCGCGTCTCTCCGGCGGCCAGCAGCAGCGCGTCGCCATCGCGCGGGCGCTGGCGATGCGGCCGAAGGTGATGCTGTTCGACGAGGCGACCTCGGCGCTCGATCCCGAGCTCAAGCGAGAGGTGCTGCTCGTGATGCGGGCGCTGGCGGCGGAGGGCATGACGATGCTCGTCGTCACCCACGAGATGGGTTTCGCCCGCAACGTGGGCACCCGGATCGTCTTCATGGACCAGGGCGAGATCGTCGAGGAGGGCGCTCCGGCGACCTTCTTCGACGCGCCCAGGACGGAGCGCGCGCAGCGCTTCCTGCGCCAATTCGAGGACTGACAGAACAGGGAGACCGACGGAATGACACGAACCCTAGCCCTTCTCGCCGCCGCAGCGGCGGCCTTCGCCCTGCCGGCCCCGCAGGCGGCGGCGCAGCAGGAGGACTCGCGCCTCTACCGCATCACCAGCAGCGGCAAGCTGCGCGTGTGCCAGTACCCGCTCTACTACTCGATCAGCTTCCGCAATCCGGCGACCGGCGAGATCGAGGGGATCGACGCCGACCTGTCCAAGGAGCTGGCGCGCGAACTCGGCGCCGAGCTGGAGATCGTCGAATCGAGCTTCGGCACGTTCATCGCCGATCTTCAGGCCGACAAGTGCGAGATCGGCATGTTCGGGATCGGCGCCACGCTGGCCCGCGCCCAGGCGGTGTCGTTCTCCAAACCCTACCTGCTCACCAGCATCTACGCCGTCACCCGCGCGGGCGGGGAGGTGACGAGCTGGGCCGACATCGACCAGCCGGGCCGCAGGGTGGCGGTCTCGCTGGGCAGCTACATCGAGCCCTTCATGCGCGACTACCTCCAGAACGCCGAACTCGTGGTCGTCGCCCCGCCCGCGACGCGAGAGGCGGAGCTGGTCGCCAACCGGGTGGACGTCATCATGACCGACTACCCGACCGCGGTGAAGGTGACCGACGAGTTCGACTGGGCCGCCACGATCGAGCCCGACGAGCCCCTGCGGCTGACGCCCTACGCCTACGTCGTGCCCCACGGCGACCAGACCTGGCTGAACTACGTCAACCTGTTCATCGACACGATCAAGATCGACGGCCGGCTCCAGCGCTTCGCCGAGAAGAACAAGCTGGGCCCCATCGTCGCGCCCTGAACCGACATGACCGGCGCGCCGCGACGGCGCGCCGGTCCCCGTCGACGACACCCTAGCGTCGGGATCCAAGCGCCATGTTCAGCTACCGCTTCCGCTGGGACATCGTTCCCCAGAACCTCGATTTCCTGCTGACCGGGCTGCAGCAGACGCTGACGATCTCGGCCGTCACGCTCTGCCTCGCCATGCTCGGCGGGCTGATCATCGCGCTTCTGGACATGTCGCCTCTGCGCATCCTGCGCCTGCTCGGCCTCGCCATCGGCGAGGTCGTCCGCAACACCCCGATCCTCGTGCAGCTCCTGTGGATCTACTATGTCCTGCCGATCGCGATGGGGATCAACCTCAACGCGTGGACGGCGCTGGTGATCGGGCTGAGCCTCTACTCCTCCGCCTTCATCGCGGAGGCCTATCGCGCCGGCATCCAGGCCGTGCCCGTCGGCCACCGCGAGGCGGCCAAGGTCCTGGGTCTCTCGCCCGTCCAGACCTTCGCCCGCATCGTCCTGCCGCAGGCGGTGCGCATGACGCTGCCGCCGTTGGCCGCGAACTTCGTCCAGCTGATCAAGTATTCATCGCTCGGCGCCGTGATCTCGGTCGGCGAGATCACCCGGCGCGGCATGGAGCTTTCCTCGTCCACGTTCCGCCCCCTGGAAATATTCACCTTCATCGCCGTGGTCTACTTTCTGATCTGCTGGCCGCTGGCGATGACGATCCGACTCTGGGAGCGGCGCATGGCGCGCCGCTGACGTCCCGAAACGCACGGTGTTGCATGACCCCTGACGCCTCGACGCCCGCCGACGCCCTGTATCAGGGCCCGCAGACCTTCATGGGCGCGCCGTTCTCCACCGACCCTGCAGGCGCGGGCGCGGCGGTCCTCGGCTGTCCCTTCGACTGCGGCACCCACGCCTTCCGCATCGGGGCGCGGCAGGGCCCTGCGGCGATCCGCGAGCAGTCGCGCCTGCTGCGCCGCTACCAGTCGGAGCTCGCCGACACCGACGCGCTGGCGGAGCTCGGGCTCATCGACGCAGGCGACGTGGCGGTGACGCCGTCCCGCGCCGCCGAGGCCTTCGCCGCCATCGAGGAGGCCGCCTTCCGCCTCGCCGCCGCCGGCGCCGCCCCGGTGGGTTTCGGCGGCGACGGCAGCGTGTCGCTGCCCCTGCTGCGCGCCGTCGGCCGCGTCCACCCCGGCCTCGCGGTGCTGCATGTGGACAGCCACACCGACGCCTACCCCATCGACCCCGTCCACCGCTACGACGCCGCCACCCAGTTCACCCATGCGGCGCTAGAGCAGCGCGTGCTGCCCAGCGCCTCGTGGCATGTCGGGCTGCGCGGCACGACGACCCGCCCGGGCGTCTACGCCCACACCGAGGGGCTCGGCTACAACGTCATGACCATGCGCGACCTGCTGCGCCATGGCGCCGACGCCGCGGTCTCGCAGATCCGGCGCACGCTGGAGGGGCGCCCCGTCTATCTCTCGTGGGACATGGACGTGTTCGACCCCTCCTGCGCCCCCGGCGTCTGCACGCCGGCCTGGGGCGGTTTCACGGCGCGCGAGGGCATTGACCTGATCCGGGCGCTCGACGGCCTCGACATCGTGGGCGCCGACGTCAACACCGTCAGCCCGCCCCACGACGTGAACGGCATGACCGCCTTTCTCGCCGCGACCGTGACCTACGAGATCCTGCTGCTGATCTGGCGCGTCCGCCGGGCCGGCCGATGACCGGCGACCCCGCCGCCGACGATCTCGTGGCGGTGACGCAGGCGCTGGTGCGCCTCGACACCCAGACGCCGCCGAGCGCCACGGGCTCCGCGGCGGCGCTGGCGGCGCGCCTGCTCGCGGGGGCGCCCGGCCTGCGCGTGCGCATCGTCGAGAGCGAGCCGCCCGTCGTCAATCTTGTGGCGGAACTCGACGGCGGGCTCCCGGGCCCCCGCACCATCCTCAGCGGCCATCTGGACACCTACCCAATCGGCGACCCGGCGGACTGGACGACCGACCCCCTCGGCGGCGCGATCACGGACGGCAGGCTCTACGGTCGCGGATCGGCCGACATGAAGGGCGCCGTGGCCGTGCTGATCGCCCTCACCCGCGAGATGGCCGGCCGGCGGCCCTTCCGCGGCTCGGTCGTCCTCGCGCTCGCGGGCGACGAGGAGCGGATGGGCGAGCTCGGCACGCAATGGCTGATCGACCATGCGCCGGAGATCCGCGGCGACGGCGTTCTCGTCGCCGACGTCGGCGGGCCCGCCTGCGTGCGGCTCGGCGAGAAGGGCATGCTTTGGCTGGAGATCGAGGCGACCGGCCGGCAGGCCCACGGCGCCCATGTCCATGCCGGCGAGAACGCGCTCGACCGGCTCATCGACGCGCTGATCGCCCTGCGCGGGCTGGAGGCGCTCAGCCCGTCGCCGCCGCCCGACGCCGTCGCGGTCATGGCCGCCGCCGCGCATGTCCCGGGCGCCGACGGCGCGGAGGCGCGCCGCACGATGGGAAGGCTCACCGTGAATCTCGGCGTCGCGTCCGGGGGCGTCTCCTCCAACCTGGTGCCGTCGAGCGCCCGCGCCGGCGTGGACGTCCGAATTCCGCTCGGGCTGTCCTGCGCCGAGGTCGAGGCGGCCGCCCGCGCCATCCTCGCGGCGTTCGAGGGCGTCTCCTGGCGCGTGACGCGCCGCTACGAGCCCACCTGGACCCGCGCCGACGCGCCGCTGAGCGTCGCCGCGCGCGACGCCGTCAGCCGGGCCATCGGCCGTGCGGCCTGGTTTGACATGCGCATCGGCGGCTCCGACGCGCGGCTCTGGCGTCGCGCCGGGTTCGACTGCGTGGCGATCGGGTTGACGCCGTTCAACCTTGGCGCCCCCGACGAGCATTGCCTTGTCAGCGAACTGGAGGCCCTGTTGCGCGGCTACCGCAGCATTCTGGACGCGCTGCACGGATGAACGATCTTGGCGCGTACGGCGCGGGGACGTCGCCGCACGCGCGCTAACCGTCGTGGACGATGTCGGCGGCGGCGGCGGCGGCGTCCAGCCGCAAGACCGCGCTGCTCGGGTCTTCGACGAAGGGACCGGGCCTGCGGCGGCCGTGCGCGTCGAGGCGGTGACGGCGAGCGGCGCGGCGGATCGGGAACGCGGACCGCCGTCGGGCCGCGAACGCTAGAACATGTCGGGGCGGAACGGGTTGGCCAGCCAGTGGATGCGCGCCGCGGTCAGCGCCCGCTCCTGCGCCGTGGCCATTCGGGCGGGCGCGCCTGCATCGGCGGCGCGGCGGGCGAGCGCGGCGCGGCTCTGCGGCCCGAAACGGCCGTCCACCGCGATCGGCTCGCCCAGCGCCGCGAGCATCGCCTGCGCGGCGCGGTCCAGCGCCTCCGGCGGCAGGTCCGCCAGCAGCCGCGCTGCGGCCTCGGCCGCCTCGACGTCGCGCAGCGCCGCGGCCTTGGCGGCGCGCGCCGCCGCATCGGCCGGCCCGAGGCCCGGCACATCGCGGTTGACGATGATCCACGCGGCGTTCGCCCCGGCCCAGGCGTCGCCGCGCTCCAGCCCCATGTCGTTCCAGCGCACGGCGGCGGCGTCATCCGCCGGACCGCCGGCGACGCCGCGCGCCAGCATCCGGCCGAGGTTGCCGGGCGCGAAGGGATGGCCGCCCAGCGCCGCGCGTTCGAACCAGTCCGCCGCCAGCGCGTCGTCCTGCTCCACGCCGCCGAGGCCGCGCAGGTGCGCGATGCCAAGGTTGTTGTAGCCGTAGATGTCCTCGCGCGCGGCGGATTCGTGAAGATAGCGCAGACCCCGCTCCGGCTGGGAGTGCGGCGCGTCGGGCGAGATGAAGTAGAAGCCGAGCTCGTTCATCGCGAAGGTGTGGCCGACCTCGACCGCCTCGCCCAGCAGGTCGAAGCCGCGCCGGCGGTCCTGCTCGGTCTCGCCGAAGCGCAGCAGCTTGCGGCCCAGCAGATGCTTGCCGTAGGGGTCCCCGGCGTCGGCGGCGCGGGCCATGAGCGCCAAGGCCTCGGGCGGGGCCGGCCCTTCCTCGGCCCCCTGCGCCGCCCAGCCCTGCAGATCCATCAGCGCCCCCGCCGCCGCCCAGCCGCGGGCGTGGCCCAGCGACGCGGCGGTCTCGAACGCCGCCATCGCGTCGTCGGTGCGGCGCAGCGCGCGCAGGGCGCGGCCGCGCTGGTAGTGCAGCCGCCCGACGTCCGGCGCGCGGGCGACGGCGGCGTCGCAATCGGCCAGCGCCAGTTCGGGCTCAAGCTGGTTGGGCAGGCGCGACACGCCGAGGCCCTGCGGGTCGAACTGGTCGCCCGCCCGCCAGTCGCAGGGGTCCATCGCCAGATCCAGCGCCACCGTCACGTCCGCCTGCGCGTCGCCAAGGCTCAGGCGCAGCGTCAGCCGGTCGGCGACGTCGTGGGCGCGCGGGTCGGGCCCCGGGTCGGCGGGCGGCGCGGGCCACTCGTAGGCCAGCGCATCCAGATCGGCCGGAACGGCGCCGGTCGCCTCCGAAACCACCATGGCCGCGAGGGCCAGCCTGCCCTGCGCCGGCGGCGCGGCGAGCGCGGCCAACGTCCCCTCCGGCAGCCGCCCCAGCGCGCCGGCCAGGGCAGGGCCCAGCGGCGTCCGCCGCTCCAGCGGCGCGGCGACCGCGACCGTGCGGCCGTCCAGCGCCCGCAGCATGTCGCCGGCGTCGGGCGCGGGCTGGGGCGCGGGCGTCGCCTCGGCCACAGCCTCCGCCTCCGCCGCTTCCGGTCCCGGCGCAGGCGCGGAGCGGTGCGCCTCGGCGGCGGCGAGGAAGGCGAAGGGCTCGACCAGCGTCGAGCTTTCCCACGGCACCTGCCGCCCGTCGGTCAGCCGCCACACCGCGCGCCGCACGGCGCCCAGCACGTCGATCACGTCGCGCTCCGGCGCCGCGGCGACGGTCTCGATGAGCGCGCGGGCGTAGGGGCTGCCCTCGCCCGGCGGGCCGTCGAGGGCGAGCTGGCCCGGCGAAGTGGAGTAGGACAGCAGCGTGTTCAGCGGCGCGCCCATCGCGTCGAACCCTTCGCGGGTCTCGAAAAGCTGGGCGTCCAGTTCCGTCAGCATCCGCGCGCCGACGAAGGGGTTTTCGCGGCAGCTGTCCAGCAGCAGGAGCTGCAGCTTGCTGCGCGCGCTCAGCACCGCGATCACCCGATCGAGCGAGATGGTCTCGAACGGCACGTCCACCGGGTCCTGCAGGTGCGCGTCGACGGGCAGCAGGTAGTTGCGCCGGCCGATCTGGATGCCGTGCCCGGCGTAGAAGAACACCACCTCCGCGCCGTCCTCCACGTCGGCGAGGACGGCGCGCAACAGCCGCTCGAAGCCGCGCTTGTCGAGGTCGTAGCCCTCGTGCAGCGCGAAGCCGTGGCTGCGCAGCAGCGCGGCCATGGCGCGGGCGTCGGCCACGGCGTTGTTGAGCGGGCTGGCGGCTGCGTAGGCCCCGTTGCCGACGACGACGCCGATGCGCCGGCGCGGCGCTTCGGCCTGCGCCGGAGCCAGCGCGATCTCGCCCAGCCCGCGCGTCGGCTGGGCGTCCGCCGCGGCGAGCGCGGGCGCGAGGAGCAGCGCGGCGAAGGCGGCGCGCAGGACGGCCACGACGTCAGTTCCAGCCGCCGCCGCCTCCGCCTCCGCCACCGCCTCCGCCTCCGCCGCCGCCTCCGCCGCCGCGACCCCCTCCGTTAGGGAACGGATCGTTGAACGGATCTGGCTGGGCCGCCCGGACCGGGGCCGGGGTCGCTACAGGGGCAGGCGCGGCGGCAGGGGCGGGCGCCGGCTGCGCCGCGGCGCGCGCCGGCTGGCGGGCGGGCGCCGGCGCGGCGGCCTGCTGCGCCTGTCGCGCGTCGACGGCGACGCGCAGCGCCTCCAGCGTCGGCGCGTCGAGCGCGCCGTCCGCCGGCAGCCCGGACCCGGCCTGGAACTGGCGCAGCGCGCGCGTCGTGTTGGGGCCCGGGACGCCATCGGCGCGGCCCACGCCGTAACCAAGCGTGTTGAGCATCGCCTGCGCCGTCACCACGTCGGCGCGTGTGATCTCGCGGGCGGCCTGCGGGGCGGGCTGCGCCGGCGGCGGTTCGGCGCAGCCGGAGAGCGCCGCGGCGGCGACAGAGAAAACCAAAGTCGCGATCCGAAAGGAGTTCATCTCGGTTCTCCGCTGCTTGAACATCACCGGAAACAGGCTGACAGTGTAACAGCCGCGGGTAAGTGGAGAAAGCCACAGTCGCCGATGACCTTGAGCCATCGAAATCTCGCCGTCATCTCTCGCCTCGCCGCCGCGGCGCTTTGGACAGGCGCGGCCATCGCCGAGCCCGTGGCGCTGGCACTGGAGGCCAGCGGCGATATCGACCCGCCATTGGCCGCCTTCGACGAACTCGAGGCCGGCGCCGTGCTGCGGCTGGCCCCGGAGGCCGAGGCGACGATCCTGCACTACGCCGAGTGCGTGGAGCGCCAGGTGCGCGGCGGTCTGGTGATCGCGTCGCCGACCGGACTGCGCGTCGGCGGCGGCGGGGCGGTGTTGCAGGAGACGGCGCAGCCCTGCCCCTCGCGGGTCGCCTTCGACGCCGGGCCGACGGCGCCCGCCGCGACCGTCTTTCGCGGCGACGGGCCGCCGCTCGCGCTGGCGCCCCTACCGCGGCTGGTCTTCGTCGGGCCCAGACGCGGCGCGGCGGCGCGCGCGACGCTGGAGCGCGACGGGGTCGTGGCGCTGACGCTGGCGGTCGCGGACGGCGCGGCGCGCGCCCCGGAAGGAGCGGCGCCGCTGCCGGCCGGCGACGGCTATGTGCTGGTCGTCGAGACGGACGGAGGGACCTTGCGGATCCCGGCGCGGATAGCGGAAGCGGCGGGGCTGTCGGTCCTCACTCCGTGATCCGGCGGAGCGGGGCATGACGCGCCGGCTCCGGGGACGACTGCTGGAGCGGCTGCGCCGGGGGGCGACGCGGCGGGCGCGCGCGGCCATGCTCGCTCTGGCGTCCATCGCGCTGGCGGCGGCGGTCGCTTCGCTGTCGGTTTCGCGGCCCACCGTCGCGGACGGGCTCGCGGAGGATGCGGCGCTGTCGCTGGCCGCGGCCCTGCGGCCGCGTCCGCCTCCGGAGCGGGTGGTGGTGGTGGCGATCGACGCCCGCTCGCTGGCGGCGCCGGAGCTGGCGGTCCTGCCCCGCGCGCTGATGTCGCCCGTGCTGGCGCAGACGGCGGAGCGCGCGCTCGACGCCGGCGCCGTCGCGGTGGGCTTCGACGTGGTGCCGGCCTTCGACGCGCGCGATCTGGACTTCGGCGGAGACCGGCCGCTTGCGCGCTGGGACGACGCGCTGCTGCGGATGCTGGCGCGGGAGGGGCGCGCGGGACGCGTCGTCATCGCCACGACGCGGCAGGCCGCCCCGGCGCGGCGCTTCACGGCCGCCGCCGGGGCGGCGGGTCTTGGCTCGGCCGACCTCGACATCGACCCCGACGGCGTGGCGCGGCGCGTTGCGCTGTCCCGACCCGCCGAAGGGGGCGGCCATGCGCCGACGCTGGCGGGCGCGCTGGTCCGGGCCGCGGGCGGGACGGCGACGGGCGAGATCTCGCTCGCCGCGCCCCGACCGGTGGACGCCGGACGCGTGGTCAGCCTGATCGACGTGCTGCGCTGCGAGGATCCGGCGGCGGCGGGCGCCTTGTTCGCCGGCCGCGTCGTGCTGGTGGGGGGCGTCGTCGCGGGAGAGGATCGCCGCGCCGGCCCCGACCGCTTCGCCGCGAAACCCGGCGGGGCGCCGCCCGCAGAGCCCTGCGCCTATGCGCGACCCCGGACCCGCGACGACGAACCGCGCGCGGCCGCCGGGGTGTTCCTGCACGCCGCGGCGGTTGAGGCGGCGCTGTCGGGGGCGCCGCCGCGGCCGACCGGGCCGGTGCTGGGCGCCGCCGCCGCGGCGACGGGCGCCGCGCTCGGGGCGGGCGCGGCGCTGGCGCTGACACCGCCCGCCGCCGCCGCGGCGGCGCTGGCGGCGGCGGCGGCGGGGCTGGCCGTGGCGACGGCGGCCTTCGACGCGGGGCTGGTCTTTCCCGCGGCGCGGCCGGCGCTCGGGGTCGCCTTCGGGGTGCTGGCCGCCTGGGGCTTCTCCACCGCCTTCCTCGACCGCCGCGCCCGCCGCCTGCGCTCCAGCTTCGGTCGCTACCTCTCGCCCGCGCTGGTGGCGCGGCTGATCGAGCAGGACCGCCCGCCGGCGCTCGACGGCGAGGCGCGGACGGTCGCGATCATGTTCGCCGATCTCTCGGGCTTCACCGCGCTGTCGCAGCGGCTGGAGGCGCAGGCGCTGACCGCCGCCGTCAACCGCTATCTGGGCGTGATCGCGCGGGAGGTGGAGGCGGGCGGCGGCTATGTGGACAAGTTCATCGGCGATGCCGCCATGGCGCTGTGGAACGCGCCGCTCGACCACCCCGACCCCGCCCGCGCCGCCGTCGCGACGGCGCTGAGCATCGCCGCGGCGGTCGAGCGGACGGCCGCCGCGGACCGCGCCGCAGGGGCGCCCGCCTTCGCCGTGAAGATCGCGGTGGAGGCGGGCGAGGCCACGGTGGGCAACGTCGGCTGGGCGCGGCGGATGAGCTACACGGCCATCGGCCCCGCGGTGAACCTGGCCGCGCGGCTGGAGGCGACGCCCGGCCTGTTCGCCACGCCCGTCGCGCTTGGCCCCGCCGCGGCGGCCGCCGCGCCGACGCCGGGGCTCCTGCGGCTGGCGCGGATGCGGCTCAAGGGCGTCGCGGGGCCTGTGGAGGTCTTCGCGCCGCTTGGTCCCGAAGCCGTCCCCCTGACGCCGCGCTGGGACGCTGCGCTGGCCGACTTCGAGGCCGGTCGCTTCGCCGCCGCAGCGGCCGGGTGGGAGGCGCTGGCGGCCCTGCCCTGGCCCGGGTCGGGTCCCGCCGCGGCGATGGCGCGGCGCGCGCGCGGGCTGGAAGTCGCGCCGCCGGCGGAATGGGACGGCGCGATCGCGCCGGGCTGAGCGCTTCAGCGCGCGGTATAGACCGTCGCGGCGCCGATCAGCGCCGGGGCGCCTTCCGCCAGCGCCTCCAGCGCCGCGACGAAGCCGGGCGCGTCGTCGCGGCCCGGCGTCCGCGTGAGCGCGGCGAGCGGGCCGAGGTCGCAGTCGCAGCGCGCCACCGCCAGCCGGTCGGCGCCCGCCGGGGGCGTCACCGGGATCGGGCCGAGGCGCAGCGGCTCGGGTCCCGGCGCGATCAGGTCCGATCCCGGCGGCGCGCCGGCCGGGGGGAACAGGGTGCGCGCCCGCCCGTCGCCGCCGAGCGCCACGATCAGCAGCCGCTCCGCCCGATCCTCGGGCCGCGGCACGCTGAGGGTCAGCCGGTCGCCGATGCGCAACCGCGCGCCGCCGGGCTCCAGCGCGATGGCGAGCGGCCGCCGGGCGGCCAGAAGGTCAAGCGCCGCGCCGGCCCGCCACGCCTCGGCCGCCCCGCGCACCGCCGCGGGGGTCTCGGCCAGCGCGACCACGTCCGCCGTCGCCATGTCGATCACCTCCGCGGCGGCGACGTCCCAGAGCAGGTCCGCCTCCGCCGCCGAGCCCGCGGGCCGCAGCGCGTCCGCCATGCCGGCGAGCCCCGCATCCATGCCCGGCGCATGGACCGCGGGGACCGGCGGCGGCGCGGAGGGCGGCGACGGGCGCAGGCGCGCGGAGGGCGGCGGCGCGGAGGGCGGCACAAGCATGCGCGGCCCGTCCGGCCCGCGGTCGTAGGTCAGGCTCGGCGTCTGCCGTCCGGCCGCGAGCGCGCGCACGCGGGCGCGCACATGGTCCTCGAACCGCTCGAGCGGCCAGAGCGTCGGATCGACGCCCGCCTCGCCCGACAGGGCCCGCGCGACCGTCCAGCTCAGCGCCCCGCGCATGCGGCCGTCGATCGGCGTCTCCGGCACCTGTTCGTGGTCGAGCGCGGCCGCGATGAGCACCACGCCCGGCAGTTCCGCCGGCTCGCGCGGCCCGGCGGCGGGGGGCGGGGGCAGCGCGTCGTCCTCGATGGCGTCGATGCGCGCGGTGCGCACCTGCGCCTGTCGGCCGCGCGGGTCCAGCGCCCTGGTCATGGTGCCGCTGTGGCAGGCGTCCACCACGAACAGGATGCGCACGCCCTCGGCGGCCTGCGCGAACAGGCCGGCGATCTCGTTGTCGCGCAGCCGCTCCGCCGAAGCGGCGCCCTGCGGGGCGAAGCCGGCGAAGACCAGCGTCTCGTCCAGGCCGTCCGCCTCCTCGCCCGGATGCGCCTCGGGCTCCTGCACGCCGTGGCCGGCGAAGGACAGCACGATCATGTCGCCGGGGCGCGCGCGCCGGGCGGCGTCGGCGAAGGCGTCGAGGACGCGGGCGCGCGTCGCTTCTGCGTCACGCAAGAGCGTGACCTCGGCGCCCAGCGCCGCCAGCGCGCCGGCGATGTCCTCGGCGTCCGCCACCGCGCCCTCCAGCCGGGGGAGGTGGCGGTAGTCGTCCACGCCGACGACCACGCCGAAGATGTCGGCGACAGCCGCGCCGGCCCAGAACGCCGCCGCAGGCGCCGCCGCAAGCCGGATGCCGGGAAGGGTCCATCGCATCGCTCGCGAGTATCGCCTGCGACGACGCTCCGGTAAACAGCCCGCCATCCGCAGCCGGCTCCCAGGGTCGAGCATTCTCTGCACCGCCTCACGGCTGGGGCTCGGGCCGCGGCTTGCCCGACGGGAGCGGGGCGCATGACGCATCCAGACCCTCGTCGATGCCGTCGCCGGCTCGTCGGATACGGCGTGCGCGACCACGGCCGGCCAGGTCGGGCCGCTGCGGCGAAAGACCTCCGCCGCCGCGAGGCCGCCCGCCAGCCCCGCCGCCGACGCACACGAACCGGCCGCAGCGCCGGAGCGCCTTGGCGAGCGCGCAGCGGCGCAGGAATGTCTCGCCGACAGGCGTCAGGACAGCAAGGAGCGGCGTCGCAAGGATGCGCGACCGCTGCCCCCCGCCGCCGCCCGCCGCGTCGATCTCCTTGCAGGCGCGCGCCACATGACAGGCTTGCTGGACCGTCTAGTTGTATTACAAAATCGCGTTCGCTAGGCTCGTGTCGGTCAAGGTGGAGCGGGCGACGGATGCTTCGACGTGCAGAGTGGACCAGTCGCCGCGCGGGAGGCGCGGCGTGATCGGTTACACGCTGCGGCGTGCGATGCAGGCGATCGCGGTGCTGCTGGTGGTCGCCGCCCTGTCCTTCGCCATGTTCCGCTATCTCGGCGACCCGCTGGTGGCGATCCTCGGCGTCGAGAGCACGGAGGCGCAGCGCGCCGCGTTGCGCGCCGAGCTCGGCCTCGACAGGCCCGTCGCGCTGCAGTTCCTCGACTATCTCGGGAGGGTGCTGCGCGGCGAGTTCGGGCTCAGCTACCGGCTCGGCCGCCCGGTGGAGACCGTTCTGGCCGAACGGCTGCCCGCCACGGTCGAGCTTGCGCTGAGCGGTTTCGCCATCGCGCTCGCCCTGGGCGTGCCGGCGGGGATCTACACCGCGGTCCGGCCGCAGGGCGCTGTCAGCCGCACGATCATGGCCGGCTCGCTGCTGGGCATCTCCACCCCCTCGTTCTTCATGGGCGTCATCCTGATCTGGGTGTTCTCGGTTCAGCTCGGCTGGCTTCCCTCCTTCGGCCGCGGGGCGACCGTGGACCTGGGCTGGTGGACCACCGGCCTGTTGACCGCCAGCGGGCTGCGCGCGCTGCTGCTGCCGGCGCTGACCATCGCCGTGTTCCAGATCGCGATCATCATGCGCCTCGTGCGCGCGGAGATGCTGGAGGTGCTGCGGGCCGACTTCATCCGTTTCGCGCGCGCGCGGGGCCTGCGGGAGCGCTCGGTGCTCTATCGCCACGCGCTGCGGAACACGCTGGTGCCGGTCGTGACGGTGATCGGGCTGCAGTTCGGCTCGGTCGTGGCTTTCGCCGTGATCACGGAGGCGGTGTTCCAGTGGCCGGGCCTGGGGCTGCTGTTCCTGCAGTCGGTGGCCGCGGCGGACGTGGCGATGATGTCGGCATACCTGCTGCTGACCGCCGCCCTGTTCGTCGGGGTGAACCTCGTCGTAGACCTGCTCTACGTCGTCATCGACCCGCGGTTGCGCCACACGCGGACGTCGACGTGAGGGGTGGGGCCTTCCTGAGCGATTTCCTCGCGCGGCCGGTGGCCGTGGTCGCCGCCCTGACGCTGGCGGGGTTCCTGATCGCCGCCGTGGCGCCCGGGCTCGTTGCGCCGTATCCCGTCTTCGATCTCGCCACCATCGACCTTCTGGACGCCTTCATCCCGCCTTCCTGGACCGAAGGGGGAGACCCGCGCTTCCTGCTCGGCACCGACGACCAGGGGCGGGACATGGTGTCGGCGCTCGTCTACGGGCTGCGCGTGTCGCTGATGGTCAGCGTCGGAGGCGTCGCGCTCGCGCTGGCGATCGGCGTGACGCTCGGCCTGGTCGCGGGTTATGCTGGCGGATGGACCGACGTCGTGATCATGCGCGCGGCTGACGTGCAGCTCACCTTTCCGGCGATCCTGATCGCCGCGCTGATCGACGGCTTGTTCCGCGCCTCGGCGGCGCAGGGCGGGGCGGCGATCTCGGCGGAGGCGGTCCTGATCGTCGCCATCGGCCTCTCGGGCTGGGTGCAATACGCCCGCCCGGTTCGCGGCGCCGCCATGGTCGAGCGGGAGCGCGACTACGTGGCGGCGGCGCGGTTGATCGGCGTCAGGGCGCCGCGCATCGTGGTGGCGCACATCCTGCCCAACGTGACCACCTCGGTTCTGGTGCTGGCAACGATCCATCTTGCGGTCGCGATCATCATCGAGGCGACGCTCTCCTTCGTCGGGCTCGGCGTGCCGGCGACGCAACCGTCGCTCGGAACCCTGATCCGCATCGGCAACGGCTTCCTGCTGTCGGGCGAGTGGTGGATAGCGCTCCTGCCGGGGCTCACGCTGGTGGCGCTCGTCCTGTGCATCAATCTGCTCGGCGATTTCCTGCGCGACGCGCTGAATCCGCGCCTGCAATGAGACGACCCGGAGGAAATGGCCGATGGATCGCGGCCCGAAGCAACAATAAACGCAACACCGACATGGAGAGACCGCTATGAAATGGACACGCCTGACCCTGTCGACGACGGCCTGCGCGCTCGCGCTGGCGGCCGGCCTCGCCGAGGCCAAGACGCTGCGCATCGGCGCCCAGGCCGACGCCGGGACGATGGACCCTCACGCGCAGAACATCCAGACGACGATCACCGTGCTGTCCTGGGCCTACGAGGCGCTGGTGACCCGCGACCGCGACCTCGCAAAGGCCCCCCAGCTGGCGACGTCGTGGGAGGCCGTCGAGCCGAATGTCTGGCGCTTCACCCTGCGCGAGGGCGTGACGTTCCACGACGGCGCCGCCTTCACCGCCGAGGATGTCGTCGCCTCCATCGAGCGCGCCAAGGCCGAGACGTCGCAGTTCAAGGGCTTCGTCGCCTCCATCGTCGAAATGCGCACGCCCGACCCTCTGACGATCGAGTTCGTGACCGAGGTTCCCGACCCGCTCCTCCCCGACAAGATGACCTACATCTTCATCATGGACAGCGACTGGATCGAAGCCAACGCCGTCGCCCGTCCGCAGGACCTGACCAGGAACGAGGAGAGCTTCGCGGTCCTGAACGCCAACGGCACGGGACCGTTTCGCCTTGTGTCGCGGGAGCCCGACAACCAGACCACCTTCGCCCGCTTCGAGGGCTATTGGGGCGAGACCGACGGCGACATCGACGAGGTGGTGCTGCGGCCGATCTCCAGCGATCCGACGCGCATCTCGGCGCTCCTGTCGGGCGAGCTTGATCTGGTGATCGACGTGCCGGCGCAGAACGTGGCGCAGCTGGAGGGCAACCCGGACATCACGCTGGCGCAGGCCGACGAGTTCCGCACGCTGTTCTTCGCCTTCGATCTCGGCTCGGAGACGCTGAGATACGGCGACGCCGGCGGCGCCAATCCGTTCAAGGACCCCCGGGTGCGCAAGGCGGTCAACATGGCCATCGATCCGGCGGCGATCCAGCGCGCCGTGATGCGCGGACTGTCGACGCCCACGGGACAGGTGCTGGCGCCGGGCAACGTCGGCTACGATCCGGCGCTCGACGCGCGCGACCCCGGCGACCTCGACGCCGCGAAGGCGCTGCTGGCGGAGGCGGGCTATCCGGACGGTTTCAGGGTCACGCTCGATTGCCCGAACAACCGCTACATCAACGACGAGGCCATCTGCCGCGCCGCGACCGGCATGCTGACCCGGCTCGGGATCGAGGTGGACCTGAACCTGATGCCGCGCGCCCAGTACTTCCCGAAGCTGTGGGAGCGTGACACCTCGTTCCACCTGATGGGGTTCAACTCGCCCTATTTCGACGGCATGTACATGCTCGAGACGATGCTGATGAGCCGCGACGATCCGAAGGGCGAGGGCATCTACAACTACTCCAACTTCTCCGACGCCGAGTATGACGCGATGATCGCCGAGGCGCGCGCCAAGATCGACCCTGCCGAGCGGCAGGAGGCCATGGCCGAAATCTACGCCAGGGTGCGCGAGGACAACCTTTTCGCGCCGATCCACCACCAGGTTCTGGTCTACGCGATGCGGCCCAATGTCGGCGTGTCCATCCGGCCGGACAACTGGCTGGAGATCCGCTGGGTCACCATGGACTGACCCTCGCGCCGGCCCCCGACGGGGCCGGCCGACCGCCTCCCCATTCCCTTGCAGGACGACTCCATCATGGCCACGCGCGCGCTGCGCATCGGCGTCGACGTCGGCGGCACCTTCACAGATTTCGTCCTGGCGGACCCCGCCTCGGGCGCCCTGGCCGTGCACAAGGAGCCGAGCACGCCATCCGACCCCTCGGCCGCGGTCGAGAGCGGGACGATGGCGCTTCTGGCGCAGGTCGGCGCCGAGCCCGCGGACGTGGCGTTGATCGCGCACGGCACCACCATCGGGCTGAACGCCATCATCCAGCGACGCGGCGCGCGGCTTGGATTGGTGGTCTCCCCGGGCAACCGCGACATCCTCGAGATCGCCCGGCTGCGCATGCCGTCGAGCTACGACGTCACCGCCGGGCGCGAGGACCCGCTCGCGCCCCGCGACCTCGTGTTCGAGATCGAGGCGCGAATGACCTCCCGCGGCGCGATCGTCGCGCGCCCCGACGCCGCGGCGCTGGCGGCGCTGGCCGAGGCCTTGCGGGCGGCGGGCGTCGAGGCGGTGGCGGTCTGCCTGCTAAACGCGTGGGTGGACGGAAGCCTCGAAGCCGAAATAGGGGCTGCGCTCGTCGCGGCGCTGCCCGGCGTCGGGATCACGCTGTCGAGCGCGGTCTGGCCCGAGATCCGCGAATACGAGCGCTGCATGGTCGCCGCGCTCAACGCCTCGATCCAGCCGCTGATGACCGGCTATTTCGACCGACTGGAGCGCCGTCTGGCCGCGCGCGGCGTCGTGGCCCCGATCCACGTCACCGCCAACAACGGCGGCGCCATCGGGCTCGACACCGCGCGCGCCCGCCCCATCGAGACGGTGCTGTCGGGCCCGGCGTCCGGCGTCTCGGCTGCGGCGCGGGTGGCGCAGGCGTCGGGGCTGCGGCGGCTGATCACCTTCGACATGGGCGGCACCAGCGCCGACATCGCGATCTGCTCGGAGGGTGCGCCAGAGTTCACCGCCGCGACGCAGGTCGGCGATTTCCCCTTGATGATGCCGGTGGTGAACGTCTCGGCCATCGGCGCCGGCGGCGGTTCGGTGGTCTGGCTCGATCCGCAGGGACTGCTCAAGGTCGGCCCGATGTCGGCCGGGGCCGAGCCGGGGCCGGCCTGTTACGGCCGCGGCGGCATGCAGCCGACGGTGACGGACTGCTACGTCGCGCTGGGCTACATCGACCCGGCCCGCTTTCTCGGCGGGGCGATGGCGCTGGACGCCGAAGCGGCGCTGGCGGCGCTCGACCGCGTGGCGGCCGGTCTGGGCATGAACGGGACCGATCGCGCGCGCGACGCGGCCGCCGCGGCCCTGCGGGTGGCGAGCGCCCGCATGGCGGCCGAGACCACCAAGCTGCTCGCGCAGGCGGGCGCGGACCCGCGGGAGTATGCGCTGGTCGCGTTCGGCGGCGCCGGCCCGACCCACGCGACGCTGCTGGCCGAGGAGGCCGGCATCGGCGGCGTGGTCGCGCCGCCGTCGCCCGGCGCGTTCTGCGCGCTGGGGGCCGTGCTGGCCGAGGTGCGTCGCGACTACGCCCGCACCGCGCGCAAGCTGCTGGCGCCGGCGGGGGTCCTGCCGCAGGGGCGCGACGGCTGGGCGGACGTGGCGGCGCTCCTGGACGCGATGGAGGCGGAGGCGCGGGACTGGCTCGCGCGCGAGACCGGGCTGGCCGACGCCTACGGCTTCGCCCCCGCCTTCGACCTGCGCTATCCGGGGCAGGCCTACGAACTAAAGGTGATCTTCACCGCCGAGGAGCGCGCCGGGCTCGATGTCGCGACCGTCTGCGACCGCTTCCATGCCCTGCACCACAAGCTCTACGGCTTCAGCCGCCCCGACAGCCCGGTGCAGAGCCAGACGCTTCGGCTCGCCGTCGTCGGGCGGGGCAAGCCCATAGCCCTGCCCGCCGCGCCCCCCGGCGGCGCGGTCGCGCGCGGGTCGCGCGCCATCCGGATCGGCGCGGCGACCCACGAGGCGGCGGTCTACGACCGCGCCGGTTTCGGCGACGGGGCGGAGGCCGCGGGCCCCGCGATCATCGAGCAGGCCGACACGACGACGATCGTGCCGCCGGGCTGGCGCGCCCGCGCCGACCGCATCGGCGCGCTGCACCTGCGGCGGGAGGGCGCACGGTGAGGACCGATCCGATCCTGCTCGAAGTGCTGCTGCACAAGTTCAAGGCCGTCGCCGAGGAGATGGCGATCACGCTGCAGCGCACCGCCCGCACCACCTACGTCAAGGAAGCCGGCGACTACGGCTGCGCCGTGGCGACGCCGGAGGGGCGCTTCTTCGCCTATCCCGACACGCTGGGCGTCTCGGGGTTCCTGGACAGCGACCTCGGCCCCTCGCTTTCCCACGTCGGGCCGCTGGAGCCGGGCGACGTGATCATCACCAACCACGCCTATCTCAGCGAGGGTCTGGCGAGCCACATGCCCGACCTGCACCTGATCCGCCCGGTGTTCCACGACGGCGCGATCGTCGCCCATGCGTGGGACTTCATTCATTCCGCCGACATCGGCGGCGGCGTTCCCTCGTCGATCTCGCCGCGGTTCCGCGAGACCTTCGAGGAGGGGCTGCAGATCCCGCCGATGAAGCTGGTGAAGGCGGGCCGGATGAACGAGGATTTCCTGGCGCTCTACCGCGCCAACTGCCGGACGCCGGACAGCAACCTCGGCGATGTGGACGCGATGCTCGCCGCGCTCGGCGTCGGCGTGAGGCGACTGCAGGACCTCTGCGCCGAGTTGGGGCCCGCGGCTTTCCTGCAGGCGCAGGCCGATCTCGCCGAATACGCCGCGATGAAGGCGCGCGCGGTCCAGCGCCGCATCCCCGACGGCGTCCATGAGTTCTGGGATTATCTGGACGACGACTACAACTCCGCGGTGCCCGTGCGGGTGCGCTGCCGGGTCGAGGCGCGCGACGGGTTGGTCAATCTCGATTTCGCCGGCTCCGACCCGCAGGTGTCGGCCCCCTACAACATCCCGACCGGCGGTCGCCGGCACCCGTGGCTGACCCTGAAGCTGATGCATTTCGTCTACAGTGGCGACAAGACCACGCCGTTGAACCATGGGCTGTTCGAGAACATCACCGTCTCCGCGCCCCGGGGGAGCATCGTCAATCCCGCGCCGCCGGCGGCCGTGGGCATTCGCAGCGCGACGGCGATCCGCCTGAACGAGGCGCTGGTCGGCGCGCTGAACGCCGCCGACCCGACGCTGATGCCGGCCCCCAGCGGCGGCGTGATGATCCCCTCCGTGCTGGTCGAGCAGGACCCGCGCACCGGCGCGCGCAACGTGCTGGTCCTCCAGTCGCTGGTCGGCGGAACCGGCGGGCGCCACGGCGCCGACGGCGTGGACGGGCGGGACTCCAGCCTGGCCAACCAGCGCAACACGCCGATCGAGAAGACCGAGGAGGAGGCGGAGGCGCTGATCGTCGACTACGCCCTGCGGCCGGACAGCGGCGGGGCGGGCCGGTGGCGCGGCGGGTCGGGCGTGCGCTTCAGCGTCCGGATCGCCCGGCCCGGCAGCGCGGTGCTCGGCCGCGGCATGGAGCGCTTCGTGTTCGCGCCATGGGGCATGGCCGGCGGGATGCCCGGCGCGAAGGCGCGCGTCGTGCTGAATCTTGGCGCCGACCGTGAGCGCGAGATCGGCAAGCTCGACATGCTGCGCCCCGAGGTAGGCGACGTGGTCACGATCATGACCCCCGGCGGCGGCGGCTACGGCGACCCGCTGGAGCGCGACGTCGCGGCGGTCGAGCGCGACGTGCGGCTGGGCCATGTCTCCGGGGCCGCGGCGCTGCGCGACTACGGCGTGGTCCTGCGCGACGGCGCGGCCGACCCGGAGGCGAGCGCCGCGCTGCGCGCGCGGCTGACGGCCGGGCGCGGCCCGCGGCCGGCCTTCGACTTCGGCCCCGAGAGGGAGGCCTGGGAGGCGGTGTTCGACGACGCCGCCATGTGCGAGATGGCCGCGCTGCTGATCGGGCTGGGCCCGAGCCGGGCCTCGGAGCGGCGGCTGGAGCTGTTCATGCGCATCGCGCCGGGCCTCGCCCGGGGGGCGACGACGCCGATGGCGGAGCGCCTGGGCGACCCGGCGGAGGCGCGGGCGCGGCTGGCGCGCGAAATGGACCGCCTGCGCGACGAGGCGGCCGCGATGGGAGGACTGGTCAATGCCTGACCGACGCCACGACTTCTACCTGCTGACGCCCGGACCGCTGACCGTGCCGCCGGAGATCAAGGCCGAGATGCTGCGCGACCGCAGCCCCAACGCCGCCGAGCACGCGGGCAAGACGCAGGCGATCCGGCGCTATCTGCTGTCGCTGTGCGGCGGCGAGGACAGCCATGTCTGCGTGCTGCTGCAGGGCAGCGCCACCTACGGCATCGAGGCGGGTTTCCAGACGCTGGTGCCCGAGGACGCGAAGGTCATGGTGATCGAGAACGGCTTCTATGGCCGTCGCCTCGCCGAGATCGTCCGCGGCGCCCGGCGCGAGGTGACGGTCGCCGACTTCCCGATGCTGCCCCTGCCCACGGGCGAGGACGTCGACCGCCTGCTGGCCGCGGACCCCGCCGTGACCCACCTCGCGCTCTGCCACGCCGAGACCGGCACGGGCGTGCTGAACCGCGTCGCCGAGATCGCCGCGGCGGCGCGGGCGCGGGGGGTGGAGGTGCTGGTGGACGCGGTGGCGTCCTTCGGCGGCTTCCCGCTCGACGCGGCCGCGCTCGACCTGCTGGCGATCTTCATCAGCCCCAACAAGTGCCTTGAGAGCGTGCCCGGCGTGGCCGCGGTGATCGCGCGGCGCGACGCGCTGGAAGCGTCGGCGGGGCGGTGCCGCTCGGCGGTGCTCGACCTGCACGCGCAGGCGAAGTTCATGGACGACACCGGCGGCCAGTGGCGCTGGACCCCGCCCACCCATGTCGTCGCCGCGCTGGCCAAGGGGTGCGAGCGCCACGAGGCCGAGGGCGGCGTCGGCCCGCGCGGCGCGCGCTATCGGCGCTGCTGGAAGATGCTGGTGGACGGGCTGCGCCAGCGCGGCCTGCGCACGCTGCTGCCCGATGAGGTCGCAGCGCCGATCATCGCGACCATGCACGACCCCGAGCACCCGGCCTACGCCTTCCCCGCCTTCTATGCGGCGCTGGAGAAGCGGGGCGTCGTCATCTTCCCCGGCCGCCTCACCTCGGCCGGCACCTTCCGAATCGGGGTGATGGGCGACATCGTGGAGCAGGACATCGCCTTCGTGCTGCACGCCATCGACGAGGCCTTCGCCGAGATCGGCGTCGACCTGACCGAGCCCGCCCGGCCGTGACCCGCATCCTGATCATCGACCCGCAGTTCCAGGACGACCCCGACATCGAGCGCGCCGCCGCGGGACCGGAGGTAGAGTTCGAGATCGTCCGCCCCGGTCATGACGACACGCCGGCCGAGGCGCTGGCCAGGGCCGACGCGGTGATCAACTGCCGCAGCCGCCACCTGCTGCCGCAACGGCTTGTGGCGCACATGGCGCGGGCCAAGGTGGTCGTGCAGGCCGGCGTGGGCTTCAACCACATCGACATCGACGCCTGCGCGCGCCGCGGCATACCCGTCTGCAACACGCCCGACTACGGCACCGCGGAGGTCGCCGACCACGCCATCGCGCTGATGCTGGCGCTGACCCGCGGCGTCGCCGCCTACGACGCCCGCCTGAGGGTGCGCGACGACGCGTGGAGCACTTTCGCCCTGCCCCTGCCGCCGGTGCGCAGGCTTGCCGGATTGACCTTCGGCGTGGTGGGGCTCGGGCGGATCGGCCATGCCGCGGCGCTACGCGCGCGGGCCTTCGGCATGCGCGTCGCGTTCCACGACCCTCACCTGCCGACCGGATGGGAGAAGGGTTTCGCCTTCGAACGCTTCCAGACGCTGGCGGAACTGCTGGCCGCCAGCGACGTGGTCAGCCTGCACTGCCCGCTGAGCCCCGAAACCGCCGGGCTGATCGGTCCCGCCCAGGTTGCGGCGATGCGCCACGGCGCGGTGCTGGTGAACACCGCCCGAGGCGGACTGGTGGACCTCGACGCGGTGGAGGCCGGGCTGCGCTCGGGCGCCCTCTGCGCCGCGGCGCTGGACGTGCTGCCGAAGGAGCCGCTGGACCGCAGCCATCCGCTGCTGACGGCGTGGTCGCAGGGCGCGCCGTGGCTGGAGGGGCGGCTGGTGCTGACCCCTCACGCGGCCTTCTACACGCCCGAGAGCCTCGCCGACATGCGCCGCCTTTCGATGGAGGCGGCGGTCGGCTATCTGCGCAGCGGGCGGCTTCGCGGCTGCGTCAACGCCGACCTGCTGCGCGCCCACGGCTTCGAGACCGGGGCGGTGATGATCTGAGGGCGCCTCAGCGTCCCGTCTCGCGCCGCCAGGCGGCGAAGGCGGCGAGCGTCGCCTCGTCGGGCGGATAGGTTCCGGCCAGCGGCGCGCCGCCCCGCACCCGCTCGATCACCCATGACTCCAGCAGTTCACGCTCGACGCAGACCTTCGCGACCTCCTCGACCTTCGCCGCCGGGATCGCGACGACGCCGTTCAGGTCGCCCATCACGACGTCGCCCGGCAGCACCGCCACGCCCGCGCAGTCCACCGGGCAGTCCAGATCGATCACGAAGCGGTGCGAGCTGACCGGCAGCCCCGCGGCCCCTGCGACGTGCAGCGGCAGCGCGATGTCGGCGCAGGCGGCGAGGTCGGACAGGCCGCCGTCGAGCACCACGCCCGCCACGCCGCGCACGTGGAACGCGGTGGCCATGATGTCGCCCATGAAGGCGGTGCCGGTCTCGCCGGCCATGGCCACCACCAGCACCTCGCCTGCGGCGATCTCGTTGGCGATCCTGCCCTGCAGGTTGGGCCGCTCGCCGGCCGCCTGCGCGGCGACGAGGTCCTCGCGCGTGGCGATGGTGCGCACGGTGCGGGCCGGGCCCACGAACTTCGCGGCCGCCGGATTGGCCGGGCGCAACCCCTTGAGCATCGTGTTGCGAAAACCCATCCGCCACAGGGCGGAGACGACGGTGGGCACGGCGACGCCGGACAGGGCGGCGCGGATTTCCGGGTTCATGCGGTCGGTCCTTTCGGGGTCATCAGCCGGCCAGCCAGCCGCCATCCGCCATCAGGCAGGAGCCGGTGGTGAACGACGCGGCGTCGCTGGCGAGAAACAGGATCGCCTCGGCCACCTCCTCGGGCCGGCCCAGCCGGCCGAGCGGGTGACGCGCGACGCTGCGGGCCCGCGCGGCTTGCGGATCCTCCGCCCGGGCGAAGGCGCGCGCCAGCAGCGGCGTGTCGATGGCCCCCGGGACGACGACGTTCACACGGACGCCGTCGGCGGCGTGATCCAGCGCCATGCAGCGCGCGAGGCTCATCACCGCGCCCTTCGCGGCGAGATAGGCGACGTTGCCGCGCCCGCCGGCCAGCGCGAGCTGCGAGCCGACCAGCACGATCGACCCGGAGCCCTGCGCGACCATCCCCGGCAGAACGGCGCGCGACCACAGGAACGAGCCGGTCAGGCTGGCGTCCATCACGGCGCGGAAATCGGCCAGCGTCTCGGCGACCACGCCGCGCCCGGTGGAGAAGCCCGCCGCCGCGACCAGCGCGTCCACGCGTCCGAGCGCCGCAATGGCGGCTGCGGCGCCGGTCGCGACGTCAGGCTCCGCGCCGACGTCGCCCGCGACCAGCGCGGCGAAGCCCTCGCCCTCCAGCGCCGCCAGCGCCGCGGCGTCGCGGTCCACCAGCGCGACGCGCGCACCCTCGCGCGCCATGAGCCGCGCCGTCTCCAGCCCGATGCCCGAGGCGGCGCCGGTGATCACCACCGCCTTGTCGCGCATACGCATCGTCATCCCCCCGCCGGCCAATCCGGCCCGCCTTTCCAGGCGTCATCGCCGCGAGCGTATGGCCGCAGATCGACGCCCGCCAGCGCCGCCGCCGCCTGTTCGCGCGCCTGCGCGACGATGGCGCCGGGGTCGGCGCGCGTCGGGCGGCGGTCGCGCATCAGCGCCACGCCCTTGGCGACCACGTCGCGCACATCCCCGGCCGCGGCGTAGAAGACGAGGCTCTGCGCCAGATCGGCCACGGGACCGAAATGGGCGGCGGCGAGGTCCACCACGACGAGGTCGGCGTCCTTGCCCGGCGTCAGCGAGCCGACCCGGTCGGCCATCCCCAGGGCCCGCGCCGCGTCGATGGTGACCATGCGCAGCAGCGTCTCGGGCGGCATGACGGACTGCGACCCCGCCGCGGTCCACTGGTTCCAGGCCGTGCGCGCCGGCTCGCGCCAGAGGTCCAGGGAGGTGTAGGGCGCCGCGCCGTCGGTTGTGGCGGCCACCGCGCAGCCCGCCCTGATCAGGGCGGGCAAAGGCGCCACGCCATACCAGAGGTTCTCATGGGTGAAGGCGACGGCCGCCACCCCGCAGCGGTGGGCGCCCAGCACCTGCGCCTCCTCCGCCGACAGCCCGTTGCAGTGGGCGGCCAGCACGGAGCCGTCGCCGAGGATGCGCGCCGTCTCGGCCCGGCCGAAATGCGCCAGCGCGAAGTCCACCGAACCGCGGAACATGTGCGTCTGGATCGGCACGCCGCGGTCGTCGGCGATCTCGCGCATCAGCCGGGCGTGGGCCAGCATCGCCGGCGCGTCGCTCGCGTCGGGCAGCCGGTGGGGCTGGCGACGGTGCATGACGTGGCGGCCCAGCAGATAGGGCGGGGCCAGCGCCGCCCGGATGCGCCCGTCGGCGGCGCCATGCCAGCGGTCGATCACCGCGACGCTCGCGCGGAGCGTGTCCTCGGCGGTGAATGCATGGCGGACCAGCGCGCCATCGCGCGGGTGCGTCGCGGTGAACGGCTGCGACAGGTGGGGAAACACCGGATCGGGCGGGCCGATCCCGATCACCAGCCCCAGCCCCGCGTCGAGATACGCCTCGGCGTTCGCGTCGGCGAAGTCGGTTCGGTCCGCGCGGGCCGGCGTGGCGCCGATCACCGACAGCCCGGTGGTGACGCCGGCGCGCAACCGCTCCAGCGCCGAGAGGTCGGCCTCGGCGCGCCACCATTCCGGCGTCGTGTGCGTCCAGTAGAGGTGCGCGGGCCAGCCGGCGGCGGGGTGCATCAGGCCGCGGATCATGCCGTGCCCGGCATGGGCGTAGGCGTCCACGAGCCCCGGCAGGACGGCGCAGCCGCGCGCGTCGAGCGTCTCGCGCCCGGCGAAGGCCGCCGTCACCGCCGCCTCGGGCCCGACCGCGACGATGCGTCCCGCGTCCGCCGCAACGGCGCCCGGCGAGAACTCGGGCGCGTCCGGCTCCATGGTCAGCACATGGCCGCCCGTCACCAGAAGGTCGACGACCCGACGCGCGCCCGGCTTCTGCGACACCATCGAGCCCCTCTTTTCGTCCCGAGTCACACGGTATACATTCATACAACCATCGCCAAGCGCGGCGAGATGGAGGGGCGTCGGGGGCTGCATGATCCGCATCGGTGTGGACGTCGGGGGGACGTTCACGGACTTCACGCTTCACGACGCGGACAGCGGCGCGATCGCGTTCTTCAAGACGCCATCGACGCCGCAGGACCCGTCCGAGGCGATCGAGGGGGGCCTGCGCGAGATGCTGGCGCTCGCCGGCCGCGAGGCCGGCGAGATCGGCCATCTCGGTCATGGCACCACGGTCGCCACCAACATCGTGATCGAGCGGCGCGGCGCGCGCACCGGGCTGCTGACCACGAAGGGCTTTCGCGACGTCCTGGAGCTCGGCCGTCAGGCCCGGCCCTCGATCTACGATTACCGCATCCAGAAGCCGCCCGTGCTCGTGCCGCGCGACCGCCGCGCCGAGGTGTCGGAGCGCATCGGTCCCGACGGCGCCGTCCTGGTCCCGCTGGACGAGGGTTCACTCGACGCCGCCGTCGCGAGCCTCGCCGGGGCGGGCGTCGAAAGCGTCGCGATCTGCTTCCTGCACAGCTATCGCCGGCCCGAGCACGAGGCCGCGGCCCGCGCCGCCGTCGCCCGCGCCATGCCGGACGCCTATGTCAGCGTGTCGTCCGAGATCCTCCCCGAGTTCCGCGAGTTCGAGCGGATGTCCACCACCGTGGTCAACGCCTTCGTCGGCCCGCGCATGGGGCGCTATCTCGACCGCTTCGGCGCGCGGATGAAGGCGATGGGCGTGCGCGTGGAGCCCTACACGATCCACTCCAACGGCGGGCTGATGCCGGTGTCCACCGTGCGCGACTGCCCGGTGCGCACCTGCGTCTCCGGCCCCGCCGCCGGCGTGGTCGGCGCGGCCGAGATCGGGCGGGCCGCGGGCTTTCCCAACCTCGTCACCTTCGACGTCGGCGGCACCTCGACCGACGTGGCGCTGATCTTCGAGGGGCGGCCCGCCTTCACCTCGGCGCGGATGGTGGCGGGCTATCCCGTCAAGACGCCGATGCTCGACATCCACGTCATCGGCGCGGGCGGCGGGTCGCTGGCGCGCATCGACGACGCCGGCGCGCTGAAGGTCGGCCCCGAGAGCGCCGGCGCCGACCCCGGACCCGTCGCCTACGGCCGGGGCGGGAGCGAGCCGACGCTGACCGACGCCAACCTCGTGCTGGGCCGACTGGACGCGGCGACCCTCCTGGGCGGGCGCATGGCCATCGACCTCGACGCGGCGCGCGAGGCGGTGGAGCGCGTCGTCGCCCGGCCCCTCGGCCTCTCTGTCGAGCAGGCGGCGCACGGCATGATCGAGATCGCCAACGCCAACATGAGCCGCGCCATCCGCTCGGTGTCGGTGGAGAAGGGCTTCGACGTGGCCACCTTCGCGTTGGCGGCCTTCGGCGGCGCCGGCCCGCTGCACGCGGCCGAGGTGGCGCTGGAATGCGGCATCCCCCGCGCGCTGATCCCGCGTGAGCCCGGCACGCTGTGCGCGCGCGGCATGCTGCTGAGCGATCCCTCCACCGACTATGTGCGCTCCTGCTTCGCCGACGCGGACGCCGGCGCATGGTCCACGGTGCAGGGCCTCTTCGCCGAGATGGAGGCCGAGGGCGACGCATGGCTGGCCGCGCAGGACGTCGCCCCGGCGCGGCGGCGCTTCGAACGGGTGCTGGACGCGCGCTATCGCGGCCAGAACTTCGAGGTGCGCGCCGACTGCGACGGGGTGGGCGACCTCGCGGGCCTCATGGAGCGCTTCGAGGCGGCGCACCGGCGGGAATACGGCTACGTCATCCCCGGCCTCGCGGTCGAACTCGTCAGCGCGCGTCTGCGCGCGGTGGGGCAGGTGGACAAGGCGCCCCAGCCCGAGATCGCCGGCGGCGCGAGCCTTTCGGCCGCGCTTGTCGGGCGGCGGCGGATCTGGGCGGGGCCGCAGGGCTGGGCCGAGGCGGGCGTCTACGCCCGCGAGCGCCTGCCGGTGGGCGAGCCCGTCGCCGGCCCGGCGATCCTGAACGAGATGAGCGCGACCACCGTGATCCTGCCCGGCCAGAGCGCCACGGTCGACCGCTTCGGCAACGTCATTCTGGAGGTGGCCCCGTGAACCGACCGGACGCTCCGACCGCCGCCGAGCCGTCGGCCATCGCCGATCCGATCCGCATGGAGGTGTTCTCGAACCGCCTGCTGGCCATCGCCGAGGACATGGGGCAGATCCTGATCCGATCCTCGTTCTCCTCCAACATCAAGGAGCGGCGCGACGCCTCCACGGCCCTGTTCGACGCGCAGGGGCGGCTGGTGGCGCAGGCCGACCACATCCCGATCCATCTCGGGGCCATGATCGGCGCGGTGGAGGCGATCCTGGCGCGGCGGCCGGTCGAGACCATGGCGCCGGGCGACGCCTTCATCTGCAACGACCCCTTTCTCGCGGGCGGCAGCCACCTCCCCGACATATCCATCATCACGCCGATCCACCACGACGGCGCGGTGCGCTTCTTCGCCGGCAACATCGCGCATCACGCCGACGTGGGCGGCCGAACCCCCGGCTCGACATCGGGCGCCTCGCGTTCGATCTTCGAGGAAGGCATCCGCCTGCCCGTGATCCGCGTCGCCCGCGCCGGAGAGATCGACGAGGACCTGCTCGAACTGATCGCGCACAACACGCGCGACCCCGAGGAGCGGCTGCTCGACCTGCGCACCCAGATCGGCACCAACGTGCGCGGCGCGGCGATGGTGCAGGCGCTGATCGAGCGCATGGGCTGGCCCGCGGTGGCGCAGGCCATCGAGGATGTGCTGGCCTACACCGGGCGGCGGCTGCGCAACCGCATCGCGGCGCTGCCGGACGGCGATTACAGCTTCGAGCGGTCGATGGACGACGACGGGCTGCCCGGCCCCATGGTGCCGATCCGCTGCACCGCGCGGATCCGGGGCGAGCGGCTTGAGCTGGACTTCGCCGGCTCCGGCCCGCAGGCGCGCGGCGCGATCAACCTGCCGGACAGCGCGCTGAAGGCGTCGGTCTACTACTGCGTCAAGGCGGTGCTCGACCCCGGTCTGATGCCGAACCAGGGCATCATCGACCCCATCGTGATCACCGCGCCGGAGGGCTCGATCGTGAACCCCTCCCCGCCGGCGGCGGTCGCGGCGCGGGCGGTCACGTCGAACCGGCTGTGCGGGGCGGTGTTCGGCGCGCTGTTCCAGGCCTTACCGCCGGAGCGCGTGATGGCCTCGTGCAACGACAGCACCTCGGCGACCTCGGTTTCGGGCTGGCACCCGCGCCGCAAGGCGACCTACGTCTATCCCGAGAGCATGGGCGGCGGGGCGGGGGCCTTCCACGACCGCGACGGGATGGACGCGGTGCATGTCCATACCGTGAACTCTACCAACCTGCCGGTGGAGGCGCTGGAGCTGGAGTATCCGCTGCTGCTGGACGAATACTGTCTCGTTCCCGATTCCGGCGGGGCGGGCCGGCGGCGGGGCGGGCTGGGGATGGCCCGCCAGATCCGAATTCTGCAGGACGGAACGGCCTTCTCGGCCCGTTCCGACGCGCATCTGGTGCCGGCGCCGGGCGTGTTCGGCGGCCATCCGTCCAACGTCACCCGCATCCTGCGCAATCCGGGAACCGACCGGGAGGAGGCGCTGCACTCCAAGGCGTCCGGCCTTGTGCTCGACGCCGGCGAGACCATCCGCGTGGAGACGCTGGGCGGCGGCGGCTGGGGCCCGCCGTCGGAGCGGCCGGTCGAGGCGCTGGCGGCGGACCTGCGCGAGGGCAAGGTCAGCCGCAGGGCGGCCGAACGCGACTATGGGCCCGACTTGGTCAACCGCGCTCTCGCGTTGACGTGAGCGCCGAGGGCGTGCTGCGACGCGACCGCGATTGCATTCATTTAGTCATTGAGGCTACCACTGCCCGCACATTGCAGTGGCGCCCTCTGCCCATTCCGTGCGCATACACGATTTGCGACGGAGCGGGCCGGGAGGCGCCGCTGTCCGCCAGACACGGGACAGGAAACGCCATGGTTTCGCATTCCGCGACCGTCACCCCGCTCTTCGACCCCTTTCCGCAGCCCAAGCGCCAGTCTCTGGCCGAGGCGATCGCCGACAGCGTCGCCGAGGCCATCGCCACTCGGCGCCTGAGCCCCGGCGAGCGGATCGTGGAGACAACGCTGGCCGACCGCTTCGGCGTCAGCCGCGTGCCGATCCGCGAGGCGCTGAAGGTGCTGCACGCGCAAGGCATCCTGACCGGCGGGCGCAACCGCGGCTTTCGCGTCGCCGACTTCGGGCCCGAGACCATCCGCCAGGTTCTGGAGGTCCGCCTGTCGCTGGAGACGTTCATCCTGCGCGACGCGATCGACAACTGGCGCGCCGGCGCCCACGACCTCGCCGAACTCGACGGCCCGCTGCGTCAGATGGAGATGGCGGCCCGCGCCGGGGACGCGAGCGCCTCGCTGCGCGCCGACGTCGAATTCCACCGCGCCATCTGCGCCGCCTCGGGCAACCAGATCGCCGCCACCTTGTGGGAGGCGATCGCGCGGCATGTGCTGATCATCTTCAGTTTCGAGACCTACCGCGACGGCGACCTGTCGGCGGTGGTCGCGCAGCATCGCGCCTTCCGCGACTTCATCGACCAGGCCATCGCGCAGCCGCTCGATCTCGACGGCTACCGCAAGGCGCTCAAGGACCATCTTCTGCTGGTGGCGCGGGCGAAGGGGCTCGCCGGCTGACGACGACCGGGGCGGGCGCGCGTCCGCCCGGTCGAGAGAGGAGCGCGCGTGCCGTCGGCCTTCGCCTTCGCGTTCCTCGCCATGGCCTGCTTCACTGTCGAGGGCGCCCTCGCCCGCGCGCTGGGGCCCGAGATGAACGTGGCCCAGGTCGCGGTCATCCGCTCGATGATCCAGCTCGCGGCCATCGCCGCGATACTGGGCCCCCGTTTCCGTAGCGTGCTGCGCACCGACAGGCCCGCCATGCACGTCAGCCGCGGGCTGCTGAGCGCGACGGGGACCGTGGCCTATTTCTATGTCTTCTCCACCTTGCCGCTCGGCGTCGCCACGGTGCTGTTCTTCGGATCGGTGCTCGTCACCACGCTGGCCTCGGGCCCCGTGCTGGGCGAGCGCGTCGGCTGGCGGCGCTGGAGCGCCACGCTCGTCGGTTTCGCCGGAATCCTGCTGGTGCTGAAGCCGGGCTCGATCGCGATCGGCGCGCCGCTCTTCGCCGCGCTGTTTCTCGCCGTCAACGCGGCGGCGATCAATCTCGCCACGAAGGGGCTGACGCGGACCGAGTCGACCGCCACCATCATGGCGTGGATCGCCGCGATCATGCTGATCTGCGCGCTGCCGTGGATGTTCGTCACGTGGACGACGCCAGACGCCGCGACCCTTGCGCTGATGGTGGGCATCGGGCTTTCCGGCACGGTCGGTCAGTTCGCGATGATCCGCGCCTATCGCGGGGCCGACGTCTCGGCCGTGGCGCCGGTGCTCTATACCCGCATCGTTCTGGCGGGGCTGATCGGCTGGTGGCTGTTCGACGAGCCGCTGGACGGGTGGAGCGTGCTGGGCGGGCTGATGGTCATGGGCGGCGCGCTCTACATCACCCTGCGCGAGGCGCGGCTGGCGCGGCGGTCATAGCGCCGCGTTCAGGGCCTGCGCCACCGCCTCGATCTGCCCGTCCTCCAGATGCGGGCCGATCGGCAGGCCGAGCAGCCTTTCCGCCTGCCGTTCGGTGACGGGGAAGTCGCCCGCCTTCCAGCCGCGGTCGGCGTAGACCGGCTGCAGGTGCATGGGCGGCGCGTAGGACAGCGCCGTTCCGATCCCCGCCTTCGCGAGCGCCGCGGCGACCGCGTCGCGGCGCTCGATATGAACGACGTAGTTGCGGAAGGCGTGCATCGCGCCGGGGGCTTCCCCCGGGGTCTCGACCGCGCGGTCGAGCGCGGCGGCGTAGCGCGCAGCCTGCCGCCGCCGCGCCGCGATGCCGGCGGGAACGTCGGGCAGCTTGACGCGCAGCACCGCCGCCTGGATCTCGTCCAGCCGTTCGTTCAGCGCCTCGGTCTCGTGCCGCAGACCGGGCATTCCGGTCCGGCCGAGCATGCGGTGGCGCGCGCGGTCCTGCCCATAGGCGGCGATCCGCTGCATCCGGTCGGCCAGCGCCGCGTCGTCGGTGACGCAGGCGCCCCCCGAACCGAACGCGCCCAGATGCTTGGTGGGCGCAAAGCTGAAGGCCGTGACATGAGCGACGGCCCCGATCCTGCGCCCGTTGAGGCTGGCTCCGAGCGCGAGGCAGGCGTCCTCGACCACCGCCAGCCCGTGGCGAGCGGCCAGCGCCATGATCGCCTCCAGCGCCGCGGGGTGGCCATAGAGGTCGACGGGCAGGATCGCCCGGGTGCGCGGCCCCACCGCGGCGGCGGCGGCGGCCGGGTCCATGCAGCGCGAGTCCGGCTCGACATCGACCAGCACCGCGCGCGCGCCGGTGTGGTGGATCGCCGAGATCGTCCCGATGTCGGTGTTGGGGACCGTGATCACCTCGTCGCCGGGACCGATCCTCAAAGCGAGCAAGGCGACCTTCAGCGCCGCGGTGCCCGAGTTCGTCGTCACGCAGCGCCGCGCGCCGACAAAGGCGGCGAACTCGGCCTCGAAGGCGGGGACCTCATCGCCCCAGTCCAGCCGTCCGCTGTCGAGGACGCGCGCGATGGCGGCGTCGATCTCGGCCTTGCGGCGGCGGTAGATCGTGGCGTGGTCGTAGAACGGGACCCCCATCAGCTGCGGCCCGCCGGCGCATAGGCGATCACCTCGACCTCGACGCGCACCTCGGGCGAGCCGAGCCCTGCGATCAGCCCGGTGTGGGGGGGGCGGTGATCGCCGAAGAAGGCGAGTCGCGCCGCCGTCACCGCGTCGCGGTCGGCGCGGTCGGTGAGGATGGTGGTGATCTTCACCACGTCGCGCGGCGAGGCCCCGGCGGCGGCGAGACAGCGCCCGATGTTCTCGTAGACCTGCCGCGCCTGCGCCCCGGCGTCGCCGAGCCCGACCCAGGCGCCGGTCGCGTCCTTGGCGATCTGGCCGGCGAGATGAATGAAGTCGCCCGCCCGTGCGACATGCGCATAGGTCGCGGCGGGCGCCACGTCGGGCGGGTCGATAAGGGTCACGCGGTGGTCCTCGGCGCGCATCAAAGCCTCCGTTTGCCGGCGCCGGTCGCGACGACGCGCGCGACCAGCGAGGGGTCGAGAAAGGGAGCGGCCTCGCGCGGCGAGGCCTCGGCGAGCGCCCGCAGCGCCATGGCGACAGCAGGGGCGCTGTAGTATCCGCGGTAGGCGGCGCGCAGCACGGCGTCGAAAGCGTGCGGGGCGTCCGCCTGCGCGCGCGCCAGCCCCTCGGGCGTCGGCGTCCAGTCCAGGGCGGCGGCCAGCACGTCGGGGGCCAGCCCCGCCGCCACCGTCGCCGGGTCCAGCGCGGCGCTGGCCGCGGGCCAGCCGCCCGGGTCGCCGGGGAGCAGCGCGTCCAGCACTGTGGCAAGCGCCGCGTTGCGCGACGCCGCGTCGTGGTGTTCGGTCATCGCAGCAACCGGGGGAGAGCGGCGTGGAGGATCACGAGTGCGACGTCGCAATCGTCGGCGCCGGCGCCTGCGGCGCGGCGGCGGCGTGGCGGCTGGCCGAGGCCGGGCTCGACGTGCTGCTGCTCGAGCGGGGGCGCGCCCAGGACCCCGCCGCGCTCGATCGGGACGGCCCGGACTGGGAGCAGCGCCGGGCCGGGCCTCTGTCCCCGAACCCGAACCGGCGAGCCGGGCCCGACGACGACCCCGTGGACGACGCCGACACGCCGATCAAGCCCATGTTCGCCCACGGGCCGGGCGGCACGACCCCCCACTGGTCGGCGCATGTCCCGCGCTTCAGGCCCGAGGACTTCCGCGTGCGCAGCCTCGACGGGGTCGGGACGGATTGGCCGCTGAGCTACGACGAACTTGCGCCATCCTATGAGGCGGTGGAGCGCGCGTGGGGCGTCGCGTTCCTGCCGGGAGACCCCTCCGCCCCGCCGCGACAGACCCTCCCCCGACCGCTGCCCACCATCGGCCCCCACGGCCGTCGCGTCGCCGGGGCTTTCGACCGACTGGGCTGGCACTGGTGGCCTGTGGACCTCGCGGTCGGGACCGGCGAGGCCCGTCAGCCCTGCGCCCATGCCGGCCCTTGCGATCTCGGCTGCCCGGCGCGCCGACGCAGCGACGCGGCCGCCGCGTTCCTCGCGCCGGCGCTCGCCGCCGGCGCCCGCCTGCTGACGGGCGTGCGCGCGACGGCGGTCGAGACAGACCGGGCGGGCCGCGCGACCGCCGTCGTCTGCCGCGACGACGCCGGCGGCTTCCGCGTGCGCGCGGCGCAGGTGATGCTTGCGGGCGGCGGGTCGGGGACGCCACGGCTGCTGCTGCTGTCGGCCTCGCGCCGCTTTCCCGACGGATTGGCCAACGGTTCGGGTCTCGTCGGTCGTGGGCTGATGCTGCATCCATACGGGCGCGTCGAGGGCCGCTTCGCCGACGCGACGGGCGGTTGGGCGCCCGGCGAGAAGGCCGGCATCGTATCGTTCCAGTTCCTGCGGGGCGACGCCTCGCGGGGCTTCCCGCGCGGGCTGAAGCTCCAGCTTTCGCCCGGGCCCGGCCCGCTGGCGCTGGCGCTGGGGGCCCCGGGCGGCGATCCGCTGCCATGGGGCGCGCGCCACCACGCGGCCTTTGGCGACGCCTTCGACCGGTGGTTGGGGCTCACCGTCTGCGCCGAGGACCTGCCCGAGGACCGCAACCGCGTCACGCTTTCGGAGACGCTGCGAGACCGCGACGGACTGCCGGCGGCGAAATGGACCTATCGCCTGTCCGACGACAGCCGCCGCGCGCTCGACTTCGGCCTCGACCGCGCGGAGGAGGCGCTGCGCGAGGCCGGAGCGGTGGAGATCGCCCGAACGGCGCTGAGGGATCAGGCGGGGTTTCACATCATGGGCGCGGCGCGGATGGGCGCCGACCCGGAAACCTCGGTGACCGACGCCTGGGGACGCTGCCACGAGGTCGCCAACCTGCATGTCGTCGATCCGAGCGTGTTCGTCACCTGCTCCGTCGCAAACCCGACGCTGACCGCGCAGGCGCTCGCGGTCCGGGCCGCCGACAGGCTGATCGCGCGGCGGCGCGGCGGTCACGGGACATCCTCGCGCAGGCAGGCGGTCTGATGGCCGGCCCCGACCGTGCGCAGGGGCGGGCGCTCCTCGGCGCAGGCGGGCAGGACATAGCGGCAGCGGGTGCGGAAAACGCAGCCTGACGGCGGGTTCGCCGGGCTCGGGATGTCGCCCTGCAGCAGCGCCGGGCGACGCGGCGCATCCGGATCGGGGGCCGGGGCGGCGGCCAGCAACGCCTCCGTGTAGGGGTGACGCGGGCGCTCAAAGACGGAGTCGACCGGTCCCGCCTCCATCACCCGACCGAGATAAAGGACCACCACCCGGTCGCAGACATATTCCACGACGCTGAGGTCGTGCGAAATGAACAGCATCGCGAGCCCGAGGTCGCGCTTGAGCTCGGCCAGCAGGTTGACGATCTGCGCCTGCACCGAGAGGTCCAGCGCCGACACCGGCTCGTCGGCGACGATGAAGGCGGGCGCGGACGCCAGCGCGCGTGCGATGACGATGCGCTGGCGCTGGCCGCCGGAGAACTCGTGCGGATAGCGCCCGAGATGCTGGGCGCCGAGACCGACGCGATCCATCAGCGCAGCGATCCGCGAGCGGCGGTCGGCGCCGGACGCCAGCCCATGGATCTCGAAGGGCTCGGCCAGGATGCGCTCGACCGTCATGCGGGGGTTCAGGCTGGCGAACGGGTCCTGGAACACCATCTGCATGCGCCGTCGGTAAGGCTGGAACGCGCGCCGGCCGAGGCCCGCGACATCCACGCCCTCGAAAAGGATGCGCCCCGCGCTCGGCTCTGTCAGACGCAACAGCGCGCGGCCGACGGTGGTCTTGCCCGAGCCTGACTCGCCCACCAGACCCAGCGCCTCGCCCGGCGCGATGGCGAACGAGACGTCGTCCACCGCCCGGATCGCGGGGCGTGCGCGGCCGAGCAGCGAGCCCTCTCCGGCGAAGGTCTTGGTCAGGCCCCGCGCCTCGATCAGCGGCGCGCTCACGCTTCCCTCCAGCGCAGGCAGCGCACGGCGGCGTCGGGGCCGGCGGCCTCCAGCGGCGGCATGGCGCGGTCGCAGGCGGCGACGGCGCGGTCGCAGCGGGGGGCGAAGGCGCAGCCCGGCGGCATCGCCAGCGGGCTCGGCACCACGCCGCGGATCGCCGCCAGCGGCCGGCGGATCCGAGAGCCGTCCGGCCCACGCTCGACGCGGGCCAGCGAAGCCAGCAGCCCCCGGGTGTAGGGGTGACGGGGCGCGTGGAAGATGGCGCGCACCGGGCCGGTCTCGACCACGCGACCGGCGTACATCACCGCCACGCGATCCGCCATGCCGGCGACCACGGCCATGTCGTGGGTGACGAACAGGATGCTCATGCCGCCGGCCGAGGCCTTCAGCTCCCGCAGCAGGTCGAGGATCTGCGCCTGGATGGTGACGTCGAGGGCGGTGGTCGGCTCGTCCGCCACCAGCACCGCCGGCTCGCAGGACAACGCCATGGCGATCATCACGCGCTGGCGCATGCCGCCCGACATGGTGTGGGGATAGTCGTGGGCGCGGCGGTCGGGATCGGCGATGCCGACGCGGCGGAGCAATTCGACCGCCCGCGCCATCGCCGCGCCGCGCGACAGGCCGCGATGGGCCCGCAGGGTCTCGGCGATCTGGTCCCCCACCATGTAGAGCGGGTTCAGGCTCGTCATCGGCTCCTGGAAGATCATCGCGACGTCGTCGCCGCGAACGCGGCGCATCTCGGGCTCGGGCAGCGTCACGAGGTCCACGATCCGCCCCGACTTGCGCCGCATGAGCGCCTCGCCCGCCACCACGCGGCCGGGCGCCTCGATCAGGCGCAGCAGCGACAGGCAGGCCACCGACTTGCCGGAGCCCGATTCGCCGACGACGGCCAGCGTCTCGCCGCGCCGCAGGGTCAGGTCGACCGACTCGACCGATCGCACCACCCCGCCCTCGGTCGGGAAATGGGTCGAGAGCCCGTTGACCGACAGGATTTCGTTTTCGGCCAGACGCCCCATGCCACCCCCGCCCAGCGCCACATGCGAACCATGGCGACATATATATTGTAATACAAGTAGACAGTGCGCTAGCGTCGTGGCGTCGGTTATCGGGGAGGGCGGGCGGCGTGCGTCTGGCTGGCAAGGTCGCGATCGTCACGGGTGGGGCGAAGGGCATGGGGCGCGCCACCGCGATCCTTTTCGCCCGGGAAGGCGCGACGGTCTTCGTGGGCGATACCGACGCCGACGCCGGCGCGCGGTTGCAGGCCGAAGTCGCGGCCGAGGGCGGGCGGCTGACCTTTCGCCCCTGCGACGTGTCGGTCGAGGCGGACGTCGCCGACCTGGTCGCAGCGACGGAGGAGGCCCACGGAAGGCTCGACGCGATCTTCAACAACGCCGGCATCGAGCAGCCCGTGACGCCCTCCACCGACGTGACCGAGGCGCTGTTCGACCGCGTGATCGGGATCAACCTCAAGGGCGTGTTCTTCGGTTGCAAGCACGCCATTCCCGCCATGCTGCGCTCGGGCGGCGGGACGATCGTCAACAACTCGTCCGTGTCGGCCTTCGCCAATGTGGGCGGCAACATCTCCTACGCCGCCTCAAAGGGCGCGGTGATGTCGCTGACGCGGGTGCTGGCCATCGAGTATGCGACCCGCAACATCCGCGTGAACGCCATCAACCCCGGCGTCATCGACACCGACATGAACCTGCGCAACCGCGAGCGCGCGGGCGACGAGGCGGCCTGGTTCGAGCGCGCGCGCGCCATCACGCCGATGGGGCGGATGGGCACGGGCGAGGAGATCGCGCAGACGGTGCTCTTTCTGTGCAGCGACATGTCCTCCTTCGTCACCGGCGTCGGCCTGCTGGTCGACGGCGGGCGGGTCGCGACATGAGCGGCGGGGCGCTGGCCGGCCGGGTCGCCGTCGTCACCGGCGCGGCGCGCGGGATCGGCCGCGCGGTGGCGATGGCCTTCGCCGAAGCGGGCGCCGAGACGCATGCGCTCGACGTGCTGGCGGACGAACTGCCAGCCGGACCGGGCCTGTCCCCCCGCGCGCTCGACGTGACCGACGCCATGGCGGTCGCGGGGGTCTTTGCGGAGATCGAGGCGGCGTCGGGACGGGTCGACGTGCTGGTGAACAACGCCGGGATCATCTTCTTCGAGCCGCTGGAGCGCACGACGGTCGAGGCTTGGGACCGGCTGATGGCGGTGAACCTGCGCGGGGCCTTCCTCTGCGCGCGCGCCGTCGCGGCGGGGATGAAGGCGCGGCGGCGCGGCTCCATCATCAACGTCTCCTCCAACGCGGGGGTGCGCGGCGGCGACAACGAGAGCGCCTATTGCGCGTCGAAGTTCGGGATCGAGGGCTTCTCGCGCGCGCTGGCGGTCGAGTTCGCGCCTCACGACGTGGCGGTGAACACGATCACCCCGGGCCACCCCGTGCGGACTGCGATGAGCAAGACCACCTACGGCCCCGAGCAGCGCGCCGTGTGGAAGGACCCCGCCGAGATCGCCCCGGCCTTCGTGCATCTCGCCCGGCAGACCGCCGCGGGGCTGAACGACAGGCATGTCCGGGCATGGGACCTCGTTCAGGACCTGCGGCGGGAGGGTGTGGCGTGACCCGCGCCGTGCTGCTCGATCCGACGCCGACCGAGGAGCTCGCCTTTCTGCGCGGCCATGCGCCGGGGATCGCGCTCGACGCGCCGGTTCCGGGCGCCGACCCGCTGCCGCTGCTGGCCGGGGCGGCGGCCATCGTGTCGCGCCGCGCGCCCGTGACCGCCGCGATGATGACCGCGGCCGGTCCGTCGCTGCGCCTCGTGCAGCTCTGGTCGGGCCGACCCGACCGGCTGGACCGCGCCGCGGCCGCCTCGGCGGGCGTCGCCGTGGCGCTGATGCCCCAGCGCGGCTGCATCGCGGTGGCCGAATGCGCGCTGCTGCTGATGCTCGGTCTTTCCAAGCGCGTCGCCGAGGGCCACGCGGCGGTGGTCGACGGGGCCTATCGCAGCCGCGGCGTCGAGCCGGTCCTGACCGCCGAACGTCGCCACGGGTTCCAGTGGATGCAGTTGCCGGACCTGTTCGAACTTAACGGCCGCCGGCTCGGCCTGATCGGCTTCGGCGAAATCGCGACCGAAGTTGCGCGCCGCGCCCGCGCCTTCGGCATGGAGGTCGCCTACTGGAGCCGCAGCCGCGCCGCGCCCGACATCGAGACCGCGGAGGGCGCGCGCTTCATGCCCTTCGAGGACCTGCTGGGCTGGGCCGACGTGGTGAGCCTGCATGTTCCCCACACGGCGGAGACGGAGAAGCTGATCGACGCCGCGGCGCTGGCGCGGATGCGGCCGGAGGCGGTTCTGGTCAACACGTGCCGCGGCGGCGTGGTGGACGAGGACGCGCTGGTCGCGGCGCTGGAGGCCGGCGCCATCCGCGGGGCCGGGCTCGACGTCTTCGCGCACGAGCCGGTCCCCCATGACCACCCGCTGCTGCGCGCGCCCAACACGCTGCTGCTGCCCCATCTCGGCGGCGGCTCGGGCGGCGCGCGGGTCAAGCAGGCCGCCGACACGCTCGGCAACGTCGTCGCCGCCCTGACCGGCGGGACGCCGCGACACGTCATCCTGGAGGGACGCCCATGCGCCGGCTGATCGAGGCGGACCAGTTGATCGACGGCGTCGGCGGGCGCATCGAGCGCGGCGCGGTGCTGGTGGAAGGGGAGCGCATCGTCGCCGTGGGTCGGCAGGCCGACATCGGCCGCCCCGACGCGACGAATGTCGTCACCGCGCCGCCGGGCGCGACGCTGATGCCGGGGATGGCCGACGTCCACGTCCACCTCGCCTATTCCGGCATTCCCCACAAGAAGGCGTTCCGCGCGGAACTGGCCGAGATGTCCTATCCCGCCGTCGCCCTGCGCGCCGCGCGCTACGCCCGCGACACGCTGCGCATGGGCTTCACCTCGCTGCGCGACATGCACGCCCCGGGGGGCGCGATCATCGACCTCGCGGCCTCGATCGCCGCGGGCGAGACCGAGGGGCCGCGCATCCGCGCCTGCGGCCGGGGCCTCAGCGTCACCGGCGGGCACATGGACCAGCCCGGCTGGGCCGACCACGTGGAGTTCCGCCACCTGACGCTGCCCTGCGACGGCCCCGACGGCTTTCGCCGCGGCGCGCGCGAGGAGATCAGGCGCGGCGCCGACTTCATCAAGATCAACACCTCCTGCTCCACGAGCCGGGTCCCCGGCGTCTGGGACCGGCAGGAGATGGCCGACGACGAGATCCGCGCCGCCTGCGAGGAGGCGCACCGCTGGGGGATGCGCGTCGCCGCCCACACGTCCGGCGGCGACAGCCTGCTCGCGACCATCGTCAACGGCGTGGACTGCGTCGAGCACGCGCATTTCACCGACGAGCGGATCATCGAGGCCATGGTCGCGCGCGGCACCTTCTACGTGCCGACGCTGCTGGTGAACGAACGCAACTTCGACTTCACGCCCGAGGAGCAGGGCGCCTCGCCGGCCGGCTGGCGCTGGCTCTGCGCCTCCCGCGAGGCGAAGTGGCGGACGCTGGCGGCGGCGCGCAAGGCCGGCGTGCGGATCTGCGCCGGCACCGACGCCGGCTTCATGCTGCCGCACGGGCCGATGAACTGGCGGGAGGTCGCCCTGCTGGTCCAGGGCGGCTTGAGCGAGATGGAGGCGCTGGTCGCCGTCACCGCCACCAACCACGACCTTCTGGAGATCGAGGCGGGCCGGCTCGCGCCGGGCCGCCTCGCCGACCTCCTGCTGATCGAGGGCGATCCGCTCACGGACATCGCCGTGCTCGGCCGACCGGAGGCGTTGAGCGTGTTCAAGGGTGGCGTGCCGGTGGCGTGACGCGGGTGGAGCGGGCCCCGGCGCCAGATCAACGAGAAATCAACGTTCCGACAGGAGAGCACCGATGCAAGCCACACGCAGGACCGTCCTCAAGGGAAGCGCGGCGACAGTCGCGGCGCTCGCCGCCCCCAGTCTGGGGCGGGCGCAGGCGACGCCGGCAGACACGTTGTTCTGGGCCGACGACAGCAACTCCGACGTCGGCTACGACCCGCGCGTGACGCAGTCGCGTCACGAGGAGCAGGTCATCGTCCAGATCTTCGACCAGCTCGTGATGTCCGACGAGAACGGCGCCCTGTCGCCGGGCCTCGCCACGGCGTGGGAGCTGTCGCCGGACAGCACCATGCTGCGGCTGAAGCTGCGCGAAGGCGTCACCTTCCACGACGGATCGGCCTTCGACGCCGAGGCGGTGAAGTTCACCTTCGACACCATCGTCGATCCGGCGACCGGCTCGCAGGGCGCCGTCGACATGATCGGCCCCTACGACCGCACCGAGATCGTCAGCGCGCACGAGTGCGTCGTGCACTACCGCACCCCCAACGCCGCCGCGATCGACAGCCTGACGGAGACCGAACTGTCCATCGTCAGCCCCTCGGCGGTGGGAAGCCTCGGCAACACCGGCTTCGCGCAGGCCCCGGTCGGCACCGGCCCGTTCCGCTTCGTCAGCTGGGAACAGGGCCGCGAGGTGATCCTCGAGCGCAACCCCGACTACGCCTGGGCGCCGGAATGGTCCACGGTGAAGGGGCCATCCAACCTCGCCCGCATCGTGCACCGCTTCATCCCCAACGCCGGCACCCGCGTCGCCGCGCTGGAGGCGGGCGAGGTGGACGCGGCCGACATCCTGCCTGCGCTGGACGTGAAGCGGCTCGCCGATACCGGGCGCTTCAACGCCATGATCGGCGTCGCCGCCGGGCTTTCGTTCGGGGCCACCTTCAACACCTCCCGGCCGCCTTTCGACGACATCCGCGTTCGCAAGGCGTTCATGCACGCGATCGACCGGCCGTCGCTGGCGCGCAACCTCTACTTCGGGCTGATCGAGCCGGCGTGGGGGCCGCTCGCTCCCTCGACGCCGACCTACTGGGAAGGGGTGGAGGAGTACTATCCGTTCAACCGCGACCTCGCCAACCAGCTGCTGGACGAGGCCGGCTGGACCATGGGCCAGGGCGGCGTGCGCCAGAAGGACGGCCAGCCGCTGCGCGCCTTCTTCCCGTCGCTGCTGCTGCCCGACGTGGCCATCTCGCTGCAGTCCGAAGCCCGGCGCGTCGGCTTCGACATCGTCGTGGAGAACGTGCTCAAGCAGCGTCAGGACGAGCTGCTGATGACCAACCAGTACGAGATGGCCGTCGTGCGCTGGGTCTCCAACAGCCCGGGCGTCCTGCGCATCCCGTTCCACTCCTCGAACATCCCCGAGCCCGGCGTTTTCAAGTTCAACTGGTCGCGCACCAACGACCCCGCGCTCGACCAGATGATCGAGGACGCCGCCGCCGCCACCTCGCCCGAGGATCGCACGGCGAAGTATCAGGCGCTTCAGAAGGAGATCATGGACCGCGGCATCTTCTTCGCCATCCACGACCAGGTGCAGACCGCCGCCGCCTCCGCCCGCGTCAAGGGCGCGCGCTTCGCCCGCGGCAACTGGCAGATCCGCTGGCACGAGGTGGTCAAGACCGCCTGACGCATCCGGCGCGGCGCCTGCCGGCGCCGCGTCCCCCAACCGACAGGTCCCGAGATGGGTTACTTCGCCGCCCGGCTGCTGAGCGTTATACCAGTGGTGGCGTTCACCTGGACGCTCGTCTTCTTCGTGATGCAGGTCATCCCTGGCGATCCGGTCAACCTGATGCTCGCCGGCGTGCCGGCGTCGGAGGAAGTGCGCCAGCGCGAACGCGAGCGGCTTGGCCTCGACCGGCCCATGGGCGAGCGGTATGTGACATTCCTCGCGAACGCCGCTCAGGGCGACCTTGGCGACAGCTTCCGATCGCGCCGGCCGGTGACCGACATGATCGTCGAGCAGATGTGGCCGACCGTCGAGCTTGCGCTGGGCGGGCTGGCGGTCGGGTTGACGCTGGGGATCGTGCTGGGCGTCATCGCCGGGATACGGCCGAACACGTGGATCGACAGCGCCTGCATGGTCGTGGCGCTGGCCGGCGTGTCGCTGCCGAGCTTCTGGATCGGCATGATGCTGATCTATGTCTTCGGCGTGCTGCTGATGTGGGCGCCGATCACCGGCCGCGGCTTCGACGCGCTGATCCTGCCCTCGATCACGGTGGGCCTGTTCATCGCCGGCGGTTTCGCGCGGCTGGTGCGCGCCTCGATCATCGAGGCGATGGGGCAGGACTACGTCCGCACCGCGCGCGCCAAGGGCCTGCCGCCGGCGAAGATCATCGTGAAGCACGCGCTGCGCAACGCGATGATCCCGCCCGTCACGCTGCTGGGCATCCAGTTCGCCCTGCTGATCGGCGGCGCGGTCGTCACCGAGAACGTGTTCGCCCGGCCCGGTCTCGGCACCATGCTGGTGGATGCGGTCCTGACCAAGGACATGCCGCTGGTTCAGGCGCTGGTGGTCTACAAGACCGCAGCCTATGTCGTCATCAACGTCGCGGTCGACCTCGTCTACGGCGTGATCGACCCGCGCGTGCGCATGGGGCGCAACCGATGACCGCGCTGGCCGACGCGCCCGCGGTCGTTCGCCGCCCCGGCCGGGCGCGCGCCTTCCTGCGTCGGCTGTTCCTGCACCCGGGGGCCATGATCGGCGCGGCGGTGATCGCGACGCTGGTGCTCGCGGCGGCCGCGGCGCCGCTGCTCGCGCCTTACGACTGGAACGAGACCGACGTCGGCCCGCGCCTCGCCGCGCCGGGGGCCGCGCATTTCTTCGGGACCGACCTGCACGGACGCGACGTGTTCTCCCGCGTCATGGCCGGCGGGCGCTATTCGATCGCGCTCGGCCTCGCGACGGTGGCGCTGTCGCTGTCTGTCGGAGGCGTGATCGGCGTGGCGCTGGGCTATGTCGGCGGGCGGATCGACGCCTGGGGCTGCCGGCTGCTGGACGTGCTGCTGGGCTTTCCGGCCATCGTGCTGGCGATCATGATCGTCTCGGTGCTGGGCGTCGGGCTGGTCAACGCGGTGATCGCGGTGGCGGTGGCGGGCGTGCCGCGCTTCGCCCGCGTCATCCGCGGCGCGGTGCTGGTGGCGCGCGAGCAGCTCTATGTCGAGGCCGCCCGCGCCATGGGCGCCTCGGACCTGCGGATCATGGCGCGCCACCTGCTGCCCAACATCGCGCCCACGGTCGTCGTGCTCGGCACGCTCGACCTCGGCAACGCCATCCTCTCGACGGCGACGCTCAGCTTCCTCGGCCTCGGCGCCCAGCCGCCGACCCCGGAGTGGGGTGCGATGCTGTCGAGCGGGCGGGAATACATGCGCTACGCGCCGTGGATGATGATCTTCCCCGGCCTCGCGCTGTTCCTGATCGTCATGTCGGTCAACCTGATCGGCGACCGGCTCTCCCAAGTGCTCGACCCCAAGGCCAAGGACCGCAGATGACCCCCGAACCAGCCCCGCCGCGCTTCGCCCGCCGGGTGACGCTCAAGCAATCCTCGGTGCGCACGCGCATGCTCGACCTCGCGGCCGGGCTGAAGGACGTGATCGCGCTCGGCCGCGGCGACCCCGACCTCGACACGCCGCCGCACATCGTCGAGGCGGGCCGCAAGGCGCTGGCCGAGGGCGCCACGCACTACACCCACCCCCACGGCCTGCCCGCGCTGCGGCAGGCCATCGCCGACACCATCCGCGCCCATGGCGGCGCCGACTACGCCCCCGACGAGATCGTGGTGACGGCCGGCGCGCAGGAGGCGATGTTCGTCGCGGTGCTTGGGCTGGTGGACCCGGACGAGGAGGTGATCGTCCCCTCTCCCGGCTACAACGCCTATCATCAGGCGGTGGAGCTTGCCGGCGGGCGCACCGTCACCGTGCCGACCTACGAGTCGCAGGGCTTCGCGCTGACGGCCGAGTCTGTCGAGAAGGCGCTGACGCCGAAAAGCCGGATGCTGGTGCTGATCAACCCCTCGAACCCGACCGGCATGGTGATCCCGCCCGAGGAGATCGAGAAGCTCTGCCGCCTCGCCGCCGCGCGCGACCTGATCGTGGTGTCCGACGAGATCTACGGCCGTCTGACCTACGACAACGCCACCGTCCTGCCGGCGGCCTCGCTGCCGGGCATGAAGGACCGCACCATCACCATCGACGGCTTCTCCAAGGCCTTCGCAATGACCGGCTGGAGGATCGGCTATTTCGCCGCGCCGAAGCACTACGCGCAGGCGATGGCGGAGATCCACCACGGGCTGGCGATCTGCGCCCCGGCCGTGTCGCAGCATGCCGCGCTGGCGGCGCTCACCGGCCCGCAGGACGCGGTGGCCGCGGCGCGCGCCGAGTACGATGCGCGCCGGCGCGTGATGATGGCCGCGCTCGACGGCATGGGCCTGAGTTACGCGCGCCCCAACGGCGGCTTCTACGTCTACGCCAACGTCTCCTCCACCGGGCTCAGCGCGTCGGATTTCTGCCTGAAGCTGCTGGAGGAGGGGCAGGTGATGATCTTCCCGGGCTCGCTGTTCGGCGACCATTGCGACGATTACGTTCGCATCTCCCTGCTCCAGCCCATTCCCCGCGTCGAGGAGGCGGTCGCCCGCATGGCGCGCGTCGTCGCCTCGCTGCGCCAATCGTGACGGAGACCTCCATGAACGCGCCCGCGCCGCTCAAGACCAACCCCAACGTCCTCGGCGTCAAGCATATGGCTTTCGCCGTGCGCGACGCCGAAAAGGCGCTGGAGACCTATCGCCGCTACCTGCATGTCCCCGACGAGACGCCGATCATGGAATACGCCAAGTCGCGCAACCGGGTGGCCCTGTTCGAACTGGGCGGGATCGAGTTCCAGCTCTGCCAGTCCATGGACAAGGGCGGCCGCTTCGACGCGTGGATCGCCGAGCGCGGGGCCGAGGGGCTGCACCACATCTGCTACGCCGTGGACGACATCGAGAAGGCGCTGGCGCATGCGCAGGCCAGCGGCGGGCGGCTGCGCGGCTGCAAGGGCTGCGGCGGGGTGATGGGTTCGCACCCGCATCCCGAGGGCTACGTCGCGTTCCTCGACGACGAGGCCGGCGGCGTCGAGATCGAATTCATGCAGGTCTACACGCCCGACGAGTTGCGCAAGTATGAGCAGGTGAAGGGGATTTGAATCATGGCGAGCCTCACCGTTGGAACCGCGACAGCCGCGCCGGGCGAGACCGCCTACGGGGCCATCCCCGTCACCCGCCTCGCCGGCGGCGGGCCCGTCGAGATACCCGTCGCGATCGTGAACGGCGCCAGGCCGGGGCGCACGCTCTGGGTCGACGGCGCGATCCATGGCGACGAGCCGGAAGGGCCGCTGTGCTGCCAGATGCTGCTGCGCGAGGTGGACCCTGCGGCTCTGACCGGCGCGCTCGTCCTGATCCCGGTCATCAACGTGCCGGCGTTCGAGGCCGGCAGCCGCGGCAACCCGCTGGACACTTTCAGCTATGACGGCAACCGGGTCTATCCGGGGCGGGCGGAGGGCTATCTGACCGAGCGCATCATGCACGCCCACTGCAGCGCGATGCGCGCGACCGCGGACCTGCAGATCGCCATCCACTCCGGCGGCGCGCATTCCTATCTCGCGCCCTCGATGTTCACTGACGAGAGGCCGGAGTCGGTCGAACTCGGCACGGCGATGGGCCCCGGATGGGGCTGCATGATGTCGGCGCCCAATCCCAAGGGCAACCCGATGGCGGTGATGGCCGAGGCCGGCAAGGTCGGAATCACGGTGGAGTATGGCGGCCGGTCGGCCACGTCGCCGGCGGGCTTCGCGAAGGTCGGCCGGGGGCTGGCCGACGCCATCCTCAACGTCATGCGGCACTACGGGATGCTGCCCGGCGAGGCGCAATACGACAAGAACCGCACGATCGGCGTCCAGCAGGCGCTCCTGGCGCCCTGCTCGGGGCTCTATCTGCCCGAGCCCGACATCGAGTTCCTGACCATGATGCCGGCCGGAACGCGCATTGCGCGCATCGTCGACTTGTTCGGTCGCGACCTCGCGGAGATCCGCGCGCCGGCCGATGGCATGATCTTCGGCCTGCGATGCCTGCCGAGCGTCACCACCGGCGAGTGGTGCTGCTTCTTCAACAAGGTCCAGGGCCGGCGCGAATGAGGCGGCGATGAAACCCCTGGCCCCGGCCCCGCAGGCCCTTCAGGCCGGCCCCGACCGCGACTTCGTCGGCTACGGCGCGGAGCCGCCGCACGCCGCCTGGCCCGGCGGCGCCCGCGTCGCGGTGAACTTCGTGCTGAACGTGGAGGAGGGCGCGGAGTACTCCGTTCACGATGGCGACGGCCGGTCCGAGACGGCGCTGACCGAGGTCGCGGCCCCCCGCGTGCCGCCGGGCGAGCGCGACCTCGCCGCCGAGAGCATGTACGAATACGGCTCGCGCGCGGGCTTCTGGCGGCTGGGGCGGCTGTTCGCCGGGCGCGGTGTTCCGGTCACCGCCTTCGCGTCCGCGCTGGCCCTCGAGCGCAACCCCGCCGCGGCCGCGTTCATCCGCGCGCAGGGCTGGGACGTGTGCTGTCACGGATGGCGCTGGGTCGAGCACTACAGGTTGGCCCGCGACGAGGAACGAGCCCAGATCGCAAGGGCCGTCGCCTCGATCCGTGCGAGCACCGGCGCTGCCCCGGAGGGCTGGTATTGCCGCTATGCGCCAAGCATCAACACCCGCGCGCTGCTGGTCGAGCATGGCGGCTTTCTCTACGACAGCGACAGCTACGCTGACGATCTGCCCTACTGGACGCCGGTCGGGTCCGCCCGCCACCTCGTCGTGCCCTATTCGCTGGTCACCAACGACGCCAAGCTGGTCGGCGCGCTGACCGCGGGAGACGCCTACTTCGCGCTGCTGCGCGACGCCTTCGACGTGCTGTACGAGGAGGGCGCCGAGAGGCCGAAGATGATGAGCGTGGGCATGCACGCGCGCATCCTGGGGCATCCGGCGCGGGTTGCGGGGCTGAGGCGCTTCCTCGACCACATCCAGTCGCGCCCGGCGGTCTGGATCGCCCGGCGAGCGGACATCGCGCGCCACTGGGCGACGCATGTCGCCTCGGCGGCCGGTTGAGAGGGCGTCATATGGCCAGCAGCCGGCGCGGGTTCTCCACCGTCAGGCGTGCGATTTCGGCTTCTCCGAAGCCCAGCGAGCGCGCCAGCGGCATCGCGTCGCGCAGAAGGTGCGCGTAGCCGTGTCCGCCCCAACGGGTCAGCCGGGTCACGGTGCAGATGTCCTGCGAGACGACCACCCGCCGCTCCAGTCCGGCGTCGAACAGGCGCCGGATCGCCTCGAAGCGCTGGGCGTCGGTCGGCAGGGGCGTCCCCGCGATCCAGTACGAGCTTTCCAGCCCGAAGAAGTCGTACTCCACCACGCAGCGCCGCGCGAGCGCGACGACCGCCTCGGGGTCGCGCGGAAAGGTGCGGTCCATGTGACCCAGCACGACGCGCGACAGGTCCGCCCCCTCGGCGTCGAGCAGGCGCAGGATGGCGTCGCAGCCTCTCGGGTCGCGCGGCGGGTGCACGGTGATCGCCGCGCCCGTGGCGCGCTGCGCGCGTGCGGCGGCGGCGAGCGAGCGCGTCTCGAACGCGGTGATCGGCCACGACACCCCGACCTCGCCGATGATCCCGGCGCGGGCCGGCCCCTCCTGCAGGTCGGCGAGGATTCTCTCGGTCAGCGCTTCCACGGGCGCCGCCTTCCATGGCCCGGGGACGTAGGCGTCGTAGTAGAACCCGGCTCCGGCGACGACCGGCACGCCGCTGGCGCGGGAGACGCGGGCGAGCCCCTCGCGGTCAGGCGCGATGCCGACGCTGGTGACGTCCACCACCGCTCCGCCGCCCGCCGCGGCGAAGATCCGCAGTTCCGACGCCGCCACGGCCTCGTCGGTCAGCCGGTAGACGCCCGGCGCCGTCGGCCGCAGCGCCAGCGCGTGCCGATCGCTCATCGCGACAGCCAGAGGCTCCGCGGGCCGCTGCCGCGGGTGGGTTATGTCGCACAGCAGATGCTCGTGCATCAGCGCCGGGCCCAGCGCGCTCGCCGGCAGCGGCCCCGTGACCGTCGTCACCATCCCGCCCGTCACCGTCGTCTCGCCCATCATCGGAGGCGTCTTCCGTGCCATACGCCCGCCACTACGACGGTCCGGCCTTCGCGACCGACTTCGCCGTCTTGTGGCGCGATCAGCTCGCGGCCAGCGGGCTGCGTTCCGGCCAACTCTGCCTGTGCGTCACCGACACCGCCTGGAGCCCGGCTTACGCCGCCGCCTGCGCCGGCGCCACGCGGATGCTGGGCGCCGAAGCTTGCCAGCTGGTGCTGCCTTGGGACCGCCCGCCGCATGACGCCAGCCTCGCCGCGATCTGTCGCGAGGCCGATCTGATCGTCTACGCCACCGCCTTGACCTTGCACTATCACCGAGCGCTGCGCGGGGCGCTGGCCGCGGGCCGGCGCGCGCTGTGCGTGATGCAGCCGCCCCACGCGCTGGAGCGGCTCCGCTTCGACCCCGATGTCAGGGCGCGCGCCGTCGTCGGCGCGGCGGCGCTCGGCGCGGCCCGGACGGTGCGCATCGCCTCGCCTGCCGGGACGGAACTTTCCATGACAATCGCGGGCCGGCCGGCGCTCGCCAACTACGGCGCCGCCGACGCGCCCGGCCGCCTGGACTTCTGGGGATGCGGCATGGTGCAGGTCGCTCAGGTCGAGGGAACGACCGAGGGCAGGGTCGTGCTCGACGTGGGGGACTGCTGCTTCATGCTGGGCCGCTTCGTGGAAAGTCCGGTGGTCATCGACGTCCGGGCCGGCCGTATCGAGTGCATATCGGGCGGGTTGGACGCGCGCCTCATCCGCGCCGCGCTGGAGGCGGCCGGCGACGCCGCCGCTTTTTGCGCAGGCCACATCGCCTTCGGCGTCGATCACCGGGCGCAGTGGCTGCAGCCGATCCTGCAGACGCCCGATGCGGGCGGCGGCGGCGGCGACAGCGAGAGCTTCCACGGGGTCGTCCAGGTCGAGTTCGGCAGCAACGACGACCTCGCCTTCGGCGGGCGCAACCGCAGCCGCGCGCATCTGGGCCTGTGCCTGCGCGGCGCGAGCCTGTGGGCTGACGACCGCCCGCTGGTCGAGGCGGGCGGCCTCGTCACGCCGCCGGCGCATGCTCCGCCTCCGGCGTCAGGCGGGTGATCCGGCTGGGGGAGCCTTCCGCGAGATAGAACCGCCCCATCGCATCGCCGCAGATGCCGTGCGCCCCGTTGAGCACGGGCCGGCAACGGCCCAGCCGCTCCCCGTCCGGGGCCAGCAGGCTCAGCGTCGGCACGCCGTCGCTGACGACCAGCCGACCTGCGGCGTCGCCCCAGATGTCGGAGGGGCGGTGGAACCCCCGCCAGACCGCCAGCAGCGCGCCGCCATGGTCGAAGACCTGCAGGCGGTGGTTCTCGCGATCGGCGATCAGAATGCGCCCGTCTCCCGTCGCCCAGACGCCGTGGACTGTCAGGAACTCGCCGGGCCCCTCGCCGACCGCGCCGAAACTGGCGAGCGGCGTCAGGTCCGGCGCGAACACATGCACGCGCCCGCCGGCGTAGCCGTCCGCCACCACGATGCGCCCGTCCGGAGACACGGCGACGTCGCTGGGGTGGTTGAACGGGGCCAGAGGCTCGTGCGTCCGACCGAGCCGGGCTTGCTCGCGACCCTCGGCGTCGAAGGCGACGACCACATGGGCGTCGCGGTCGACCACCCACAGGAGACCCCGCGCGTCCGCCGCGATCTTGTGCGCGTCGGACAGTTCGCCGCCGAACGAACGCAGGAAGCGCCCCTCCGAATCGAGCAGCGCGATCGCGTCGCTGCGCGCGTCGACGAAGGGATCGCTGCGCAACAGCACCGCGACCCGCCCGTCCGGCAGCGCCGCGACGTCGGTCACCTTGCCGGGCGGCCGGATGTCGCCCCACGGGCGTTCAACACGATAGCGCCGGTCGCCCAGAGCGACACGCAGCAGTGGTGGCGTCATCCCGATCTCCCCGGCCGGCGTCGCCTTCATCGTTGACTCAGGCTCAGCTCTATTGGCTACTTGTATTACAAAAATGAAGCCAGCCGCGCCATGCGGCGGTGCACCCGACAGGAGGGCGACAATGCTGACGACACGACGGCCGCTGCGCGCAGGCGCAGCGCTCACCATGGCTCTCGCCGCGTGCACGGCCGGAGCGTTCTCCGCAAGCTCGGCCTTGGCGCAGACGCCGAAGCGGGGCGGCGATCTGACGATCGCATGGCGCGCGAGCCAGGAGCCCGCGTCGCTCGACGGGCACATCGACCCGTACCAGTCGACCTGGCTGTTCAACTCCTTCGTCGCCGACCCGCTGGTGGTGCTGGACAGCGACCTCCAGGTGAAGCCGGCGCTGGCGACGGCGTGGGAGTCCAACGCCGACGGGACGGTCTGGACCTTCACGCTCCGCCAGGGCGTGACCTTCCAGGACGGCACGCCGTTCGACGCCGCGGCCGTCAAATACAACATCGAGCGCATCCTTGCGCCGGAGACCGCCTCCAAGCAGCTCGCCAACGACATCGGCCCCGTGCGCGAGGTCGAGGTCGTGGACGATTTCACCGTCCGTTTTCACTACGACACGCCGTGGGTGACGCTGCTCGACGCGCTGCGCCGCGCGCCGATCTGGTCGCCGACGGCGGCGCAGGCCGTCGCGGTCGCCGACTTCCAGCGCAGCCTCGTCGGGACGGGTCCTTTCCGCTTCAGGGAATGGGTCCAGAACGAGCGTATCGTGTTCGACAGGTGGGAGGACTACGGCGGGTGGAACGCCGCCGCCCTGCACCAGGGCCCTGCTTTCGTGGACAGCGTGACGATCCGCTTCATCGGCGAGAACGCGGTGCTGAACGAATCCGTGCGCACCGGAGAGACGCTTGCGGGCTTCTCTCTCACCCCCGCGGCGATCGAGATCTACAAGGACGATCCGGACTTCATGTTCGAGGCCCGCGGCCAGGCCGGCACCGGGCTGCAGAAGGTGATGAACATCCGCAACGCCCCGCTCAGCGACATCCGCGTGCGGCAGGCGCTGCTGTATGCGCGCGACATGGAGCAGGTGAACGATCTTCTCTATGACGGCGCCTATGTCCGGTCGGACGGTCCTCTCGACAACATCCACCGCTGCTTCTGGGAAGGCGCGAGCGAGATGTATCGCACCGACCCCGCGAAGTCCGCGGCGCTGCTGGACGAGGCCGGCTGGGTCGTCGCCGACGGCCAGCCCTTTCGCGTCGCGCGGGGCGTGGCGGGCGTCGAGGACGGCACGCCGCTCAAGGTGCGCTGGTCCACGATCCACCACCGCGAGATCGGCGAGGCGGTGCAGGGCCAGTTCCGCCGCATCGGCGTCGACCTCGAAGTGGAGCAGGTGCCGGGCCCGGTGCAGCTGGACCGGGTGAACCGGCGCGACTTCGACCTGATGTTCCTGCGCCAGCGCTCGCCCGATCCGCTGATCCTCGACCAGGTCTGGAACTCGAAGTGGGACCAGCCCGGCGGCTGGGCCTGGACGGGCTTCGCCGACGAGAAGCTCGACGGTCTGCTGAACCAGCTCCGGTCGCTGCCTTCCGCCGACGACCGGTGCGCGGTCGCCAAGGAGGCGCAGCAGATCATCATGGAGAACGCCCTGATGCTGCCGACGCTGTCCGAGCCGGTCTTTCTGGCATGGTCTCCCACGGTGAAGGACTTCAAGATCGGCGCGGAAGGCAACTGGCTGTTCCTGCACTCGGTCTGGATCGACGGCTGATCCGCCCCGGCGGGGCGCGCTCGCCTGCGCGCCCCGACTCCACCCGCAACGCGCGCCTCTCACTCGGACGGAGCCCGCATGGGTCGCTACGTCGCCGCACGGCTGCTGCAGCTCGTTCCGACGCTGTTCCTGATTTCGCTCATCGTCTTTTCGGTGATGCACGCGCTGCCGGGCGATCCGGCGCTGCTGATGCTGCAGGGCGCGGAGGGCGGCGCCTCGCCCGAGCGTCTGGAGGAGCTTCGCGGTCAGATGGGCCTCGACGACCCGCTGATCACGCAATACCTGCGCTTCGCGGGCGGGGCGCTGATCGGCGATTTCGGCGAGTCCGTGCGGTTCAGGACGCCGGTGAGCGCACTGATCCTCGAGCGCTTCGGCTACACGCTGAACCTCGCCTTCGCCGGCTTGCTCGTCTCGCTGGCCATCGGTCTGCCGCTGGGGATGCTGGCGGCGGTGCGCCAGAACAGCTGGGTGGACGCCGCGGCGATGGGGATCGCCTATCTCGGGGCGTCGATGCCCATCTTCTGGCTCGGCCTCGTGCTGATCGTGACGTTCTCGTTCACGCTGGGCTGGCTGCCGTCGGCGGGGGCCCAGGGTTGGCGGTCGCTCGTCCTGCCCGCCTTCACGCTGGGTTTCGTCTCGGCGGGGCTGGTGAGCCGTCTGGTGCGCTCGTCGATGATCGAGGTGCTGCAGGAGGACTACATCCGCACCTCCCGCGCGAAGGGGCTGGCCGAGCGTCTGGTGTTGTGGCGCCACGGCTTCCGCAACGCGCTGATCCCGGTTGTGACCATGATCGGGCTGACCTTCGGCGGGATGCTGGCCGGCGCCGTGGTGACGGAGACGGTGTTCTCGCGCCCCGGGCTCGGGCGGCTCGTGGTGCAGGCGATCCTGAGCAAGGACTATCCGCTGGTGCAGGGCTGCGTGCTGTTTCTTGCGATGGTCTATCTCGCCGTCAATCTTGTCGTGGACCTGCTGTATGCCTGGCTTGACCCGCGCATCCGCTATGGGGGCTGAGCCGCTGGATGCGACCGCTGGCGCGGTGGCCGCCGAGGGCGGCGAGCCGCGCGAGATGCGCGGCATGGCGGTGCGCCGCTTCCTCGGCAATCCTGGCGCCGTGGTCGGCCTCGCGTTGCTGCTGGCGTGGATCGTCGTGGCGGCGCTCGCCCCGTGGCTGGTCCCCTACGACCCGATCGAGACCGTCGCGCGCGCCCGCCAGCCGCCGTCCGCCGCGCACTGGTTCGGCACCGACACGCTGGGCCGCGACGTGTATTCGCGGGTCCTGGAGGGGTCTCGGATATCGCTGCAGCTCGGGATCATCAGCGTCGGGCTCGGCGCGGCGCCGGGCGTCGTGCTTGGCCTGACCGCCGGCTACGTCGGCGGCTGGACCGACGTGCTGATCTCGCGCTTCGTGGACGCGCTGCTCGCCTTCCCGTCGATCCTGCTGGCGCTGGTCATCATCGCCGCGCTCGGCCCCGACCTGCAGAACGTGATGATCGCCGTCGCGGTCGGCACCGTGCCGCTCTATGCGCGCCTCGTGCGCGGCAGCGTGCTGACGGTGAAGGAGTTGCCCTACGTCGAGGCGGCCCGGCTGGCCGGCGCCGGGCCGGTTCGGGTGATGCGCCGCCATGTGCTGGCGAACTGCTATGCGCCGGTCGTGGTGCTGTCGACGCTGCAGGTCGGCAACGCCATCCTGATCGGCTCCGGCCTGTCCTTCCTCGGCCTCGGCGCCCAGCCGCCGACGCCGGAATGGGGCCTGATGTCGGCGGAGGGACGCGACGTGCTGCGGCGGGCGTGGTGGATCTCGACGTTCCCGGGAATGGCGATCCTGAGCTTCGTGGTCGCCTGCAACCTGATGGGCGACGGGCTGCGCTCGGCGCTCGACCCCAAGCTTCGCGTCGATGGCTAGGAGTTCGCGATGACAATGCCGGAAGACGCGCTGATCGGCATGCAGATCTCGCCGATCAGCTTCATCGACGAGGGCGTGGAGGCCTGCCTCGACACGCTGCAGAACCGCTGCGGCGTCAACGCGCTGATGATCGGCACGATCTCCTGGCTCGGGCTGAAGGTCGGCCGGCGCATCAGCCACGCGCTGGAGGGCTGGCCCGACCACGGCGTCGCGGCCCCCTACACGATGCGCGGCGGCGCCTATTTCGAGACACGGCCGGAATATTACGCATCCACGTTCATTCGCGACTTCCGCTCCCGCGACCCCGAGATGGCTGGCCGCGACATCCTCGCCATGGTGATCCCGGCCGCGAAGGCGCGCGGCATGAAGGTGATCCCCGAGTTCATGGAGCCGTTGTTCAAGTACGCCGGCCACGGCTCGGCTGCGGCCGTCGAGATCCCCGGCATGCCGCATTGCCTGGAGATCGACCTGCTTGGCCGCGTCGGCGGCGAGCCGTGCACCTCGAACCCTGACTATCGCAACTGGTGGCGCGGCGTCGTCGAGGAGCATTGCCGCGAATACGCCATCGACGGGATCATGTGGTGCAACGAGCGCAACTCGCCGCTCGACCGCATGATGCAGGGCGAGGCGCCCGGCTGCTTCTGCCCCCATTGCCGGCGCGAGGCCGGCGAGCGCGGCATCGACGTGGAGCGGGTGAAGCTGGCCTTCGCGCCGGTCCACGCCTTCTTCCGCCGCGCGCGCGTCGGCGACAGGTTCGTCGATGGCGCCTTCGTGGAGTTCCTGCGCGTCCTGCTCGCCAACCCCGAGGTCCTGGTCTGGGAGCGGTTCTGGCTCGAACGCTCCAAGGCGCTCGACGCGGAGCTCTACGGCATCGTCAAATGGTGCGACCCGAAACTGTCGTTCGGGCTGAATGTCTGGAACCGCAACCACTTCAACCCGATCCGCAAGGCGCAGTGGGCCTGGGCCGAGCAGTGCGCCTGGGCCGACTGGGTGAAGCCGATCACCTACCAGCACCAGGCCGGCGAGGTGTTCATGAAGGAGATGGGCTTCTTCGGCCGCACGATGCTCGCCGACTTCGAGGCCGCCGAGTTCGTTCCCGCGATGTGCGCGATCCTCGGTCTGCGCGACGTCGGCGCGGGGGATGCGATCCAGCGGGGGATGGATCCGGACGTCTACGTCCACGACCAGTGCGCCGACGCGGTGCGCGGCTGCGCCGGGGCGGCGAAAGTCTACATGGGCGTCGGCGTCGACGCCCCCCGCGTGCGCGCCGATCAGGCGGTCTGCACGCCCGATATCGTCCATCGCTCGGTGCTCGCCACGTTCCGCGCGGGCGGCGAGGGGATCGTCTACTCGCCGAACTACGCCGGCATGAACCTCGCCAATCTCGACGGCGGGGCGCGGGCGCTGGAGGAGCTGGGGCTGAAGCCCCGGCCCGCGGCCTGAACGATGCCGGAGCAACCCGCCTGGCGCTTCCGCAAGCTGATCGCGCCGCTCTACCCGGCGCCGCTCGGCCATCATCTGCTGCTCGGCCGCGTGATCCCCTGCACCGGCGATACGGTGATCGAGGACGGGTTCCTCGAGATCGAGGGCGACCGCATCAAGGCGGTCGGCGGCGCCGCCGAGCTCGGGTCGCGCCGCGCCGAGGGGCTGGAGACGGGCGGGACCATCCTGCCGGGGCTGATCCAGTCGCACGGCCACCTCGCCTGGGACGGGGTGCACGACCTCGCCGCCCAGTCGATGGACGACCCGCCCGAGATCGCCGCCTACAAGTGCGCCGCCAGCATGCTGGCCAACCTGCGGGCGGGCGTGACGACCTTCCGCGACCTCGGCGTGAACCGCTCGAACCTCTACGCCAAGCAGGCGGTGGCGCAGGGCATCTTCCCCGGGCCCCGCCTGATCGTCTGCGGCGAGGCCATCGTGCAGACCGGCGGACACACCTGGTGGTGCTGCCGCGAGGCGTCCGGTCCCGACGAGATGCGCCGCGCCGTGCGCGAGCAGGTGCGCGGCGGCGCGGACCTGATCAAGATCATGGCCTGCCATGACCGGCTGGAGTTCACCGACGACGAACTGGCGGCCGTCATCGACGAGGCGCACCGCAACGGCCTGCCGGTGACCGCGCACGCCACGTTCGACGCCGCCATCGCCCGCGTCGTCAATGCCGGCGTCGACTGCATCGAGCACGGCGGGCGCATGACCGAGGCCACCATCGCGCTTCTGCTCGAGCGCAGGGTTCCCATCGTCACGACCTTCGCGCCGCTCCTGCGCCAGAGCGACCCGGAGGTGGCGCGCCGCTTCGCCATCCCCGACTGGAAGGTCGCCGAGCGCCAGCGCATGGTGGCCGACCGATCGCGCTACGAGGGGCTCGTCGCCGCCGCCCGCGCGGGCGTCCCCATCGTCTTCGGCACCGACTGCGGCAGCCCCGCGGTCGGCCACGACGTGATCGCGCCGGAGCTCGCCTTCATGGTCGCGATCGGCGTTAAGCGCGACGCGCTGGACGCCCTGCGGTCGGCCACCGCCGTGCCCGCCGCGGTGTTCGGACTGCCCGGGATCGGCACGCTCGAGGCGGGCAAGCTGGCCGATGTCGTCGTCGTTGGCGGCGACCCTCTCGCCGACATCTCGGCGGTCGCCAACGTCCTCATGACTTTCAGCGAAGGAAGGCGTCGCGCATGACAGCGCTTCTCGACCGTTTCTCCCGCCGCATCCCCGAGGTGGATGTCGAATACCGGGCGCAGATGATGGCGACCGCCGCGCGGCTGCCGGATGTCATCGCGCTGGGCGCCGGCGATCCCGACTTCCACACCCCCGCCCACATCGTCGAGGCGGCGCGGAAGGCCATCGCGGAGGATCGACACCACTACGCGCCGCCCGCCGGCATGCCGGAGCTGCGCGCCGCCATCGCGCGTCGCCTCGCCGCCGACTTCGGCCTCGACTACGGGGCCGAGGAGATCATCGTCACCGCCGGCGCGCAGGAGGCGGTGATGCTGGCGCTGGCTTGCCTCATCGAAGATGGCGACGAGGTGCTTCTGCCTGCGCCGCGCTTCACGTCCTACGACACCGCGGTGGCGATGCTGGGCGGCCGCGTCGTGGACATCGCGACGCGCGAGGAGGACGGCTACGCCACGACGCCCGAGGCGGTCATGGCGGCGCTGTCGCCGCGCTCAAAGGTGCTGGTGCTGATCACGCCGAACAACCCCACGGGCGCCGTCACCCCGCCCGATACGATCCGCCGGCTGGCTGAACTCGCCATCGCCGAAGACCTCATCGTTATCGCCGACGAGATCTACGCCCGGCTGCTCTACGACGGGGCGCGTCACCTCTCCATCGCCACGCTGCCGGGGATGCGCGACCGCACGATCACGCTCAACGGGTTCTCCAAGGCCTACGCGATGACCGGCTGGCGCGTCGGCTACCTCTGTGCGCCGGAGCCGGTGGCGCGGAGGATGCTCGATCCCCGCCACTCGCTCAGCATCGCCGCGGCAACCCCGTCGCAGCACGCCGCGCTGGCGGCGGCCGACGGGCCGCAGGAGCCGGTGGACGCCATGGTGCGCGCCTACGCCGAGCGCCGGACGCTCGCGCTGGCTTCGCTCGACGACCTCGGCATGAGCTACGGTCGCCCGGACGGCGCCTTCTACGCCTATGTCGACGTCTCGCGCTCGGGCCTGTCCGCCGCCGATTTCTGCCGGCGGATGCTGGAGGAGGCGCGGGTGCTCGCCATGCCCGGCACGGTGTTCGCCGATCCCGCGGCCCGGCGCATGCGGCTGAGCTTCCTGCAGCCGCTGCCCCGGATGGCCGAGGCCTTCGCGCGCATCCGCGCCGCGGGCAACCGGCTGACGGGGGGCTGATGCGCTTCCTGCTCGTGGGCCTCGGCAACCGCGGCGGGATGTGGGGCGACATCCTCGCCGCCCATCCCGTGGCGACGCTGGCCGCGGCGGTCGATCCAGACCCCGCGCGTCGCGCGGCGTTTTCGATGCGCCACGCCGGCGCCGCCACGCACGCCGCGCTGGCCGAGGCGCTCGCGGCGGGCGGCGTCGACGCCGTCCTGCTGGCGACGCCGCCGGACGGCCATCTGGCGCAGGTCGGGTCGATCGCCGCCGCCGGCCTGCCCCTGCTGGCGGAGAAGCCGCTCGCCGCCGACCTCGCGGAGGCGCTCGCCATCGTGCGCCTCATGGACGCCGCGCGCCTGCCGCTGACGGTCGGTTTGAACTTCCGCTATCTGCCGGTGACGCTGGCCGTCCGCGACCTTGTCGCCTCGGAGCGTTTCGGCGCGCCCGGCTTCGGCCAGTTCAGCTATCGCCGCAACCGCGACGGCTACCGGCCAGGGCTGAACCGATATCCTCTGAGCATGCGCGACCCGATGATGCTGGAGCAGTCGATCCACCATCTCGACCTGATGCGCTTCGCCTACGGCCGCGAGCCCGAGGTGGTGGCGTGCCGAAGCTACAATCCCGCCTGGAGCCAGTATGCCCACGACGCCAACGTCCACTGTCTGATCGGCTTCGAGGGCGGGCTGGAGGCGTCGTATCTGGGCACCTGGACAGGCGGGTGGAACGAGATCGCCTTCGAGTGGCGCACCGACTGCGAACGCGGCGTCATCGTGCAGCGCGCGCTGTTCGGCGATCTCGCCACCGCGCGCACGACCGACGCCGCGCTGACGCCCGAAGCGCTGGCGCCCTGCGAGCCGTTCCGCGACGACAGCCGCGCGCTGCTCGACGCCTTCCTCGCCGCCGTCGCCGCCGGCGCGCCCGCGCCCTGCGACGGCCGCGACCACCTGCGCAGCCTGGCGCTGTGTTTCGCCGCCATCGAGGCGGCGAGAACCGGGCGCGCGGTGCGGCTGGCCGACTTTCACGCCCGCGCCGGGCTGTCCGCGGTGCTGGAGGGCGCGCCGTGACCGCGCTGCTGGAGGTGGAGGGCCTCAGCGTGCGCTTCGCCTCGCGCGCCCGCACCGTCCATGCGGTCGAGGACGTGTCGCTGACGCTGGCCGAGGGCGAGACGCTGGGCGTCGTCGGCGAATCCGGTTCGGGCAAGTCGGTCACGGCGCTGGCGATCATGCGCCTGCTCGCGAGCCCGCCGGCCCGCGTCAGCGCGCGCGCGCTCCGCTTCGCCGGGCGCGATCTGCTCGCGGCGCCGGAGGCCTCGATGCGCGCGATCCGCGGGCGCGAGATCGCCATGATCTTCCAGGACCCCATGACCTCGCTGAACCCGGTGCTCACGATCGGTCGGCAGCTGACCGAGCCGCTGGAGACCCATCTGGCGCTGGCCCCGCGCGCGGCGCGCGACCGCGCCGCCGAACTGCTGGCGCTTGTCGGGATCCCCGAACCGCGCCGCCGCCTGGACGACTACCCGCACCGCTTCTCCGGCGGCATGCGTCAGCGGGTGATGATCGCGATGGCGGTGGCCTGCGGGCCGCGGCTGCTGATCGCCGACGAGCCCACCACGGCCCTCGACGTCACCATCCAGGCGCAGATCCTCGACATCATCGGGCGGCTGCAGCGCGAGATGGGCATGGCGGCCATCCTGATCACGCACGACCTCGGCGTCGTCGCCGGCATGGCCGACCGGATCGCGGTGATGTACGGCGGCCGCGTGGTCGAGGAGGGGCCGGTGGACGCGGTGTTCGCCCGGCCGGCGATGCCCTACACGCAGGGCCTGCTGCGTTCGATCCCTCGGGTTGACCGGCCCGCCGAGCGCAGATTGACGCCGATCCCGGGAGCGCCGCCCGAACTCGCCCGCCCCGAGGCCGGCTGCCGCTTCGCCCCCCGGTGTCCCGAGGCGACGGCGCTTTGCGGGGCTGCGCCTGCCCCCGTCCGTGCGGTCGGCGCGGATCATCGCGCCCGTTGCCATAACGTCGCCGCGGTGGCGGAGATTGCGCCATGAGCGAGGCGCTGCTGCGCTGCGAGGGGCTGACGGTGCACTTTCCCGTCGAACGCGGCCTGTTGCTCAGCCGGCGGGTCGGCGTGATCAAGGCGGTCGACGGCGTCGACCTGACCGTCGCGCGCGGTGAGACGCTGGGGCTGGTCGGCGAGAGCGGCTGCGGCAAGACCACCCTCGGCCGCGCCGTGCTGGGACTGACGCAGCCGACGGCGGGACGCATCGTCTTCGACGGGCGCGACATCGCCGCCCTGTCGGGGGCCGAGCGGCGCGCGATGCGCCGGCGCGTCCAGCTCGTGTTCCAGGATCCCTACGCCAGCCTGAACCCGCGGATGAGCGTGGGCGAGGCCATCGCCGAGCCGATCCGCATGTATGGGCTGCGCCGTGGCGAGGGCGCGGTGCGCGCCCGCGTGCTGGAGCTTCTGGGTCTGGTCGGGCTTGCGGCCTCGCACGCGAGGCGCTTCCCCCACGAGTTCTCGGGCGGCCAGCGCCAGCGCGTGGGCGTCGCCCGCGCGCTGGCCGCCGAGCCGGATCTGCTGGTCTGCGACGAGCCGGTCTCGGCGCTGGACGTCTCGATCCAGGCGCAGGTGGTCAACCTGCTGCAGGACCTGCAGGAGGCGCTGGGTCTTGGCTATCTGTTCATCGCCCACGGCCTCGACGTGATCCGCCACATCGCGGACCGCGTCGCGGTGATGTATCTGGGCCGGCTGGTCGAGACCGCGCCCACCGCGGCGCTGTTCGCCGATCCGCGCCATCCCTACACGCGCGCCCTGCTGTCCGCCGCCCCGGCGCCGGACCCGGCGGCCGAGCGCCGGCGGCGGCGCATCATCCTGCAGGGCGACGTGCCGAGCCCGATGGACCCGCCGCCGGGCTGCCGCTTCGCCGGCCGCTGTCCGATCGACGAACCGGCCTGCGTGGCCGGAGATCAGCCGCTGGCGCCTTTCGGCGTGGCCGGCCACCATGTCGCCTGCCGCCGCGCGGTCGAGGCGCCGACGCTCATGCCGCTGTCGCGGTCCGCTCAGGAAGAAGACGCAAATCCATGATCACACTAGCACTCGCGGGTCTCGGTCGTTGGGGGAAGGTTCTGCTGGAATCGGTTCAGGACCGCAGCGAGATCGTGCGCTTCGGCGTCGCCGTCACCCGCGATCCTGCCGCAGCGCAAGCATGGTGCGCCGCGCGCGGCGTCCGCGCCGTCGCGACGCTGGCGGAGGCGCTGGCGGACCCGGCGGTGGACGGGATCGCGCTGGCCACCCCTCACTCGCGTCATGCCGACGAGGTGATCGCCTGCGCCCGGGCGGGCAAGGCGGTGTTCGTCGAGAAGCCCTTCGCGCTGACGCGCGAAAGCGCTGCGCAGGCCCTCGACGCGGCCGCGGCGGCCGGGATCGTCGTCGCCGCCGGCCACAACCGCCGCTGGCTGGCGCCGGTGCGCGCGCTGAAGGCGATGATCGACGCGGGCGAACTGGGGACCATCCTGCATGTCGAGACGCATTTCAGCGGCGACGCCCGCGGCCGCTACGCCGCCGGGGCCTGGCGCGTCGCGCCCGGCGAGAGCCCGGCGGGCGGGCTCGCCGGCTCCGGCATTCACCAGATCGACGCGATCATCCACCTCGCCGGCCCGATCAGCGAGGTCTACGCCGTCTCGCTGGCGCGCATCCACGATGTGCCGCTGGACGACACGACGCAGGTGACCTTTCGGCTGGCCGCTGGCGGGACCGCGTCACTGACCACGCTGACCGCCACGGCGCCGCTCTATCGCCTGACGGTGTTCGGAACTGGCGGACGGGCGCAGATAGACGGCGCCGCCGAGCGGCGCGGCTCGGAGACCCTGACGGTGACGCGGCTCGACGGCGCCGTGGAGACCCGCGCCTTCGAGCCCTTCGACATCGAGCGCGCGGAGCTGGAGGCCTTCGCCAACGCGATCTCGGGCGCGGCGCCCTATCCCGTCACGCCCGATCAGGTGCTGAACGGGGTCGCCGCCTTCGAGGCGGTTTCGCTGTCCGCCGCCCGCAACGCCCCGGTGGCGGTCGGCTGAGCGGTCAGGCGGCGCGACCCCGCGCCGCCGCCTCGATCAGCGCCGCTGCGACGCCCGCGGCGTCGTCGGCCTCGACATACGGCGCCGCCGACAGGCGCAGCCACAGCGCGCCCGCGATGGGGCTGACGTTCACGTCGATGCGCGCCGCGGCCCAGAGGTCGCGCCGCAACCCCATGACCGTCTCTCGCGTCGCGGGCAGGTCGAACGGCAACCGGACCGCGACGAGCGCGCCCGTCATCGCCTCGGGCCCGGCGGTCTCGGTCCCCAGCGCGTCGGCGACCATCCGCCCCATCTCCAGCGCCACCTCCCGGTTTCGCGCGCGCAGGGTGCGGCCGCCCATCGCCTCGTGGCATGCGATGGCGTCCGGGATCGAGAGCCACGCCGAATGGTCGCGCGTGCCGATCTTGTCGAACTCCGCCGCGAAACCCTGTCCGTGGGCGTGGCCGGTCGCCAGCGGCCGGACCATGGCCGCCGCCGCTGCGTCACGGGCGGCGAGCCAGCCGGTTCCGCGCGGCGCGCAAAGCCACTTGTGCGCGGTTCCGGCATACCAGTCGGCGTCCACCGCCGCGACGTCGAGATCCAGCATGCCAGCGGCGTGCGCCCCGTCCACCAGCGTCCACGCCCCCGCCGCCCGCGCCATGCGCACGGCCTCGGCCGCCGGAAACACCAGCGCGCTCGGGGAGGTGACGTGGTCCAGCACCACGAGGCGCGCCGGGCGCTTGAGCGCCGCCGCCAGCGCCGACAGCACGGCCTCTGCGCCGGGGCAGGGCAGCGGGACGGCCACCTCCTCAACCGTGGCGCCGGTCAGGTCGCAGACATGCGACAGGGCGTTGCGCACGGCGCCGTAGACGTGGGTCGTGGTCACGATCCGGTCGCCTGGCTTCAGCGGGAGCGAGCGCGCGACCGCGCCGACCGACGCCGTGACGTTCTCGGTCAGCGCCATCCGCTCCGGCGCCGCGCCGACGAAGCGGGCCAGCGCGGCGGCGGCGTCGCGGATCAGCGCCGGGCTGTCGTCCATGAAGAAGCGGGTGGGGTGGGCGTCGATCCGCTCGCGCCATGCCGCCTGGGCCGCCCGAACAGGCGCGGGCGCGCCGCCGAAGGCCCCGTGGTTGAGAAACGTCCCCTCGGGCTGCAGCGCCCACAGTCTCCGCGCGCCCCGTCCCGGCTTCACCACCTCGATCCCGTCGCGCATCCCGGCACCCCGCTTCCACCACGGCGAACGTAGGCCGACTTCCCTCCGGTCCGCCAGCCCGAGAGAGAGCATGGGGTTTCTCGCCATGGGTGCGCCGCAAGACAGGCGTCCGGCGGCGGCTCGGCGGGCGGCTCGCGCCATGCGGCTGACGCGCCGGGCTCTACACATCCCCGCAGGGGCCCGCTCCGGGGGCCGATCACCCCTGAACCGGCGGCCTCCCGCACGTCTGTCCGCAGCGTCGAATGGCGACGCGACGGCGGTCAGGCCGCCGCTGCGCGCCTGCGATCGAACTCCCCCATGATCCGCAGGCCCGACGCCGCCAACGACGCCCGATCCGCCTCTGCCGGCTCGGCCACAAGCCGACCGCCGCGCTTCAAGACGCGGCCCGCCACCAGGACCGTGTCCACGTCCGCAGGTCCCGCGTGGAAGATCGCCGACGCCAGCGGGTTGTGCACCGGCTGGAACCGCGGCGCCTCGGTCGAGATCAGCGTGACGTCCGCCTGCTTGCCCGGCGTCAGCGAGCCGATGCGGTCATCGAGGCCGAGCATCCGCGCGCCCCCCATCGTCGCCCATTCCAGGGCCTCGGCCATGCCGATCAGCTGCGCCGACGGTCCGTCGCCGTGGGCCGCGCGATATTCGAGGTTCGCCTCGTGGCGGGCCTGCTGCAGCGCGAAGCGCGTCACCGCGAACATGTCGCCCGACATGATCGACTCGATGTCCGAGCCGAGCGACAACGACGCCGCGGCGCCCCGCTGGCGCACCCGCCAGGTCAGGGGGTTGCCGTAGCCCATCTGGCACTCGATCTCGGGCGTCGGCGTGAAGGTCACGCCCGCCGCGACCAGCCGGTCGAGGTCCGCGTCGCCCAGCGCGTTGCCGTGCACGACATTCGCGTGCGGGCCGAGCAGCCCCTGCGCGTCGAGCCGTGCGAAACCCTCCGGCGTGAGCATCTTGCCGGAGACGTGCATCGACAGCGTCAACCCCAGCTCCTTCGCCAGCCGGAAGTCCGCGTCGCACACCGCCTGCACCGCCATCTGCGGCCCCAGCACCGCGAGGCCCAGCGTGATCAGTCCGTCACGCGACGCGAGGCGGCCTTTCAGCAGCCGCTCGACCTCCGCCCGCGGCATCGGCACCTCGCTGAAATGCGGCTGGCCGGGCTTGGGGTCGGGCTTGGGCGAACCGTGCAGGAACACCGCGCGCAGCCCCGCCGCCTCGAGCCCGTCGATCGCCGCCTCGGTGTGATCGGGGGTGGGGTTGTTGTGGCACCAGTCCGCGATGGTGGTCACGCCCGCGGAGAGCTGCATCAGCGCGCCCATCCGGTTCGCGATGGCGATGTCGTCGGGCGTGAAGATCGTGGCCAGCCCCGCGTGCATCGAGCGCAGGTACTGCGGGATGGTCCAGTCGCCCGCCACGCCGCGCAGGCCCGCCTGCCAGGTGTGGATGTGCGCGTTCACGAAGCCCGGGATCGCGATCATCCGCCGCCCGTCGATCGCCTCCGCATCCTCGGGCGCCGTCAGGTTCGGGCCCACGGCGACGATGCGGTCGTCCTCGATCAGGATGTCGGCGCCGCGCAGGGTCCCGATCGCGGGATCGACCGACACGACGTCGGCGTTGCGGATGACGGTGAAGGCCATGGGCTATTCCTTGCAGGCTAAAGCAGCGCCAGCGACAGCGGCGGGTAGAAGATCAGCAGGATGGTGAACAGCGTCGTCGCCACCACGAAGGGCGCCGCGCCGACGAAGATGTCGCCGAGCGACGCGAAGCCTTCGGGCAGCGAGCTTTTCACCACGAACACCGACAGCCCGAAGGGCGGCGTCAGCAGGCCGATCTCGATGGCGACCACGGTCACGATGCCGAACCAGATCAGATCGCCGCCCAGCGCGGCGACGATCGGCACCGCGATGGGCAGGATGATCAGCATGATCGACACGCTGTCGAGGATCATGCCCAGCAGCACGACCAGCACCAGATAGAGCAGCACGAAGCCCACCAGCGTCAGGTCGAGCGCCCCGATCAGTTGCGTCGCCTGCATCGGGATCGTCGAGAGCGTCAGCATCCGCGCATAGAGGTTCGCGGCCATCATCAGGAACAGGATGCCGGCGGCGATGTAGCCGGTCTGCAGCACCACGTCGCGCGCGGCCTCGGTCGTCAGGCGGCGGCGGAACAGGATCACGATCAGCGCCCCGAAGGCCCCCGTGGCGCCCGCCTCGGTCGGGCTGAAGAAGCCGCCGTAGATGCCGCCCATCACCAGCGCGATCAGGAACACCACCGGCCCCAGCCGCGCCAGCATCTCGCTCGCCGGCATCGTGGGGGCGTCGACGGCCGCCACGGTCCGCCCGACGAAGTCGGGAAAGCACCACGCCATGACGAGGTTCAGCGCCGCGAACACGACCGCCAGCAGCACCCCCGGCAGGATCGCCGCGATGAACAGCGAGCCGATCGAGGCCTCGGCGAGCAGGCCGTAGACGATCAGCAGCAGGCTGGGCGGGATCAGCATCCCCAGCACCGAGGAGCCCGCGATCACGCCCACCGCGAAGCGCCGCGTGTGGCCCGCGTCCACCATCGGCTGCACCGCGATCCGGCTGAACACCGCGGCCGAGGCGATCGAGGAGCCGGTGATGGCCGCGAACACCGCGTTCGCCGCCACCGTGGCGATCCCGAGCCCGCCCTTCACCTTGCGCAGCAGCACCACCGCGACCTGGAAGGCGTCGCGGCCGACGCCCGCGCGCTCCAGCAGCAGGCCCATCATGATGAAGAGCGGGATCACGCCGAACTCGAAGGACCGAACGGAACTGGAGAGCGCGAGGCCGAGCCCGTTGGTCGCGACGGTCACGTTGCCGCGCGCGAGCCAGATGCCGAGAAACGACATGGCGATCAGCGCGAAGGCCACCGGCATCCCGCAGGCGACGAGGAAGAACAGCCCGATGAAGGCCAGCACGCCGACCGCGACCGGCGTATGCGCGCCGAGCAGCATCCAGCTGACGAAGGCGGCCACGATCAGCGCGAAGATCGCGAGGGCGCGCGCGCCCTGCTCCCTCGCCCGCGCGCCGAGCGCTGCGGCGCGGCCCGACAGGAAGGCGGCGCGCGCGCATTCGGCCATCGCGACTACGGCCCCGACCACGGTGGCCAGCTTGAACGGCCACAACGCCATCTGGAACGCCCCGATGGCGCCGGCGTAGGCGTTGGTTCGCCAGGCGCGCTCGAAATCGGCGATCAGCCACGCCGAGGCGCGCCACATCAGCGCCAGCGCCGCCAACGCGAACAGCGCCTTGGCCCCGTTGGCCAGCACCGGACTGCGCTGCGTCCACCCCGCCATCAGGAACTCGGCCGAGATCAGCCGCTCGCTGCGCACGGCCCCGCCGAGCAGGACGAACACGCAGGCCACGATCGCGTTGGCCACGAAGTCCGCCACGCCGGGCAGCGAGGTGTTGAAGAAGGCCCGCGACAGCACGTCGGCGGTCACGAGGAACATGGTCGAGGCGATGGTGATCGACCCGACCACGCTCAGTGCGAAGGAGAGCGCCCCGCCTGCACGGTCCGCCCGGCGCAGCGCCGCGTGAAGGCCCCCGGCGCGGGGGCCCTCCGCGGCGGCGCGGGCGGCGGCGGGGCGGCCGTCAGACATTCGCCGCCCAGTCGCGCAGCGGCGTGGCGCCCTCCTCGCGCACGATGTCCATGTAGGCGCGCAACACCTCGCGCGCCGGCACGCCGCGCGCCTCCAGCGCCGCCGCCCAGTCGCCAGCGAGGTCCGGCAGACCGTCGGCGTATTCCTGCCGCAGGTCGTCCGACAGCTCGATGATCGTCGCGCCCTCCTGCTCGAACAGGCCGAACACCCGGGGCTCGAGGTCCTCGATGATGCGCGCGTTCTCGTCGGAGTATTCGAAGCCGAGCTCGGTCAGCACCTGCCGCACGTCCTCGGGCAGGCCGTTGAAGACGTCAGCGTTGATCCCGAAGCCGCCGAAAGTGATCGGCCCGGTGTCGAGCTTGAGGATGAAAGGCGCCTGTTCGTGCAGCTTCAGCGGATAGGCGCCCGTGCCGATCACCAGCACGCCGTCGCCGACGCCGGTCTGCAGTTGCGAATAGTATTGCGGCAGGCCCGAGGGCACGAGGCTCGCGCCGAACGGCTCGACCCAGGACGCCAGCGTCGGCACGCCGACGATGCGCTTGCCGCGCAGGTCCTCCAGCCGCTCGATCGGCTGCTTCATCAGCAGGTGGTAGCTGTCGGAGCAGCAGGTGCCGAAATAGGCGATGTTGGCGTCGCGCCACTCCTGCTTCATGGCCTCCTGTTCGGCGTTCAGGCGGTTCATCGTGTTGACCGCCTGCCGCACCGTGTTGGTGCTGAACGGGGTCTGGAACATGATGTTCTGCAGGGGAAGGTCGTTCTGCTCCCACAACGCGCCGATCCAGCCCATGTCGGTCAGGTTCTGGGTGACCGAACTGAGGGTCTCGTTGAAGCCGTAGAGCGCGCCGCCGAACGCTTCGGTCCAGTTGATGCGGTGGTTGGAGCCCATCGCCTCCAGCCGCTCGTTGGACTTGTCCACGATCACCGTCTTCAGCGGCTGCACCCAGGCGAGCGTCGTCGGGTGGCTGGAGGACATCGTGAGATTGATCACCGACTGGCCCCGGGCCGCGCGGCCCCCGAGCGCCGCAGGCGCGGTCAGCGAGATCATTCCCGCCACCATCGAACGCCGTGACATGAGCATGGTTGTCGTCCTCCCTGGACTGCGCCCGATCGCCTGGCGACCGAGTCCCCTGATTTTGCCCACAGGATCGTGCAATCGATTGCTGCGTCAAGCGCTAACTTTTTCGCCGCACCTCGATGACCCGGCGCGCCGGCGGGGCGACGCTGTCGCGCGTCACCAGACGCACCGGCAGGACGGTCTCGATCGGCACCGACAGGCTGTCCGCCCCGCGCATCATCCGCGCCAGCATCTCGGCCGCCAGAACGCCGGCGTCGTATTGCGCGATCCGGATCGTGGTCAGGCGCGGGGCCATCAGGTCGAGGAACGGCATGTCGTTGAAGCCGGTGACCGACACGTCCTCGGGGCACCGGAGCCCGGCGTCGCGCAGCGCCGCGATCGCGCCCAGCGCAAGGCGATCGTTCGCGCAAAGCAGCGCGGTGAAGGGCAGCCCGCGCGCCAGCAGCGCGGCGCAGCAGAGCCGCCCCTCCGCCTCGCTGAAACCCGACGCCGCGACGCGCCATTCCGGCGGCTGATCCAGGCCCATTTCCCGCGCGGACTCGCGCATGGCGCGGTCGCGCATGTGCCCCGTCGACAGCGACAGCGGCCCGGAGATCGTCGCGATGCGCGTGTGGCCGAACTCCGCCAGATGCTCCAGCATCATCCGCACGCCCCCCGCCTCGTCGTTGACGACGCAGGGAATGCTGGAGCGCTCGATGCGGCGGTTCAGCGTGATCAGCGGCGTCGAGCCGTCGATCTGGCGCGTGACGGCGGGATCGTTGCGCTGCACGGCGGCGTGGATCAGCCCGTCCACGCCGCGCTCGCGCAGCACGCTCAACAGGCGCTCCTCACGCTCCGGCAGATTGTCGGTGTTGACGATGATGGAGGTGTAGCCCAGCGGCTCCAGCACGCTCTCGATGCCGCGCAGGATCGGCGGGAACAGGGGGTTGGCCACGTCCGGCAGCACGACGCCCACCGTCATCGTGCGGTGAGTGCGCAGGCTCGAGGCGATCTGGTTGCGCCGATAGCCCATGCGTGCGGCCGCCTCGCGCACGCGCGTCACCAGCGCCTCGGTCAGCGTGGCCCGCCCCGCGGGGTCCAGCGCGCGCGAAACCGTCGAGGGGTGAACCCCCGTGGCCGCCGCGATGTCCTTCAGCGTCACCCGCCTGTTCACGTCCGGCCCGGCTCCTTCACGCAGACGATCCGCCGCGCCACCCGTCTTGGATACTCCCCCGTGGCCGATTGGCAATCGATTTCCACGTCGTCTTGACCGGGCCGGGCATGACCGCCATGATCCCGGCAATCGATTGCACCAGCGGAGACCGCCATGGACGCGCTCGCCACGCCGACCCGGCTGATCGAGACGGAGGAGGACGTCACCCCCTTCGTCAGCGCGTTCATGGCGCGCACTCCGGACCCGCGCCTGCGCGAGATCATGCTGAGCGCGACGAAGCACCTGCACGCCTTCGTCCGCGAGGTCCGCCCGACCGAGGCGGAATACGAGGCCGCGCTGAGCTGGCTCGTCTCCGTCGGCAAGACCTGCGACGACAGCCACAACGAGATGGTGCTTTTCGGCGACGTGATGGGCGCCTCGACGCTCGTCGACCTCATCAACAACGACGGCATGCAGGGCGAGACCATGTCGGCCCTGCTCGGCCCCTTCTACCGCGGCGAGGCGCCGGAGCTCGGCTACGGCGACAGCATCGCCCAGCCCGGCACGCCCGGCGAGCCGCTGGTGATCGCGGGCCGCGTGCTCGACGTGAACGGCGCCCCCATCGCCGGGGCCTCGCTGGACGTGTGGCAGGCCTCCCCCGCCGGGCTTTACGAGAACCAGGATCCCGACCAGCCCGAGTACAACCTGCGCGGCAGGTTCACGACCGACGCGCAGGGGCGCTACCGAATCCACACCGTGAAGCCCGCCGGCTACCCGATCCCGCTGTTCGGCCCGGTCGGCAAGCTCGTGCTGGCGCAGGACCGGCCGACGATGCGGCCCGCCCACGTCCACTTCATCGTCTCAGCCCCCGGCTGCGCCACGCTCATCACCCAGATCTTCTCCGACAGCGACAAGGCGATGATCGAGGACGTGGTGTTCGGCGCGAAAAGCCAGATCGCGGGCGATCTCAAGCGGATGGAGACGGCGGAGGACGGCCTGCCCGCGCCGTGGAACCTTTGCGCCTACGACTTCCGCCTGAAGCCCGGCGCGCCGAGTTTCCCGACCCCGCCGATCAAGGCCAAGGCGTCCGCGTGATGGCGGGCTCGACGGAACCGAGAGGCGTCGCGATCGTCGGCGGCTCCGGCGGCATCGGCGCCGCCGCCGCGCGCCTGTTCGCCGCCGGGGGCGCGCGCGTCGTCGTCGGCTACCGCTCCGGCCGCGACGCGGCCGAGGCGCTGGTCGCGGACCTGCCCGGCGCGGGCCACGCGGCGGCGCAGGTGGACGTCACGGACACGCCCTCGATCCACGCCTTCCGCGACGCCGCCGCCGCCGCGCTCGGGCGCGTGGACGTGCTCGTGAACAGCGCCGGGACCACGACGCCCGTGCCGCACGCCGACCTCGACGGCCTGACCGACGAGATCATCGACCAGGTGTTCGCCTCCAACTGGCGCGGCGTGTTCGCGACCATCCGCGCCTTCGCGCCGCTGCTGAAGGCGTCGGGCGACGGGGTGATCGTCAACGTCTCCTCCATCGCGGCGTTCAAGGGTTTCGGCTCCAGCGTCGCCTATTGCGGCGCCAAGGCCGGCCTCGACGCGATGACGCACACGCTGGCGCTGGCGCTGGCGCCGGAGGTCCGCGTCCTCTCCGTCTCCCCCGGCGTCGTGGACACGGGCTTCGTGCCCGGCCGGACGAAGGAGCAGATCGCCAAGGCCGGCGCCGCGACGCCGCTGAAGCAGGTCACGACCCCGGAGATCGTGGCGGAGGCGATCCTCGCCGCCGCGCTGCACCTGCGCCATTCCACCGGAACGCGCATCGTCGTGGATGCGGGGCGGAGCCTCTAGATGTCGAAGACCATCATCACCTGCGCCGTCACCGGCAACCAGACGACGCGCGAGCACCACCCCGGCCTGCCCGCCTCGCCGCAGGAGATCGCCGACGCCTGCCTCGGCGCGGCCGATGCGGGCGCCGCCATCGTCCATATCCACGTCCGCGACCCGGTCACCGCCGCGCCGTCGATGGAGGTGGCGCTCTACCGCGAGACGGTCGAGCTGATCCGCGCCAGGAACAGCGACGTGATCCTGAACCTGACCACCGGTCCCGGCGGCCGCTATCACCCCAGCGAGGACGACCCCGCCGTCCCCGGCCCCCGCACCAACCTGCTGGCCCCGGAGAAGCGCGTCGAGCACGTCGTCGCGCTGAAGCCCGAGATCTGCACGCTCGACTTCAACACCATGACCTTCGGGCGCGAGGTGGTCATCAACGTCCCCTGGTCGGTGCGCCGCATGGCGGGGATCATCCGCGACTGCGGCGTGAAGCCGGAGCTGGAGGTTTTCGACACCGGCGACATCATGCTAGCGCGCGACCTGCTGGCGGACGGGACGCTCGACAGCCCCGCGCTGTTCACCATCGTCACCGGGATCAAATACGGCCTTCCCGCCCAGCCCGACGCCATGGCCGCCGCCGCCCGGCTGCTGCCGCCGGGCATGCCGTGGACCGGCTTCGGCGCGGGCCGCATGGCGTTTCCGATGCTGGCGCAGGCGTGGCTGCTCGGCGGCCATGTCCGCATCGGGATGGAGGACACGTCCTACATCGCCAAGGGCAGGCTCTGCCGCGACAACGCCGAGCTGGTCGAGCGCGCGCGCGACGTCCTCGAGAAGCTGGGCGCCGAGATCGCCTCGCCCGGAGAGGCCCGCCGCATGCTCGGCCTGCCCGAATAGTCCGACCGCAACAGGAGCACGAGGCATGAACGTCCACCCCGTCGCCCGCACCGGCCCCGCGCTCCGCGTCACGGAGGTCGCGGGCAAGTTCGAGGACGTGCGCATCGACCTGATCGACGCCCCCGTTCCCGCGCCCGGCCCCGGACAGGTGGTCGTCGAGGTCAAGGCGACCGCCGTGAACCCCTCCGACGTGAAGGCCACGCTCGGCATCATGCCCCACGCGGTCTGGCCGCGGACGCCGGGACGCGACTACGCCGGCGTCGTCGTGGAGGGTCCGGCCTCGGTGCTCGGCATGGAGGTCTGGGGCGGCGGCGGCGAGCTCGGCATCACGCGCGACGGCACGCACGCCCGCCACGTCGTCCTGCCGATCTCCGCGATCCGCGAAAAGCCGGCGAACCTCTCGTTCGAGGAGGCCGGCTCCATCGGCGTGCCCTTCCTCACCGCCTACGAGGGGCTGCAGGAGGCTGGCGGCATCCAGCCCTTCGACGCGGTTCTGGTCTGCGGCGTCAACGGCAAGGTCTCCCAGGCCGTGATCCAGATGGCCACCATGGCGCGCGCGCGCGTGTTCGCCGTCAGCACGAAGCCTACGGAGTATCGCGGCCACGCCAACGACCCGGTGGAGATCTTCGACCTCTCCTCGCAGGACGTGGCGGCGGCGCTGCGCGAGCGCACCGGCGGGCGCGGCGTGGACATCGTGTTCAACACCATGGGCAGCCCCTATTTCGCACTCGCCAACGCCGCGATGGCGAAGGAGGGGCGGCAGATCTTCATCTCCACCTTCGACCGCGCGGTGCCCTTCGACATCTTCGCCTTCTACCGCGGGCGCCAGCGCTTCATCGGCGTCGACTCCCTCGCGCTCGACGCCACCGCCTGCGCCAAGATCTTCGACCGCCTGCGGCCCCAGTTCGAGCGCGGGCTGCTCAAGCCCTTCCCGATCAAGCCGGAGACGACCTTCGGCCTCGGCGACGCGCGCAAGGCCTACGAACTGGTCTACGGCGCGACGCCCGACCGCGTCGTCCTGAAGCCCTGAGCGCCATGCATCTTGTCCGCATCGCCGACGCGCCGGCCTACGAGGCGCCGGGTCACAGCGACATGCGCTGTCTGCGCCTGCAGGGGCGCGAGGCGGGGCCGTCGGAGGCGCTTTGGCTGGGGCTCTCGCACATCCTGCCGGGCGGCGGGATCGCGCTGTCCGCCTCGCCGCAGGAGAAGATGTATGTCTGCGTCGCCGGCGAGGTCGTCATCCGCACCGACCGCGAGGAGGTGACGCTGCGCCCCCTAGACAGCGTGCGCCTCGCGCCGGGCGAGCCGCGGGCGGTGGAGAACCGCACCGCCCTGCCCGCGACGCTGCTGCTGGCGATGCCCGAGGCCGCGTCAAAGCCCTGAGCGGGCGGCCTCAGGCCGCCGCGCGCGCCGCGATCCGAGCGACGAAGGCCGACAGCTCCTTGCCGGCGAACTCCAGCGTCGCCGCGTCCTCGAAGACGCCATTCTTCACCTTCGCCGGCGCCTGCGCGACCGCGATCTCCAGCCCGACATGCAGATCGGCCAGCATGGCGTTCAGGATGTATTTCAGATGCCCCTGCGCCCGCACGCCGCCCAGCGCGCCGGCGCTCGCCGACGCCACGAGGCAGGGCTTGCCCTTGAACACCGACTGGAAGGCCGGGCGCGAGGCCCAGTCGATGGCGTTCTTCAGCACGCCCGGCACCGAGTAGTTGTATTCCGGCGTGATGATCACGAGCCCGTCCGCCGCCCCGATCGCCTCGATGAGCGCCTTGACCGCCGGGTGGTCCGTCACATCGGCGTTGTAGGGCGGCACCTCGCCCAGCGCATGGGTCGAAACCTCGGCGGAGCCCTTCGCCGCCTCCATCAGCGCGCGCATGAAGGCGGCGGAGGACGAGGCGGCGCGCAGGCTGCCGCACAGGAACAGGATCTTGGGCACGGGGGGGACCTCCAGAAAGAGCCCGTCGCAGCCGGGCTGACCAGACCGGAATAGGCGGGAAAAGGACGAGGACGACAAGCGCCGCGACCATTGGCGGCCCGAACGGAAATGCGCCCCGCGTTCATCCACCAAGGGGGGCAGAACTGGCCGCCGGCCGTCGCGCCGCTTGTCGTCGCCTGGGCCCAGCGGTCACGGCCTGCGGCGGTTCCCGCGGATCAGGCGGCTGGCGCGGCCCACCTATCCGCCGTCAGCGCGCGCGGGCGGCGATGGCGCGGCCGGCCGCGACGCCGGACGACCACGCCCACTGGAAGTTGTAGCCGCCGAGCCAGCCGGTCACGTCGACGGCCTCGCCGATCGCATGGAGCCCGGGCACGCTGCGCGCCTCCATCGTCGTCGACGACAGACCGGCGGTGTCGATGCCGCCGGCGGTGACTTCGGCCTTGGCGTAGCCTTCGGTTCCCGTGGGATGGAATGTCAGGTCGGTCAGCGTCCCGGCGGCACGGTCGAGCGCGGCGTCCGCGACGTTGCCCAGCTCCCGCTCGACGCCGGTGCGCGCGGCGAGGGCCCTGGCGAGCCGGGTCGGCAGATGTTCGGCCAGCGCCGCGCCCAGATACGCGCGCGGCATCCGCCGTTTCGCGTCCCGCAGCTTGGCGGCGGCGTCGGGCAGCACGGTCAGCGTCACCGCCGCTCCCGGCGTCCAGAACGAGGAGACCTGCAGGATGGCCGGGCCGGAGAGCCCCTTGTGGGTGAAAAGCGCGGCCTCCTCGAAGACGGCGTCGCCCACCCGCGCGACGGAGGGAAAGGACACGCCCGCCAGGTCGCGGAAATCCGCGTCGTCCTGCCCCAGCGTCAATGGCACGAGCGCCGGGCGCGGCGTCACCACCGCGAGGCCAAACCGCCGCGCGATGTCGTAAGCCACGCCCGTAGCGCCCATCCTGGGAATGGACGGACCGCCGGTCGCAATGACGAGGTTCGGCGCGACGTCGTCCCCGACGCGGAACAGTCCGTCGGCGTGGTCGATCTCGCCGATCCTGGCGGACAGCCGAAGCGCGACGCCGCCGCGGCGGCATTCCTCCAGAAGCATCGCGACGATCTGCCGGGCCGACCCGTCGCAGAAGAGCTGCCCCAGCGTCTTTTCATGCCAAGCGATGCCGTATCTTTCGACAAGCGCGAGGAAATCCCACTGCGTGTAGCGGCTGAGGGCCGATTTCGCGAAGTGCGGGTTCTGGGACAGGAAGCGCTCGGGC
>DAINOD010000002.1:120780-144236 GCA_036735545.1 Rubrimonas sp. | reverse complement strand
GGTCGTGGCGGCGCTGAAGGGCGACTACGACTGCCTCGTGTTCCACGCCACCGGCGTCGGCGGACAGGCGATGGAGAAGCTGGTGGACAGCGGCCTGATCGGCGCCGTCATCGACCTCACCACCACCGAGGTCTGCGACATGATGATGGGCGGGGTGTTCCCCGCGACCGAGGACCGCTTCGGCGCCATGATCCGCGCGCGGGCGCCCTACGTCGGCTCGGTCGGCGCGCTGGACATGGTGAATTTCGGCCCGCCCGAGACCGTGCCCGAGCGCTACGCGGGCCGCACCTTCTACCGCCACAACCCGCAGGTGACGCTGATGCGCACCACGGTCGAGGAATGCGCCCGGATGGGCCGCTGGATCGGCGAGCGTCTGAACGCGATGGAGGCGCCGGTGCGCTTCCTGTTGCCCGAGGGCGGCGTCTCGGCGCTCGACGCGCCGGGCCAGCCCTTCCACGATCCCGCCGCCCGCGCCGCGCTGTTCGACGCGCTGGAGGCGACGGTGCGCCAGACCGCCGCGCGCCGGCTGGTCCGCGTGCCCGCCAACGTCAACGATCCCGCCTTCGCCACTGAAGTGGTGCGCCAGTTCCGCGCCCTCCACGGCGCCCCCAACCGCCGGAGAGCCTGAGTGCCGCGTTTTCCCCGCGCCGAGATCCTCGACAAGTTCCGCGCCATGGCCGCGCGCGGAGAGCCCATCGTCGGCGGCGGCGCAGGCACGGGCCTGTCCGCCAAGTGCGAGGAGGCCGGCGGGATCGACCTCATCGTGATCTACAACTCCGGCCGATACCGCATGGCCGGTCGCGGCTCGCTGGCCGGCATGATGCCCTACGGCGACGCCAACGCCGTCGTGCTGGAGATGGCCGCCGAAGTGCTGCCGGTGGTCAGGCGCACGCCCGTTCTCGCCGGCGTCTGCGGCACCGATCCGTTCCGCGAGATGGACGTCTTTCTGCCGGAGCTGGCGCGGCTGGGGTTCTCCGGCGTGCAGAACTTCCCCACCGTGGGGCTGATCGACGGCGACTTCCGCGTGAACCTCGAAGCCACGGGCATGTCCTATGCGCTGGAGGTGGAGATGGTCGCCAAGGCCCGCGCGCTCGACCTGCTGACCACGCCCTACGTCTTCTGCGAGGCCGACGCCGCCGAGATGGCGCGCGCCGGGGCCGACGTGATCGTCTGCCACCTCGGCCTGACCACCGGCGGCGCCATCGGCGCCGGCAAGGCGCCCGCTCTGCGCGACTGCCCCGGCCTGGTGGACGCCTGGGCCGCGGCGGCGCTGGCGCTGAAGCCGGACGCGCTGGTGCTGGTCCATGGCGGGCCGGTCGCCATGCCCAACGATGCGGAATTCGTGCTGCGCAACACCCGCCATTGCCACGGCTTCTACGGCGCCAGTTCGATGGAGCGGCTGCCGACCGAGATCGCGCTGACCGAACAGACCCGCGCCTTCAAGCGCATCAACGGGGGCAAGTCATGATCACAGGGGCGCTCATCGGCCAGATCATCCTCTGGCTCATCGTCGCGGTCGTCGTCATCGCGATCCTCTACCAGATCATGACCTGGCTCTACCGACGCTCGACGAAGGAGATCGCCTTCGTCCGCACCGGCTTTCTGGGCGAGCGCGTGGTGATCGACGGCGGCGCCTTCGTGTGGCCGATCGTGCACGACATCACGCCGGTGAACATGAACAGCCTCGCGCTGGAGGTGAAGCGCGAGCGCGAGCAGGCCTTGATCACCCGCGACCGCATCCGCGTCGACGTCGAGGCCGAGTTCTACGTCCGCGTCAGGCCGACGAAGGACGCCGTCTCCATCGCCGCCTCCACGCTGGGCCGCCGCACCCTGGAGCCGGCGCGGCTGCACGAGCTGCTGTCGGGCAAGTTCGTCTCCGCCCTGCGCTCGGTCGCCTCGGAGATGGCGCTGGAGGAGATGCACGAGCACCGCGGCGACTATGTCGCCCGCGTCAAGGCGCTGGCGCAGGAGGGGCTCAGCCAGAACGGGCTGGAGCTGGAGAGCGTCGCGATCAAGGACCTCGACCAGACGGGGCTGGAGTTCTTCAACCCCTCCAACCGTTTCGACGCCGAGGGTCTGACCCGGCTGATCGAGGACATCGAGGCCCGGCGCAAGCTGCGCAACGACATCGAGCAGGACACCGCCATCCGCATCCGCACCCGCAACCTGCAGGCGGAGAAGGAATCGCTGGAGATCGAGCGCGCCTCGGAGGAGGCCCGGCTCGCCCAGCAGCGCGACGTGGAGTTCCGCCGCGCTCAGCAGCGCGCCGAGCTGGCCCGCGAGCGCGCCGAGCGCGAGACGGAGGCCGAACAGGCCCAGATCGTCGCCCGCGAGCGGCTGGAGCAGGACCGCATCACGAACGACCGCAGCGTGGCCGAGGCGCGCATCGCCTCCGAACAGACCGTGCGCCAGAAGGAGATCGCGCGCCAGCAGAGCGTCGAGGCCGCCGAGATCGCCGCCCGCGAGGCGACCGAACGCGCGCGCATCGAGCAGGAGCGCGCGGTGCTCGCCGCCCGCATCGCCGCCGAGCAGGCCACCGAGGCGCAGCAGATCTCGCGGCGCCGCGAGACCGAGGCCGCCGAGATCGCCGCCCGCGAGGCTGTCGAGCGCGCCCGCATCGCCCAGGAGCAGGCCGTGGCCGCCGAGCGCATCGCGCAGGAACAGGCGACGGCCGCCGAGCGCATCGCCGCCGAGCAGCGCACCCGCGAGCGCGACATCGCCCGCGAGCGCGCGGTCGAGGAGGCCGACATCGCCGCGAGGCAGGCCGTGGAGGCCGCCGCCATCGCTCGCGACCGCGCGCTGGAGGCCGAGCGCATCGCCGCCGAACTCGCCACCCGCGACGCCCGCATCGCCCAGCGCCGCACGCTGGAGGAGGCCGAGATCGCCGCGAAGGAGGCCACCGAGACCGTGCGCATCGCGCAGGAGGAGAAGGTCCGCGCGCTGGAGATCGCCCGCAACCGCGCGCTCGACGAAGCCGCCATCGCCGCCCGCGAGGCCACCGAGCGCGCCCGCATCGCGCAGGAGACCCGCGTCGCGGTGGAGCGCATCGAGGGCGAGGAGGCCGCCAAGACCCGCGAGATCGCCCGCGCCGAGGCGCTGGAGCGCGCCCAGATCGCGGCCCGCGAGGCGACAGAGGCGGCCCGCATCGCGCAGGAGAAGGCGACCGCCGCCGAGCGCATCGCCGCCGAACGCGACACCCGCACGCTGGAGGTCGCCCGCGCGGAAGCCGTCGAGGTCGCCGACATGAAGCGCGACCTGACCATCAAGACCACCGCCGAGGCCGGCGCCATCGCGCTCGCCGCCAAGCGCGCCGAGCGCGCCGCGGCCGACGCGAAGCTGCGCGAGGCCGAGATCGCCGCCCGCCGCGACGCCGAGACGGCCGACGTCGGCCGCGAGCACGCGCTGGAGGCGGCGAGGCTCGCCCGCCGCCGCTCGCTGGAGCAGCTCGAGATCGCCCGAATGCAGGCCCTGCGCGAGGCCGAGATCGCCAGCCGCGAGGAGATCGAGCGCGCCCGCATCGCCTCCGAACGCGGGCTGGACGAGGCGCGTATCGGCCACGAGACCGAGCGGCGCAAGCTGGAGGTCGGCCGCGAGCAGGTGGTGGAGGAGGCGCAGATGGCCAAGGCCATCGCGCTCTACGCCAAGTCGCTGGAGGAATCGGCCGCGCGCGTCGAGGCCGAGATCGCCCGCGCCCGCGCCGCCGAGGCCGAGGAGCGCGTCAAGACCACCCGCGAGACCGAGGCCGCCAACCGCCGCAAGGCCGTGGACGTGACCATGGCGCAGAAGGAGGCCGAGGAGGCGAGGCTGGCGGCCGACGCCGCCAAGATCCGCGCCGCCGTCGACGCCGAGGCGCAGCGCCTGATCAACGAGGCCGAGAACGTGCTGACCGAGGGCGCCCGCGCCTCGCTGTTCAAGCGCAAGCTGCTGGACCGGGTGGAGGGCATCGTGGCGGCCTCGGTCAAGCCGCTGGAGAAGATCCAGGACATCCGCATCGTTCAGATGGACGGGCTGGGCGGCGGCGGGGGCGGGGGAGGCACGCCCACCGACGAGGTGATCAACTCCGCGCTGCGCTACCGCGTGCAGGCGCCGCTGGTGGACAGTCTGCTGGGCGAGATGGGCATCGACGGCTCGAACCTCGCCAAGCAGGGCGGCCTGATCCGCGAGGCGTCGGACATGGCGCGCATCGCCAAGGACGCCGCGCCGGCCAGGCCCGCGCCGAAGCCCGACGCGAAGAAGGAGGGTTGAGGTGGCGCGGGTCTACGTCTCCAGCGTCATCGCCGCGCCGGCCGCGAAGGTGTGGGAGCGGGTGCGCGACTTCAACGGCCTGCCGCGCTGGCACCCGCGCATCGCCGACAGCCAGATCGAGAACGGCGAGCCCGCCGACCGCGTGGGCTGCGTGCGCGCCTTCACGCTGCAGAACGGCGACCGGCTGCGCGAGAAGCTGCTGGCGCTGAGCGACTACGACCTGTTCCAGACCTATTCGATCCTGATGAGCCCCATGCCGCTGGAGAACTACGTCGCCACGCTGCGCCTGACGCCGATCACCGACGGCGACCGCTGCTTCGTCGAGTGGTCGGCCGAGTTCGACTGCGCGCCCGAGGTCGAGGACGATCTGGTGGCCGGCATCGGCGGCGGCGTGTTCCAGGGCGGCTTCGACGCGCTGAAGCGGCATTTCGGGGGCTGAGCGATGCCGAGGGTGGTCCGCAGCACCGTGATCGACGCGCCGCTGGAGGCGGTGTGGGACGTGCTGCGCGACTTCAACGGCCACGACCGCTGGCATCCGATCGTGGCCGAAAGCCACATCGAGCGCGGCCGGCCGAGCGACATGGTGGGCTGCGTGCGCGACTTCCACCTCGCCGGCGGCGAGCACCTGCGCGAGCAGTTGCTCACGCTCTCCGACGCCGACTTCGCCTTCTCCTACTGCCTGCTGGAGACGCCGGTGCCGCTGTTCAACTACGTCGCCCATGTGCGCCTGAGCCCGGTGACGGACGGCGACCGCACCTTCTGGTGGTGGGAGTCCCGCTTCACCACGCCGAAGGGTCGCGAGAAGGAGCTGGCGGACATGGTGGGCGACCGGGTCTACGGCGACGGCATGAAGGCCGTCCGCAGCCACATGGGGCTGGCGTGAGCGTCGCGATCCGCACCGTCGACACGCTGGCCGAGGCGGCGCGGGTGCTGGCCGCCGAGCCGGGCGCGCGTCTCTGGGGCGGCGGCACGCTGCTGATGCGCGGCGTCAACGAGGGCGACCAGTCGGTCACGGCGCTGGTGCTGACGCGCGAGCCCGCCATGCGCGCCGTCTCCGCCGCCGGCGAGCGCATCGCGCTGGGTGCGGGCGTGACCATGGCGCAGGTGCTTGCGGAACGCGCGCTCGACTTCCTGCACCCGGTCGCCCGCGCCGTCGGCGGGCCGGCGGTGCGCGAGGCGGCGACGGTCGGCGGCAACCTGTTCGCGCCGCACCCCTATGGCGACTTCGCGACGGCGCTGCTGGCGCTGGAGGCGCGCGCGACGCTGGCGGACGGGCGCGACGTCGGGGTCGAGGACCTGCTGCGCGACCGCGACCGCGCCCGGCCCGCCGTGGCGCGCGTGAGCTTCGCGCGCCCGCCGTCGCTGCGGTTCGCCAAGGTCCAGCGCGTCCACCCGCGCGGCGTGACGGTCATGTCCATCGCCGCCGTGGTCCCCGAGACAGGCGGCGCGGCGCGGGGCGCGCGCATCGCCTGGGGGGCCATGGGGCCGAGCCCGCTGCGCGGCCGGGCGGCGGAGCAGGCGCTGGAGGGCAGGGCGCTCGACAGGGCCGGGATCGCCCCGGCGCTGGCGGTCGCGACGCAGGGTCTCGCGCCCGCCGACGACGCGCTGGGCTCGGCCTGGTGGCGGCGCGAGATCGCGCCCGTCCACCTGCGTCGCCTGCTGTTGGGAGAGCCGTGATGCGGCCGCTGCGCTTCACCCTGAACGGCGCCGAGAAGGCGGTCTTCGTCGCGGAGGCGGAGAACCTGCTGGACGTCCTGCGCCGCAAGGTCGGCGACTTCGCCCCCAAGCAGGGTTGCGCGCAGGGAACCTGCGGCGCCTGCACCGTGCTGGTGGACGGCCGCCCGCGTCTGTCCTGCCTGACGCTGGCCGAGACGGTGGAGGGCGCGGCCGTCGAGACCGCCTCGGGGCTGGACGCCGGCGGGCGGACCCATCCCTTGCAGGAGGCGTTCATGGAGGGCTTCGCCGCCCAGTGCGGCTTCTGCACGCCGGGGATGCTGATGGCGGCGCGGGCGCTGCTCGACGTCAACCCGCGTCCCGGCCGGGCCGAGGTCGTGGAGGCCATCGGCGGCAACGTCTGCCGCTGCACCGGCTACGAGCCGATCATCGACGCGATCCTCGCCGCGTCGCAGCGACGGAGCGCCTGATGACCCTGGAGTTCCGCAAGGACCTGTTCGCCGATGAGCGGCCCGAGGACCTGAACGAGATCGGCAAGCCGACGCGCCGGCAGGACATCCTCGGTCATGTCACCGGCCGATCGCGGTTTTTCGACGACCACGCCTTCGAGGGGCTGCTGCATGTGCGCTGCGTGCGCAGCCCGCATCATCACGCGCGCGTGCGCGGGATCGACGCGAGCCGCGCCGAGCGGATGCCTGGCGTGCGGCGCATCATCCGCGGGGCCGACGTGCCGCGCAACCTCAACACGCTGCTGAGCCTCATCAATTTCGGGATCGACGACGAGCCGTTGATCGCCGAGAAGAAGGTCGCCTATGTCGGCGAGCCGGTGCTGGCCATCGTCGCCGACAGCGACCGCGCGGCCCGCGACGCCTGCGCCGCGGTGCGCGTGGACTGGGAGCCGCTGCCCCACGTCCTCGATCCCGAGGAGGCGCTGCGGCCGGGCGCCCCCGTGGTCAACGAGACCTATCCCGGCAACGCCTTCGTCTATCACGAGAAATACGACCACCAGAAGCTGCGCTTCGGCGATGTCGAGGCCGCCTTCGCCCGCGCCGCGAAGATCGTCGAGGGTCGCTACGAGATGTCGCCGATCGAACAGGCGCCCGTCGAGACCAACGGCGCCATCGCCGCGCCCGAGATCAACGGGCGCATCGTCGTGCACACCTCCACGCAGGCGCTGTTCTTCTCGCTGGGCACGGCCGCGAAGCTGCTGAAGCTGCCGTCGAACCGCCTGCACTTCATCGGCGGCACGGTGGGCGGGGGCTTCGGCGGCAAGGTGGACAGCCTCGTCGAACCGCTGGCGATCCTCGCCTGCCTGCTGACCGGGCGGCCGTGCAAGTTCGCCTGGGACCGGGCCGAGGAGATGCAGGTCGGCGCCCCCCGCGGCGCCGAGCGGTGGTATCTGAAGGACGGGCTCGACGCCGAGGGGCGGATCATCGCGCGCCAGTTCCGCGGCTATTTCGACAGCGGCGCGTACACGCGGCTCTCCAGCTACGCGGTGCAGAAGGCGGTGGGACATCTGCCGGGGCCCTACACGATCCCGAACGTGCATGCCGACGTCTGGTGCGTGTTCACCAACCGCACGCCCTCGACCGCCATGCGCGGCTTCGGCATTACCGGCGCGGACTGGTCCATCGAGCGGCAGATGGACCGCAGCGCGCGGGCGGCGGGGATGGACCCGCTGGCCTTCCGCGTTCTCAACGCCTACCGAGACGGGGACATGAAGGCGCACCGTCGCGTCGCGAAGAACTGCGCGCTGGTGGAATGCGCTCAGGTGGCGGCGGAGAAAGCGGGCTGGCCGCTGCCGGCCGAGGCGAAGGCGGCCTCCAGCATGGTCGGCGGCGGGGTGGGCTGGCGCGGCGAGATCCCGCCCACCCGCGCCGACGCCGCCGCCCGGCCGATCGCGTCCGCGCCGCGCCCGGGCCAGCCTGCGCCGCCCCTTGCGCCGCGGCCCCCCGCCCCGACTTTCCCCGCTCCCCCGACCGCTGCTCCCCCGACCGCTGCTCCCCCGACCCCTGCGGCGCCGGCCACGCCCGCGCGGCCCGTCAGCCGGCCGGGCGTCTCCCGGTTCACCAGCGGCTTCAGGAGGCGGTGATGGCGCTGCATCGCGGGCGCGGCTGCGCCACCATCAACTATCCCATCGGCATGAACCTTGGCGGCGACCCCAGCCAGGCGCTGGTGCATTCCAACCCCGACGGCAAGTTCACCGTGGCGCTGTCCTCGATCGACCTCGGGCAGGGCATGAAGTCGGTGACGCGCCAGATCGCGGCGGAGACGCTGGGTGTGCCGGTGGAGGACGTCTACGTCGACACCGCCGACAGCGACACCGGCCCGCACTGCATGGGCAGCTTCGCCAGCCGCGGCACCCACCGCGTCGGCAACGCCGTCATCGCCGCGGCGACCGAGGCGCGGGCGGTGATGCTGGAGGCGGCGGCGGAGGAACTGGAGGTGGACGCCGCCGACCTCGTGACCGACGGCAAGGGGAGCATCCACGTCCGCGGCGCGCCACAGCGCGCCATCACCACCGGCGAGGCCTGCATCGCGGCGCAGTTCCGGCAGGGACGCACGGTCTCGGGGCGGGGCATCTTTCTGATCCCGTTCTCGCCGGTGGACGCCGAGACCGGCGAGATGACGCCCGTCTCCTGCTTCGCCCACGCCGCCATGGTGGTGGACGTCGAAGTCTGCGACGAGACCGGCGACGTGCGCGTGGTGAAGATGACCTCGGCCTACGAGGTCGGCCGCGCGCTCAACCCGCGGCTGGTCGAGCAGCAACTGGTCGGCGGCGCCTGGATGGGCATGAGCCACGCGCTGTGGGAGACCACCGAGCCCGCCTATCCCGACCGCGCCCACGGGCCAACCGACTTCAACCACTACCTGATGCCCGGCCCCGGCGACATCGCGCCTCACGACATCGCCATCCTCGAACGTCCCGCGCCCGACGGACCCTTCGGCGGCAAGGGGCCGGGCGAGATGTGCGCCAACCCCGTGCTGCCGGCGGTGGCCAACGCGATCTTCGACGCGGTGGGCGTCGACGTCGACAGTCTGCCGGTGACGCCGGAGAAGGTGCTGCGCGCGCTGCGGGCGCAGGGCGGCCCCCGGCCGCAGCGGTCGCGCTGATGGCGGTGCGGGCGGTCATCGACGGCATCGGCTCGCCGCAGGCGCTGGCGCGGGCGCTGGAGGACGCGCTCTATCTGTCCGACGAGGGGCTGGCGACGGCCGCCTATCTGGCGCTGGCGCTGGGCAAGCCGCTGCTGCTGGAGGGGCCGCCCGGCGTCGGCAAGACCGAGGGCGCCAAGGCGCTGGCCTCGGCGCTGGGGCGGCGACTGATCCGGTTGCAATGCTACGAGGGCATCGACGCCTCGGCGGCGCTCTACGAATGGAACTATCCGCGCCAGATGCTGGCGATCCGTCAGGCCGGGGCGGAATACGTCAACGTCTGGGCCGACCAGTTCCTGCTTGAGCGCCCGCTGCTGGCGGCGCTGCGCGAGGGCGGCGGCGCGCTGCTGCTGATCGACGAGATCGACCGCGCCGACCCGGAATTCGAGGCCTTCCTGCTGGAGTTCCTGTCCGACTTCCAGATCACCATCCCCGAGCGCGGCCCGGTGAAGGCCGACGCGCGCCCGGCGGTGATCCTGACCTCCAACCGCACGCGCGAGCTGCACGAGGCGCTGCGGCGGCGCTGCGTGCATCACTGGATCGACTATCCCGACGGCGCGCGCGAGGTGGAGATCGTCATGGCGCGGGCCTCGAGCGTCGCGCGGGCGACCGCCGAGGCGGTGGTGGCGGCGGTCGGCCGGCTGCGCGCCGAGCCGCTGGCCAAGCCGCCGGGCGTCGCCGAGACGGTGGAGTGGGCGGAGGCCGCGACGCTGCTGGCCTCGCAGGGCAGCCCGTGGCCGGTCGCGTTCCGCCGCGCCATCGGGGTGGCGGTGAAGGATCAGGACGACATGGACCACCTCGCGCCGCGGCTCGACGCGCTGTTGGGGGCGGCGGCGTGATGCATCCGGCGGCGGCGCATCTGGTGGGCTTCACGGCGGCGCTGCGCGGCGCGGGCTTCGCCGCGGCGCCGTCGCAGGGGGCGGATTTCCTCGCGGCGGTGGGGCTCCTCGGCCCGCGCTCCATGGCCGACCTGCGCGCCGCGGCGCGGGCCGTGTTCGGCCCGGGGCCCGAGCGGCGGGCGGACTTCGAGGCGGTGTTCGACGCCCATTTCCTCGGTCGCGCGCTGGTCGCCCCCGGCGGCGCGTCCGACGAAACCCCCGCAGTGGACGACGCCGGCCCGGGCGAGGCCGTGAGCGTCGAGGGCGAGGAGCCCGCCGGCGCCGAGGCGACCGCGGCGGAGGCGCTGCGCGCGCGCGACTTCGCGGCGCGCGACGAGGCCGAGGCGCTGCGCCGCCTGCGCCGCGCCGGCTCGCGGCTGCCGCAGCGGCTGACGCGCCGCCGCCAGGCGTGGCGCGGGACGCCCGACCTGCGCCGGGCCTTCCGCGAGGCGGCGCGGCGCGACGGCGAGGTCGCGACCCTGCCGCAGAGCCGCCGCCGCCTCGCCCCGCGGCGGGTGCTGCTGCTGATCGACGTCTCCGGCTCGATGAAGGCGGCGACCGAGTCGAACCTGCGCGCCGCCCATGCGCTGGCCCGCGCCACCGGCCGGGTGGAGACCTTCACGCTGGGCACCCGCCTGACGCGCGTCACCCGCGCGCTGGGGCCGCGCGAGCCGGCGCAGGCGCTGGCGCGGGCGGCGGGGCTGGTCGCGGACTGGGACGGCGGCACGCGGCTGGGCGAGGCGCTGGCGGCCTTCCTGCGCGCGCCCCGCTTTGCGGCGCTGGCGCGCGGGGCGGTGGTCGTGGTGGTGTCGGACGGGCTGGAGCGCGGCGAGCCCGACGCGCTGGTCGCGGGGCTGGCGCGGCTGTCGCGGCTGGCCTGGCGGCTGGTATGGCTGACGCCGCTGCCCGGCGCCGAGCCGCGGGCGCTGACGGCGGCGCGGCCCTGTCTCGACGCCCTCGAGCCCGCGCCCACGCCCGCGGCGCTGTGCGACAGGCTTCTCTCGCTGGGAAGGGTCCGATGATCGACGCGCATTTCCACATCTGGCGGCGGCAGGACCTGCCGTGGCTCATGGGCCCGATGCAGCCGCGCATCTTCGGGCCCTACGAGGCGATCCGGCGCGACTACCCCATCGCCGAGTTCCGCGCCGAGGCCGAGGCCGCCGGCGTGACGCGCGCGGTCTACGTGCAGGCGAACTGGCCGCCGGAGCAGGCCGCCGACGAGGCCGCCTGGGTGCAGGCCACCGCCGAGGCCCATGGCTGGCCGCACGCCATCGTCGCCTACGCCGACCTGACCGTGGAAGACGCTCGCCCCGCGCTGAAGCGGCTGGCGGCGCGCTCGATGGTGCGCGGCGTGCGCCAGCAACTGCACTGGCACGCGCGCCCCGAATACCGCTTCGCCGCCCGCCCCGACCTCTGCGAGGACCCGTCGCTGCAACGCAACGTGGCGCGGCTGGCCGACCATGGCTGGAGCTTCGACCTGCAGGTGTTCACGCCGCAGATGGCGGGCGCCGCCGCGCTGGCCGCCGCCTGCCCCCAGGTGACGTTCGTCCTGCAGCACGCCGGGATGCTTGAGGCGGCCGAGGTGATCCCGCTGTGGCGCGAAGGCATGAAGCGGCTGGCGGAGCGGCCCAACGTGGTGGTGAAGCTGTCGGGCCTCGGCACCTTCCTGCACCGCTGCGACCCCGACCACATCGCCTGGGTGACGCGCGAGACGCTGGCCATGTTCGGCGCCGAGCGCTGCCTGTGGGGCTCGAACTTCCCCATCGAGAAGCTCTGGACCGACTACGCCACGCTCCTCGCCGCCCACCGCGCCGCCACGCCGGCCGAACACCACGCGAACATCTTCGAGAAAACCGCGCGCCGGGTCTACCGGCTGGACTGAGGGGGACAGGGATGGCTCTGGAGATCAAGCTGCTCGACTACGGCGACATCGAGCTGGAGGCGAGCTTTCTCGTGCTCGGCCACGACTGCGGCCGCACCAAGCGCGTGCCGGTCTACGGATTCCTGATCCTCGGCGGGCCCTGGCCCATCGTGGTGGACACCGGATACCGCGACAACGCGATCATGGCCTCGCTGGGGATGCGGGGGCTGCAGTTCCACGAGAACATGATCGAGAACCAGCTCGCCCGCCACGGCGTGAGGCCCGGCGACGTGCGCTGCATCCTGCACACCCACCTTCACATCGACCATGCCGGCAAGGACGACTGCTTTCCGATGAACACCACCGTGGTGGTGAACCGCAAGGAGCTGGAGCACTCCGTCTCCGGCCTGATGCACCCGCAGTATCCCAAGCCCGACATCATCCACCTGATCGAGCGGCTGCACACCCGCGACGCCCTGCGCTTTCTCGACCTCGAGATCACCGGCGGCGAGGAGATCTGCCCCGGCGTCTGGTGCGAGCCTGCCTTCGCGCATACCGAGGGCTCGATGAACGTCCATGTCGAGACCGCCGAGGGGATCGCGGTCATCTGCGGCGACGTCATCTACAACTTCAACGACCAGATCGTGAACCAGGTCCGGCAGGACCAGTTCATGGAGCCCCAGATCGTCGGCAACCGCTTCGGCTCGATCCGTTCCGAGAAGGCGGCGATGAAGAAGCTGCTGAACAACGCGAGCTTCCTTCTGCCGATCCACGACCGGCCGGCGAGGATCGCGCATCAGCGCGTGGTGGGGCGCATGGACATGGCCGTGCCGGGGCCGATGGTGGAGAGCCTGCCTGACCGGGCGTGGTTCCCGGCCTGAGACGTGATCCGCTCGCCCGCAATGCCCCTCGTCCTGCGCCCGGCCCCGGCGGACGAGGGGTTGTGGGGCTTTGTCTGGCGGATGAGCGGCTGGCGGCAGGTCGCCCTGTGCGCGCTCGCGCTGGCGGCGTCGGGGCTGGGCGTGGTCCCGATCGAGCTGCAGCGGCGGCTGATAGACGACGCCGTGGCGGGCGGCGACAAGGGCCAGCTGTGGGCGCTGGGGGCGGTCTATCTCGCGGTCGCCGTGGGGTTCCAGGCGCTGAAGTATGCGATGAAGCTGGGGCAGGGGTGGCTGGGCGAAAACGCCACGGCCCACTTGCGCAGCCAGTTGCTCGCGCGCTGGCGTTCCTCGCCGTCGCCGGCTGGCCAGGGTGAGGCGGCGGCGATCCTCGGCGCCGAGGCGGCGAAGCTGGGCGGCTTCGTCGGGTCGGCCCCCAGCAGCGCGGTGGCCGATGCGACGCTGCTGCTGGGCGTGACGGCCTACATGCTGGCGGTGGAGCCGCTGGCGGGGGCGTTGGCGCTGGGCCTGCTCGCGCCCAAGCTGGTGATCGCGCCGCTGATGCAGCGCCGGCTCAACCGGCTGGTGGCGCGTCAGGTCTCGCTCGGCCGCGCGTTCGGGGCGGCGCTGGCGGGTGAGGACGCTGCGGCGCTGATCCCGCAGCTTCACGCCAACCGCATGGCGCTGCATGGCTGGAAGTACCTGATGAAGGGCTTGCTCAACCTCGCCAACGCGCTGGCGCCGCTGGGGCTGTTGGTGCTGGGCGGCTGGCTGGTGACCGAGGGCGAGACCGGGGTCGGCGTGCTGGTGGCGTTCCTGATCGCCCAGCAGCGGCTCGCGGCCCCGTTGCGCACGCTGATCGGCCTCTATCGTCGCGCCGCGCAGGCGCGCGTCCAGCATCGGATGCTGGCGCAATGGCGATGAATGCTCTGGCCCCGCGTCACGCGAGGCCCTACGTCCGCCGGCATGATCGCTCCCGCACCCGTCGAGTTGACCGGCGACGACACCCCCGCGACCTCGCTCTGGCGCTATGTCTGGCGCATGAGCGGCTGGCGCCAGCTCGGCCTGTGCGCGCTGGCGCTGCTGGCGACCGCGCTGAACCTCGCGCCCATCGAGCTGCAGCGCCGGCTGGTGGACGACGCCATCGCGGCGAGCGACATGGCGCTGCTGTGGTCGCTGGGCCTGCTCTACGCCGGCGCGATCCTCGCCCATCAGGGCGCGAAGTTCGCGCTGCTGGTCTGCCAGGGCTGGCTGTCGGAGAGCGCGACAAACTACACCCGCACGCATCTGCTGGGCCTGTGGCGCGACGGACGCGCGGGGCAGGGGGCGGGACCGGGCGAGGCGGCGGCGATCCTCGGCGGGGAGGTCGACCGGCTGGGCGGCTTCGTCGGGACCGGGCCGAGCGGGGCCTTCGCCGACGCCACGCTGCTGCTGGGCCTCGGGGGCTACATGCTGTTCGTGGACCCGCCGGCGGCGGCGATCGCGCTGGCGCTGGTGGCGCCGCAGGCGCTGCTGGCGCCGTTCATGCAGCGCCGGCTCAACAGGCTGATGGCCGACCAGGTGTCGCTGGGGCGCGACTTCGCCGGCGCGCTGGAGGACGGGGAGCCGGAGAAACTGGCGCCGAGGCTCTACCGCAACCGCATGCTCATCCATGTCTGGAAGCAGATCATGAAGGCGGCGCTGAACCTGCTGAACGCCGCCGCGCCGCTCGGGCTCCTGCTGGTCGTGGGGATGCAGGTGATCGAGGGAAGCACCACGCTCGGCGTGCTGGTGGCCTTCCTGACCGCGACCACGCGGCTGGCCGACCCGATCCGCAACCTGATCGGCTTCTACCGCCGCGCCGCGCAGGCCGGCGTGCAGCACGACATGATCGCCAGCTGGATGTAAGTCCCGCCAAGCCGCCCCGGGAGCGCCGCCGATGGCCCATGTAGCCCACGACCCCGCCTTCCGCGCGCTGATCGAGGAGCACGCGCCGGTCCGCCAGCTCGGCTCGGGCTACGCCTTCGTCGAGGGACCGGTGTGGGACCCGCGCGAGGGATGCCTGCTGTTCTCCGACATGCCCGGCGACGTTCGGCGGCGCTGGGACCGCGCCGGCGTCCGGGAGGCGACGCGCCCCTCGCACAAGGGCAACGGCATGACGCTGGACGCCGCCCGGCGCCTGCTGGTCTGCGAGCACGCCACCTCCTCGGTCGCGCGCTTCGAGGGCGGGCGGCGCGAGGTGCTGGCCTCGCATTTCGAGGGGCGCGAACTGAACTCGCCCAACGACCTGTGCGTCGCCTCGGACGGGGCGATCTGGTTCACCGATCCCACTTACGGACGCATGCCGGTCTACGGGGTGGAGCGGCCGGTCCAGCTCGGCTTCCAGGGCGTCTACCGCATCCCCCCCGGCGGCGGGGAGCCTGAGCTGATGGTGGACCGCTACGCCTTCACCCAGCCGAACGGCCTGTGCTTCTCGCCCGACGAGCGCACCCTCTACGTCAACGACACGGTGCAGACCCTCATCCGCGCCTATGACGTCGGGCCCGACGGGCGCCTCTCGGGCGAGCGGCTGTTCGCGAGCGGGATCGTGGACGCGCTGCGCCCCGGCGTGCCGGACGGCATGAAGTGCGACATGCACGGCGACGTCTGGGTGACCGCGCCCGGCGGCGTCTGGGTCTACGCCCCCGACGGGCGCAGGCTGGGCGAGGTCTCCTGCCCCGAACTCGTCGCCAACCTCGCCTGGGGGGGCGACGACTGGCGGACGCTGTTCCTGTGCGCCTCGACCTCGCTCTACGCCGTGCCGGTGAAGGTCGGCCCGCGGGTGGAGCCCCACATGCGCGGCGCGGCGCCGGCGCGGCCTGCGGCCGGCGGGCTGACGCTGGACCCCACCCGTTGCGCGCTGGTGATCCAGGACATGCAGAACGACGTGGTGATGGAGGGCGGCGCCTTCGCAGAGTCTGGAGCGCCCGCGCACTGCAAGGCGCAGGGCGCGGTGGCCAACTGCGCGCGTCTGGCGGCCGCGGCGCGCGCCCGGGGCGTGCCGGTGATCCATGTGTGGTTCGAGGTCGAGCCCGGCGCGCCCGGCCTGACGCTGAACTGCGGCCTGTTCCAGGGCGTGCGCGACGCCAAGGCGCTGGTGCGCGGCACTTGGGGCGCCGCGCCTGTCCCCGGGCTGGAGCCCCAGCCGGGCGACCATGTGGTGCGCAAGATGCGCATGAGCGCCTTCGAGGGCTCGACGCTGGAGACCGTGCTGCGCGCCGCGGGCCGCGACACGATCATCGAGACCGGAGCATGGACCAACATGTCCATCGAGCACACCGCCCGCACCGGCGCCGACAAGGGTTATCGCATGGTGATCCCCGAGGATTGCTGCGCCACCATGAACGCCGACTGGCACCGCGCCAGCATCGACTACGCCCTGCGCAACGTCGCCGAGGTGACAAGCGCCGACGCGGTGATCGCGGCGCTGGGGGGATGATCCCGCTCGTCATCGCGATCCAGAGCCAGGTCTGCTGGGGTCATGTCGGCAATTCGGCCGCCGCCTTTCCCATGCGCGCGGCGGGGGTGGAGGTGGTGGAGGTGCCGACCACGCTGCTCTCCAACCACCCCCGCCACCCCACCGTGCGGGGCCGGGCGCTGGAGGCGGCGCTGGTGGCCGACCTGCTGCGCGGCGTGGAGGAGCGGGGCCTTCCGCAACGCGCCGGGTGGGTGCTGACGGGCTATCTGGGCCGCGCCGACACGGCGGAGGCGGTGGCCGGTTTCGTGGCGCGCGCGAGGGCCGCCAATCCCGGTCTGCGCTACCTGTGCGACCCGGTGATGGGCGACGACGACCTCGGCTTCTTCGCCCCGCCCGAGGTGGTCGCGGTCATCCGCGATCGGCTCGTTCCCATGGCGGACGCGCTGACGCCCAACCGTTTCGAGTTGGGCGCGCTGACCGACGCGCCCGTGGCCACGCCGGCCGAGGCCGCCGCGGCCGCGCGGGGGCTCGCGCCGCTTGTCGCCGTCACCGGCGTCGCCGGGGCGGGGTCCGTCGCGACGGTGGTCGTGGAGGGCGACGCGGCGCTTGCGGTGGCGACGCCGCTGCTCGACCGCCGGCCCGCGGGCACGGGAGACCTGTTCGCGGGGCTGTTCGCGGCGCGGCTGGCGTTGGGAGCGCCTGCGGCCGAGGCCGCCGCGCGGGCGGTGTCGGGCGTCTATGCGGCGCTGGAGGCGACGGACCCCGCGCCCTGGGCCGAGATGCCGCTGACCGCCCGGTTGCGCGAGGTGCTCGACCCGCCACGGCTGTTCGCGGCCGAGTCGCTCGCCGACCCCGTCGGCCCGGCGTGAGGCGACGCCGGAAAACGAAAACGGCGGCCGAAGCCGCCGTGTGTCAGTCCTGTTGGCGTCAGATCAGTGGGCGTCAGCGCCTCACTTGATCTTGCCTTCCTTGTATTCGACATGCTTGCGCGCGACCGGATCGTATTTCCGGACCGACATCTTCTCGGTCATGGTGCGCGAATTCTTCTTGGTCACATAGAAGTGCCCGGTGCCGGCGCTGGAGTTCAGCCGGATCTTGATCGTGGTCGGCTTCGCCATGGTCCTCTCCCCGGAGCGTCAGGCCCCGCAGCGCGGCGCCCGCAGGCGCGCTGTCCGAATATCGAAGACGCCGGATGCCCCAACGGCCCGGCGCTGTCAAGCGCGGCGCGCCCGCGCGATCCCCCGCCAGACCGCGACGCCGAGGAAACTCCCGGCCATGGCGGCCAGCGCGATCGACAGCCCGTGCGGCTCCACCACGTCCATGGCGAGGCCCACGAGCAGCGGTCCCGCCAGCGCGCCGAGGCCGTAGCCGGTGATCACGGCGGCGTTCGCCGACACCAGCTCCGCCCCGCGATAGCGCGCGCCGAGTTCGACCAGGCCGATGGTGTAGAGCCCCGCCACCAGCCCGCCCCACACGAACAGCGTCGCCCACAGCGGCCAGCCCGTGCGCGCGAGCGCCGGCAGCAGCGCCGCGGCGACGAGGCAGGTCAGCCCGCAGCCGATCAGCATGGCGCGCCGGTTCAGCCGGTCGGCCAGCGCGCCGAGGGGGATCTGCAGCGCCACGTTGCCCAGCACGAGCGCCGAGACGAGGAACGTCGCCTGCTCCCGCTCCATGCCGATCTTGACGCCCCAGACCGGCAGCAGCGCCATGACGCCGAACTCCACCGCGCCGAACAGGATGACCGCGCCGATCACCGTGGGGTCCGTGCGCAGGAAGCGCAGCGGCGGGACGCCGGGCCCGTCCTCGTCGCTCGTGGCCGGGGCTGCGTTCCAGGCGGTGGCCAGCGGCGCCAGGCAGATAAGCGACAGCGCCGCGCAGACCGCGAAGGGCGTCGCGCCGTCCACCCCCACTCCGGTCAGGATCATCGGGCCGGCGGCGAAGCCCAGCGACAGAACGGTCGCATAGAAACCGACCACGCGGCCGCGCGAGCCCTCCTCCGCGTCGGCGACGATCCAGATCTCGGAGCCGACGAACAACATCGCCGCCGCCGCCCCCTGCAGGTAGCGCAGCACGAGCCAGGCCCAGTAGTTATCCACCAGCGGGAAGCCGAGCAGCATCAGCGAGGACATCAGCGCCCCGAGCGACAGGAAGCGCGGCAGCCCCACGGCGCGGATCAGCCGCGGCATGAGCGGCGCCAGCGTCAGCGAGGCCAGCGCCACCATCGCCCCCGACAGCCCGACCATGGCCGAGGGCCAGCCGTCCTGCTCCAGCCTGAGCGCGAACAGCGGGTGCGTCATGCCCTGCCCGACGCCGAACAGCGCGATGCAGGCGATCGCGGCGAGCAACCCCCGCTGTCCCGGCGGCGCGGGCCGGGCAGGGACGGGAACGGGCCCGCTCACGCCAACGCGTCGATGAACGACCGCCCGTCGCGGTGGTGGAAGAAGGGGGCGGGCCGGTCGGCGGGGTCGTCCAGCCGCGCCTCGACCTCGGCCAGCACCACGGTGGTGATGAAGGGCAGGTCGAGCCGGCGCGCCTCGGTCAGCGTCAGCCAGCGCAGATGCGACAGCTCGTCCTCGGCGCCCGAGAAGTCGTCGGGATCGCCCGCCACCTCGGCCGCGTCGGCGAGGAAGAAGCGCGCGTCGAAGCGCACGGGCCGCGTCGGCGGCGTGATCGCGCGGAACACGAAACTCAGACGGTCGAGCGCCGGCACCAGGCCGCGGCCGAGAAAGCCGCGCCAGCCCGGCGGCGCGTCCGCGGCCCAGAGCGCCGCGGCGGGGTCGGGCGCGCCGAGGGTGAGGCCCGCCTCCTCGTAGGTCTCGCGCACGGCCGCGCGGGCGAGGGCGGCGGCCATGTCGGGGGGCGCCTGGGCGCCGAGCCGGCGGGCGGTGGGCTCAGCCAGCGGCGCGCCGGCGGTCAGCTGCGCGTCGGCGGGGTCGAGCGCGCCGCCGGGAAAGACGAACTTGGAGGGCATGAACCGCGCGCCGGCCCCGCGCTGGCCCATCAGCACCCGCGGCTCGGGCCCGTCGCGGCGCAAGAGCACGAGGCTCGCCGCGTCGCGCGGGACAGGCGGAGCCCCGGTCCCGGCGCGGGCTTCGGTCCCGGCGCGGGCTTCGGTCACGGGCGGCCGTCGCCGAAGCCGTGCATCCGGCAGGCCCACTGCCAGCCGACGATGGCGCCCTTCATCCGCGGCAGCAGCGCGAGGCACAGCCCGAGCGCGACCAGCGGCCAGACGACCATGTGCGCCCAGGTCGGCCAGCCGTCGATGCCGCGGGCGGCGAGGATCGCGGGGACCATCAGGTGGCCGACCACCAGCATGGTGACCCAGGCGGGCGCGTCGTCGGCGCGGTGACCGGCGAGCGGCTCGCCGCAGGCGGGGCAGGCCGGGCGGATCGCGAGATAGCCGTCGAACAGCGCGCCGCGGGCGCAAGCGGGGCAGCGGCGCCGCAGGCCGGCGGCGAGGGCGGGGCCGAAGGGCCGGTCGGCGCCGGGGGTGATGCCTGTCATGGGAGCGATATAGGCTCGTCGCGCGCGCGACGCCGCGCGGCGCAGAGTCGCGAGCGAGCCGGTCGCGACGGAACCGGGCCGGCCGGGCGTTGCTCGGGGGACGGTCGCCGCGGGCGGCCGGTCCGAAGATGAAGGAGGCCCCGATGGGCAGGACGAGCATGGCGGCGGCGGTCGCGCTGGCGATGGCGGCGGGCGCGGCGACGGCGCCGCAGACGCTGGCGCAGGCCGCGGCTGCGCCCCAGACGCAGGCGCTCGAAGCCGAGGCGCTGGCGCTGGAGGCGCGGCGGCTGGACGTCGAGGAGCGCAGGCTCGACAGGCGAACCCGACGCGACGAGCGTCGCGAAGCGCGCGACGAGGGCGGCCGCGGTTCGGGTCGGCCCGATCGCGCGGGACGCTGGGAGGAACGGCGCGGCGCGATGCCGGACCGCCTGTTCGAGCGTCTCGACGCGGACGGCGACGGCCGCATCACCCGCGAGGAGGCGACGCAGGCGGGCTTTCTGGAGCTTGGGGACGCGCCTTTCGACCGTGACGCCTTCGAGGCGGCGTTGTCGGCCGACGCGACCGGGCGCGCCGCGGCGCGGGCCGCCGAACATGCGCAGCGCATGTTCGACCGTCTCGACGCCAACAACGACGGCGTCATCGACGCCGAGGAGATCGCGGCGACGCGGGAGCGCCGGGCCGCGCGGCTGTTCGACCGCCTCGACCGCGACGGCGACGGCGTGGTGACGCGCGAGGAGGCCGCCCGGTCGCGGCCCGGCGCCGGGCGGGACGGCGCCGGGCGGGACGGGGCCGGGCGGGAAGGTCCCCGCGGCTGAGGCCGGCGCGCGCCGTCGCGCCCCCCGGCCGCCTGCGGGCCGCCCTTGGACGCGGGCGAGGACCGGCTCGACGCCGCCCTGCTCGCCCGCGCCGTCCGCGGCGAGGCGCAGGCGGCGCGGCTGCTGACCGCGCGCCGGGCGCCGCGGCTGCTGGCGCTCGCGGGTCGGCTGCTGGGCGATCCCGCGGAGGCCGAGGACGTGACGCAGGAGGCCATGCTGCGGCTCTGGCGCGCTGCCCCCGAATGGGAGGACGGCGGGGCGCCGGTCGGCGCCTGGCTGCACCGGGTCGCGACCAACCTCTGTCTCGACCGGCTGCGGCGGCGCGGCCGCTCGAGCCCGCTGGAGGACGCGCCCGAACCGCCCGACCCCGCGCCGTCGGCGCTGGAGCGGCTCGACGCGGCGGACCGTGCGACGGCGCTGCGCACGGCGCTGCACGCCTTGCCGGACCGCCAGCGCGCCGCCATCGTGTTGCGTCACTTCGAGGATCGCTCGAACCCGGAGATCGCCGCGGCGATGGGATTGAGCGTGGATGCGGTGGAGAGTCTGCAGGCCCGCGGCCGCCGCGCGCTGGCGGAGACGCTGGCGGCGCATCGCGACCGCCCGGAGCAAAGGAGACGGCGATGACCCTGGACCGCTTCGCCCGCCTCGCCGCCGTCCATGGCGGCGATCTGGCGCGCTGGCCCGTCGAGACCCGCGCCCCGGCGGCGGCGCTGGCGTCGGCCGATCCTCAGGCCGCGGCGACGCTGGCCGAGGCGGCGGCGCTTGACGCCGCGCTGGCGGCGCTGGCGGCCGAGCCGCCTCCCGCCGCCCCGCCCGGACTGCTGGCCGCCTGCGCCGCCGGGGCCGAGGGCGCGGCCGCCGCACGTCGTCGGGCCGCGCGCCCGCTCTGGGCCGGGCTCGCCGCCGCGGCGCTGCTGGGGCTGGGGCTGGGCGCCGCCCTCGCGCCGGTCGACGACGCGGCGGAGGTCGTCGCCGTGCTGGACTACGCCACGGTCGACACGCTCGCCTGGCTGGAGGACGACCTTTAGGGCGTCTCAGAGGCCGAGCAGCGCCGCGCTGTCCTCGGGGGCCTGCTCGCGCCGCTCGGTCATGGCGTAGTCGCGGATGACGCCGGCGACGCGCAGCCGGTAGTCGGCGAAGACGCGCTCCCGCCCGATGCGCTGGATCTCGCGGTGGCCGACATGGTTGCGCCACCGCTTCACGGCCGCCTCGTCGCGCCAGACCGACAGCGACAGCAGCTTGCCCGGGGTCGTCAGGCTCTCGAACCGCTCCACCGAGACGAAGCCGTCGATCTGCGCCAGCTCCGGGCGCAGCACCGCGGCGTGGTCGAGGTATTCGCCGCGCATCCCCTCGGCGGGAACAAGCTCGAAGATGACGGCGATCACGGCCACTTCGCCTCGGGCGGCAGGCTCATCAGCACCGCCTCGGGGTTGTGGCCGGTCTCCAGCCCGAACCGGGTTCCGCGGTCGTAGACGAGGTTGAACTCGGCGTAGCGGCCGCGGCGGACCAGCTGGTGCTCGCGCTCGGCCTCGGTCCACGGCTCGGCGGCGCGCTTCTCGGCGATGGGCAGGAAGGCGTCGAGGAAGGCGCGGCCGACGTCCTGGGTCAGGGCGAAGTCGGCCTCCCAGTCGTCGGTGCAGTGGTCGTCGTAGAAGACGCCGCCCACGCCGCGCGGCTCGTTCCAGTGGCGGATCATGAAATACTCGTCCGCCCACGCCTTGTAGCGGGGGTAGAGGTCCGGCCCGTGCCGGTCGAGGGCCTCCTTCAGCACGCCGTGGAAGAAGGCCGTGTCCTCCTCGACCGGAACCATCGGGTTCAGGTCGGTGCCGCCGCCGAACCACCAGCAATGGGGCGTCCAGAACATGCGCGTGTTCATATGCACCGCCGGGGTGCGCGGGCTGTTCATGTGCGCGACGAGGCTGACGCCCGAGGCCCAGAAGCGCGGGTCCTCGGCGAGGCCGGGGATGGCGCGGCGGGCGGTCAGCGAGCGCTGCGCCTGCGGGCCGAGCACGCCGTAGACCTCGGAGACGTTGACGCCGACCTTCTCGAACAGACGCCCCCCGCGCATCACGCTCATCTCGCCGCCGCCCTGGTCGCCTTCGCCGTCGCCGGCGCGGCGGGTCTGCTTGCGCTCGAAGCGGCCGGGGGCGCGATCGGCGTGGGGTCCGGTCGGATGCGTGCGCTCCAGCGCCTCGAAGGCGGCGCAGATGCGGTCGCGCAGGGCGACGAACCACGCGCTGGCGCGGGCGCGCTCCTCGGTCATCTCGGCTTCTGGTCGGGTGTCGGCGGCGGCCTGCGTCATCGGGTCCTCGTCTTCCGCGAACCTGACGCCTATCCTCCCCCGAGGATCGTGGCGAGGCGGTCGGACGTCGCGCAGGAATGGGCGCAGGAATGGGCGCAGGGACCGGCGCAGGGGGGCGCGCATGACAGACGCGGAGGCGAAGCGGCTGCGGTCGCGGGGGCTGGTCGGCCTCGGCGTGGCGGCGGTCGCGATCACGCTGCTGGGACTCGGCGGGCCCGTGATGCTGGTGACGACCGGCGATCCCTCGCCGGTGCTGCCCTGGTATCCGTTCGGCTGGGCTGTCGCGATCGGCGGGTGGCTCTGGTGGCTGCGCGCGTGGCGGGCGAGCCGGCGCGGGCTGGCGGGGGCGGCGGACCGCCCCCCTCCTTCAGTCTAGGGCCGCCTCAGTAGCCGCGGGCGGCGAGCCAGGCGCGCATCTGCGCGATCTCGGCTTCCTGCGCCGCCACGACCTCCTGCGCCAGCGCGCGGATTTCGGCGTCCTCGCCGTGCTCCAGCACGATGCGCGCCATGTCGATGGCGCCTTCGTGGTGGGGGATCATGCCGCGCACGAAGTCGACGTCGGCGTCGCCGCTGAGGTCGATCATCATGTCCGCGTGCATGCGGTCCATGCTCTCGACCCACGCCTGCGCGTATGGCGCGGTCGACGCGGCCGCGCCGTGCCCGGCATGGGCTCCGGCCCCGTGCTGCATCTGGCCGTGCTGCATCTGGCC
>DAINOD010000002.1:0-120680 GCA_036735545.1 Rubrimonas sp. | reverse complement strand
CGTGCCCGGCATGGGCTCCGGCCCCGTGCTGCATCTGGCCGTGCTGCATCTGGCCATGCTGCATCTGGCCGTGCGCTCCGTGACCCATCTGGGCCCAGGCGACGGCGCCGGCGACGCCGAGCGCGACGCCCACGGCCGCCGCCGCGATGGTGGTGGTTCTCATCCTGTGTCCTTCCGGTGATGTCTGGATTGTCGGCGCACGGCGGCGCCGTCGGCTCAGATCGACCGGGGCGGCGGCGGGTTCGGGGCGCGGGCGAGACCGCTTGAGAGGGGGCGCGAGGAGGCCGCAGGGGCTGCGCGGACCGCGAAGGAACGCGGGGCGACCGTCGTCGGCTCCTCGAAAAAGCAGCACAGCGCCGCCTTGTGTCCCGCCCGCTCCTCCGGCGCCTGGTGCGCGTGGCCGTGCGCCGCGTGCTGGCGGGTCTCGTGCTGGCTGGCGTCCGGGGCGACCGACGCGCCGGCGTGCGCGACGTGGCTGGCGCTCAGGGCGGCCGCGAGCGCCACCGCGAGCAGGATGGCGAGGACGCGCCTCATCTGTCGCACGGGAACAACATCACCCGCATATGGCCGCGGCCTGCCGTTGCGGCAAGGCGGGGGCTGGCGTGACTTCTCCGGCCGATTCGGCTAAGGCCGGCGCGACCCATACAGCCATCGGCGCCTCGCGCCACGCCGCACGGCCCGCGCCCGGGTCGTAGCCGGCGCTTTCGATCCGCGGAGCGCGCCCATGTTCCGGTTCTTCGAGTCCCGCGTCGCCGCTTTCGGGCCCGACGCGAACGCCGCGCCGCCGACGCGGTTCTGGCCCTACATGATCGACCACCTGCGCCCGTTCCGGGGCGTGCTGGGCTTCACGGCGCTGACGGGGCTGGCCACCGCGCTGGTCGAGACCGGGTTGATCTACTACGCCGGCCATGTCGTGGACCTGCTCGCCGAGGGGCCGGACGGCTTCTGGTCGCGCCATGGGCTGGAGCTGGCGCTGATCGCGCTGTTCGTGCTGCTGTTGCGGCCCGTGGTCATCACGCTGAACCATGCGCTGCTCAACCAGTCGCTGTCGGCGAACCTGATGCCGCGGGTCTGGTGGCGCTCGCACCGGCGGCTGCTCGGCCAGTCGATCGGCTTCCATCAGAACGACTTCGCCGGGCGGCTGGCCAACCGGGTGATGCAGTCCGGCCCGGCGGTCGAGGACAGCGCCTTCATGGCCTTCGAGGCGATCTGGTATGCCGCGGCCTATTTCGCCGGCGCCATGATCGTGCTGGCGGGCATCGACGCGCGGCTCGCGATCCCGCTCGCGCTGTGGCTGGTCATCTACCTGCTGCTTTTGCGTTCGCTGATCCCGGCCATCGGGCGGGCGTCGGAGAAGTTCTCCGAGGGCCGCTCGGCGCTGACGGGGCGGATCGTGGACGCCTACGCCAACATCCAGACCGTCAAGCTGTTCGCCCACGCCGAGCGCGAGGAGAAGTTCGCGCTCGACGCCATGAAGGTCGCCCGACTGCGCTTCGCGCGGCTCTTGCGGCTGATGACGCTCATGATGGCCGGCATCGCGACGGTGAACGGGCTCGTCATCGTCGCCGTGGTCGGCGCGGCGATCTGGCTCTGGGCCGGCGGCGACGCCACCATCGGGGCCGTGTCGGCGGCGGCGGCGCTGACGCTGCGGCTGAACGGGATGACCGGCTGGATCATGTGGGTCACCTCGCAGCTGTTCCAGCACGCGGGCGTGATCCGCGAGGGGATGCAGAGCATCACGGCCCCCGTGGACGTGACCGACGCGCCCGGCGCGCCCGCCCTGCGCGTGACCGGCGGCGAGATCGCCTTCCGCGGCCTGCGCCACCACTACGGCAAGAAGGCCGGCGGGCTGGAGGGCGTGGACCTCGTGATCCGCGCCGGCGAGCGCGTGGGCCTCGTCGGCCGTTCGGGCGCCGGCAAGTCCACGCTGGTCAACCTGCTGCTGCGCTTCGACGATCCCGAGGGCGGGCGCATCGAGATCGACGGGCAGGACGTGCGCCTCGTGACGCAGGAGAGCCTGCGTCGCGAGATCGGCATGGTCACGCAGGACACCTCGCTGCTGCACCGCTCGGTGCGCGACAACATCCGCTACGGCCGCCCCGACGCCACGCAGACCGAGATCGAGGCGGCGGCGGCGCGGGTTTCGGCGCACGACTTCATCCTCGGGCTGCGCGACCCCAAGGGCCGCGCGGGCTACGACGCCCATGTGGGCGAGCGGGGGGTGAAGCTGTCCGGCGGCCAGCGCCAGCGCGTCGCGCTCGCCCGCGTGGTGCTGAAGGACGCGCCGATCCTAGTGCTGGACGAGGCCACCTCGGCGCTCGACAGCGAGGTGGAGGCCGAGATCCAGCAGGCGCTGACCGGGCTGATGGCCGGAAAGACCGTGATCGCCATCGCCCACCGCCTGTCCACCATCGCCCAGATGGACCGGATCGTGGTGCTGGAGCAGGGCCGGGTGGCGGAACAGGGCACGCACGCGGCGCTTCTGGCGCAGGGCGGGCTATATGCGGGGTTCTGGGAGCGGCAGTCCGGCGGTTTCATCGGGGTGGACGCGGCCGCCTGAGGCGGCGGGGGGAGAGAACGGCATGGACGGTGGCGAGACCCCGAGGCGGCGCGACGATCCGATCGTCATCCCGCGGCTCTATCGCTGGCTCGCCGACCGGGTGGCGCCGTTCCAGCCCGCCGAGGGCCCGCCGCCGGCCGCGCTCTGGCCCTTCCTGCGCTGGGGACTGCGTGGGGCGGAGCGGCAGATGTGGGTCGCGGTCGCGGCCTCGGTCTCGGTCGGGATCACCACCGTCGTCGGCTTCTGGCTCATCGGCTGGGTGATCGACGCGGCGCAGGCGTCCGGGCCGGGGTTTCTCGCCGACAATCCGTGGCCGCTGGCGCTGGTCGCCGCGTTCTTCGTGGTGGTCTGGCCGCTGAGCCTGGTCGCCAACGCCGCCTTCAACTCGCTGACGCTGGGGCCCAACCTCTATGCGCTGTCGCTCAGCCGCATCAACGCCCATGTGCTGGGCCAGTCGCTGAGCTATTTCGACGACGATTTCGCCGGGCGCATCGCCCAGAAGGCGCAGCAGACCGCCCGCGCGCTGACCGATGTGGTGCTGGAGACGACCAACATCGTCGGCAACGCGCTGGCCGCGGCGCTGGGGGCGGTGGCGCTGGTCGCGGCGGTGGATTTGCGGCTGGGCCTCGTCGTGCTGGTGTGGCTCGCGGGCTATGTGGCGCTGGTGCGCTGGTTCCTGCCGCTGATCCGCGTCAAGTCCGCCCGCCGCGCGGCCCGCCGCGCCGCGGTGACGGGGCAGATCGTGGACACGGTGACCAACATCGTCACCGTCAAGCTGTTCGCGCTCGGCCGCTTCGAGGACGACACGACGAAGAACGCGCTCGCGCGCTATCGCGAGTCGGGCGTCGACTGGGCCGGACAGGTGGTGACGTTCCGGGCCTGGATATTTGCGCTGGCCGGCGCGCTGCCGGCGATCCTGATCGGCATGGCGCTCTGGCTCTGGAGCGAGGGGCAGGCGACCGCGGGCGACGTGGCGGCGGCGGGGCTGGTGTCGACGCGGCTGGCGACCATGACCGGCTGGGTCAGCTTCACCGCGCTCGGCGTCTTCACCAACATCGGCGAGATTGAGGACGGCATCCGGACCCTCTCGCCGCCCCACCGCATCGTCGATCGCCCCGGCGCGGCGGAGCCGGTGCGCGCGACGGGCCGCATCGGCTTCGAGCGCATCACCTTCGCCTATGGCGGCAAGGTCGCCGCGCTGCGCGACTTCGACCTGACCATCGAGCCCGGCGAGAAGGTCGGCCTCGTCGGCCCCTCCGGCGCGGGCAAGACCACCGTGGTCTCGCTTTTGCTGCGCCTCTACGACGTCGAGGGCGGGCGGGTGACGCTCGACGGGCGCGACATCCGCGACCTGACGCAGGACGGGTTGCGCCGCCAGATCGCGATGGTCCGGCAGGAGACGGCGATGTTCAACCGCTCCGCGCGGGACAACATCGCCTATGGCGACCCCGACGCCGACATGGAGCGGGTGGTCGCGGCGGCCCGGCGGGCCTCGGCGCACGAGTTCATCCTGTCGCTGCGCGACTTCCGCGGCCGCGCCGGCTACGACGCGCATCTCGGCGAGCGTGGCGTGAAACTCTCGGGCGGCCAGCGCCAGCGCATCGCGCTGGCCCGCGCCATAGTGAAGGACGCGCCGATCCTGGTTCTCGACGAGGCCACCTCGGCGCTCGATTCCGAGGTCGAGGCGGAGATCCAGGACGCGCTTGCCGAGGTCATGCGCGGCAAGACGGTTCTGGCCATCGCCCACCGACTCAGCACCATCGCGCAGATGGACCGGGTGGTGGTCATGGACGCGGGCCGCGTCGTGGAGCAGGGCCCCCACGAGGCGCTGCTGGCGCGCGGCGGGCTCTACGCAGCGCTGTGGGCGCGCCAGTCTGGCGGCTTCATCGGGGCCGAGGCGGCCGAATAGGTCAGTGCGCGGCCGCCCAGGTCGCGCCCTTGCCGCCCTCCACGGTCAGCGGCACGTCGAGCGCCACGGCGGGTTCGGCCGCGTTCTCCATGACGGCGCGGACGCAGGCGATGGTGGCGTCGGCCTCATCCTCCGGGGCCTCGAACAGCAACTCGTCATGGACCTGCAGCAGCATCCGGGCCCGCAGCCCGGCGGCGGCCAGGGCGGGGGGGATGCGGATCATGGCGCGGCGGATCACGTCGGCCGCGGCACCCTGGATCGGCGCGTTGATCGCGGCGCGGTAGGCGAAGCTCGCCCGCGGCCCCTTGGCGTTGATCTCGGGCGTGTGGATTTTCCGCCCGAACAGCGTCTGTACATAGCCGTTCGCCTTCGCGAAGTCGCGCGTGCGGTTCATGTATTCGCGGATGCCGGGGAACCGCTCGAAGTAGCGGTCGATGAAGGCCTTGGCCTCGGCCTGCGGAATGCGCAGGTTGTTCGACAGCCCGAAGGCCGAAATGCCGTAGATCACGCCGAAGTTGATCGCCTTCGCCTGCCGACGGATCATCGGGTCCATGCCCTCGATGGGCACGCCGAACATCTCGGAGGCGGTCATGGCGTGGATGTCGAGCCCGTCGCGGAAGGCCTGCTTTAGCGCCGGGATGTCGGCCACCATGGCGAGGATGCGCAACTCGATCTGGGAGTAGTCCAGCGACACCAGCACGTTGCCCGGTTCTGCGACGAAGGCCTCGCGGATGCGCCGGCCCTCCTCGGAGCGGATGGGGATGTTCTGGAGGTTCGGGTCGGTGGAGGCGAGCCGCCCCGTCGTCGTCGCGGCGAGCGAGAAGGAGGTGTGCACGCGTCCGGTCTCGCGGTTGACGTGGCCCTGGAGCGCGTCGGTGTAGGTGCCCTTCAGCTTGGCCAGCTGGCGCCAGTCCAGCACGCGCGCCGGCAGGTCGTGGCCCTGCGCGGCGAGTTGCTCCAGCGCGTCGGCGTCGGTCACCCACGCGTCGGTCTTGGCGGATTTCTGGCCGCCGGGCATCCCCAGCTTGCCGAACAGGATTTCGCCGAGTTGCTTGGGCGAGCCTACGTTGAACGTCTCGCCGGCCAGCGTGCGGATTTCGTCCTCGAGTTGCGCCATGCGCTGCGCGAAGGCGCCCGAAAGCCGGCTCAGCGTCTGCCGGTCGACCTTGACGCCGGCCATCTCCATCGCCGCCAGCACCGGGACCAGCGGGCGCTCCAGCGTCTCGTAAACTGTCGTCACCCGCTCGCGGACAAGGCCGGGCCTGAGCATCCGGTGCAGGCGCAGGGTGACGTCGGCGTCCTCGGCGGCGTAGGGCGCCGCCTTGTCGATGGGCACGCGATCGAAGGTGATCTGCGCCTTGCCCGAGCCCAGCAAAGCCTTGATCGGGATCGGCTCGTGGTCGAGCAGGCGCTTGCTGAGCGCGTCCATGCCGTGGCCATGCAGACCGGACGCCTGCGCGTAGCTCATCAGCATGGTGTCGTCGAAGGGGGCGACCCGCAGTCCGCAGCGCGCCAGCACCTTCATGTCGTATTTCAGGTTCTGGCCGATCTTCAGGACCGCCGGGTCCTCCAGCAGCGGCTTCAGGATCGCCAGCGCCGCGTCGCGATCCATCTGCCCCGGCGCGCGCCGCGCCGCGCCCAGCAGGTCGCCGTCGCCCTCGCCGTGGCCGAGCGGCACGTAGGCCGCGCGACCGGGCGCCAGCGCCAGAGACACGCCGACGAGTTCCGCCACCATCTCGTCCAGCGAGGTCGTCTCGGTGTCCACCGCCACGGCGCCGATTTCGGTCGCCTCGGCGACCCAGGCGCGCAACGTGTCGGCGTCGCGGATCACCGTGTAGGCGGCGTGGTCGAAGGGCTCCGGGGGTCTGGAGCCGGCCGGGGCGTCGACCGTGGGCGCGGGCTCCGGCGCCGCGTGACCCTCGACCTCGACCCGGACGGCGTCGATCTCGCCCGCCTCCGCCCCCAGCGCCTCGGCGACGCGGTTGGTGAGCGTTCGGAACTCCATCGCCTTGAGGAAGCCGATCAGCGCCTGCGCCTCCGGGTCGCGCACGGCGAGGTTGTCCCAACCGGGCAGGTCGGGCACGTCGTCGGCCAGCGTCACCAGCCGCTTCGATATACGCACCTGCTCGGCGTGGTCGAGCAGGGTCTGGCGGCGCTTGGGCTGCTTGATCTCGGCCGCGCGGGCCAGAAGCGTCTCGACGTCGCCGTATTCCTCGATGAGTTGGGCCGCCGTCTTGATCCCGATGCCGGGCGCGCCGGGCACGTTGTCCACGCTGTCGCCGGCCAGCGCCTGCACGTCCACGACCTTTTCCGGGGGCACGCCGAACTTCTCGATCACCTCATCGCGGCCGATGGGCTTGCCCTTCATGCCGTCGAACATGGCGATGCGGTCGTCCACGAGTTGCATCAGGTCCTTGTCGGAGCTGACAACCGTCACGGTCGCGCCCTCGCGCGCCGCGCGGCGGGCGTAGGTGGCGATGATGTCGTCGGCCTCCCACCCTTCGGTCTCGATGCAGGCGAGGTTGAAGGCGCGGGTCGCGTCGCGGATGAGGGCGAATTGCGGGACAAGCTCGGCCGGCGGCTCGGGGCGCTGGGCCTTGTAGAGGGGGTAGATCGCGTTGCGAAAGGTCTTGGAGGAGAAGTCGAAGATCACCGCCATGTGGGTCGGCCGCTCGCTGGCCCGGCCCTCCTCCAGCATGCGGAACAGCATGTTGCAGAAGCCCGCCACCGCGCCCACGGGCAGTCCGTCGGACTTGCGCGTCAGCGGCGGCAGGGCGTGGAAGGCGCGGAAGATGAAGCCCGACCCGTCGACGAGGTGCAGGCGGTCGCCCGGCCCGATGGTCATGATACGCTCCCCGTCGCTGCGCGGGCGATCCTAGCCGCCGGGCGGCGCGCGGCAAGCGGCGGCGCGGCCTTGCGACGGCGGGGGGCGGCGCCTATGGTCCGCGCAAACTGAGAACCGGGGTTCCAGCGATGATCGAGTTTCTCCGCCGCGCCATCAGATCCTGGGTCGCCAAGGCGCTTCTGGGCCTTCTGGTGCTCAGCTTCGCGGTGTGGGGCATCGAGGGCGTCGGCTCGGGCTTCTCCACCCGCGTCGCGACCGTGGGCGATCAGGTCGTGGAGGCGGAGGTCTTCGCCTCGGTGCTGAGCCGCGAGCGGCAGCGCTTCGGTTTGGACAACACCCAGATCCGCCCCATGGGGCTGGACCGCTTCGTGCTCGCGCGCATGGTGCGCGAGGCGGCGCTGGACGACGCCGCCGCCAGGCTCGGCCTGTCCGCGCCAGACGAGGCCGTGGCCCGCCAGGTGCGCGGCGAGGCGGCCTTCCAGGTCGCCGGTCAGTTCGACGCGACGCAATACCAGAACGCGGTCCGCCGAGCCTTCCGCTCGGTCGGCGCCTACGAGGAGACGGTGCGCCGCTCCATAGCGTCCGGGCTGATCTCCCAGTCGGCCGCCGCCGCCTCGGCGCCCCCCGGCGCGGCCGCGGCGATGGTCGCCTTCCGCGAGGAGCGCCGGCTGTTCGACGCGCTGACGCTGGACGCCGACGCGCTGGGGATCGAGGTCGCCGAGCCCGACGACGCCGCGCTGGAGGCCTTCCTGTCCGAGCGCGGCGCGCAGTTCCAGACGCCCGAGCGGCGCGACGTGGCGTGGCTGCGCGTCGACCCGGCGCGGCTCGCAGGCGAGATCGACGAGGCGGAGCTGCGCCAGCTCTACGACGACCGCCGCCGCGACTTCGTGCGCGAGGAGCGGCGCGCCGTCGATCAGATCGTCTACGCCACGCTGCCGGAGGCGCAGGCCGCCCGCGACCGGCTGGACGCCGGCGAGGGGTTCGACGCGCTGCTGGCGGAGAAGGGGCTCAGCCGCGCCGACGCCGCGCTGGGCTTCGTCGAGCAGGGCGAGCTGCCCGACGCCCGCGGCCCCGCCGCCTTCGCCCTGTCCGGCCCCGGCGTCGCAGGCCCCGCCCAGACCGCGACCGGCTTCGCGCTGATGTCGGTGACGGAGATCGAGCCCGCCGACGTCGTGCCCTTCGAGGACGTGCGCGAGGGTCTCGCGGCCGAACTCGCCGCCCGGCTGGGCGGCCCCGAGGCCGATCGCGTCGCCGAGACCGCCGAGGATCTGCGCGCCGGCGGCGCGACGCTGGAGGAGGTGGCGCAGGAGCTCGCCCTGCCGTTCGGCCGTGTCGAGGGCGCGACAGCGACCGGTCCCGCGCCGGACGGCGTGCCCGAGGACGCCTTCCTGGAGGAGGCCTTCGCCGCCCGGCAGGGCGCCGAGCGCGACCTGATCCGCCTGGGGGACGGCGGCTATCTCGCCGTGCGGGTGGACGCCGTGACCCCCGCCGCCACGCCGCCGCTGGCCGACATCCGCCCCGCCGTCGCCGCCGCCTGGCGCGCCGATCGACGCCGCGCCGCGCTGGCCGAGGCGGCGGAGGCCCTGGCCGCCCGGCTGGCCGCTGGCGAGACGCTGGCGGCGCTGGCCGAGGAGCATGGCCGGCCGGTCGAGCCCGTCGGCCCCCTGCGCCGCCGCGACCCCGACCCGCGGCTGGGCGAGGCGGCGCGGGCGCGCCTGTTCGCCGCCGAGCCCGGCGCCGTGGCCGCGACCGCCGGGGCGCAGTCGGCGACCGTCGCCGTCTTGCGCGAAGTCCTGCCGCCCGAGGGCGCGGAGGCCGTCGTCGGCGCGCTGGCGCAGGCGCTGGCCGGCTCGGTCGCGCAGGATCAGCTGGAGTATCTCGGCCGCGCGCTGGAGGCCGAGGCGGGAGTGGCGATCAACCCCGCGGTGGTGGAATCGGTGCTCTCCCAACTGGGCGCCTGAGGTGGAGATCGCCCCGGCCTTCGACGCCTTCGCCGCCGCCCATGGCCGCGGCGAGAACCAGGCGCTGTGGGTCCGCCTCGCCGCCGACCTCGACACGCCGGTGTCGATGATGCTCAAGCTCGCCGAGGCGCGGCGCGACAGCTTCCTGCTGGAGAGCGTCACCGGCGGCGAGGCGCGCGGGCGCTATTCCGTGATCGGCATGAAGCCCGACCTGATCTGGCGTTGCAGGGGCGATAGCGCCGCCGTCAACCGCGCCGCCCGCTTCGACGACGCCGCCTTCGAGGACGACCCGCGCCCGCCGCTGGAGAGCCTGCGCGCCCTGATCGCCGAAAGCCGCATCGCCCTGCCCGAGGGGCTGCCGCCCATGGCCGCCGGGCTGTTCGGCTATTTCGGCTACGACATGGTGCGGCTTGTCGAGCGGCTGCCCGCGCCGAACCCCGACCCGCTGGGCCTGCCCGACGCGCTGCTGCTGCGTCCGACCGTGGTGGCGATCCTCGACAACGCCCGGGACGAGGTGACGCTGGTCGCCCCCGTCTGGGCCGCCGAGGGCGAGAGCGCGCGCGCGGCCTACGCCCGCGCCGCCGAGCGGCTGTCGGACGCGGTGGACGCGCTGGACCGCGCGCCGGCCGCCGACCGGGCCGCGCCCGACGCCGCGCCGCCGTCGGCGCCGGTCTCCAACACCGACGAGGACGCCTATCGCGCCATGGTGCTGCGGGCGAAGGACTACATCGCCGCCGGCGACATCTTTCAGGTCGTGGCCTCGCAGCGCTGGACGCTGCCCTTCGAGCGGCCGCCCTTCGCGCTCTACCGCGCGCTGCGGCGCACCAACCCTTCGCCTTACATGTTCTTCTTCAACTTCGGCCCGTTCCAGGTGACCGGCGCCAGCCCCGAGACGCTGGTGCGCGTGCGCGGCGATCTCGTCACGATCCGCCCCATCGCCGGCACCCGGCCGAGGGGCGCCACGGCGGAGGACGACGCGCGGCTGGAGGCGGAGCTGCTCGCCGACCCCAAGGAGCGGGCGGAGCACCTGATGCTGCTCGACCTCGGTCGCAACGACGTGGGCCGGGTGGCGCGGATCGGCACGGTGGACCCCAACGCCCAGTTCACCGTCGAGCGCTACAGCCACGTCATGCACATCGTCTCCAACGTGGACGGCCGGCTGCGCCCTGAGCACGACGCGCTGTCGGCGCTGCTCGCGGGCCTGCCCGCCGGCACGGTCTCGGGCGCGCCCAAGGTGCGGGCCATGGAGATCATCGACGAGCTGGAGACCGAGAAGCGCGGCGTCTACGCCGGCGGCGTGGGCTACTTCGGCGCCGGCGGCGACATGGACTTCTGCATCGCCCTGCGCACGGCGGTGCTGAAGGACGGCCAGATGTTCGTGCAGGCCGGCGGCGGGATCGTGCACGACAGCGACCCCGAGGCGGAGCGGATGGAGACCGTTCACAAGGCCCGCGCGCTGATGCGCGCCGCCGAGGAGGCGGGGCGCTTCGCAGGGCGGGGGAACGGGTAGGGGGAGTCGTCGGGATGCGCGGAAGGCGGTCGTTCGCCGCCATCTGGTGGCGACGCTTCCCGCCGCCGGGCCATCGCCCGGCGGCCGGCGCCGCGGGTTGCGCCTGGCGCCGCCCGGTGGGCCAAAGCCCGCCGGGCGGCGACGCCCGCCCCCCGCGGGCGTCGCCTTCAGCGCCGCCCGGGCGGTCGCCGCCGCCCTCCGTCTCACCAAGACCCTACCGCCGAAATCGGCTCCGGCTCGCGCCTGCGCCGATGCGACGCGCGCGACTTGCCGCCGGCAAGTCGCCTTCGCGCGTCGCGGCGCCCAGCAGCGACCGTCCGCCTTGTGCGCATCCTCGCCGGTCGCGCTCGCAGGGCTCACCGCCGCGCAGCGCGCCCGCCCTCACTCCACCGTCACCAGCACCTCGTTGCGGCGCAGGAAGCCCGGCGTGAAGGGGTCGTTGTAGTAGGCGTAGAGCGGCGGATCGCCGGCGTCGGTCAGGCCCTGCGCCGCCATCCATGCGCGCAGCCGCGCCTCGGCGGCGGCGATGGAGGCGTCGTCGGCGACGCCCGAGAAGCGCACCGCCGCGCGCCGGGCGGCGGGCCATTCGTCAAGCCGCACCTCGGACCCCGCAGGGGCGGGCAGATCGGCCAGCGTGCGGCCCTCGGGCATGACGAACTGCACGGTCCAGCCGTCGCCCTCGCGGCGCTGGGTGACCGGGGCGGTCATGGCGATCTTCTCGCCCTCGCGCTCGCGGGCGAAGATGTAGCCGGCCAGCGGCGAGAAGCCGGCGCGCACCGCCGTTCGCCGGTCGCCGGACCGGGCGGTCTCGGCCACCACCAGCGCGGGGTAGGCGCGCAACTCGAAGTCGCCCTCGGCGCGCAGGGTCTCGAAAGGGGGTTCGGCCACGGTCAGACTCGCATAGGCCCAGCCGCCCACCGCGAGCAGCCCCAACGCGCCGACGCCCACGCCCACCGCCAGCAGCATCCGTCGCATCCTTGTCGCCATGGCGCGTAAGGAAGCGCGACGCGGCGCGCGGTCAAGCGGGCGTCCGCGCAGGGGCGCCTCAGGCGCGCATCCGCGCGCTGTCCGGGTCGAACAGCGGCCTGACGAACACCCGCGCCGGGCGGCGCTCGCCGAGGAGCTCCACCTCGACCGCCGCGCCCTCGGCGATCATCTCCGGCGGCAGGAAGCCGTTGGCGACGGATACGCCGGCCCAGTGCGCATAGCCGCCCGAGGTGCAGAAGCCGACGACGCGGCCGTCCGCCCAGATCGGCTCGTCGGCCACCACGTCGGCGTCGTCCGCCTCCACCGCAAGCGTGCAAAGCCGGCGCGAGGGTCCGCGCTCCCGCTCGGCCATGGCGGCGGCCCGGCCGATGAAGTCGGCGTTCTTGCCCCAGGCGACGAAGCGGTCGAGCCCCGTCTCGCAGGGCGTGTAGTCGGGGCGGAACTCGCGCATCCATGACCCGAACCCCTTCTCCAGCCGCAGGCTCATCATGGCGCGCATCCCGAAGGGGCGCAGCCCGAGGTCGCGGCCGGCCTCCCAAAGCGTCTCCCACAGCGCGGCCTGTTCGGCGGCGGGGACGTAGATCTCGTAGCCGAGATCGCCGGTGTAGCTGACGCGCTGCACCAGCGCGCGGGAGAGGCCGATGTCGAACTCGCGCGCGGACAGGAAGGGCAGGGCGGCGGTGGAGACGTCGCCGCGCGCCACGCGGCCCAGCAGCTCCTTCGCCCGCGGCCCGGCGATCTGGAAGCCGAGCAGCTCCAGCGACACGTCGCGCACGGACACGCCGGGCGCCAAGGTCTGCGCGAACCAGCGGCCGTGATAGGCGCGCGCGCCGTAGCTGGCGGTCAGCTGCCAGCGCCCGGCGCCGAGACTGGTGATGGTGAAGTCGCCGATCAGCCTGCCCTTCGGGCTCAGCATGGGCGAGAGCGCGATGCGCCCCTCGCGCGGCAGGCGCCCGGCCATGACGCGGTCGAGCCACGCCTCGGCGCCCGGCCCTTCGACGCGATACTTGCCGAAATTGGCGATCTCGTTGATCCCGACGCCCTCCCGCACGGCCCGGCACTCCGCGCCCGTCGCGTCGAAGGCGTTTGAGCGGCGGAAGCTCGGCGTCTCGAACAGCGGCTCGCCCTCGGGGGCGAAGTAGTTGGCGACCTCGAGCCCGTAGGCGTGGCCGAAAACGGCGCGGTGCGCCTTCAGGATCGGGTGGGCGGGCGTCGTCTGGTGGGGGCGGCCGGCCGGCAGCTCCTCGTTGGGGTAGCTGATGGAGAAGCGGCGCTGGTAGTTCTGGCGCACGGTGGCGCGCGTGTATGCGGGCGTTATCCACGGCCCGAAACGGGCGACGTCCATCGCCATCACGTCGCGGCCCGGCTCGCCCTCCACCATCCACTGGGCGAGGCTCAGGCCCACCCCGCCGCCCTGGCTGAACCCCGCCATCACCCCGCAGGCGGCCCAGTAGTTGCGCAAGCCCGGAACCGGGCCGATCAACGGGTTGCCGTCGGGGGCGAAGGTGAAGGGGCCGTTGATGACGCGCTTGATCCCGGCGCGCTCCAGCACCGGAAAGCGGCGGAAGGCGAAGGCGAGGCTGTCGCCGATGCGGTCGAGATTGTCGTTCAGCAACTCGTGGCCGAAACCCGAAGGCGTGCCGTCCACGGCCCAGAGGTCCATCTGCTGCTCGTAGAAGCCGATGCACAGGCCGCGGCCCTCCTGGCGCAGATAGCTCTCGCCCTCGGGGTCCATGACATGGGGCAGCTCGGAGGAGCGCTCGTAGACCTCCGGCGTCTCCTCGGTGACGAGATACTGGTGTTCGACGGGGTGCAAGGGCAGGTAGACGCCCGCCATCGCGCCCACCTCGCGCGCCCACAGGCCCGCGGCGTTCACCAGATGCTCGCACGTCAGGGTGCCCGCGGGCGTCTCCACCGCCCAGCCCTCGGCCGTGGGGCGGGTGGCGGTGACGGGCGTGCGCAGCACGATCGACGCCCCGCCGTTCTGCGCGGCCTTGGCGTAGGCGTGGGTCGTGCCGTAGGGGTCGAGGTGGCCGTCGAGCGGGTCGTAGAGCCCGCCCAGCACGCCCTCGACGTTGGTGATGGGCGACAGTTCGCGGATCTCCTCCGGCCCGACGATTCGGGTGTCGAGGCCCATGTAGAGGTGCTTGGCGTGCTCGGCCTTGAGATAGTCGAAGCGGTCGCGCGAGCCGGCCAGCGTGATCCCGCCCACATGGTGCAGGCCGCAGGACAGGCCGGTGGCGGCCTCCAGTTCGCGATACAGGCGGATGGTGTAGCCCTGCAGCGCCGCCATGTTGGTGTCGGCGTTGAGGGTGTGAAAGCCGCCGGCGGCGTGCCAGGTCGAGCCGGAGGTCAGCTCCGACCGCTCGATCAGCATCACGTCCGACCAACCCAGCTTCGTGAGGTGGTAGAGCGCCGAGGCCCCCACCACGCCGCCGCCGATCACCACCACCCGCGCGTGAGACTTCATGCCAGACCCCTGTTGCGACGGCGCGACCGTCGTGCGGCCCGGGCGGCGCGTCTAGGCCCTTCGCGACGCCCCATGGTCGCGGGGCGGCGTCATTGCCGGGCGCCGATGGCGCGCATGACCTCCGACAGGATGCCGCCCAGCACCCTGTCGTCCTCCGTGGCCGCCACGGCGACGGCGGGTGCGGGGGAGGGGGCGCGCGGCGCCGGGGCGATTTCGGGCAGGGGCTGGGCGGGCAAGCCGCGGTGCAGCCGGGCCATGGTCTCGCGCCAGATCGCCGCCGGCAGGCCGCCGCCCGTGACCCCGGTCAGCGGCGTGTTGTCGTCGTAGCCCATCCAGACGCCGACGACGTATTGCGCGCTGAAGCCGACGAACCACGCGTCGCGGAAGTTCTGCGTGGTGCCGGTCTTGCCCGCGACGGGCCGGTCGGGCAGCGCCGCGCGCTGTCCCGTGCCCGAGCGCACCACCTCGGCCAGCATGTGCGTGGTCAGCCCGGCGACGCGGTGGTCGAGCAGCCGCCGCCGCGGCCCGTCGCCGCCGCGCATCAGCGGTTCCGCGTCGCCGCGCACGCGCACCTCGCGCAGGCCCCAGGGCCTACCGTCGAGGCCGCCTGACGCGAAGGCCGCGAAGGCGCCGGTCATCTCGATCAGCGTGGCTTCCGACACGCCCAGCGCGACCGCCGGCCCCTCGGCGACGGGCGTCGTGACGCCGAGTTTGGCCGCCATGGCGCGCACCCGACCGCGGCCGACCTGTTCGGAGAGGCGCACGGCGGAGGTGTTGACCGATTGCGCCAGCGCCTCGCGCAGCGTGATCGTCCCGCGGAAGCCGCCGCCGTAGTTCTCGGGCGACCACCGGCCCATGGTCAGCGGCGCGTCGAGGATGGCGTCGTCGGGCGACAAGCCGCGCTCCATGGCGGCGGCGTAGACGAAGGGCTTGAAGGCGCTGCCGGTCTGGCGCATCGCCTGAGTGGCGCGATTGAAGCCGCCGGCGTTTCCGTCCCGCCCGCCGACGATGGCGCGAACGGCGCCGTCGGGGGTCATCACCACGATGGCCGCCTGCGCGCCGGAGCCCTCGCGGACGCGGGTCGAGAACACCTCCGCCAGCGCGCTCTCCGCCGCCTGCTGCGCCGCGGGGTCGAAGGTGGTGCGGATCAGCACGTCCTCCCGCGTCGCCTGGGTCAGATAGGCCGGGCCCGCCTCCATCGCCCAGTCGGCGAAGTGCCCGCCGGCCCGGCGGGCGGCGACCTCCGACAGCGTGGCGGGGGCGGCGCGGGCGCGGGCGGCCTGCTCGGCCGTGACGAAGCCGTGGCGCTCCATGGCCGCCAGCACGAGGTTGGCGCGGGCCTGGCTGCGGGCGATGTCGGCGGTCGGCGCGAAGCGCGACGGCGCCTTCAGCAGGCCCGCAAGCATCGCCGACTCCGCCGGCCCGAGGAATTTGGCCGGCACGCCGAAATAGCGTTGGCTGGCGGCTTCGAAGCCGTAGGCGCCGGCGCCCAGATAGACCCGGTTGAGGTAGATCGCCAGGATTTCGTCCTTGGAGTATTTCCACTCCATGGCCAGCGCCATGGGAATTTCCTTCAGCTTCCGCTCCACCGTGCGTTCGCTGGAGAGAAAGACGTTCTTGGCCACCTGCTGCGTGATTGTGGAGCCGCCCTGCACCACGCGGCCCGCGCGCCAGTTGACCCACGCCGCGCGCGCGAGCCCGATCGGGTCGACGCCGAAGTGCCGGTAGTAGCGGTGATCCTCGGCCGCGAGCACCGCGCTGACCAGATGAGGCGAGACGTCGCCGACGCGCACGGCGCCGCCGAACTGGTCGCCCCGCCACGCGAAGACGTCGCCATGGCGGTCGAGCAGCGTCACCGAGCCCCGCGCCCGCCCGTCGAGCAGCGCGTCGGCCTCGGGCAGGCTCTCGTGCATCACCCAGACCGAAACGCCGAGGATGACGGCGAACACCGCCCCCGCGCGCAGGCCCATCCGCAGGCCCCACCAGAGCAGCGCGGAGACCGCGCGCGACAGCCACGAGCCACGCGGCCGCGCCCGGCGCGACTTGTCGGCGCGCGGTCGCGGGTCGGCCCGCAGAGGGTCGGCGGGGTCTCGTCTGGTCCTGCTCACGTCTCGCCTCTCGGCGGCCTCTGCCGGGCCGCTCGCCGTTACTCCTAGCCGAAAAGGGCGGAATTGCGAAGCGCAGCGGGGCGCGCGCGAATCCCGTCGCGCTGTGTCCTCCTCTCATGGCGGCTGTCACGGGCCGGTGAAGGGCGTCAAGGGGCGCCGCGCAATGCGACCCGCACCGAGCGTGCGGATTGCCCAGTTTACAGGCATTGCCCGGATTTGCGGCGTCGCCCGGCCGCACTCTGCGTCAGGCGGGCGCACTCCTGCGGCATCGGCGCAGCGGGCGGCAACGAAATCAGAAGCTTGGTCCCGCTGGTCCGTGTTGGCACGGCGATTGCTTTCAGCCGGTCAAGCGGGCGGGTGACGCTCGCGCAGGCGAGGGAATTCTCATGAAACTGATCATCGCCGTGATCAAACCGTTCAAGCTCGAAGAGGTGCGCGAGGCGCTCACCGGCATCGGCGTGCAAGGGCTGATGGTGTCGGAGGTGAAGGGCTACGGACGCCAGAGCGGCCACACCGAGATCTACCGCGGCGCCGAGTACGTCGTGAACTTCGTGCCGAAGATCAAGCTTGAGATCGCCGCGCCCGACGGCGCCGTCGACAAGATCGTCGAGACCATCTCCAGCACCGCGCGCACCGGCAAGATCGGCGACGGCAAGATCTTCGTCGTCGATCTGAAGGAGGCCGTGCGCGTGCGCACCGACGAGCGGGGCGAAGATGCGCTCTGAGCGGTCCGGGACCATTCATACCGAGAGGAAATCCATGACAGTGTTGGCCCACCCCGCGGCGCGCGTCGCCGCCCTCGCCGCGCTGGCGGCCCTCGCTGCGTCGACGGGCCTCGCGCAGGTCGCCGCAGATGCGGCCGAGGCCGTCGAGGAAGTCGCCGAGGTCGTCGCGTCGCCCGAGTTGCCGGCGCACGGCGTGTTCATCATGAACTCGCTGCTGTTTCTTGTCGGCGGCTTTCTGGTGTTCTGGATGGCGGCGGGCTTCTGCATGTTGGAAGCCGGCCTTGTCCGCACCAAGAACGTGGCGATGCAGTGCACCAAAAACATCGCTCTGTTCTCTATCGCGGGGCTGGCCTATTTCCTCATCGGCTTCAACCTCATGTACCCGGGCGACGGCTGGATCATCCAGGACTGGCTGGGCGGGCTGGCGATGACCTCGCTCGAGCCGGTGGGCGTCGATGCGGCGGACGTGGGCGACATAGAATACGCCTCGGTCGGCTCCGACTTCTTTTTCCAGTTGATGTTCGCCGCCGCCACGGCCTCGATCGTTTCCGGCACGCTGGCCGAGCGCATCAAGCTCTGGCCGTTCCTCATCTTCACCCTGATCCTGACCGCGCTGATCTATCCGATCCAGGCGTCATGGTCGTGGGGCGAGGGCTATCTCGACGGCACGCTCGGCTTCTCGGACTTCGCCGGCTCCACGATCGTGCACTCGGTCGGCGGCTGGGCCGCGCTGGCGGGCGCCATCGTCCTCGGCCCGCGCCTTGGCAAGTACAACGCCGACGGCTCGGTGCGGCCGATGCCGGGCTCGAACCTGCCGCTGGCGACGCTGGGCACCTTCATCCTGTGGCTGGGCTGGTTCGGCTTCAACGGCGGCTCGCAGCTGGCCATGGGCACAGTTAGCGACGTCGCCGACGTGAGCCGCATCTTCGCCAACACCAACATCGCGGCTTCCGGCGGCGCCGTCGCGGCGCTGATCCTGACGCAGGTGATGTATGGCAAGGTCGATCTGACCATGGTGCTGAACGGCGCGCTGGCGGGTCTGGTGTCCATCACCGCCGAGCCGCTGGAGCCCTCGCTGTTCGCCTCGATGCTGATCGGCGCGGTGGGCGGCGTCATCGTGGTGCTTGCGGTGCCGATGCTCGACAAGCTCAAGATCGACGACGTGGTCGGCGCCATCCCGGTCCACCTGTTCGCCGGCATCTGGGGCACGCTCGCGGTGATCCTGACCAACGGCGACGCGACCTTCATGGGGCAGCTTCTGTCCATGCTGATCGTGGCAGCCTTCGTCTTCGGCGTAAGCCTCGTGGTCTGGTTCGTGCTCAACGCCACCATGGGCATCCGGGCGAGCCAGGAGGAGGAGATGGAGGGGCTCGACAGCGCGGAGCTCGGGCTCGAGGCCTATCCCGAGTTCGGCAAGGGCAGCCAGTTCGCCTGAGCCGTCGCACTCGTCTTCAGGCGCGCCGCTGCGGCGGCGCGCCTGTCGCATCTCACGCCCGGCAGTAGACGTCGCCGGAATTGGCCGCGTCGGGCAGCGCCCTGAGCAGCGCGTCCATGGCCGCGCCCGCCATCCAGTCGCCGGCCCAGTCGTGGGTCTCGCCCAGCGAGAGCCTGAATGCGCCGTAGCCTAGGTCGAGCGCCCGGGCCAACGCCTCGCGCCCGGCCTGCCGCGCCGCCGTCACCACCTCGAAGCTCAACAGCGGCGGCGGAGCGGTCAGGCCCGCCAGCACCTCCGCCTCGTAGCCCTCCACGTCGATCTTGACGAAGGCGGGGGCTCCGTGCGCCGCGATCAGCGCGTCGAGGGTCGTTTGGGGGACCTCCTCCGCCGCATCCCAGCGCTGACCCTGCCAGCCCTGCGCCCCTTCCGCCGAGCGGGTAAAGGCGGTCGAGAGGGTCGAGACGGTCGGATTGGCCGTGTTCACCTGCAGGGTCGCGACGCCCTCCGCGGGCCCGAGCGCGGCGCGCAGCAGCGTCACGCCCGGGTCGCGGCCGTGCAGCAGGCGCAGCACCCGCATCATCCGCGCCTGCGGCTCCACCGCCACCACGCGCGCGCCCAGCGCCCGACAGGCGGCGATGCGGTCGCCCGCATGGGCGCCGACGTCGAAGACCAGATCGCCCTCGCGGACGAACGCCGCGTAGAACCGCCGCAGCCCCTCGGCGTGCCTGCGGTCGAGGCGGTAGACGCGCAGCGAGCGCGCCACCCCGAGCCATCCCGCGAGCATGTCAGTCGTCCCGGCGCGGCAGGTGGGGCAGCGGGGCGACCGGCACGCCGTCCGCCAGCAACGCGCGCGCCTCGCCCAGCGTCGCCTCGCCCCAGATCGGCCGGGCCGGCTCGCCCTCGCCGTGCAGCCGCCGCGCCTCCTCCGCGAAACGCGGCCCGACGTAGTCGGCCTCGGCCTCCAGCTTCCGGCGCAGTTCGGCCAGCGCGAGGGCCGGCCCCGAATCGGCCGGGGCGGAGAGCGCCCGGTTCCGCCGCTCCTCGCCGCGGTCCCCGGCGGCGCGCGCGAGGCCCGGCGCCATCACCGCCTTTTCGACCTCCCCGCCCCCGCACACGGCGCAGGCGACCAGCCCCGCGGCGCGCTGGGCCTCATAGGCGGCGCTGTCGCGGAACCACGCTTCGAAAGCGTGTCCGTCGCGGCAGGCGAGCGCATAGCGGATCATGACGGGAGACCCTCCTCGGGGATATTCCTCCAGACATATGTGACTGCGCGATGAAAGCCATGTCGCTTCTGCGGCGCGCGCGGGCCGTGCTACGTTCTGATCCCCGGGGAGTGTTCGTCGATGACGTCTGCGTTCGGACTGCGTGACGGCGGCATCGCCCTGCTCGCCGCGGCGATAACCGCGGCCGCCGGAGACGCGGTCGGCGTCTCGGCGGCGCTGGCGGCGGTCGTCGGCGCCGCGACAGGCCTTGGCGCGGCCGCCCTGGTGCGGCGCCGCGCCGGCGCGGCGCAGGGCCCGGTCGCCGAGACGGCGGCCGTCGAGACCCCGCAGCCCGCGTCGCCACGGTCCGCACCGCCCGCGCCCGACGCTGCGACCCCGGCGCCGGCCTACCAACCGATGGGACCGCAGGTGGAAGGGTTGCCGGCCGGGCTGGGACGCGCCCTGCTGGAGCGGCTGCCGAGCGGGCTCGTGCTGCTCGACGCGACCGGGCGGGTGATGTTCCAGAACGCCGCCGCGCTCGACATGCTGGATCGCTCGATGATCGGCCTGCAGGGCGCGGCGGCGCTGCGGGCGCCGGCGCTGAGCGAAGCCATCGCCGCCGCCTTCGACGAGGACCGCGCCAGCGAGATCGAGGTGACGCTGCTGCGCAGCAAGGAGCGCGTCATCCACGCCACCATCCGCCCGCTGCCGGTGGCCGCCGCCCCCGATCCTCGGGCCCCCGCCGTGCTGGTGCTGCTGGAAGACCGCACGCGCATGGCGAAGGCCGAGGCCCTGCGCCGCGACTTCGTCGCCAACGCCAGCCACGAGCTGAAGACCCCACTCGCCTCGATCACCGGCTTCATCGAGACGCTGCAGGGCCACGCCCGCAACGACCCCGAGGCGACGAAGCGCTTCCTCACGATCATGGCGGCGCAGGCCGACCGGATGAAGCGGCTTGTCGAGGACCTGCTGTCGCTGAACCGCATCGAGATCAACGAACATGTCCGTCCCCGCGACCCGGTCGACGTGGCGGCGCTGTTCTGGGAGGTCGCCTCGGGGCTGGCGCCGCTGGCCGCCGGCGATGGCGCGCGCATCGAGGTGGCGCTGCCGCGCGAGGGGCTGGTGGTGCGGGGCAGCCGGGACGAGATCGCGCAGGTCTTCGTCAACCTGCTGGACAACGCCATCAAGTACGCCGGCGCCGACGGGCCGATCCGCGTCGTGGAGGCCGAGCCCGACCCGTTGCGCGCCGGCATGGTGGGCCTGACCGTGGTCGACGCCGGCCCCGGCATCGCCCGCGAGCACCTGCCCCGGCTGACCGAGCGCTTCTACCGCGTCAACGTCGCCCGCTCGCGCGAGCGCGGCGGCACGGGGCTGGGACTGGCCATTGTCAAGCACATCGTGAACCGCCACCGCGGCGACCTGCATATCGCCAGCACGCTGGGCGAGGGCGCGCGCTTCACCGTCTGGCTGCCGGTCTATTCCGGCGATCCGGCGCGACCCTGAGCCGAACCGGAGCGCCGTTCAGCCGCGCACGCGGTGGCGGTCGCGGTCGCGCCGGCTCGACATCGGCTGGAAGGCGACCGCCACATGGGCGGCGCAATAGGGCTTGCCGGGCTGCGCGGGCAGGCCGCAGAAACGGAAGTTCGGATCGGTGGGGTCGCCGATCGGCCATTTGCAGACCCGCTCGGTCAGGTCCATGAGGGTGACGCGCCGGGCCGTCTTCTCGATCTCGGCGAGGTTGGCGAGCACCTCCAGCCGGTCCTCGGTCATCGGGGCGGGCTCGCGGCGCAGCGGGTCGCGCTGGACCGGACGCGGGGCGCTCTCGGCGACGCGCTCCTCCTCCCGTTCGACCGCCGGCTCGGGTTCGGACGCGGGCGCCTCCGGCTCCGCCAGCGCCTCGGCCGGCGCCTCGGCCTCGCCCGGTTCGCCCTCGCCGGGCGCGCGGGGAGAGGGCGCGCGGTTGGACAGCCCCAGCCGGTGGACCTTGCCGATGACCGCGTTGCGCGTCACCCCGCCCAGCGTCTTGGCGATCTGCGCGGCGGACTGGCCCTCCGCCCACATCTGCTGCAGCTTCTCGACGCGCTCGTCGGTCCAGGACATGTTCGCTCCCGCCATCGGCCCCGCGGCAGCACCGCGATCAATCGACCTGCTTATGTAGCCGCAGGCGCCCCAAGCGCAAGCGAGCGGCCGTTGACGGCGCGCAGGGCCGCCTTTACGACCGTCAGGCCCCGCCGCGCTGTCCGCGTCGCGTGGTTTTCCCATTACGCCTGCCGAGGGAGGCCGCCTTGACCGACGTCGCGATCCACCCCGTTCTGCCCACCTACGCCCGCCAGCCCATCGAGGTCGCGCGCGGCGAGGGCTGCTGGCTGATCGACGCGGCGGGGCGACGTTACCTCGACTTCGGGGCCGGGATCGCGGTGAACGCGCTGGGCCACGCCCATCCGCGGCTGGTGGCGGCGCTGACCGAGCAGGCCGGCAAGATCTGGCACAGCTCGAACCTCTACCGCATTCCGGGGCAGGAGCGGCTGGCGCAGCGGCTGGTCGAGCTGACCTTCGCCGACACCATGTTCTTCGCCAATTCCGGGGCGGAGGCGATGGAGTGCGCGATCAAGATGGCGCGCAAGTTCCACAGCCACAACGGCGCCCCCGAGCGGTTCCGCCTGATCGCCTTCGAGGGCTCGTTCCACGGCCGCACCATCGCCACCATCGCCGCGGCGGGGAACCGCAAGTACACCGACGGTTTCGGCCCGATGCCCGACGGCTTCGACCACGTCCCCTTCGGCGACCACGAGGCGCTGAAGGCGGCGATCGGGCCCCACACCGCCGGGATCATCATCGAGCCGGTTCAGGGCGAGGGCGGCGTGCGCCCCGTGCCGCCCCAGTGCCTGCGCGGCCTGCGCGCGCTATGCGACGAGCACGGCATCCTGCTGATCTTCGACGAGGTGCAGACGGGCTACGGCCGCACCGGCAGGCTGTTCGCGCACGAATGGGCCGGCGTGACGCCCGACATCATGGCTGCGGCCAAGGGCATCGGCGGCGGCTTTCCCCTCGGCGCGTGCCTCGCGACGGCGCGCGCCGCGGCCGGCATGACCGCGGGCGCGCACGGCTCCACCTATGGCGGCAACCCGCTGGCGATGGCGGTGGGCGAGGCGGTGCTGGCGACGATGACCGAGCCCGACTTCCTGCCCCGCGTCAGCCGCGCCGCCGGCCGGCTGCGCCAGCGGCTGGAGGGGCTGGTCGCGGCCTACCCGGACGTCGTGGCCGAGGTGCGCGGCGAGGGGCTGCTGATCGGCCTGCGCTGCGTCGCGCTCAACACCGAACTGGTGGCCGCCGCGCGCGACGCGGGCGTGCTGCTGGTCGGCGCGGGGGACAACGTGGCCCGCGTGCTGCCCCCGCTGATCGTCTCGGACGACGAAATCGACGAGGGCGTGGCGCGCATCGAGGCGGCCTGCGCCGCGGTCAGGAAGGCCCACGCGGCATGAGCCGCCATTTCCTCGACATCCGGGCGTCCTCCGCGGCGGAGCTGCGGGCGATGCTGGACGCGGCGCGCGCGATGAAGGCCGCGCGCGCCGGCCGGCCGAAGGGAACGCCGGACGACGCGCGCCCGCTGGCGGGGCGGATGCTGGCGATGATCTTCGAGAAGCCCTCGACCCGCACCCGGGTCAGCTTCGACATGGCCATGCGCCAGCTGGGCGGCGAGACCATGCTGCTGAACGGCGCCGAGATGCAGCTCGGCCGCGGCGAGAGCCTGTCCGACACCGGCCGGGTGCTCAGCCGCTACGTCGACGCCATCATGATCCGCACCTCCGGCCACGAGAAGCTGCTGGAGCTGGCCGAGGCGGCGACCGTTCCGGTCATCAACGCGCTGACCGACGACAGCCACCCCTGCCAGATCATGGCCGACGTGATGACCATCGAGGAGCATCGCGGCCCCATCGCCGGCAAGAAGCTGGCGTGGGCGGGCGACGGCAACAACCTCGCCCAGACCTTCGTCGAGGCGGCGGCGCGCTTCGACTTCGAGCTGGCGCTGGCCTGCCCGGAGCCGCTGGACGTGGAGCCGCGCTATCTCGACTGGGCCCGCGACGAGGGCGCGCGCGTGCGTGTGATCCGCGATCCGGTCGAGGCGGTGACGGGCGCGGACGCTGTCATCACCGATTCGTGGCTGTCCATGCACCACACCGGCGAGGCGCGGGAGCGGCGCCACAACATGCTGCGCCCCTACCGCGTCGACGACGCCCTGATGGCCCACGCCAGGCCCGACGCGCTGTTCCTGCACTGTCTGCCCGCTCACCGCGAGGAGGAGGCTACGGCGGCGGTCATGGACGGGCCGCAGTCGGTGATCTTCGACGAGGCGGAGAACCGGCTGCACGCGCAGAAGGGCATCCTGCGCTGGTGCCTCGGGGCGCTCTAGCCGCCATGGCCGTGAGCCCCTTCGACAGCCGTCTGCTCGGCCCGCTGTTGTCCGATCCGCCCACCGCCGCGCTGTTCGACGACGCCGCCGAGATCGCCGCAATGGTCGCCGTCGAGCGGGCGCTGGCGCGGGCCCAGGGCGCGCTGGGGGTGATCCCCTCCGCGGCGGCGGCGGCGATCGACGCGGGTCTCGACGGTTGGGCGCCGGACGCGGATGCGTTGGCGCCGGGCGCTGCGCGCGACGGGGTGGCGGTTCCGGCGCTGGTCGCGGCGCTGCGCGGCCGGCTCGATCCCCAGGCCGGGCGCTGGCTGCACTGGGGCGCCACCAGCCAGGATGTCGCCGACTGCGCGCTGGCGCTGCGGCTGGCGGCGGCGCTGGACGGCTTCGCGCCGCGGCTCGGCGCGGTGCGGGCGGCGCTGGCGGCGGCCTCGGCGCGCTGGGCTGATCTGCCGATGGCCGGCCGCACCCGCAGCCAGATCGCCGCGCCGACGACCTTCGGCCTGCGCGTCGCGCGCTGGGCGCAGCCGCTGGGTGCGCTGTCGGCCGAGTTGCCGGCGGCGCGCGCCGGCGTTGCGCGCGTGCAGTTCGGCGGCGCGGTGGGCGCCAACGCGGCCGTCTCGCCGCACGGGCCGGCGGTCTCGGCGGCGCTCGCGCGCGAGCTGGGGCTGGCGGACGGGCCGAGCTGGCACACCGACCGCGACGGCCTCGCGACGCTGGCCGGCTGGTGCGCCCGGCTCTGCGCCGCGCTGGCCAAGATGGCGGGCGATCTCATGCTGATGGGCCGCGGCGAGGCGGGCGAGGCGCGGGCGGGCGCCGCCGGCGGCTCCTCCACCATGCCCAACAAGGCCAACCCGGTCGGCGCGGAGGCGATCCTCGCGCTCGCCCGCCTCGCCGGGGCGCTGGTCGGCCCCTTGCACCAGCCCCATGCCGAGGAGCGCGACGGCCCGGCCTGGATGCTGGAGTGGCTGGTCCTGCCGCAATTGCTGGTCGCGACCGGCGCCTGCCTGCGCCACGCCGAGGCGCTGGCGCCCGCGCTCGCGCCGGACCCGCAGCGGATGGCGGCGGCGCTGGCGGGGCAGGGCGGCGCCGCCTTCGCCGAGGCGGCGAGTTTCATCCTCGCCGCGCGGATGCCGCGGGCCGAGGCGCAGGCCCTGGTGAAACGGGCGGTCGCCGCTTGGCCCGACGAGACGCTTGCGCAGGCGCTGGACCGGCTCGCCCCGGTCGAGGGCGGATGGGCGGCGGCGCTGCGCTTCGACCCCGCCGCCGCAGCCGCCGAGGCCGCCCGCGCGCTGGGCGGGGCCCCCGGATGAAGGCCCCGCCGCGGGCTTGGCAGCGGATGCTCTCGGGCCGCCGGCTCGACCTGCTCGACCCCTCGCCGCTCGACATCGAGATCGAGGACATCGCCCACGGCCTCGCCCGCGTCGCGCGCTGGAACGGCCAGACCGCGGGCGAGTGGCCCTTCAGCGTCGCCGAGCACTCGATGCTGGTGGAGGAGATCTTCGCCCTGCGGGGCCCCGCCTCGACCGCGGAGCGGCTGGCGGCGCTGCTGCACGACGCGCCGGAATACGTGATCGGCGACATGATCTCGCCGTTCAAGGCGGCGCTCGGCATCGACTATCACGCCTTCGAGGACAGGCTGGCGGCGGCGGTGCACATCCGCTTCGGCCTGCCGCCCGCCATGCCCGCCGCGCTGAAGGCGCGCGTGAAGAAGGCCGACCGCGCCTGCGCGTGGTTCGAGGCCACCCAGCTCGCGGGCTTCACCGTGGCCGAGGCCGACCGCTTCTTCGGCCGCCCGCGCCACCCGGGGGCCGGCGCCAGGCGGCTGGCGCCGCTGCCGCCGCAGCGGGCGGCGGAGGCCTTTCTCGCACGCTTCGCGGCGCTGTCCGAAGCCCTCGGGCGCTGAGCCGTCAGTCCGCCAGCACGTCGCGCACCATCTCCTGCATCGGCTCCAGCCGGCGCAGCGCCTCGCGCAGGTGATCGCGGTCCTCGGCGGTCAGCCGTCGGACGTCGACGTGGTTGGTCGGCGCCATGCCGGCGTCGATGTCGGCGACCTGCTGGCCAAGGATCAGCCGCATCAGGAACAGGTGGACGTCGCCCAGCATCGCCGCGTCCGCTTCGCCGCGTCCGGCGACCTGCGCCGCGCCGGTCAGCCGTTCGGGCGTCGATACGGCCGCCACGCCGCGGCGCAGCGCCATCGCGCGCGCGCCCGTGACGATGGGCAGCAGGCCGCCGCCCTTCAGGTCGATGCGGCCGCGGTCGTCGGTGCGCAGCCGACCGAACAGGCCCAGGGCCGGACGCTTGTCGCCGGCCTGCTCGCCGAGGGCGCGCACCATGGCGGGCGCGGCCAGCGCGGTCTCGGTGGCGGCCTTGCGCAGGGCGTCGGCCAGCCGCGCGCCGCCGCCGACCGCATGGACCGGCGCGAAGTCGTAGAAGATGTCGACGTTCAGCAGCGCCTGCGGCGTCGGCCGCGCGGCCCAGGCGGCGAGCTGGTCGCGCCACTCCGACAGCCGCCGCCGCCACGGGCGCATCTTCGCCATCACCCCGCCCTTGCAGAAGGGCACGCCCGCGCGGTCGAGGATGGCGTTCACGCGCTCCGTCCAGTCCGCGAACCAGTCCCCGGCGGCGTCGAGATCGCCGGCGTAGGCGTCCTCGACCACGAGCGCGTTGTCCTGGTCCGGCGCCAGCAGGCTCTCGCCCCGCCCCCCGGAGCCCAGCATCAGCAGGCAGGCCCCCGCCGGCGCCGGGCCGCGCCCGGCCTCGCGCATCTGCGCTTCGGCCATTTCGGCGGCGCGGGCGGTCATGGCGCGGCCCTCGGCGGAGATGACGGCCGCCACCTCCCGCGCCGAGAGCCCGTCGGCCATCAGCGAGGCGGCCAGCCGCGGCAGCGCGGCCTGCGCCTTCGCCAGCTCGCGCGGGCGGGAGGCGGTGGCGATCTCGTCGCCCACGGTCAGCGTCGCCAACGCGCGCTGGCGCAGCAGCGTGCGCAGGGTGAAGACGCCGCAGACCGACCCGTCCGGCCCCGTGACGCCCAGATAGCGCAGGTTGCGCCGCGCCATCTTGCCCAGCGCCCGATAGAGCAGCGTGTCGGCCGGCGCGGCGATCACCGGCGCGCTCATGACGTCGGCGACGCTCAGCGCGGCCACCTTCCCCGACGCGGTCGCCCCCAGCACGTCGCGTTCGGTGACGATCCCGGCGCTTCCGTCGGGCAGGGGGGCGACGATCAGGCAGCCGATGCCGAGGTCGGTCATCTTGCGCGCCGCCTCGACCAGCGGGGCCTGCGGCTCGATGCAGTGGGGCGGCGCCCCCATCACGCTGTCGATGCGGTTGCGGTAGAGAAAGCCGTCGATGGCGCGCGCCGCGCCGAGCCGGATCGCCGCGGCGGCGAAGTCGGGCCTCTCGTCGGGGCGCGCGAACCAGCCCGCCTGCCGCTGGCGCTCCAGCAGCGCCTCGGGCTTGCGGCACAGCGCCTGCGCCTGCGCCAGCGTGCGCACGCCCGCGGCCAGAAGCTGGGGCTGCATCGCGACATAAACCCGCGCGGCCGCCTCGGCGTCGCCGAAGGCGGTGTGCCGGCCGGCGATCGCCACCCCGAGCGACACCGCCAGCGCGTCGAGAGAGGTGTCGACCAGCCCCGGGTTCAGCCCCGCCGCCAGCAGCCCGGTGTCGAGCGCCGCCGGGTCGCGCCACGCGAGGCCCGCGCGATGGGCCTCGTGGCGCATCAGCGCAAGGTCGAAGTGGATCGAGTGCCCCACGACCACCGCGTCGCCCATCCAGTTGAGCAGCCGCGCCAGCGCCTCGGCCGCGGTCTCGGCGCCCGCGACGTCGGCGTCGCGCAGGCCGTGGATGCGCGAGGCCAGCTCGGGTATCGGCACGCCGGGGTCGACCAGCGCGTCGAAGCGGTCGTCGTGGTCGGTCTCCGCGCCGGTCAGCCGCAGGGCGCCGATCTGCACCAGCCGGTCCGTCCGCACGTCGAGGCCCGTGGTCTCGGTGTCGAGCGCGACGGCGTGCAGCGCTATCAGGGGCGCGGCCGGGCCGGTGGGGGCGGCCTCGCGCGCCATGTCAGGCGGCGCCCTCGTCGCGGGCGGCGGCCGCGCGGGTCTCCAGCAGGGCGGCCGCGGCCACGATGTCCACCTCCGCGCGCAGGCGGCGGCGGTAGTCGACGAAGCGGAAGGCCACGTTGTTGGCGACCATCTCGTAGTCGGCGTCGCGGATCGAGTCCTCGACCGGCGCGAAGTCCATCAACCGCCGGGCGGTGGTCGCGGCGAGGTCGGCGGCGCCCTTGGGCGGGGCTGCGACGGCGAACACCGCGCGCGCGTCGAAGGCCGTCGCGAGGTCCTCCCAGCCGCGCGCCGCGCGGTGCGGCGGCAATGGCTCCAGCGCCACCGCGTCGCGGTAGAGCGCCGAGAGCGCGGCCGCCACGCCGCGCCGGTCGGGCCCCATGTGCGCCCGTGCGTCCGCCTCCAGCATCAGCGTCAGGTCCTGGGCCGCGGCGCCGAAGCCCTCCCACTTGCATACCTCCAGCGCGGCGCCGAAGGCCGGGTCCTGGAACAGGCGCGGCCCCATCATGCCCGAGCGCGCGCGCAGGTAGGAATAGCTCGCGCCCTGCGCGAGAAAGGCCGCGCCCGCTCGCACGGCTTCGGCGACCCCGTTCCAGTCGCGCGCCCGCGGGCGGCGTTCACCGAGCAATTTCGCTACGATACGCAAGAATATTACTCCTGACCCGTGGTTTTTGTGCGGCGCCGCGTTGACTTTGGCAAGGCGCTGGAAAAATGTGTCGCGTCTGCGTCGGGGATGCTTGTTTCGGCGCAGTGTTTGTCGCGGGTTGAGGCGTCGAGAGAGCGCCAGGCGCGCGTCAGGCGGATCGGGAGGGACGCCATCTTCGCGAACTTGCGCGGTGGTCGCCTCCTCATGTCATTGGGCTGGGAGAAGGCGATGCCAGAAAAGACAATCTCTCCTGCGGCTGCTGCGGCGCACTGGGCCAAGACCCGTTCCATGATGTGGACGTGTCTGGCGGTGTGGGCCGTTTTCAGCTTCTTCATTCACTTCTTCGTCTCTGCGCTGAACTCGATCGTCATCTTCGGGTTTCCGCTCGGGTTCTACCTTGCGGCGCAGGGATCCCTGATCGTCTTCGTGGTGCTGATCTTCTGGTTCTCGTGGCGCCAGAACCAGATCGACGAAGAATTCGGCGTCGCGGAAGACTGAGGGGCACCTGCAAATGGCAGTTCAAGCTAAGGGCGACTTCGTAGACAACCTGGGCAAGGTCTACGCGATCTATGTCGGTGGGTTTGCATTCTTCGTCGCGCTCACCGCGATCCTGTCGGCCGTCGGAGTGGCGGACCGGGTCATCCTGTTCATGTACATCTTCGCCACGATCGGCATCTACGCCTTCATCGGCATCATGTCGCGGACGGGCGAGGTCTCGGAATACTACGTCGCCGGGCGGCGCGTCCCCGCGATCTACAACGGCATGGCCACGGGCGCAGACTGGATGTCGGGCGCTTCCTTCGTGGGCATGGCCGGCACGCTGTTCGTGCTGGGCTACGACGGTCTGGCCTTCGTGCTCGGCTGGACCGGCGGCTACGTACTGGTGGCGGTGCTGCTCGCGCCCTATCTCCGCAAGTTCGGCGCCTACACCGTGCCCGACTTCCTCGGCACCCGCTACGGCGGCAACCTGCCGCGGACGCTCGGCATCATCGTGCTGTTCTCCTGCTCGTTCACCTATGTGACGGCGCAGGTCTACGCGTCGGGCATCATCGCCTCGCAGTTCCTGCAGATCGACTTCAACTATGCGGTCTTCGCGGGTCTGGCCGGCATCCTCGTCTGCTCGATGCTGGGCGGGATGCGCGCCGTGACGTGGACGCAGGTGGCTCAGTACATCGTGCTGATCGTGGCCTACTTGCTGCCGGCGATCTGGATGTCGACCGTGCTCACGGGCGTGCCGATCCCGCAGCTCATGTATGGCGGGGCGCTCTCCACCATCGCCGAGTACGAACAGATCCTCGGCGTCGCTCGCGCCCATACCGCGCCGTTCACGACCTACACGCCGATGGACTTCTTCTTCCTGATCTTCTGCCTTATGGTCGGCACGGCCTCGCTGCCGCACATCCTCATGCGCTTCTTCACGACGCCGACGGTGCGTGAGGCGCGCAAGTCGGTCGGCTGGTCGCTGTTCTTCATCTTCCTGCTCTACTTCACCGCGCCGGCCTATGCGGCGTTCTCCAAGGTGAACCTGATGCAGCTGTTCGTGGGCAACGAGGGCAACCTCCTGGCCTTCGCCTCGATCCCCCAGTGGATGATCGACTGGGGCGCGATCGCCGGCCACCAGCTCGTGACCATCTGCGGCGTGAAGGCCGAGACGGTCGCCGCCATCCAGGCGGCCTGCGAGGCCAAGGGCCATGTCGGCGGGTTCCCCTACGCCGAGCTGCGGCTCAACAACGACATGATCGTGCTGTCGACGCCGTCGATCGCCGGCATGCCGATCTGGGTCGTGGGTCTGGTCGGGGCGGGCGGCTTCGCGGCGGCGCTCTCCACCGCGGACGGGTTGCTGCTGGCCATCTCCAACGCCCTCAGCCACGACGTCTACTACCGCATGATCGACCCGAAGGCCGACACCAAGACCCGGCTGTTCGTGTCGAAGGTGCTGCTGGTGATCGTGGCGTTGGCGGCGGCGCTGCTGGCGCAGACCAAGCCGGCCGACATCCTGTCGATGGTGGCCTGGGCCTTCTCCATCGCCGGCGCCGGCCTGTTCGCGCCGCTGGTGATGGGCGTGTGGTGGAGCCGGACGACGAACATGGGGGCGATCTGCGGCATGACCGCGGGCTTCCTCGTGACCATGGTCTACCTGCTGGGCAGCCGCTACGGCCTGTTCATCATGGAGCCCTGGGGCGAAGGCGCCTGGTTCGGCGTCAAGACGATCTCCTCGGGCATGTTCGGCATCCCGGTCGCCTTCATCGTCACCTACGTGGTGTCGCTGATGACGCCCGAGCCGAGCCAGGAGATGCAGGAGTTCGTGGACCGTCTGCGCCTGCCCCGCGGCGGCGAGATGATCTCGAGCACCCACTGACGCGACCGCGTCAGGACCTCCGGCGCAGGGCCTTCGGGCCCTGCGCGCTTTTCGGGACCCCCGCCATGAGCGAGCCTCTCCGCGGCGTGCTGATCGTCGCCGCCGCCTATGTCCTGGGCGTCCTCACCTTTCTCTGGGGCGGGTTTCCGCAGATCGTGGCGGTGATCTTCGGCGGCGCCTACGCGTTGTCGGCGGTGTCCGCCTTCCTGGTGTCGCGCGGTCTGCTGGAGCTTTTTCTCGGTCTCGACCGGCCGGGGGTGTTCTTTCTCGCGTTGCGGCGCGTCACCGACCCCCTGATGGCCCTGGCGGGCCCCGTGACGCCGGCGTTCCTCGTGCCCTTCGCGCAGGCGCTTTACGCGGCTTTCCTGTTCTATTTTCTCAAGACCTTCCTGTTCGGCGACGCCGTGCTCGGCGTCCCGCCGCTGTTCATCGTGCTCTGGCTTGCGCTCGCCGCGTGATCGGACGGTCGCTTTTTCCCGCGCCATCGGCGTCGGGCGTTCTACCTGAGAGATATGTTCGACGAAGTCGAAGAACGTCGGCTCGCGGCGCGGATCAGGATGCTGGCCAATGTCAGCGTCATGCGCGGCTGCGGCTTCGCCTGTCTCGGCATCGCCATGGCCATGTCGGGGCTGGCCTTCGACCCGGCGCTCTCCTTCCGCTTCGGCGCGGTGTCGATGCTGCTGCTGGCGGTGGTGCTGCAGTTCATGGCGATGAACTGCGCCGGCCTGAAGCGCCCCTCCGACAGCGAGGTCTGGGCGATGCTGGACAAGGCCGAGCGCCCCCCGAAGGAGGACGGCCGCAGGCTCATCGTCGCCGCGCTGACGGCCGAGCTGGGCGAGAAGGCGCTGTGGGCCGCGGCCATCGCCTCCGGCTTCCTCGCCCTCGCCGTCGCGCTGCGCTTCCTGCTCTGACGCAGCGGTGATCGGCGGGCGCATTGCGCCGCGTCGCGCGTCGGCGAATGGTGCGCATGAACGATGACGGAGCCGACCATGATCGCACGCCTCGCTGTCCTGCTGGCCGCTCTCGCGGCGCCGGCGCTGGCCGAGCCCGACCCCGCCGACTGGCCGGCCGTGGAGGCGCAGGCGCGCGGGCAGGTGGTCTGGTGGCACGCCTGGGGCGGTGACGCGCGGATCAACGACTACATCGACTGGGTGGGCCGCGAGACGCTGGCGCGCCACGGGGTGCGCGTGCAGCATGTGAAGCTCGCCGACACCGCCGAGGCGGTCAGCCGCGTGCTCGCCGAACGCACCGCCGGGCGGGACGAGGGCGGCGCGGTCGATCTCATCTGGATCAACGGCGCCAACTTCGCGGCGATGCGCGCGAACGAGCTGCTGTTCGGCCCCTGGGCCGAGGCGCTGCCGAACTGGGCGCTGGTCGACCCCGACGAGAACCCCGCCGTCGCGTTCGACTTCACCGTGCCGACGGAGGGCTACGAGGCCCCGTGGAGCCAGGCGCAGCTGGTGTTCTACCATGACGCCGCGCGCCTGCCCGACCCGCCGCGCACGCCGGCGGCGCTGCTGGACTGGGCGCGCGCCAATCCCGGGCGCTTCACCTATCCGGCGCCGCCCGACTATCTCGGGACCACTTTCCTGAAGCAGGCGCTCTACGGCCTCGTCGCCGAGCCGGCCGTCCTGCTGCGCCCGGTGGAGGGGGCGGACTACGCGGCCGTGACCGCGCCGCTCTGGGCCTTCGTCGACGAGATCACGCCGAACCTCTGGCGCGGCGGTCGGGCCTATCCCGCGAACGGGCCGCGGATGCGCCAGCTCATGGCGGACGGCGAGATCGACGTCGCCTTCGCCTTCGACCCCGCCGAAGCCTCCTCGGCCATCGCCTCGGGCGAGCTGCCCGACACGGTGCGCGCCTATGTCCCCGCGGGCGGCTCGATCGGCAACGCGAGCTTCGTCGCCATCCCCTACAACGCCTCGGCCAAGGCCGGCGCGATGGTGGTGGCGAATTTCCTGATGTCGCCCGAGGCGCAGGCGCGCAAGCAGGACCCGGGCGTGTGGGGCGCCTTCACGGTGCTGTCGCGCGACCGGCTGTCCGCTCAGGACCGCGCCCTGTTCGACGCGCTGCCCCGGGGCGTCGCCACGCCCTCTCCCGACGAACTCGGCGGGCCGCTGCCCGAGCCGCATCCGAGCTGGATGACCCGCATCGCCGAGGACTGGGCCGTCCGCTACGCGGTCGGCCCCTGACGCCGCTCCGCCTCGCGCCGCCGCTGACGCTGGCGCTGCTCGCCGTTCCGGTGGCGGCGGGGCTGGCGGGGGTGCTGGCCCCGGCGCTGGGCTGGGCTCCGGCGCTGGGCGGCGTCGCGCTGTCTGGCGAGCCCTTCCGCGCGCTGCTCGACTGGCCCGGCTTCTGGCGCGCGGCCGCTCTCAGTCTCTGGACCGGGCTGGCCTCGACCGCGCTGTCGCTGGCGCTGGCGCTGGGGCTGTGCGCGGCCTGGCGCGGGACGCGCGCCTTCGCGGTCGCGCGGCGCGCGCTGTCGCCGTTTCTCGCCGCGCCGCACGCCGCGGCGGCGTTCGGGCTGGCCTTCCTGATCGCGCCCTCGGGCTGGATCGCGCGGGCGTTCAGCCCCTGGGCGACGGACTGGCGGCGCCCGCCCGACTGGCTGATCCCCGGAGACGCCTGGGGCCTGTCGCTGATCGCAGGCCTCGCGCTGAAGGAGGCGCCGTTCCTGTTGCTGATGACGCTGGCGGCGCTTGGGCGGGTGGAGGAGGACCGCGCCGTGCTGCTCGCGCGCACCATGGGCTACGGGCGCTCGGCTGCGTGGCTGAAGGCGGTGGCGCCGCAGATCTGGCCCCAGCTGCGGTTGCCGGTGGCGGCGGTGCTCGCCTATTCGGTGTCGACGGTGGACGTCGCGCTGATCCTTGGCCCCTCGGCGCCGCCGCCGCTGGCCGTGCAGGCGCTGCGATGGGCGGCGGAGCCGGACCTGTCGCGCCGCTTCCTCGCCGCCGCCGCCGCGATGGCGCTGCTGTTGCTGACGATGGTCGCGCTGGGTCTGTGGCTGCTCGGCGAGGCGGGGGCCGCGCGGCTGGCGGCGCGCTGGCGCGAGGGCGGCGCGCGCTGGCGCCGCGACCGTGCGTTCCGCGCCGCGACGCTGCTCGCGGCCGTGGCGGCGGGGGGCGCGCTGGCGGCGGGTCTGGCCAGCCTCGCCGTCTGGTCGGTGGCGGGGCTGTGGCCTTTCCCCGACCTCTGGCCGGAGCGCGTCTCGGCGCGCGTCTGGGCGCGGGAGGCGCCGGGGCTCCTGGCCGCGGCGGGCGAGACCGCCGCGATCGGCCTCGCCGCGACGGCCGCCGCGCTGGCGCTGGCGGTCGCCTGCCTCGAGGCGGAGCGGCGCCACGGCCTGCGCCCGGGTCCGGCTGCGCTGCTGACGCTCTATCTGCCGCTGCTGGTTCCGCAGGCGGCCTTTCTGATGGGGCTGCAGACCCTGGCGCTTGCGGCCGGTCTGGACGGCGGGCGCTGGAGCGTGACGGCCGCCCATGCCGTGTTCGTCACGCCCTATGTGTTCCTGTCGCTCTCGGGCGCGTGGCGGGCCTGGGACGGGCGCTACGGCCTCGCCGCCGCCGCGCTGGGGGCGGGGCCTGCGCGGGTGTTCCTCGCGGTGCGGGCGCCGATGCTGCTCCGCCCGCTGCTGACCGCCGCGGCGGTGGGCTTCGCGGTGTCGGTGGCGCAATATCTGCCGACGCTGCTGATCGGCGGCGGCCGGGTCGTCACGCTGACCACCGAGGCGGTGGCGCTGGCCGCCGGTGGAGACCGCCGCGTGATCGGCGCCGTCGCCGCGGCCCAGTCGGCGCTGCCGCTGCTGGGCTTCGCCGCGGCGCTGGCGATCCCGGCATGGGCGTTCCGCGACCGGCGGGGCATGGCCGCCTGAGGTCAGCGGTCGAGAAAGGCCTCGACGCCGGCGAGAAAGGGCTCCGGCTGCTCGGCGTGCAGCCAGTGGCCGGCGCCCTCCAGCGCCTCGATCCGCGCGGCGGGAAACAGCGCGCGGATGGCGCCGTGCATGGCGGGCGTCACATACTCCGAGGCGCCGCCGCGCAGGAACAGCGTCGGGCCGGCGAAGGGGGTCCAGGGGCCCCGCGGCCAGCCCACGAGGGCCTCCATGCCCGCCGCCAGCGCGGCGATGTTGGGTCGCCAGCGGGCGCGGCCGTCCTCGACCACGAGGTTCTGGACCACGAAGGCCCGCATCGCCGCGTTGGGGATGCCGGCCTTCAGCGCGGCGTCGGCCTCGGCGCGGCGCGTGACGGCGGCGAGGTCGAGGGCGGCCATCGCCGCCAGCGTGTCGGCGTGGGAGTGGTCGTAGCCCACGGGCGCGATGTCGGCGACGATGAGCCGCCCCACCGCCTCGGGCCGCGTCAGCGCCATCGCCATCGCCGCCTTGCCGCCCATCGAGTGGCCCAGCACGTCGGCCCGTCCGCCGGCCTGCGCGGCGATGGTCTCGGCGAGGTCGCCCGCCATGGCGAGGTATCCGGCGTCGTCGTCCCGGGGACTGTCGCCGTGGTTGCGCATGTCCACCGCGATGACGCGCCGCTTCGCGCCCAGCCGCCGCCCCAGCGCGCCCCAGTTGCGCGCCGAGCCCAGCAAGCCATGGGCGATCAGCAGCGGCGGCTCGCCTGCGCCGAAGCTCTCCGCGTGCAACTGCATCCAGCGCTCCTCCTGCGATCCGCTTAGCCGGCCCGGCGCCGCAGGGGAAGCCGCGCTTGCCATGGCGTCGCGTTCCTGCGATTCCGAGGCGGCGGCTGACCGGGTTCGAGGGAGGACGGCCCCATGCGATTTCACGCTCTGCTCTGCTGGGCGCTGCTGGCGCCCTTGGCCGCAGCCGCCCAGGGCGACGCGCCGGCCTTCACGCAGGTGGCGCAGGACGGGCCGGAGGTCGAGGCGCTGCGCGACCGGGTCGCCTCGGTCGCGCTGCCCGACGGCTTCCACATGGCGCCGTTCGCCCATGTCCCCGGCGCGCGCAGCCTCGCCGTCGGGCCGCAGGGGGCGGTGGTCTTCGTCGCGGGGGCCGAGAACCGGGTCTGGGCCGTGGCCGACCGCAACCTCGACCGCGTGGCGGAGGACGTGAAGGACTTCGCGCCGAACGTCGCCCTCGACGGGCCGGGCGCGCCCTGTTTCGGCCGCGACGGCTTTCTCTACGTCCCCGAGCGCGACCGGGTGCTGGCCTTTCCCGCCGCCGAGTTCTTCTTCGACAGTCCCACCATCGCCGCCTTCGCGGCGGTCGCGCGGGGCGATCTCGCCCCCGGCGCGGCGGCGGCGGGCGACGCGGCGGCGCGCGCCTGCGCGGTCGGCCCGGACGGCCGGCTCTACGTCGCCCTCGGCGCGCCCGACGCGCCCGAGCCGGGCGCGCTGGCGCTGCGCGAGGCGCACGGGGTCGGCGGGGTCGTCAGCATGTCCCCGGACGGCGCTGCGCGGGAGGTTCACGCGCTGGGCCTGCGCGCGCCGGGCGGGCTCGCCTTCGACGCCGCGACGGGCGCGCTTTGGCTGACCGACGCCGGCCCCGACGCGCCGGGCGAGTTGAACCGCGCCGCCGGGCCCGGCGCGCATTTCGGCGCGCCGTGGTATGCGGGCGGGCGGGTGCGCGCGCCCGAGTGGCTCGCGAGCCCGCCGCCGGACGACCCGAGCTTCCCCGCGGCCGAGTTCGCGCCCGACGACGCACCGGCCGGGCTCGCCGTGAACGCCGGGGCGATGTTTCCCGAGCGCTATCGCGGCGCGGTCTTCCTCGCCCATCCCGGCCCCGAGGGCGGCGCGGGCCGGGTCAGCGTCGCCTTCGCCGACGCCGGGGGCGGCGTCACGGTGGAGACCTTCGCCGAGGGCTGGGACGGCCGTCCGACGGGCGTGGCGATGCTGCGCGACGGCTCGCTGCTGATCGCGGACCCGGCGGCGGGCGCGCTCTGGCGCGTCGCCTACCGCGCGCCGTGAGGGCGCTGCTCACGGGCTTCGGACCATTCCGCCGCTGGACGGTGAACTCCAGCGGCGAGGCGGTGCGCGCGCTCGCCGCCGCGCGCCCCGACCTCGCCACCGCGATCCTGCCGGTCGACCACGAGGCCGCACCCGTCGCGCTGGCCCGCGCCGTCGCCGAGGCGCGCGCGGACGTCCTGCTGCTGAGCGGTCTCGCCGACGAGCCGCGCCTGCGGCTGGAGCGCGTCGGCCGCCGCCCCGCCCATGTCGGCGAGGGGCCCGGAGCGCTGCACGGGCTCTGGCCCTGGGCCGCCGCGCTGGACGCCATCCGCGCGACCGGCGCCCCGGCGCGGCTGTCGGAGGACGCCGGCCGCTACGTGTGCGACACCGCCTACTGGAGCGCGCTGACGCTTTCGCCGCGGCCGCGGGCGGTGGTCTTTCTCCACGTGCCGCCGCCGGGCCCCGACTGGCCGACGGCGCGCCTCGCCGCGGCGGTCGCCGCCTGCCTCGATGCGGGTCTCGCCGCGGCGGGTCGGCCTTGACGCGGGGCTGCGTCGCGCTTGCTGTCATGCCGAGCCATTGCGGGCGGGCGGCGATGTTGCTGGACAGGGCGAGACGGTCGACGACGCTGGCGGTCGCGCGCGACATGGCGCTCGACGTGGCGGGCCGCTGGACCGCCGGCCGCATGGGCCGCGTGCGCTGGCTGGCGCTTGGGCCGTTGACGGCCGTGCTGGCGCTGGCGGCGGTCAGCGACGTCGCCAACGCCGAGGGGACGCTCGATGCGGTCGGCCGGGTCGCCACGGCCTGGGTGATGTTGGCGCTGTTTCTCAACGTCGCCGCCAAGCGGATGCGCGACCTGCGCCTCGGCGGCTGGAGCGGCGCGCTCGGCATGGCCGGGGCCGTGCTGGCGGCGCATCTGGCCCCAGTGCCGGTCGCCATCGCGCTGATCGCCTGCGCGGCGGTGTTGTTCCTCTTTCCCAGCGCCGCCCCGCGGACATGAGCCTGTTGGCGCTGGCTGGCGTCTCGCCCGCGGTCTGGGCGCTGAGTTCGGCCGCTGTGGTGATGGGCGTGCTGACCCAGCGCGCCACGGGCGGCGCCTTCGGCATGGTTATCGCTCCGCTGATCGCGCTGATCGCCCCGGAGAAGATGCCCGCGGGCATCCTGCTGATCGGTCTGCCGGTGACGCTGCTGTCGATGCCGCGCCTCGCGGACGTCGCCTTGCCCGAACTGGGTCCGGCGCTGGTCGGGCGGGCGGCGGGCGCCTTCATGGCCGCGGGCGTGGTGGCGCTCGCGCCGGACCCGGGCGCCGTGGCGGTGCTGGTGGCGCTGTCGGTGCTGGTGGGCGTGGCGCTCAGCCTGTCGGGCCTGCGGCTGCCGATCACCCTGCCGAGCCTCGTCGGCGCCGGCGCGCTGTCGGGGCTGACCGGCACGCTGACCTCGGTGGGGGCGCCGCCGATGGCGCTGCTCTACCAGCACGCCCAGCCGGCGCGGGCGCGGGCGACGCTGAACGCCTTCTTCATCATCGGCATCGCGCTCTCGCTCGGCGCGCTCGCGTGGCGGGGGCAGGTGCGAACGGGGGACGCGACGTTCGCGCTCGCCATGGCGCCGGCGATGGCGCTGGGTTTCGGCCTGGCGCGGCCGGCGATGCGCCGGCTGGGCGGGCGCTCGGTGCGCCCGCTGATCCTCGCGCTGGCCGCCTTCGCCTCGGTGATGATCCTGCTGCGCTGGCTGGTCTGAGGCGCCCTCAGGCGAGGCGCCAGAGGCGGGCGCCGTCGGGCCGAGGGTCCCACATCGCCTCGCCGCGCCGGGCGAGGTGGTTGAGATGCGCCATCGTCTCCGCCGTCGCCAGCCCGAACTCGCCGTCGCCGATCGGGCGGCGATAGAGCGCGGGGAAGCACTGGACCACCGTCGCGGGCGCGCGCAGCAGCCGTCGCAGCGCCGCCAGCCCCTCGGCGTGCTCGCGCGCGATGGCGTCGAAGCGCGTCGCCAGCCCGTGGAACGGCCGCTGGTGACCGGGCAGGGCGAGCAGGGCGTCGTCGGCCAGGGCGCCGAGGCGGGCGCAGGCCTCCAGCCAGTCGGCCAGCGGGTCGGCCTCGGGCTCGGTGGGATACACGCCGACATTGGGCGAGATGCGCGGCAGCGCCTGATCGCCGGTCAGCACGAGCGACCCGTCCTCGGCCCAGAAGCTGGCGTGATCCGGCGCGTGGCCGCCGCCCAGCCGCACGCGCCAGCGCCGCCCGCCCATGGTCAGAACGTCGCCCTCGGCCAGCGACCGGAAGCCTTGCGGCAGCTTCTCCACGACGCGGGAGAAGTTGAAGGGCTCGGCCGCGGCGTAGGCGGCCAGCCGCTCCGCCGGCCAGCCGGCGGCGGCGTAGAAGGCGAGCGCCTGCGGGGTCGGGCGGTCGTGGTGGTCGAGCGTCAGCATCCGCGCGAACAGCCAGGCGGTGCGCGTGGCCCACAACTCGGCGCCCTCGGCGACCAGCGTCGCGGCCATGCCCACATGGTCGGGGTGGTGGTGGGTGAGGACGAGCCGCCGGATCGGCCGCCCGCCCAGCGCCCCCGCGCGCAGCGCCGCCAGCGCCTCGCGCCCCCTGCCCCAGGAGAGGCCGGCGTCGATAAGCGTCCAGCCGTCGCCGTCGTCCAGCGCGTAGAGGTTCACATGGTCGAGCGCCATCGGCAGCGGCAGGCGCAGCCAGAGCACGCCCTCGGCGACCTCGACCGCCGCGCCCGGGACGGGCGGCTCGAACGGATAGCGCAGGGGGTCGATGCGGGCGGCGGCGGTCATGACGCCAGCGCTTCGGCGGACAGGGCGTAGAGCGCCGTCGAGCCGGCCGTCGCCGCCGCGCAGAGGCCGCCCACCCGCGGCAGCGCTCGGCCGGCGTAAAAGGCCCACAGCGGCGCGCGCGCCGGGTCGGCCGCCGCGCCCCGCGCCAGCGCCGCGCCGCCCAGCGTCAGGCCCCAGGCGGTCAGATAGTCCGCGGCGCCGGCCTGCCGCTCGACCGGCTCCGCGGCGAGCATCCAGTCCGTCGCCCGCGCCAGCGCCGCATGGGCCGCCTCCAGCCCCGGCGTCGCCGCGATCTCCCCCAGCAGCGCCCGCGCCGCCGCGCCGCCGTCGCCGAGCTTGCGGCCCACGAGGTCCATCGCCTGCACGCCGTTGGTCCCCTCGTAGATCGGGGTTATGCGCACGTCGCGCATCAGTTGCGCCGCGCCGCCGTCCTCGCAGAAGCCGAGGCCCCCGTGGACCTGCACCCCGAGGCTGGCGACCGCGCAGCCGACGTCGGTGCAGAAAGCCTTGGCGACAGGGGTCAGGAACGCCCCTCGCGCGGCCCAGAACGCCCCGTCCGGCGCGGCGCGGGCGAGGTCGAGCGCCACGCCGCAGGCGTAGGCGACCGCGCGGGCGGCCATGGTCAGGGTCTTCATCTCCAGCAACATCCGCCGCACGTCGGCGTGCCCGGCGATGGGGCCGTCGCCCGAGGGCGTGCGGCCCTGCCGCCGCTCGCGCGCATAGGCCAGCGCCTTCTGGAAGGCGGCCTCGGCGACGCCCACCCCCTGCGCGGCGACGTTGACGCGGGCGTTGTTCATCATCGTGAACATCGCCGCCATCCCGCGGTGCGGCTCGCCGATCAGCCAGGCGGTCGCGCCCTCGTAGGCCATGACGCAGGTGGGGCAGGCGTTCAGCCCCATCTTGCGCTCCAGCGACACGACCCGCAGCGCGTTGCGTGCGCCGGGCTCGCCGGCGGCGTCGGGCAACAGCTTCGGCGCGAGGAACAACGAGACGCCCCGCGCGCCGGCCGGCGCGTCGGGCAGCCGCGCGAGCACGAGATGGCAGACGTTGCCGGCGAGGTCGTGGTCGCCCCAGGTGATGTAGATCTTCTGCCCGGTCAGCCGGAACGCGCCGCTTCCGTCCGGCTTGGCGCGCGTGGTCAGCGCGCCCACGTCGCTGCCGGCCTGCGGTTCGGTCAGGTTCATCGTGCCGGTCCAGCGGCCGGCGATCAGCCGCGGCAGGTAGAGCGCCTTGATCCAGTCCGGCGCATGGGTCTCCAGCGCCTCTATCTGGCCGTTGGTCAGCAGCGCGGCGTTGGCGAGCGAAAGGTTGGCGCCCGCCATCATCTCCTGCGCCACAACCGCGAAGGTCTGCGGCAGGCCGAGCCCGCCATGGGCCGGGTCCGCGGCCAGCCCGATCCAGCCGCCCTCGCCGAGCGCCGCATAGGCCTCGCGGAAGCCCTCCGGCGCGCGGACGACGCCGTTCTCCAGCCGCGCATGGGCCCGGTCGCCGGGGGCGTTCAACGGGGCGAGGACCTCGGCGCAGAGGCGCCCGATCTCGGCGAAGGCGGCGTCGCGGGCGTCCGGGGCGGCGTCGGCGAAGCGGTCGGTCCCGTGCAGCGGCGGCGCGGCGACCATGCGGTCGAGCGTGAAGGCGATCTCGCCGGCCGGCGGTTGGAAGGACATGGGCGCTCCGTCGCCGTCTGGCGGGCTCTGCCCGGCGATGATAGGGCCGCGGCGCGTGAGGGGGAAGGCGCGGGGACGGGCGGGGCCATGACGCGGCGCTGGGCGGCGGCGGAGCTGGACGAGGCGGCGGCGGCGCTGCGGGCGGGGGGGCTTGTCGCCTTCCCGACCGAGACCGTCTACGGGCTCGGCGCGCTGGCCGCCTCGGACGCCGCCGTGGCCGCGCTCTACGGCGCCAAGGGGCGGCCGGCGAACAACCCGCTGATCGCCCATGTCGTCGATCTCGCCGGCGCCGAGGCGCTGGCCGACATCGGTCCGCTCGGCCGCCGGCTGGCGACCGTCTTCTGGCCGGGACCGCTGACGCTGGTGGCGCCGCTGCGACCCGGCGCCGCGCTGAGCCCCGCGGCGACCGCCGGCCTGCCCACGGCCGCGGTGCGCGCGCCTGCCCATCCGCTGGCGCGCGCGCTGCTGGCGGCGGTGGGCGCGGCGGTGGTGGCGCCGTCGGCCAACCCCTCCGGCGCCGTTTCGCCGACCACGGCCGACCATGTGCTGCAGGGACTGGCGGGGCGCATCGCGGGGGTGCTCGACGGCGGTCCCTGCGCGGTGGGGCTGGAATCGACCATCGTCGGCCTGGAGGGCGACCGCGCGCGGCTGCTGCGCCCCGGCGGCCTGCCGGCCGAGGCGGTCGAGGCGGCGCTGGGCGCGCCGCTGCTGCGCGGGTCGGCGGGCCCGCGGTTGACGGCGCCGGGTCAACTCGCCAGCCACTACGCGCCCGGCGCGCGGCTGCGGCTCGACGCCGCGGGGCCGGCGCCGGGCGAGGCGTGGCTCGGCTTCGGGCCGCAGCCGCAGCCGCAGCCGCAGCGGCCGGGGCCGGCGCTGAACCTGTCGCCCTCAGGCGATCTGGCCGAGGCCGGGGCCAATCTGTTCGCCCATCTGCGCGCGCTCGACGCGGCGCTTGGCGGGCGCGGCGTGATCGCGGTGGCGCCGATTCCGGCCACCGGACTGGGCGAAGCCATCGCCGACCGTCTTCGCCGCGCCGCAGCGCCGCGTTAGGGTGCGCGCCATGACCACGAACACGCCAGACCCCGCCTTCCTCGCTTCCCTTCGCGACCTGCTCGGCCCCGCCGGCATGCGCGAGCCCGCCGAGGCCGAAGCCTATCTCGTCGAACCCCGCGGCCGGCTGCGCGGCCGGGCGGCGCTGGTCGCCCGCCCCGCCGACGTCGCGCAGACGGCCGAGGTCGTGCGCCGCTGCGCCGAGGCCCGCGTCGGCGTCGTGCCGTGGGCCGGGGGCACCGGCCTCGTCGGGGGGCAGATCGCGCCGGACGGCCCGCCGCCGGTTGTGCTGTCGGTGGAGCGGCTGAACCGCGTCCGCCGCGTCAGCCCCGACGACGAGGCGATGGTGGTCGAGGCCGGGGTGATCCTGCAGGACGCCCAGGCGGCGGCCGAGGCCGTGGACCGGCTGTTCCCGCTCTCGCTGGCCAGCCAGGGCTCGGCGCGGATCGGCGGACTGCTGGCGACCAACGCGGGCGGCGTGAACGTGCTGCGCTACGGCAACGCGCGCGACCTGACGCTGGGGGTCGAGGCGGTGCTGCCCGACGGCTCCGTGATGTCGGGGCTCAGGGCGCTGCGCAAGGACAACACCGGCTACGATCTGCGCCATCTGCTGATCGGCTCGGAGGGCACGCTGGGGATCATCACGGCGGCCGCGCTGCGCCTCTTTCCCCGGCCGCGCCATGTCGCCGTCGCCTTCTGCGCCGTCGCCTCGCCCGCGGCCGCGGGCGCGCTGCTGCGCCGCCTGCGCGACGCGCTGGGCGAGGCGGTGTCGGCGTTCGAGCTGATCGCGGGGCAGGGGCTGGCCTTTCTCGCCGCGAACCACCCCGACACGCCCCGTCCGCCCGTGACCGCGCCGTGGTGCGCGCTGGTCGAGGTCGGCGCCGGCCGGCCGCTGGAGGACGCGCTGGCCGAGACGCTGGCGGCGGCGATGGAGGCGGGCGAGGTGACCGACGCCGCCATCGCCCAGAACGCGGCCCAGGCGCAGGCGTTCTGGCGCGTGCGCGAGGACATGCCGCTGGCGAACCATCACGTCGGCGCCGTCGCCAGCCATGACGTCTCGGTTCCGCTGTCGGCGCTGCCGGACTTCATCGACGCGACCAACGCCGCGGTGGCCGCGCTGGAGCCGCGGCTGCGCGTCAACTGCTTCGGCCACATGGGCGACGGCAACCTGCACTACAACCTGTTCCCGCCCGAGGGCGGGAAGGCGATCGACTTCGCGCCCCTGCGCGACGCGGCGATTCGCACGGTGCACGACATGGTGGACCGCTTCGGCGGATCGATCTCGGCGGAGCACGGGATCGGTCGCGCCAAGACGGCGGACCTCGCGCGCTACGGCGATCCGGCGAAACTGGCGGCGATGCGGGCGATCAAGCGGGCGCTGGACCCGGCGGGGATCATGAACCCCGGCGCCTTGGTCCCGGAAACGGCGACGACCCCTCCCGCCTCCTCGACATGAGGAGGCGGTGGGGGCCGTCACGCAACGCCGGCCCGGACACGACGCCAAAACCTGCGCCTCAGCGCGACACAGGTTCTACAGGGGGCGGGTTAGCGCCGCGTTAGCCGCCGAAGTTGGTTTCAAGTCAAATGCGTTCGTAGCGGTCGATGCGCCGGGCGTCCGCGTCGGCCATCTCCGCCCATGCCGCTACCGAGGGGTGCGCCTGCAGCGCCTCGGCGTAGGCGCGCGCCGGCCCGGCCACGGGCAGCGCGTAGCCCGTGACGCGGTAGGCGACGGGGGCGAAGAAGGCGTCCGCCGCGGTGAAGGCGGCGCCGAAAAGATAGGGCCCGCCCGCGCCCCAGCGCCCGCGCGCCCATCCCCACAGCGCCTCGAGCCGCGCAAGATCGGCGCGCACGCCGTCGCTCGGCGGGGTCTGGGCGGGGCGATCGCGACGGTGGGTGTTCATCGGCGCGGCGACGCGCAGGTCGCGAAAGCCGCTGTGCATCTCCGCCGCCAGCGCCCGCGCCGCGGCCCGGGCGGCCGGCGGCTCCGGCCAGTGGCCGGCGTCGCGGTGGCGCTCGGCCAGCGTCTCGACGATGGCGAGCGAGTCCCACACGAAGACGTCCTCGCCGCCCTCGCGCCAGCCCAGCGCGGGCACGGTGCGCGCCGGCTCATGGGCGGCGCGGAAGGCGTCCATGTCCGGCTCGTAGAGCCGGTGCAGCCGGTGCTCGAAGGGCAGGCCGAAGGCGTGCAGCGCCAGCCAGCCGCGCAGCGACCAGCTGGAATAGGCGGTGTCGGCGACGTGCAGGACGTAGTTCATGGGGCGATCCTCCTGCCCGCGACGCTAGCCCCCGCCGCCCCCGTCGCGCCAACGCTTCTCGCCGATGGGCCCCATCGCGTCGCGCGATCGCAGCCGCGGCAGGGCGTAGGGCGTGCGCGCGCGATAGGCCGCGAAGCGCGCGCCGTAGCGGGCCGCGAAGCGACGCTCCTTCAGCCTCGGCGCCAGCAGGCAGTAGGCGGTGTAGCCCGTCGCCAGCGCGAGCTGGTCCGGCGTCCAGACCGGCACGGTCCACAGCGTCAGCGCGAAGGCGACGTAGATCGGCTGGCGGATCACGCGGAATGTCCCGTGCTCGGGCATGTCGGGAAAGACGGGGCGCGCCCCGCGCATCAGCGACAGCCACCCCAGCGCGCCCGACTGCACCTCCGCGCCCGCGTCGAAGCTGGCCTTGCCCAGCAGCAGCCACGCGGCGGCGTAGGCCGCGCAGACCGCCCACAGCGCCCAGCCCTCGGCGCGCCACCAGACGATCCCGCTGGGCGTCCACAACGCGAACAGCGCCAGCAGCTGCAGCGAGGCGACGATGGCGTATGTGGTGGTCGCGAGCGTGCCGCCATGGCCGCCCGGGGCGAGGCGGGCGAGCAGCCGGCCGCCGCGGGGCGTCAGCAGCAGCGAATGGGCCAGCGGGAATTGCGCGATCAGCGCCGCGTTCGACAGCGCAGCCCAGGGCCAGGGGACGGTCCCGAGGCTTTCGCTCATGCCGAAGAACATCGCCGTCATCATCGCCAGGACCGCCGCGGCGAAGACGGCGTGGCAGAGCGCGCCCCAGACCAGAGCCAGCGCCACGCGCCCGCGACCCGGCGCCGGGCGCAGCGCGCCGCGGATCAGCCCGGCGAGGCGGTCGACATGGGCGCGGTCATGCGGCGAGAGCATCGGCGGCTCCTGACTGGTGCGCCGCACATATGCCGGTCGGGCCTCGCCGCCACCGCCTCGACGTCGCGCCCTTGCGCGCCACCATCCGGGCCGCCCAATCGGAGCCCACCATGACCCTGCCCCCCGGCGTCACGCCCGAACCCGCCGGCCCCGGCCGCGAGAGCGTCTGGGCCTATCCCCGCCCCGCGATCGCCGAGCCGACCACGCGGCTCCTGCGCATCGTCCACAGCGGCGGCGTGGTCGCCGAGACGCGGCGGGGTTTCCGCGCGCTCGAGACCAGCCATCCGCCGGTCTACTACTTCCCGCCCGGGGACGTGCGCGCCGGCCTGCGCCCCTCCGGCGGGCGGTCGCTCTGCGAGTGGAAGGGGCAGGCGACCGCGCTCGACGTGATCGTCGGGGCCGAGACGCTGCCCGACGCGGCGTGGCGCTACGACTGGCCCACCGCCGCCTTCGCCGCGATGGCGGGCTTCGTCGCCTTCCACGCCGCCCCTTTCGACGCGTGCACGGTGGACGGCGCGACCGTCGTGGCCCAGCCGGGAGGATTTTACGGGGGCTGGATCACGCCCGATCTCGCCGGCCCCTTCAAGGGCGTTCCCGGCAGCCGCTTCTGGTGAGCTTGACCGCCGGTCCCGCGGGGCGCGATGGTCGGCGGCCCTGCAGCAACGGAAACGCTCCCCCCATGACCGAGATGATCGTCGAGGCCGGCGGCTTCACCTTTCGCGCCCGCCTCGAGGAGGCCGCCGCGCCCAAGACCTGCGCGGCCTTCCGCGCCGCCATGCCCTTCGAGAGCAAACTGGTCCATGTCCGCTGGAGCGGCGAGGGCGTGTGGATCCCGCTGGGCGATCGCGATTTCGGCGTCGGCTACGAGAACCACACCAGCCATCCCGCGCCGGGGCAGATGCTGCTCTATCCCGGCGGGATCAGCGAGACCGAGATCATCCTCGCCTATGGCGGCCTCGCCTTCTCGTCGAAGATGGGCCAGCTCGCCGGCAACCACTTCCTGACGCTGATCTCAGGGCTCGAGAACCTCCGCGCGCTCGGCGAGAAGGTGCTCTGGGAAGGCGCCCAGCCGATCCGCTTCGCCTACGCCTGAAGCCCGCGTCAGCGCGGCGAGCGCTTGGCGAGGATGCGCTGCAGCGTGCGCCGGTGCATGTTAAGCCGCCGCGCCGTCTCGCTGACGTTGCGGTCGCACAGCTCGAAGACGCGCTGGATGTGCTCCCAGCGCACGCGGTCGGCGCTCATCGGGTTCTCTGGCGGCGCCGGCTTGTCGTCGGGCCGCGACATCAGCGCGGCCTCCACGTCGTCGGCGTCGGCGGGCTTGGAGAGGTAGTCGGTGGCGCCGATCTTCACCGCGGCCACGGCCGTCGCGATGGCTCCGTAGCCGGTCAGGACCACGATGCGGCTGTCGGGGCGCGTCTCGCGCAGCGCCTCGACCACGTCGAGGCCGTTGCCGTCCTCAAGCCGCAGGTCGATCACCGCGAAGGCGGGCGGGGTCTGGCGCGTGACGCTCAGGCCCTCGGCGACGCTCTCCGCCATCAGAACGGGGTCGAAGCCGCGCTTCTCCATCGCCCGGGCCAGACGGCGGCGGAACGCCTCGTCGTCGTCGACGATGAGCAGGCTGCGGTCTGCGCCGGGCTCGGCGGCGGCGTCTTCCATGCGGCGTGCTCCCTGCGACAGTCGCGCGGCTGCGACATTTCGTTCGGTTATGGAGTTGGGCGCCCGACCTGTCAAATCACCCCAACGCCTTGGCGTAACAGGCCACGCGGTCGGCGATCTCCTCGGGCGTCGAGCCGTGTCGGAAGAAGTCGAGAAAGCCCGTCTGCGGCGCTGCGAGGTAGGTGAAGGTCGAGTGGTCCATTAGGTAGTAGTCGGGATCGGTCCCCGACCGCGCGTAATAGACCCGCCACGCCCGGGCGGCCGCGGCGACGTCTTCCTCCGAACCGGTCAGCCCGATCATGTCCGGGTGCATCGCGTCGGCGAAATAGCCGACCACCTCCGGCGTGTCGCGGGCCGGGTCGATGGTGATGAAGGCGGTGTTGATCGCCACGCCGCGCTCGGCCAGCAGGTCCGCCGCCTGCCCCATCACCAGCGCGTCCGCCGGGCAGAAGTCGGGGCAATGGGTGAAGCCGAAATAGAGCAGCGTCGGCCGGTCGATGACCTCGCGGTCGGTCACGCGCACGCCGTCGGCGCGGGTCAGGGTGAAAGGGCCGCCGACGCTGGCGCCGACCAGACCGCCGCCCTCGCGACATTCCGCCAGCCCGTCGCCGCGCGCGCCGAACACGAGCCAGGCGGAGGCGCCGGCCGCGAGGGCGAGCACGCCGGCCACAGCGTAGACCGCGGGGTGAAGCGAACGGGACGCTGGACGGGACACGGGCGAGCCTCCGGACGTTGACGCGCGGCGATGGCGCGCGGGGTAAGCCGCTGGCGCGCCGCCGGCGGGCGGTCGATACTGCGCCGATGACCGAACGCGGCGATACATGGCGCGCGGCGGCGCGCGCGTCCAGCCTCGCCCCGCCCGACCCGGAGGCGCGCGGCCACTGGGTGCGCCTGCGGACGCTGATGACGCTGCGGTGGGTGGCGCTCGGCGGGCAGGCGGCGGCGGTGCTCGCGGCCCGTTTCGGCTTCGGCATCGACCTGCCGCTCGGCTGGTGCCTCGCCGTGATCGCGGCGCCGGCGGCGGTCAATTTTACGTTGGGCGCGCTGCACCCCCCCAGCAAACGGCTGAACGAGCGCGACGCGATGCTGTCGCTGATGTTCGACACCGCCCAGCTGGCGCTGCTGCTGGCGCTGACCGGGGGTCTCACGAATCCCTTCGCGGTGCTGCTGCTCGCGCCGGTCACCATCGCGGCCAGCGTTCTTGCGCTGCGCTCGACGCTCGCGCTGGCCTCGGCGGCGATGGCGGCGACGTCGGTGCTTCTGGTCGCGCACCGACCGCTGGTGTTCATCGCGACCGGTGAGGCGCTGCGGCCGCCCGACCTCTACCTGCTCGGCCTGTGGGCGGCGGTGACGGTCGGCATCGTGTTCATGGCGATCTACACCCGTCGCATCGGGGTGGAGACCGCGCGGATGGCCGAGGCGCTGACGGCGGCGCAACTCGCGCTGTCGCGCGAACAGCGGCTGACCGCGATCGGCGCCATGGCCGCGGCGGCGGCGCACGAGCTGGGCACGCCGCTCGCGACGATCAAGCTGGTCTCGGGCGAGCTGGCGCGCGAGTTGCGCGACCACCCCGAGCACGCGGAGGACCTCGCGCTGCTGCGGGCCCAGGCCGACCGCTGCCGCGAGATCCTGCGCGATCTCAGCGAGGGCGGCCGCAGCGACGCCACGGTGCGCCACGCCCCGGTGCTGACGGTGATGGAGGAGGCCGCCCGTCCCCACCGCGGCCGCGGCAAGGCGCTGGTCTTCATGATCAACGGCCGCCCCGCCTCGGAGGCGGGCGACGCGCAGCCCGTGGTGGCGCGCCGGTCCGAGATCATCCACGGTCTGCGCAATCTCGTGCAGAACGCGGTCGACTTCGCCGCCACCACGATCTGGATCGAGGCGCGAGAGCGCGAGGCGACGCTGCGCATCTCGGTCAGCGACGACGGGCCGGGCTTCAAGTCCGAGGTCCTCGACATGCTGGGCGACCCATACGTCACCACGCGCGGTCGCGGCCGCCGCGGCGCCGAGCGCGACGGGGAGTATCAGGGCATGGGGCTGGGGCTGTTCATCGCCAAGACGCTGCTGGAGCGCACCGGCGCCCGGCTCGTCTTCGCAAACGCCTCCCGCCTCGCGCCCCCGCCCGACGGCGCGCCGGCCCCGACGGGCGCGGTGGTCGCGGCCATCTGGCCACGCGACGCCGTGGTGGCGCGCCGCGCCGTCCTGCGCCAGCCGCTGGGCGAGAACCCCCGCTTCGAACCCGATGCGGTCTGAGCTGGGATACGACCTTTATCATGGCATAGTTGCGCAGAATGCTTCATCTTCCGTCGCAAGCCGTTTGGCCGCATACTTTCCACGCCGGGTCGATGCGGGCCTGCGGGAGGGACGCGACGCGATGCCAGGATACGGAGCGCGCGGCGACGGTTGGGCGGGCATGATCGCCCGCGTGATCGACGCGATGGCGATGCGCACCGTGGCGCCGAGCGCCGCCATGGGCGAGGCGCGGCTCTGCGTGACCCGGCAGGGCGTGACGTCGGCGACGCCCCGCGCCCGGGCGCTGCTGGGCGAGGCGGCCCGCCCGGGCGCGCCGGCGTCGGCGCTGCAGGCGCTGCTGGCCGAGGCAGACCCCGCGGCGGCGGCGGCGTTCGACGCCCTGCTCGCCCGCGGCGATCCGATGCGGATGCGCCTGACCCTGCCCGGCGCCGGGCCCCACGAGATCACCGGTCGCCCGGAGGGCGGCGAATGCGCGCTGGTCCTCACCGACGCCGCTGTTCACGCGGCCGCGCTCGACGTCTCCGAGCGCGCCCGCGCCGAGGCCGAGGCGGAGGCGGCGACGCTGCGCGCCGCCCTCGACGCCACCGGCGCGCCGGTCTGGCTGATCGACGCCGCCGGCGCCACCCGCTGGTCGAGCGCGGGCGCGCGGGGTCGGCCGGCGGCGCCGGGCGAGGCCGCGCGTCGCGTCGCCGCGCCGGGGGAGCCGGTCGGAGAGCCGGGCGCGGAGCCTTCCGGCGAGCGGGATCTGGAGCGGGCCGGGCGCTTCGTCGCGCTGGTCGACGAGCGTTCCGGGCAGAGCCCGCCCGACGTGGTGCTGCGCCGCTTCATCGAGACGGTGACCGAGACCTTCGCCCATCTGCGCGTGGGGCTGGCGATCTACGACGCCGAGCGGCGGCTGACGCTGGCCAACCCGGCCGTCGCCGAGATCTTCGGCGCCGACCCCGCATGGCTCGCCGGCAGGCCGACGCTGCGCGAGACCCTCGACCGGCTGCGCGAGGCGCGCCAGTTGCCCGAGCAGCTCGACTATCCCGCCTGGCGGGCGACGCTGTTCACACTGTTCGACGACATCTCCCGCGCCTCCTACGAGGAGCGCTGGGAGCTGCCCGACGGGCGCAGCATCCACGTCGTCGGCCGGCCCCATCCGCTTGGGGGGATCGCCTTCATCTTCGAGGACGTGACCGAATCCATCGCGCTGCAGCGCTGGCGCTCCACCGCCGTCGAGGTCCGGCGCGCGACGCTCGACCTGCTGGCCGATGGCGTGGTCGTCTTCGGCCCGGACGGGCAGACGCGCATGGCCAACCCCGCTTTCGTCGAGCTGTGGCGGCTCGGCGCCCGCTTCGACGACGCGCCGCGCCATCTGAGCGACATCGAGCGCGCCTGCACCCCGCTGGCGCCGGAAGCGCCGATCTGGGAGACGGTGCGCGACGCGATCGCGGGCGGCGGCGGGCGCAAGCCCTCGACCAACCGCATGGCGCTGTCGGACGGGCGGGTCCTGTCGGCGCGCATCGCGCCGATGCCCGACGGCTCGACGCTCGCCGCCTTCTCCGACGTCAGCGACGGCGAGCGCATCGCCGCGGCCCTGCGCGAACGCGCCGAGACGCTGGAGGCGGCGGAGGACATGCGCGACGCGCTGCTCGACCAGATCTCGCATCGCCTGCGCACGCCGCTCAACGCGATCATGGGCTTCGCCGAGGCGCTGGCCGACGGCGGCAAGCGCGACGCCGCGGCCGAGCGGGCCTATCTCAACAATATCCGCAGCGCCGCCGGTGCGCTTCTGGAGGGCGTGGAGAGCCTCGCGGCGCTGGTCTCCACAGGCCCCCGCATCGTGGAGCGCGCGCGCGGCGCGGTCGCGGTGGCCCATGCCCTGCGGGGCGCGCTGGGTCTGCTGGAGCGGCGGCTGGCCGAGCGCGGCGTGAGGATCGACCTGCGCCCCCTGCCCGAGACCGCCGCCGCGCTGGGCGATCCGGCGCGCATCCGGCAGCTGATCTTCAACATGCTCGCCGACGCCACCGCCACCGTCGCGCCGGGCGAGACGCTGGCCATCGGCGTCGACGACCGCGGCGACACGCTGGACATCTGGTGCCTTGGCCCCAGCCTGGCGCTCGGCCGCACCGAGACGCCCGGCCTCGCGCAGGCGCGCCGGGCGGCCGAGGCGCAGGGCGGCGGCATCACGCTCGACCTGCCCCGGGGCGGGACGCCGCGGCTGACCTGCCGCCTGCCCGCGGCGCAGCCGTCGACCTGGGAGGGGCGGTGAGCGCCGCGCTGGAGGCGCTGCTGGCCGACGCCGCCGCCACCGACCGTGTGGGCGCGGCGCTGGGCCGGGCGCTGGCCCCGGGCGACGCGCTGCTGCTGGAGGGGGGGCTGGGCGCGGGCAAGTCGGCGCTGGCGCGCGCCGCCATCGCCGCGCGGCTGGCCGATGCTGGGCTGCCCGAGACGCATATCCCCTCGCCGACCTATACGCTGGCGCAGCGCTACGAGACGCCGGCGGCCGACATCCTGCACGCCGATCTCTACCGCCTCGCCGAACCCGGCGAGGCGCTGGAGCTGGGGCTTGCGGAGGCCTTCGCCGAGGCGATCTGCCTCGTGGAGTGGCCCGACCGGCTGGGGCCGCATCTGCCGGAGCGGGCGCTGCTCGCGCGGCTCGACTTCGCCGGCGAGGGGCGGCGCCTGACGCTGACGCCCCTAGGGCACGGCTGGGCCGCCGCGCTGGCGGCGGTCCGAGATGCGGCTGGGATCGTCGCATGAGCCCGCGCGCCGAGGAGACGTCCGCCTTCCTGCGCGCCGCCGGCTGGGGCGGGGCCGCGGTCCGGCCGCTGGCGGGCGACGCCTCGCCGCGGGTCTATGCGCGGCTGAACGGCGGGCCGGGCGGGGCGGGCGCGGTGCTGATGGACGCCGACCCGGCGCTGGGGGCCGCGACCGCGCCCTTCGTCGCCATGACCGGCTGGCTGCGCGCGCGCGGCTTCTCGGCGCCGGCGATCCTCGCCGCCGACCCCGGGGCGGGCTTCGCGCTGCTGGAGGATCTGGGCGACGGGCTGTTCGCGCGGGTCTGCGCGGCCGATCCCGCTGCGGAGCCCGCGCTTTACGACGCGGCGCTTGAGGTGCTGCTCGCCGTGCAGGCCGAGCCGCCGCCGGCGCGCGTCGAGGCGCAAGGCTGCGCCCACGCCCCGATCGCCTACGATGCGGCCGTGCTGCGGCGCGAGGCGCGGCTCGCGCTCGACTGGTGGGCCTCCGCCGTGGGGGCCGCGCCTTCGGCGGACGCCGCGGCGGAGTTCGATGCGCTGGTCGCCGCGGCCACGGCGCGGGCGGCGGGCGACCGGCGGGCGCTCGTGCTGCTCGACTACCACGCCGAGAACCTCGTTTGGCTGCCCGAGCGGCGCGGGCTCGCGCGGGTCGGCCTGCTCGACTACCAGGACGCGCGGATCGGCGCGCCGGTCTACGACCTCGTCTCGCTGACCGGCGACGCGCGTCGCGACGTCTCGCCGACCCTCGCGGCCGCCCTGTTCGACCGCTGGGCGGCGGCGCGGGGCGAGGACGTCGCGACCGCGCGCGCCGATGCCGCGGCGCTGTCGGCGCAGCGCTGCCTGAAGATCCTCGGCCTCTTCGCGCGCCTCGCCGTGCGGGACGGCAAGCGCGGCCACCTCTCCCATCTCCCGCGCGTCTGGCGCGTGCTGCAGGCCGATCTCGCGCATCCGGCGCTGGCCGCGCTGCGGGCCTTCGTCGCCGCTTGGGTGCCGGCGCCGGCGCCCGCGGCGCTGGCGCGGCTGGGGCTGGCGGCGTGAGGACGGCCATGGTGCTGGCGGCGGGGCTGGGCACGCGGATGCGGCCGCTGACCGACCGCACGCCCAAGGCGCTGCTGACGGTCGGCGGCGTCGCGCTGGTCGACCGCGCCATCGCGCTGTGCCGCGCGTGGGGGGCGGCGCGCATCGTGGTCAACGTCCACCATTTCGCCGAGGCGATGCGCGCCCATCTCGTCCGCCACCCCGACGTCGTGATCTCCGACGAGCGCGACGGGCTGCTGGAGACCGGCGGCGGGATCGTCCGCGCCCTGCCGCTGCTGGGCTCCGAACCCTTCCTCGCGGTGAACGCCGACGCGATCTGGACCGGCCCCTCGCCCGTCGCGGCCCTGCGCGCGGGGTGGGAGCCGGCGGCGATGGACGCGCTGCTGCTGCTGGTCGGCCGCGAGGCCGCCGTCGCCTACGACCGCCCGGGCGACTTCGACCTTGCCGCAGGCCGCCCGGTCCGCCGGACGGCCGAGACGGCGCCCTGGGTCTACACCGGCGCGCAGGTGATCCATCCCCGCGCCTTCGCCGACGCGCCGGAGGGGCCTTTCTCGACCAACCTGATCTGGGACCGGCTGCTGGCGGCGGAGCGGCTCGGCGCGGCGATCCACGCCGGCGGCTGGGTCGACGTCGGCACGCCCGCGGGCCTCGCCGCGGCGGAGGCGGCGGTCCGGTGAGGCTGTTCCCGCCCGCCGCCCGCCCGCGCGTCTTCGCCGTCGCCCCGGGCGAGGACTTCGCCGCCGCGCTGGTGGCCGGGCTGCGCGACCGCCTCGCCGAACACCCGCCCGAGGCGCTGGCGCGCGTGGCGCTGACCGTGAACACCAACCGCGCCCGTCGCGCCGTGGTGGCGGCCTTCGAGGCCGGGACCGACGCCTGCTGGCTGCCGCGTGTCGGCACGCTGGACGAACTCGCCGACGACCCGGCGACCGACGCGCCCCCCGCCGTCGAACCTCGCCGCCGGGCGCTGCGGCTGACGCGCCTCGTCGCCGCCTTTCTCGACAACGCCCCCGAGCACGGGCCGCGCGCCGCCGCGCCCGCCCTGGCCGCGGCCCTTTCCGCCCTGCTCGACGAGACGCAGCGCGAGGGCGCCGACCTGGCCCGGCTCGATGCGGCGGCGCCGCCCGAGCACGCCGCCCACTGGGACGTCACGCTGCGCTTCATGGCGATCCTGCGCGAGGCGTGGCCGGCGATCCTCGCCGAGGCCGAGGGCGGCGCCGTCGATCCCGAGGCGCGCCGCCGCGTGGCCGCCGAGGCGCTGGCCGCGGCCTGGGCCGCCGAGCCGCCCGCCGGCCCGGTGATCGCCGCCGGCTCCACCGGCAGCCGGGCGACGACGGCGCTCTACCTCGCCGTCGTCGCGCGCCTGCCGCAGGGGGCGGTGGTGCTGCCCGGCTTCGCCCCCGGCCTCGCGGCGGAGGACTGGGCGGAGATCGGCGAGGAGCACCCTTGGGCCGGCTTTCGCCGCCTGCTGGACCGCCTTGGCCTCGCACCCGGCGACGTCGCGTGGTGGACGCCGCCCGATCGCGCGCTCGATCCCCGTCGCCGCCTCATGGCGCAGACCTTCCGCCCCGCCCCGGTCACCGACCGCTGGCGCGCCGCGCTGCCGGCCCTGCGCGCCGAGGCGGCCGCCGCGATGGCGGGCCTGACGCTGGTCGAGGCGCCCGACGCCCGGCGCGAGGCGGTGGCGGTCGCCGTCGCGATGCGCGGCGCGCTCGCCGAGGGGCGCACGGCGGCGCTGGTGACGCCGGACCGGACGCTGGCCCGCCGCGTCGCCGCCGCCCTGCGTCGCTGGGGGATAGAGGCCGACGACAGCAGCGGCCGCCCCCTCGGCCTGACCCCGCCGGGGGTGTTCCTGCGCCTCGTCGCCGACGTCGCCTTCCGCCCTTTCGACCCCGTGGCCCTGATCGCGCTGCTGAAGCATCCGCTGCTCGCCGCAGGGGAGGGGCGCGGCGTCCATGTCCGCGCCGCCCGCCGCTTCGAGGTGAACGGCCTGCGCCGCCGCATCGACGTCGCCAGCCTCGCCGACGCCGCCCGCGTGGCCCCGGAGGCGCGCGCGGCCGAACTGATTCCGGCGCTGGAGCGCCTCGCGGCCCTTGGCGCGACGGCGCCCGAACTGAGCGCCCTCGCCGCCGCCCATGTCGCCGCGGCGGAGGCGCTGGCGGGGCCGGAGCTCTGGCGCGGGCCCGCAGGCGAGGCCGCCGAGCGATCCGCCCGCGCCTTCGTCGCCGCGACCGAGGTCTACGGCCCCTGCGCGCCCGCCGAGTATCCGCCCCTGTTCTCCGCCGCGCTGACCGGCGATGCGCGCGAGGCCGCCTTCCGCCCCGACCCCCGCGCCGCCATCCGCGGCCCGCTCGACGCGCGCATGGCCCGGGCCGATCTCGTGATCCTCGGCGGATTGGTCGAGGGCGTCTGGCCCGCCCCGCCGCCGCCCGACCCGTGGCTCAGCCGACCCATGCGCGCGGCCATCGGTCTGCCCTCGCCCGAGCGGCTGGTCGGCCTGCGCGCCCATGACGTGATGACCGCCGCGTGCGGCCCCCGCGTCGTGCTGTCCTGCCGCCTGCGCGAGGGCGGGGCGCCGGCCAACCGCTCGCGCTGGCTGGAGCGGCTGGTCACCCTGACCGGCGGGGTGGGCGAGGGGGCGCTGGCGGCGATGCGGGCGCGCGGGGCGGACCTGCTCGCGCTGGTCGCGCCGCTTGAGCGGCTGGCCGGGACCGTTCCCCCCGCCGAGCGGCCCCGCCCTCGCCCTGCGGTGAAGCTGCGCCCGCGCCAGCTCTCGGCCACCGAGGTCGAGACGCTGATCCGCGACCCCTTCGCCATCTACGCCCGCCGGGTGCTGGGCCTGCGCCCGCTCGACCCCGTGGGCCGGCCGCTGGACGCGCGCGACCGCGGCCGGGCGCTGCACCGGGCGCTGGAGCGGCTCGCCCGCGGCGGCCCCGACGCGGAGGCGGCGCTGGCCGAGGCGGCGCTGGCGCTGGACGGCGAGGCGGCGACGCCCGCCCTGCGCCGGCTGTGGCGGGCGCGGCTGGAGCGGGCGCGGGCGCGGCTGGTCGCCGGCGAGACCGCCCGCCGCGCGATGCGCCAGGGAGCCTCGCTGGTCGAGGAGAAGGGCGTACGCGCCAGCGCCGCGCCCGCCTTCACCCTGACCGCGCGCGCCGACCGGCTCGACCCGCTGCCGGACGGGCGCGTCGCCATTTACGACTACAAGACCGGCTCGGCCCCCAGCGACAAGCAGATCGAGGCCTTCGCCAAGCAGTTGCCGCTGGAGGGCGCCATCGCCATGGCCGGCGGCTTCGCGCCGCTCGGCCCCGCGCGCCCCGCGCTGCTGGCCCACATCGTCCTGGGCGGCGCCGAGGCCGGATCGGCGCAGCCGCTGGAGGCGGACGCGGAGGCTGCGGCCGAGGAAGCCTGGGCGGGCCTGCTGCGCCTGATCGCCGCCTACGACGACCCCGCCGCCGGCTATCCCGCCCGCGCCCGGCCCAGGTTCCTGCGCGAGAACGGCGACTACGACCACCTCTCCCGCTTCGGCGAATGGGAGGACGGATCGTGACCACCGCGGCGCCGATCGCCGACGCGGGCCTCGCCCAGCGCCGCGCCGCCAACCCGCTGACCTCCGCATGGGTCTCGGCCAACGCCGGCTCGGGCAAGACGCGCGTGCTGATCGACCGGGCGGCGCGGCTGCTGCTGGCCGGGGTTCGGCCCGAGCGCATCCTGTGCCTGACCTACACCACCGCCGCGGCCGCCGAGATGAAGCGCCGCCTCGCCGAGCGGCTGGGGCGCTGGGCGCTGCTCGACGACGCGCCGCTGGCCGCCGACCTCGCCGCCCTCGACGACATGGCGCCGGGCGCGGGGATGGCGGACCTCGACGCGGCGCGGCGGCTGTTCGCGGCGGCGCTGGAGACGCCGGGGGGCCTCAAGGTCCAGACCATCCACGCCTTCTGCGACGCCGCCCTGCGCCGCTTTCCGCTGGAGGCCGGCGTCTCGCCCGCTTTCGCGCTGGCCGACGACGCCGCGCGCGACCGCCTCGCCGAGCAGGCCCGCGACCGGCTGGCCGAGGCGGCGGAGCGCGGCGACGACGACGCCTTCGACCGCCTCGCCGCGCTCTCGGTCGAGGAGACCATGGCTGCGCTGCACAAGGCCGTCCTCGCCCGGCGCGCGCTGTTCCGCCCCCCCGCCGACGCGGCGCGCGTGCTGGCCGCCTGCGAGATCGACGCCGCGGCGCTGGGGGAGGCGCCCTTCGCCGGGTTCTGGGACGGCGTGGACAGCGCGGCGCTGGCCGAGGTCGCGCGCGTGCTCTGCGCCAGCGGCGCGAACGACGGCCGGGTGGGCCTGCCGCTCGCCGCCGCGCTGGCCGAGCCGGACCCCGACCTCGCGCTGGCGCACCTCACGAAGGCGCTGCGCACCGGCGGCGCGCCGCGCAAGTGGGGCGGCGTGCCGGTGAAGGCCGTCGACGCCGCCCAGCCCTTCGTCCGCCCGCGCCTGATCGCGCTCTCCGACCGCTACGAGGCTTTCGCCCGCCGCGCCGAGGCCGCCGACGCCGCGCGCCGCGCCCTGACGCTGTGGGGTTACGGCCACGCCTTCCTGCGCGCCTACGAGGCGGCGAAGGCGGAGGCGGGGCTGCTCGACTACGACGATCTGATCGAGCGCGCCCGCGCGTTGCTGGAGGGCGACGGCGCCGCCGCCTGGGCGCAGTTCAAGCTCGACGGGGGCGTGGAGCACGTGCTGGTCGACGAGGCGCAGGACACCGCGCCCGCCCAGTGGGCGGTGGCGCTGGGGCTCGCGCAGTCGCTGCTGGCCGGCGACCCCGGCGAGGGGCCGCTGCCGCGCACGCTGTTCGTGGTCGGCGACGAGAAGCAGTCGATCTACAGCTTCCAGGGGGCCGAGCCCGCCCTGTTCGGCCGCACCAGCGACGCCGTGGGCGGGCGGCTGCGCGCCGCGGGGCTGCCCTTCGTCGCGACGCCGCTGATCCACTCCTTCCGTTCCGGTTCGGCGATCCTGCAGACGGTCGACGCGACCTTCGCCCAGGATTTCGCGGGTCTCGGCGGAGCGGCGCCCATGCACCGCGCCGCCCGCCGCATCCCCGCCCGGGTCGATCTCTGGCCGCTGCTCGAGAAGGATCCCGCGCCGCCCGAGCCGCCCTGGGACGCGCCGCTCGACGCGCCGACGCCGGCCAACCCCCGGCTGCGGCTGGCTCGAATGCTCGCCGCCGAGATCGCCCGCTGGCTGCGCGAGGAGACGCTGCCGGGAACCGACCGGCGCGTGACGGCCGGCGACATTCTCGTGCTCGTGCGCAAGCGCGACGTGCTGGCCGGCGAGCTGGTGCGCGAGCTGAAGCGGCTGAGGGTCGACGTCGCGGGCTCGGATCGCGTGAAGGTTGGCGAGCACCTCGCGGTGCGCGACCTCGCGGCGCTGGCCCGCGTCGCGCTGACGCCCGAGGACGACCTGTCCCTGGCCGCGCTGCTGCGCTCGCCGCTGTTCGGCCTGTCGCTGGAGGCGCTGGAGGCGGTCGCGGCGCAGCGCGAGGGCTCGCTCTGGGGCGCCCTGCGCGCCGCGCCGGAGCACTCGGGGACGGTGGCGCGCCTGGAGGCGGCGACCGCGGCCGCGGATTTCCTGCGGCCCTACGAGTTCTTCGAGCGCGCGCTGACCGACGGCGGCGGCCGCAAGGCGCTGCTCGCCCGCCTCGGGCCGGAGGCGGAGGACGCGGTGGACGAGTTGCTGGCCGCCGCGCTGGGCTACGAGGCCGCGGAGACGCCGACGCTGGAGGGCTTTCTCGCCTGGCTCGACCGCAGCGACCTCCAGATCAAGCGCGAGCTGGACGGCGGGGCCGGCGCGCTGCGGGTCATGACGGTTCACGGCGCCAAGGGGCTGGAGGCGCCCGTCGTCGTGCTGCCCGACTGCGGCGCCTTCCAGAGCCGCGGCGAGGGCGCCCTGCTGGCCGGGAGCGACGCGCAGGGGGCGTTTCCGCTGTGGCGCACGTCGGCGAGGCAGCCCGCCGCGCTGGTGGACGCCAAGGAGGCTGCGAAGACCGCGGCGCGGGAGGAAGGGCGACGGCTCCTCTACGTCGCCATGACCCGCGCCGAGCGCTGGCTGGTCGTCTGCGGCGCCGGGAAGCCCGCGCAGGAGGACGCCGAGCCGGTCACGTGGCACGCGCTGGTCCGGCGGGGGCTGGAGGGGCTGCCGGTCGCGACTGCCGTCGCGCCGGAGGGCCTCGAGGGCGCCGCCCTGCGTTTCGAGACCGGCGGCGATGCGCCCGTTCAGGGCCCGACCAGCGCGCTCGCGGCGGCGCCGGCGCTTCCCGACTGGCTGCACGCCGCCCCGTCGCCGCCGGCGCCGGCGCCCGTTCGTCGCGCCGCCGGCGCGCTGGCCGAACATGCGCCCCTGGCCGCGCCCGGCGGCGCAGACCCCGAACGCGCCCGCGCCCGCGGCACGGCCGTTCACGCGCTGCTCGAACGCCTGCCCGACGCCCCTGTCGCCGCGCGCCCGGCGCTGGCGGCGCGGCTGCTCGACCGCCTCGCCCCGTGGGCCGACGCGGCCGGGCGCGCGGCGCTGCTGTTGGAGGCCGAGGCGGCGATGGCGGCGCCCGGCGTCGCGGCCGCCTTCGGCGCGGACGCGCTGGCCGAGGCGGCGGTGTCGCTGACGCTGGGGCCGCTGCGCGTCTCGGGCCGGATCGACCGGCTGCATGTGGGGCCCGACACGGTGCTGGCGGTGGACTTCAAGACCGACGCCGCCCCGCCGCCCGGCCCCGACGCCGCCCCCGAGCCCTACCTGCGCCAGCTCGCCGCCTACCGCGAGGCGCTGCGCCGCCTGCATCCGGGCCGCGCCGTGACCGTGGCCCTGCTGTGGACCGCGCTGCCGCGGCTGGACCGGCCCTCGGACGCCGCGCTCGACGCGGCGCTCGCCCGGGCGGTCGCCGAAGCGTCGGCCGGGGTCCGGCTTGACCGGGTCGGGGCTCAACCATAGCTTGCGTCCACCGGCGGCGCCTCGGGCGTCGCACAGCGGGAAGGATGCCAGGGCATGTCCACGGTCGCCGTGACGGACACCAGCTTCGAAGCCGACGTGCTCAAGTCGTCGACCCCGGTCGTGGTCGACTTCTGGGCGGAATGGTGCGGCCCCTGCAAACAGATCGGCCCGGCGCTGGAGGAGATCGCCGGCGAGATGGCCGAGAAGGTCAAGATCGTGAAGATCAACATTGACGACAATCCTGGCGCTCCGTCGAAATACGGGGTGCGGGGTATTCCGACGCTGATGCTGTTCAAGGACGGCAAGGTGGCGGCCACCAAGGTCGGCGCCGCGCCGAAGAGCGCGATCTCCAGCTGGATCGAGGAATCCATCTGACAGGCGACGGCGGCCGGGACGGCTCGGGGCCGTTGCGCGGCGTGGTCCGCCGCCCGCGCGGGCTTCAGACCGCGCGCGTCTGCGGCGGACCCGGCCGCCACAGATAGCGCATCACCATCTGCACGGCCTGCGCCTCGCGCTCCTGCACCATCGAGGTGGCGCCGAGGTCGCGGCCGAAGATGACCGACAGCGTCTTCATGTTCGAGACGTAGAAATAGCCCAGCGCCGCGATCGAGACGTAGAGTTGCACCGGGTCGACCCCGTCGCGGAAGACGCCCCGCGCGCGGCCCTTGGCGAGGATGTCGGCGATCTGGTCCACCAGCGGCGAATGCAGCTCGCCGATGTCGGGCAGCGAGCGCAGGAAGGCCGCGTCCTGCAGGTTCTCCGTGGCCAACAGCGAGGTGAACCACGGATTGGCGAGGAAGTGGCGGAAGGTGAAGCGCACCAGCCGGTCCATGGCCTCGTCCGGGTCGAGCGCCTCGAGGTTCAGCTCGCGCTCGCCGCGGCGGATCTCGACATAGGCGTCGCGCAGGACGGCGCGGTAGAGTTCGTCCTTGTTGCCGAAGTAGTGGTAGAGCAGCCGCTTGTTGGCGCCGGCGCGCCGGGCGATGGCGTCCACCCGCGCGCCGCCGAGACCATTGGCGCAGAATTCGGCGCGCGCCGCGGCCAGGATCGCCTCCCGGGTGCGCTCGGCGTTGCGGCTGCGTCCCGCCGTGGCGGGGGGCCTAGCGCCCTGTCGGGCGGGGGCGTTCGAAAGGGCGTGTGACAAGGGCGGATATCCGGCGGCGGATCGGCGCGATGCTCAGGACGATGGACAGCACGATCAGGAAACACAGCAAGGCCGAGATCGGGCGCGTGAAGAAGGGGGCAGGGTCGCCGTCCGAGATGGCCAGCCCGCGGCGCAGGTTCACGTCCAGCAGATCGCCCAGGATGATGCCCATCACCAGCGGCGCCATGGGATAGCGCATCTCGCGCAGCACGAAGCCGACGACGCCGAAGCCGAGCATCACGTAGACGTCGAACATGCGCTGCGTGATCGCGAAGGCCCCGATCACGCACAGGACGTAGACGACAGGCATCAGCCGCTCGCGCGGGACCATCATCACGCGCAGCAGGGGTCGCGTCAGCGCGAGGCCGTAGATCGTGATCGCCACGGTCGCCAGCACCAGCATCCCCACGACCTGGAACAGGAAGGGCGCGTTCTCGACCATCAGCATCGGGCCGGGCCGGATGCCGTGGATGAACATGGCCGCGATCAGCACCGCCGCCGCGGCCGAGCCGGGCAGGGCCAGCGTCAGCGTCGGGATCATCGAGCCGGGGATGGCCGCGCTGTTGCCGGTCTCCGAGGCGATGAGCCCCTCGTAGGAGCCCTTGCCGAACATCTCGGGCTCCTTGCTGGCCCGGCGGGCGGCGGCGTAGGAGGCCCAGGCGCCGATGTCCTCGCCCACCCCCGGCACGATGCCCACGAACGTGCCGATCAGCCCGGAGCGCAGCGTCGTGCGCCGGTATTTCCAGATATCGCGAAAGCGCGGGATGACGCGGTCGGCGTTGTCCACGACCCGTGCGGTGACCCGGCGCTTCATGACGACCATGATCTCCGCGAGACCGAAGGCGCCGACCATGGCCGGGATCAGGTCGATCCCGCCGCCGAGCTGCGACACGCCGAAGGTGAAGCGGCGGAAGCCGTGGAGCCCTTCCATGCCCACCATGGCGACCAGAAGGCCGAGGATGCCGGCGACGTAGCCCTTGATCGGATCGTCGAAGGCGGTCAGCCGCCCCGAGATCACCACGCCGAACAGGGCCAGCCAGAAGAACTCGTAGGAGCCGAAGCGCAGCGACGCCTCGGCCAGCAGCGGCGCCAGGATCGCCAGGCAGACGATGCCGACCAGCGTGCCCAGCGCCGATGACGTCGTCGCCAGCCCCATCGCGACGCCCCCCTGTCCGGCCAGCGCCAGCGGGTGGCCGTCGAGCGTGGTGGCGGCGCTCGCCGGCGTGCCGGGGATGGCGAGCAGGATGGCGGTGCGGCTGCCGCCGTAGATGGCCCCGACATAGATGCACATCAGGCACAGGATCGCCTGGTCGGGCGGCATCGGGTAGGTCAGCGTCACAAGCAGCGCCACGCCCATCGTCGCGGTCAGCCCGGGCAGCACGCCGATCACGATGCCCAGTAGCGTGGCCCAGGCGACGTTGAACAGCGCCACGGGCGTCATGAAATGCGCCAGCCCGCCGACGAGCATCGACAGCCCGTCAAACATGGCGACGCCCCGAACGCTGGCGCTCCCGCGTCATGGCAGGCGCACCAGAAAGCCGTACTGGAACACGACCGTCACGACGGCGCCCACGACAAGTGCCTGCGCCGCGGCGGTCGCGAGGGTTCGCCGCCACGGGTGCGGGCTCGCGCCGAAGCCCCGCTCGAAGGCGAGGATGAACAGGAAGACGAACAGCGCCGAGGCGGCCCAGAAGGGCAGCAGCCCCACGAAGACCAGCGGAAAGGCCAGCGCCAGCGCGCCGGTCGCGGCCAGCCGCGCCGCTTCGGGCGAGGCGAACTGGCGGCCGAACCTGCGCCAGCCGGCGCCGTCGGTCAGCGCGCGCAGCGACCGCATCGCCAGCGCCGCGCCGCAGAAGGCCAGCGCGAGGCCGAGGATGCCGGGCAGCAGGCCCGGCGCCGTCATCGGGTGGATGCGCCGCACCTCCAGCCGCGGCATCTCCCACGACCACCAGGCGACGAGCGCGCCGAGCGCGAGCAGCGCCGCGCCGGTCAGCAGGTCGGCGCGGACAAGCGCCTGATCGCCGGCCGCGTCGTGCGACGCGGCCGGCGGTTCTTCGTGGGCGGAGGGCCGGCTCACCGCGCGGTCATCTCCGCCATGGTCTCGCAGTCGAAGCCGAGTTCCGTCGGCTCGATCACGGCCTCGCCCCGGGCGGCCTTGCCGCAGGCGTCGGCGATGGCGATGGGCAACGAGGCGGCGCGGGCGGCGTCGCCCCAGGACGGCGCGAAGACGGCGCCGAAGGTCTCGGCGTAGGTGCGCAGTTCGGTGGAGGGCACAACGCGCTCCTCCCAGATCCGGTCCATGGTCGCGATCACCTCGTCGGGCACGCCCCGCGGGATGAAGATTCCGAAGTAGTCGGGCGCGATGGGCAGGTCGAGCCAGTCGGTGACCGGCGGGATCGGGTCCACGCCCTCCACGATCAGCGGCTGGTCGGAGAGGATCGCGAGCGGCCGCAGCCGTCCCCCGCGGACCAGCTCAATCTGCTCGACCGCGAGCTGGGTGGTCACCATCGACTCGCCTGCCGCCGTGGCCACCGCCGCCGGCGCGCCGCCGTCGTAGGAGATCATGCGGAAGTCGAAGCCCCCCGCCGCGGCGAGGTTCGAGATCGCCGTGCCGCCCGAGGACGTGACGCCCGCCGTGGCCACGGTGATGCTCTCCCCGCGCTCGCGGAAGGCCGCAAGGAGCTGGCCGAAGTCCTGGAACTCGCTGTCTACCGGCACGCTGACCAGCGGCGCGTTGGCCACCGAGAGATAGATGTGCCAGTCGTCGATGTCGGTGTTCTCGAGCAGGCCGCTCACGGCGTAGGTGGCGTTGTTCTTGATGGCGTTGGCGGTCCAGGTCATCCCGTCGCGCGGCGCGTCCAGCACCGCCTGGGTGCCGATCGAGCCCGAGGCGCCCGGCTGGTTCACGATCACCACATTGACGCCCAGCGCCTCGGCGATGATCGGGGCGGTGATGCGGGTGACCTGATCGGTCGAGCCGCCCGCGCCCCAGGGCACGATGATGTTGATGGGTCCGTTCGGCCGCCAGTCCGCCTGTGCGGCGCCGGCCGCAAGGATGGCGACCGCGGCGAAAGCCGCAGCTGTAGGATGGTGCATGTCTGTCCTCCACCAGCAGATCCGCCGGATTCCCGGTCGGCGCACGCCGCAAGCGTGTCGCCGGGCCCCCGCCGCTGTCAAGCAGCAAGTAACCAAACGGTTCCGGCCGGCGCCGGCCGGCGGGCGTCAGTCGGCGGCCAGCCCGTCCATGACGCCGCGCAGATAGCCGATGGCCCGCGCCGCGCAGCCGGGGCCGTCAGGGACGTAGCGCATGGGCTCCACCGCCAGCGGATGCGGCCAGTCCGCGTCGCGCAGCACCCGCAGCAGCGGACCGAAGCGGTCCTCGCCCTGACCGGGCCCCAGCCGGTTGCGGTCGTTCAGCTGGACATGGGCGAGCATCCCCGTCGGCAGCCATCGCTCGGCCAGCGCGGCGAGCGGCTCGGCCTCGTCGCGGGCGGCGTGGCCGGTGTCGATCATCGTGCGCAGGGCGGGGGCGCCGGCCTCGGCGACGATGTCGGCGGCCTCGGCCACCCGGTTCACGAAATCGCATTCATCGGCCGAGATCGGTTCGAGGCAGTAGGTCACGCCCGCCGCGCCCGCCCGCTCGCCGGCCTCTCGCAGATGCGCGACCGCCAGCGCCCGGGCCCGCGCGCGATCCGAGCCCGCGCGGCGCTGCGCCGGCGAGCCGTGCACCAGCACGCGCCCGCCCAGCCCGGCGCAGAGATCGACCAGCGCCGCGAGCGCCCCGCTCGCCCGCGCCCGAGCGCCGGGGTCCGGGTCGGTCAGGGACAGCCCCTTCGGCGCGACCAGCAGCCAGTGCAGGCCGGTGACGACGAGGCCATGGTCCTCGACCACGCGCCGCGCCGCTGCGATGGCCGCGTCGCTCATCCGGGTGGGGTCTTCGGCGAGGGTGAAGGGGGCGATCTCCAGCCCGTCGTAGCCCAGCGCCGCGGCGAGGCGGCACTGCTCGGGCAGCGCCAGATCGCCCAGAACCTCGTTGCACAGCGCGAACCGCATCGGTAACGTCCCATTCCCACACAAATTTCGGCCGATGTCGCGGCAGGCGCGCGGCGCTGTCAACCGCGGCGGGGAGCGGATGGACCTGCAGACCCTGCTGATCGTGTCGGCGGCGCTCGGCGCCGGCGGGCTCGTCAAGGGGGCGCTGGGCCTCGGCATGCCGCTGGTGGCGCTGCCTGCGTTGACGACCGCCTTCGGGCTGCGGCAGGCGATCGGCGTCATCGTCGTGACGGTCCTGATCTCCAACATCGCGCAGATCTGGCGCTATCGCGCGTGGTTGCGCGACCCGGCGCTGGGGTTCATGCCGGGCTTCCTGCTGGGCGGCCTCGGCGGGATCGCGCTGGGCACCGTCGCGCTGGTCAGTCTGCCGGAACAGGCGCTGCAGGCCGGCCTCGGCGCCATGCTGCTCGGCTATGTGGCGCTGCGGCTCCTGCGCCCGGACTTCGCGATTTCGGCCCGCGTCGCGCGATGGGTCTCCCTTCCGGTGGGCGTGGCCGGGGGCGCGGTGCAGGGCGCGACGGGCATCGTGGCGCCGATCGGCGTCACGTTCATCAACGCCATGCGGCTGGAGCGGGCGGGCGCCGTCGCGGCGGCGTCGACGATGTTCTTCGTCTACGGGGCCGCGCAGCTCGCGGCGCTGGCGGTCGCGGGCGTCTACCGGCTGGAATGGCTGTGGATGGGATTGTTCGCCGTCGTCCCGGTGCTGATGGCCATGCCGCTGGGCGAGGCGCTGGGGCGGCGGATGAACGCCAAGGCGTTCGACCGCGTGATCCTGGGTCTGTTGACGGTCCTCGGCGCGAAGCTGCTCCTCGGCCTCTGATCGCCCTCGTCGATCCGACGCCATGTAACCGGGAGGTTACTTGGCGTCGGCGCCCGGCGCGTCAGTCGGCCATCGCCTCGCGCTTCTCAAGGTCGTCGATCAGCGCGACGATGCGCGTGCGTTGCTGGCGCAGCGCCTGCTCGGCGGACGGCTCGGCGCCAGCGGCGGCGCGGGCCTCGTCGCAGGCGGCCAGCACGCGCTTCTCGCCGTCGATCATGCCCGGAAGCAGGCTCTCGTCGCCGGTGACCGCGGCGCGGGCCGCCACGATCACCTGCGTGACCGAGCCGATCAGCGTGCCCGGGTCCGCGCGATCCTCGGGCGGAAGCAGCGAGGACAGCGCGGCCAGCGCCGCCGTCTTCTCCTCCGTCGCGCGCGTGAAAAGGGCGCGCAGCCCGGCGTCGTCGACATCGCCCACGGCCTGCTCGTAACCCTTCCGCGCATCCGCGAGACGGTCGCGAAACTTCACCAGCTTGTCCTTCAGGTCACTCATCTTTCTTCTCACTTCCGTTCGAAGGCCTCGCGCCGCGTCGCAGGGCGCGGGGGGGCAACGCCGGCGGCGAGGGGCGGTTCCTGAGCGAGAGTGCGCGGCGACCGGCTCTCCGGGGTCGGGGGTGACGCCGCCTTCCACTGTGCTACTATCGGGCTACGACCAAAGTCGTAAGGCCAGATTCTGTCGCCTTCACCATTCCGCCCCGGGGCCTGCGAATGCTTGACGCCGTGCGTAGACAGATCGGGCAGATCATCGGGGCCAAGGCGTCGATCACCCTGCCGCGGCTGATCCTCGATCAGCTCCCCGTCGGCATCGTGATCGCCCGGGCTCCCGACGGCGAGGTCCTGCTTCAGAACCTCCGTGGCGACGAGATACTCGGCCATGGCGTGCAGGAGGCCGAGCGCCTGCCCGACATCTATATCGGCGCGATGCATGCCGACGGGCGGCCGTTCGCGCAGCATGACCATGCGCTGGTCCGGGTGCTGGCCACCGGGCGGCCGATCACGGGCGAGCATTGCCTCTACCGTCGGCCCGACGGGCAGGTGGCGGACCTGCTGTTCGACGCCGACATCATCGTGGACGAGGACGGGACTCCGGCGCTGGCGGTCGCGACCTTCCAGGACATCAGCGCGCAGCGGCACGCCGAGCGCCGTCAGGCCGCCCTCGAGCTCAGGCTGGCGGGTGTCCTGGAGGCGACGTCGGACAGCGTGTTCGTGCTCGACGGCGACTGGCGGTTCAGCTTCCTGAACGCCCGCGCCAAGGCGATGCTCGCCGACGGGCGCGACCTCGTGGGGCAGGTCGTGTGGGAAGCCTTTCCCGAGGCCGTGGGCGGCGACTTCTGGCGCGCCTATCACGTCGCGCGCGAGACCGGCGAGACGACCACGGCGCGCGAGCATTACGGCCCCCTGGGCCGCACCTTCGAGGCGCGCGCCAACCCGTTCGAGGACGGGCTGGCGGTGTTCTTCCGCGACGTGACGGTCGAGCATGAGGCCGAGGAGGCGCAGAAGCAGCTGACCCGCGAGCTGGCGCACCGGGTCGGCAACCTGTTCACGCTGGTCGCCGGCATGGTGAAGATGACCGCCCGCTCGGCGGACTCGGCGATGGAGATGGCCGAGAAGCTCACGGGGCGCATCGTGGCGCTGTCGCGCGCCCACGAGTTGGTGCGCCCCGCGCCCGGCGGCTCCGGCGCGGCGATCCCCACGACGCTGCAGGCGCTGGCCACCGCGATCCTCGCGCCCCACGACGACGGCGAGGCGCGGGTGCGGATCGCCTGCGACGGCGTTCCGCTGGGGCCCGATTCGGCGACGGCGCTGGCGCTGGTGCTGCATGAACTCGCCACCAACGCCGCCAAGTACGGCGCGCTCGGCAAGGGCGGCGGCCTCGATCTCGCGGCCGCGCGCACAGGCGAGGAGATGGTCCTGCTGTGGCGCGAGGAGACGCCCGGCGGCGTCGCCGCGCCTTCGGGACAGTCGGGTTTCGGTTCGACGCTGGTGCAGGCGACGGCGCGCTCGCGGCTGCGCGGGCGGGTCGACTACGACTGGCGTCCGGAAGGGGTCAGCGTGCGCCTCGCCTTCCCGGCCGCGTCGCTTTCGCGCTGAGGATTGCCGCGCCCGCGCAAGGCTCTCGACGCCGCGTCACGGAACCCGCCCGCGCCTCGCGCGTTTCTCCCGCGTCGCCATCGAAGGCGTCTAGGACATCGGGAGAACGTGATGAACTGGGATCAGATCGAGGGCAACTGGAAGCAGTTCACGGGCAAGGTCCGCGAGCAGTGGGGCAAGCTGACCGACGACGAGGTCGAGCAGGTCGCCGGCAACAAGGACCAGCTCGTGGGCAAGATCCAGAAGCAGTACGGCCTCACCAGGGAGCAGGCCGAGGAGCAGGTCGACACCTGGCGCTCGGGCGTCTGAGCGGTCAAGCGCCATGACGGGGCGGGCATCGACGCCGGGCGTCGGTGCGGTCCCGGTCATCGGACGCAGCCCACGAAACCTGCCGGCGTCGCCGCCGGCAGGGTGAAGCGTTTTCACGATGCGCTTGTCCAGAAAATCGCGGCTACGGCGGGCCGCGCCGGGGCGCGCGCTACAGGCGCGGGTTGGTCAGGAATTCCTCGACGATCTCGTCGGGGGGCAAGGCGAAGTCCGAGACGCGGCTCGCCTCCAGACCCACGGCGCGGCGCAGCTTGACCATCAGCTCCGCCTGCTTCAGCGCGATGGGCAGGCCGTTGACCACCGGCGCGCCGCCGATGCGGTGGCCATGCACCGCCGAGAACAGCAGCATCGGAATGCCGCCGCCGGGAACCAGCACGTCAACGCCGGCGGCGATCAGCGGCTCGGCCTGCTCGGCGAACAGCCGCTCCACCTCCGCGCGGCGTCCCGCGTCGCCGAAGGCGGCGAGGATCTGGCCCGGCTGGAAGGTCATCGCGTGGACGCCGGTGACGCGGTGCTCCAGCCCGTACTTGCGGATCTGGTGGTGAAACCACGGGATGTAGCGGCGGTTGATCGTCACGATGCCGACGCGCTGGCCGAGTTGCAGGCATTGCAGCAGCGTCGCCTCGCCCAGCGCGACGACCGGGATCGAGACCGCCGCGCGCGCCTCGTAGAGCCCCGCGTCCTGGAAATGGCCGATGACGAAGGCGTCGTAGCCCTCGCGCTCGGCGCGCACCGCGTTGCAGATCACCTCGCGCGCGCAGCGGAACTCGACGATGGGGTGGGCGTAGTTGTCGTGCGGGGTGATGCCGTGCACCTCGACCGCGACGCCGGGGTCGGCCATCGCGGCGAGGTGGGGGCGCAGCGCGTCCCAGTAGTCGCGCCCGTTCTCGTAATCCACATACGACTGCCACCAGATCCGCATCGTTGCGCGCCTCCTTCAGGGGCTCATGCGTCCCGGCAGCCAGAGCGCCAGGCCGGGGAACGCGACGAGGATGACCACGAGGACGAACGAGCAGGCGACATAGGGCGCCGCCGCCCGCGTCACCTGCCACAGAGTCGTGCCGGGCGGGCTGACGCCCAGCATGACGAACAGCAGCAGCCCGAAGGGCGGGGTCGCGAGGCTCAGCTCCAGCGCCAGCAGCATGACGATCCCGAACCAGATCGGGTCGAAGCCGAGCGAGCCCGTCAGCGGCATCAGGATCGGCAGCGTCAGCAGCATGATGCTGAGCTGATCCATGAACATGCCCAGCACCACCAGCACCGCGAAGATCGCCGCGAGCATCAGCACGGGCCCCACGTCGAACTGGGTCGCCCATGAGATCATGCCGAACGACGCGCCGGAGAAGGCCAGCACCTGGCTGAAGGTCGTCGAGCCGAGGATGATCATCATCATCATGACCGTGACCGACAGCGTGCCGGTCAGCGCCTTGAGCATCGCCGCGACCGTCAGGCGGCGGTAGAGCGCCGCGAGCAGCGCCACCGACAGCGCGCCGAACGCGGCGCTCTCGGTCGGGGTGGCCCAGCCGAGCAGGATCAGCCCGATGACGCTGAAAATGACGAAGCCCATGGGCGCCACGTCGATCGCGAGCGCCCGCAGGATCTCTCCGACCGGCGCGCGGACGGCGTCGTAGCCCGGCGCCGCGTCGGGGTCGATGGCCACCTGCACCCGGATGACGAGACCGTAGAGCAGCGCCAGCACGAGGCCCGGCAGCAGCCCCGCCAGCAGCAGCGCGCCCACGTCGATCCGGGCCAGCGAGCCGAGCAGCACCGCCAGCGTCGAGGGCGGGATGATCATCGCCAGCCCGCCCGTGGCGATGATCGGCCCCATGATCATGTGCGGCTTGTAGCCCCGCGCGGTCATCTCCGGCATCAGCGACGCGCCGAGCATGGCGGTGTTGGCCATCGAGGAGCCCGACAGCGTGGCGAAGATCGTGCCCCCGCCGACGGTGAGGTAGGAGAGCCGCCCCCGCACGCCGCCGAGGCACTTGTCCAGCGCCGAGAACACCCGCATGGCCAGCCCGGTGTGGAAGAACAGCTCTCCCATCACCAGAAACAGCGGCACGGGCACCAGGGCGAAGCTCGTGATCGAGTCGGTCGCGTTGGCGACGAACTGGTCCACGCCGATGAAGCCGCCCATGTAGAGCCAGACGCCGAGGATGTTGGCCGCGAAGAAGGCGATGGCCACCGGCGTGCCGAAGCCCATCAGCGCGATGATCGCGCCGACCATGATCAGCGTCGCCTCGAGCCAGCCGCTCACGCCGCGCCTCCCGTCCCGCCGGGCGGCTCGCCGCGGAGCAGCAGCCGCAGGAACTCCACCGCCATCAGCGCGAAGCCGCCGGCCAGAAAGCCGAAGGCCACGGCCCGCGGGATCGGGATCGAGCGGATGTCGATGATCGAGCGCTGGTGCGCCTCGATCCCGAGCGCGGTCGCCCGCCAAGCGAGCAGACCGAGCGTCGCGATCGCCAGCACGGTGACCGCCTGCGCGATGGCCTTGCGCAGGCCCGGCGGCGCCATCGCGACGAAGGACGTGATGGTGACGTGGCCGTGGCGGCGCACCAGCCACGGCCCGCCCGCCATCGTGACGAACAGCAGGGCGTATTCGACCAGCGCGCTGGTCGCCTGGAACGGACGGAACCCCGCGTTGCGCAGCAGCACGTCGACGACGATGGCCACGATCATCGCGACCAGCGTCGCCATCGCCACTGCGGCGAGGCCGTTCACGAGGGCGTCGTAGCCCCGCCCGAGCGGCCCGGGCCGCGGTTCAGGGCCGGTAGTAGGCTGCACGGAGCGCATCGTAGCGATCGGACCCCGCCGCCTTCATCCGCGCCCAGGCGCTGTCGTAGGCCCCCGCCAGATAGGCCTCCCGCGCCGGCCCCTCCAGCGCGATCACCGACAGGCCGCCCTCGCGCGAGGCGGCGTCGGTCTCGGCGATCACGGCCTGGAAGGCGTCGAAGGAGATGCGCTCGTAGTCGATGGCGGCCTGGGTCAGGATCGTGCGGGCCTCCTCGCTCAGCCCCGCCCATTTGGCCGGGTTCACCGCGACCATCAGGTCGGTCTGGAAGAACCCCGGATCGATGCGGTGCTTCAGGAAGCGGTCCCAGGACAAATCGCGGAACCCCACGATGGGCCAGCCCGCGCCGTCGAAGGTGCGCCGCTCGAGGCCGGTGTAGACGTCCGGCACTGGGATCGACACGGGAATGGCGCCGAGGTCCTCGAAGAAGCTGTTGTAGATCGGCTGCGAGCGCAGGCGCAGCCCCGACAGGTCGACCTTCCCGTCCTCGGTCATGCGCGGCGCGTCGAGGGTGTAGATGTGGAACTGCACCCCGGTGTCGAGATGGGCGATCAGCTCGACGCCGAGCTTCTCCCGCATCGCCTCGCGCATCAGGTCGAAGCCGCCGTTCTCGCGCGCCTCCATCGCCGTGATCGTCGAGCCGACCCAGGCGTCGACCTCGGGCATCGCGCCGAGGTGGAAGCTCGCCGGGCCGTAGTGCATGTCGACCACGCCGCGGCGCACGGCGTCGACCTGCTGGTTCTGCGGCAGGATCTCCGGGCCGCCGGCGTAGTCGATGCGCACCACGCCCTCGCCGCGCTCGTTCACGAACTCGGCGAAGCCGATGAAGCTCTGGCTGAAGGCGAGCTGGCGGGGAAAGGCGGTGACGGCGCGCAGCACGGTCTCCGCCGCGGCCGGGACCGCGGCGAGGCCGAGCGCCAGCGTCAGCGCGGCGCGGCGGGTCAGTCGGGTGGTCATGGGGTCTTCTCCTCTCCTGTTGTGGCGCTTCAGGCGGCGGGGGGCCGGAACAGCCCCGCGTCGCTGAGCAACTTGTGGAAGGCGGCGAGCCGGCGCTGGCGATAGGCCGCCACGTCCACCGTGCTCCAGTCGTAGAAGCCCGCGCCGGTCCGCAGGCCGATCCGGCCCTCCGCCATGTGGCGCTCGACGATGGCGGGCGGGGCGAAGCGGTCCTCGCCGGTGGCTTCGGCGAGGTAGCGGCTGGCGCGGCTCAGGATGTCGCCGCCGCCCCAGTCGATGAACTCCAGCAGGCCCAGCACCGCGAAGCGCAGGCCGAACCCGTAGGTCACGGCCTTGTCCACGTCCTCGGCCGAGGCGACGCCCTCCTCGACCAGCCGCGCCGCCTCGTTCATCGCCAGCGCCTGGATGCGCGGGACGATGTAGCCGGGCGAGGCGCGGCACAGGACCGGGACCTTGCCGACGCCTTCGAGGAAGGCGACCAGCGCCGCGGTGGCGGCCGGGTCGGTGCGGTCGCTCGGGCTGACCTCCACCAGCGGGATGAGGTAGGCGGGGTTCAGCCAGTGAGCATTCAGGAACCGCTCAGGGCGCGTGGTGAGCCCCGCGAGCATGGTGGACAGAAAGCTCGACGTCGTGGAGGCGAGCAGCGCCTCGGCGTCGGCGTGGGCGTCGAACAGGGCGAAGGCGTCGGCCTTCGCGTCCTGCAGCTCCGGGACCGCCTCGAAGACCACGCCGGCCCCGGCCAGCGCCTGCGCCGCGTCGTCCCTTGGATGGACCGTGACGCGCCCCATGATCGCCGGGATCGCGCCGGGGTCGAAGGCGCCGAGGCCCGCCAGCGCGTCGAGGCTTGCGCGGACCTCGGCCAGCGTCTCCTCGGCCAGGGCGGCGAAGCCGGCCGCGTCGCGCGGCTTGGCGTCGAGCAGGCGGACCGCGCAACCCTCATAGGCGAGCGCATGGGCGAGGCCGCGGCCCATCCGCCCGGCGCCGAGGCAGGCGACGACGCGCATCAGAACCCCTCCCGCAGCAGCGCCTGCAAGTCGCCCGGCGTCATGTCGGCGAAACCGAGCGACGCGGCGGTGCGGCCCTCGGCGCGGAAGTCCCGGCCCGCGGCCGCGCCGCCCAGCGCCAGCAGCCCCGCCGCCACCGGCGTCGGCACGCCCGCCCATCCGCCCACGCTCACAAGAAACGCGAGGCCCAGCGCCACGTCCTCGCTCATGTAGCGGTGGTTCGACAGGTCGAGTTTCTCGCGCCAGTCGCCGCTCTCGGTCAGCTTGTCGTGGGCGAGGTTGCCATACATCCAGTCCGACGTCTCGTAGTGGTCGCGCAGCGGGAAATGCGGCGCGCCGTAGCCCAGCGCCTCGCGCACCGCGATGCGCTCCGCGTCGAGCGCGTCATGGACCCGGCGGATCGAGGGCTGGGTGCCCTCCTTGTGGATGTCCCAGCGGTCGAAGTGCTCGATGGGGCCCGCGTTCATGATGATGAGCGGCGGATGGATGATCGGCCCGGCGTTCATCAGCGCGGCGGACAGGGCGTCCTCCACCGGCTCGACGGCGCCGGGAAAGGCGCTGGCCACCACGCCCAGCGCGCGGGGAGCGTCGGCGGCGGGCAGGCACCCCGTGGGCAGCCGCGAGGCGCGCGTGGTGATGCGGATGGCGTCCGGGCCCTGCTTGCGCGCGAGCCACGGCAGCGTGCCGGTCTCGGCCAGCGTGACCCGCGCCGCGCAGCCCTGCGCGCGCAGCCGGCGCAGCATCAGCCACGAGCCGAAGGTGCCTGGAGGCAGGAAGATCACCTGTCCGTCGCTCAGGTGCGGGGCGAGCCGGTCGGCGATGTCGGCCTGCGCGAAGGCCGGGCTCGGGGCGAGGATCAGGTCGGCCCCGCGCACCGCCGCGCCCAGATCGTCGGTCGGGGCGACCGAGACGGCGCGCCGGCCGCGATGGTCGACCACGTCGATGGTCCGGCGGTCGAGGATCGCGCCGAAGGCCGCGCCGTCGCGCCGCCACCAGCGCACGGTCGCGCCGGCCTCGGTCAGGTCGGCGACGGCGGCGAAGGCGCCGTTGCCGCCGCCCAGCACGGCGACCGTCAGATCGGCCGGGGCGATGGAAGGGGCGACCGCACGCGGCGGGGTCGGGCTCATGGCGACGTCTCCTCAAGGGTCTCGGCGGCCTCGGCGATGCGCGCCAGCAGCGCCTTGAGCGCCATCGCGTCGCATGGGGCCACGGCGGCGAGCAGCGCGGCCTCGTGCGCCCGGGCCTCGGCGACCAGCGGGGCGGCGCGGTCGCGTCCGGCCTCGGTGATGGCGATGCGCACCCGCCGGCGGTCGGCGGCGTCGCCCGACCGCACGACGAGCCCCGCGGCGGCCATCTGGTCGAGGATGCGCGTGAGGCGCGACTGCTCCAGCAGCGTGGTCCGCGCCAGCGTGGTGACCATCTGGCCGTCGTTGTCGTGCAGGCAGGCCAGAACGCGCCACTCGATGGGTTTCAGCCCGCCGCGGCGGACGCGGGCGTGAAACGAGCCGCTCGCGGCTGCGCTGGCGGCCGCGAGCAGATAGAGCAGGTAGCCCGCCACGAAGGGCGGCCGGCCCGAGCCAGGCGCGTCGGGTTTCACATCGACCCCGGCAGCCACAGCGCCAGTCCCGGAACGAGGATGAGCAGCAGCAGTCGCAGCAGGTCCGCGCCCACGAAGGGCACGAGACCGCGGAACACCGCGCCGATCTGGATGTCCGGCGCCACGACCCGCATCACGAAGACGTTCATGCCGATGGGCGGCGTGATGTAGCTGAGTTCGGTCGCGACGACGACGAAGACGCCGAACCAGATCGGGTCGAAGCCGAGCCCCATGGCGATGGGAAACAGGATCGGCGTGGTGAGGATCACCATGGACAGGCTCTCCAGCACGCAGCCGAGCAGCAGGTAGACCGCGACCATCATCATGATCGTGGCGTAGGGCCCGGCCCCCATCGCGCCGACCAGCGCGCGCAGGTCGGTCGTGAGGCCCGAGAGGTTGACGTAGTTCAGGAAGGTCAGCGCCCCGAACAGGATCGCGAACATCACCGCGGTCGTGCGCGCCGTCTCGCGCAGCGTCGCCAGCGTGTCGCGCAGCGTCAGCCGGCCGCGCGCCGCCGTCAGCGCCAGCGCGCCGAACGCGCCCATGCCGGCGGCCTCGGTCGCGGTGAAGACGCCGAGATAGATGCCGCCCAGCACGAAGGCGAACAGCCCCAGCGCGCCCGAGACGCCCCGCAGCGCCCGCAGCCGCTCCGCCAGCGGCAGGCGCGGCTCGGCCTCGGCGCGTTCGCCGTGCAGGACCATCGAGACGCGCACGGCGGCCATGTAGAGGAGCACGCCGACGAGGCCGGGAACGAGGCCGGCGAGGAACAGCTTGCCGATGTCCTGCTGGGTGAGGATCCCGTAGATCACCAGGATCACCGAGGGCGGGATCAGGATGCCCAGCGTGCCCCCGGCGGCGACCGACGCGGCGGCCAGCCGGTCCGAATAGCCCCGGCGACGCATGGCCGGCAGCGAGATCCTCGCCATCGTCGCGGTCGTCGCCAGCGAGGAGCCGCAGACGGATGCGAAGCCGCCGCAGGCGACGATCGTGGCCATCGCCAGCCCGCCGCGCCGGTGCCGCAGCCACGCGTGGGCGGCGTCGTAAAGCTCCTGCGCCACGCCCGACTGCACCACGAGGTTGCCCATCAGGATGAACAGCGGCACCACCGACAGCGTGTAGCTGCGCGCGCCGTCGAACCAGACCTGGCCGAACAGCGCCAGCGACGGCTCCAGCCCGATCAGCGACCAGACGCCGCCGAAGCCGACGACCGCCATAGCGAAGGCGATGGGCGCGCCCGCAAGGATCAGGCCGAGCAACAGCGCCAGACCGAGCGGCCATTCCATGATCGCCCCTCAGCGCCCGTCGCCGAGCGGGGCCCGGCTCAGCGCCAGCGCCAGCGCGATCAGCGCGGAGACGGCGCAGAGCGCCGCCGCGCCGTGCGCGAAGGGCGCCAGCGGCAGGCGCAGATAGACCGTCACCTGCCCCCAGTCCGCCAGTCGGTCGCCCTGAAGCCACAGCCGCCACGCCGCGAGCGCCAGCACGGCGGCGCCCAGCAGCCGCGCGGCGACGACCTGCGCGGTCGCCGCCGGGCCGCGCAGGCGCGCGGTCAGCAGGTCGACGGTCACGTGTCCGTCCGCCAGCGCCACCGCCGGCAGACCGGCGAACACCGTGGCCATGACCAGAAGCTCGGTCATCTCCGCCGCCCCGGGCAGCGGGGCCGCCAGCGCGTAGCGGCCCACGACATCGGCGACGGTGACGCCCGTCAGCGCCAGCAGCAGCAGGCCGCAGAGCGTGGCCGTGGCCGCGCCGGCCGCCCGCCGCGCCGAGGCGAACCACCCCGGCGCCGCGCGGGCGGTCATTGGCCCATGGCCGCGGCGATCTCGGCCTGGAGCATCGCCAGCGCCGCGTCGAAGTCCACGCCGCGCTCCTCGTAGCGGGCGCGCACGCCGGCGTAGATCGGCTCGGCGGCGGCGCGCAGCGCGGCGAGGTCGGCCTCGGTGGCGTCGACGAAGCTGACGCGGTCGGCGAGCGCTTCCATGCCGGCGGCGTCGGCGGCGTCCCACGCCTGTCCGGCGCGCCGGGCGAAGGCCTCGCCCGAGACGCGGGAGATCGCGGCGCGGTCCTCCTCCGACAGCCTGCCCCATGCGCCCTCGTTCATGACGAACAGGAACGAGACGTTGTAGAGCCCGCCCGGCGCGCGCAGCGCGGTGTCCAGCAGGCTGTCAAGCCGGAAGAACGGCACCGATTCGGGCGGGAAGAAGATGCCGTCGGCGACCCCGCCGGACAGCATCTCGAAGGCCTGGGTCGACGGCGCCTGCACCGACACCATGCCGAGCCCCTCGGCGAGCTGGCTCGTCATCGCGCCGGCGACGCGGATCTTGGCGCCGCGCAACGTCTCGACCGGCGACACCGCCCGGCCGCGGGTGAAGACCATCCCGGGCCCGTGGGTGAACAGCCCAAGCACATGGACGCCGCGATGCTCGCCCTTCTCGGCCAGCATCGCCTCGTGCAGGCGCCAGAAGGCGACCGACAGGGCCTCGGCGCTGTCGGCGAGGAAGGGCAGCTCGGCGATGTCGGTCAGCGCGAAGCGGCCCGGCGTGTAGCTGTGCACGCTGAAGGTGACGTCGGCCGCTCCCTGCGCCGCGAGATCGAAATGCGCGGGCGGCGGGCCGAGCGGCGCGTCGAGCATCCGCACCGTCACGCGGCCGTCGGTCTCGGCCGCGACGGCGTCGATCCACGGCTGGACCATGTCTTTCACGATCGGGTGCGACGGCGGCAGCCAGTTCGACAGGCGCAGGACCGTCTGGGCCGAGGCCGAGCCGGCGGCGAGCGCTAGGACGACGGCGATAGTGTAGGCGCTTCTCATGAGCGGACCTCCCTGCGAGGCGTTTACTTTCTATGAAGGCTGGCACGGTTCCCGCGCCGCTCCAAGCGGAAAATATGCGATTGCATAGTTTCAGGCTTGAAGCAGGCGGGAGGCGCGTTCATGCTGGCCTCGGTCGAGCGGAGGTGGACATGTCCCCACGGCGCTTCGAGGTCGTCGAAACCCGGATTGCGGCGGGGCAGGTGCGAGAGATGCATCTCGCGCCGCTCGACGGCGCCGCGCCGGGCTGGCGGGCAGGCGCGCATGTGCGCGTGGCGCTGCCGGACGGCGGCGACCGCCCCTATTCGCTGGTGAACCTCGACCCGACCCCGGGCGCCACGGCGGCGCCGCAGCGCTACCGCCTCGGCGTGCTGCTGGAGCCGCAGGGCCGCGGCGGATCGGCCTGGATGCACGGGCTCGCCCGCGGCGACGTGGTGACGCTCGGCGCCCCCGAGAACGACTTTCCTCTGCGCCCCTCCGAGGCGGCGCCGCTGCTGCTGGCCGGCGGCGTCGGCGTGACGCCGATCGCGTCGATGGCGGCGGAGCTGACCGCCGAGGGCCGCGACTTCCGCCTCGTCTACGCCGGGCGCGCGCGCGCCGGCATGGCCTTCGTCGACGAGCTGGCGACGCTCTGCGGCCCCAGGCTGGAGGTCCGCCCCGACGACGCCGCGCCGCTCGATCTCGCGGCGTTGTTCGCCGGGCTGGACCCGGATCGGGATGTCTACGTCTGTGGCCCGAAGGGCATGATCGACGCCGCCCGGCGCGCAGCCGAGACCGCGGGCCACCCGCGCGCGCGGTTCCATGTCGAGCTGTTCGCGCCCGAGGCCCCCGCCGCCGGCGACGCGCCCTTCGAGGTCGTCGTGGCGTCGTCGGGGCTGACCGTCGCCGTGCCGCCGGGCCTCTCGATCATCGACGCGCTCGAGGCGGCGGGTATGGACGTCATGCACGACTGCCGCCGCGGCGACTGCGGCATCTGCCAGACCGGCGTGCTGGAAGGCGAACCCGACCACCGCGACGTCGTGCTCAGCGACGCCGAGCGCGCCTCGGGCAAGGTGATGCAGATTTGCGTGTCCCGCGCCCGGTCGGCGCGCCTCGTGCTCGATCTGTGACGGAGGACGCGATGCCCCTCGACGCCGCCCACCCCCGCCCCGCGGCCATCGCCGCGCTGGTGCGCCCCGCCGCCGTCCACCGCGACGTCTACACCGACCCCGGCGTCTTCGCGCTGGAGATGGCGCATCTGTTCGCCAACGCCTGGGTCTGGGTCGGCCACGACAGCCAGACGCCGAAGCCGGGCGACTACATCACCACGACCATCGGCACCGCCCCGGTCATCATGGTGCGCCACAGCGACGGCGAGGTGCGGGTGCTGCACAACCGCTGCCCGCACAAGGGCACCAAGATCGCCATCGACGCTTCGGGCAACACGGGCAAGTTCTTCCGCTGCCCCTACCACGCCTGGAGCTTCAAGACCGACGGCTGCCTGCTCGCGATCCCGCTGCGCAAGGGCTACGAGGGCACGGGGATGGAGGGGTCGGAGGCGGCGCAGGGGCTGAAACCGGTCGGCGCCCTGCGCAACTACCGCGGCTTCGTCTTCGCGCGGCTGGCCGAGACCGGGATCGGCTTCGAGGAGTTCTTCGGCGACAGCCTGTCCTCGATCGACAACATGGTCGACCGCTCGCCCGCCGGGCGGCTGGAGGTGGCCGGCCCGCCCCTGCGCTACATGCACCGCTGCAACTGGAAGATGCTGGTCGAGAACCAGACCGACACCTGCCACCCCATGGTCGCGCACGAAAGCTCCGCCGGGACCGCCGTGCGGCTTTGGAAGGAGATGGAGCAGGACCACAAGGGCGAGAAGCCCATGGCCATGCAGGTCATCGCCCCCTTCATGAGCCCCTACGAGTTCTTCGAGGAGATGGGCATCCGCACCTGGCCCAACGGCCACGGCCATACGGGCGTGCGTCACTCGATCCATTCCGACTATTCCGCCGTGCCGGGCTATTTCGACGCCATGGTCGCCGCCCACGGCGAGGAGCGCGCGCGCGCCATCCTTGGCGAGAACCGGCACAACACGGTCTATTTCCCCAACATCATGATCAAGGGGCCGATCCAGCAGCTTCGTGTCTTCAAGCCCATCGCCGCCGACCGCACGCTGGTGGAGAGCTGGATCTACCGCCTCGTCGACGCGCCCGACCTGCTGCTGGAGCGGACCGCGATGTACAACCGCCTCATCAACGCGCCGACGTCGATGGTCGGGCACGACGACCTGGAGATGTACGAGCGCGCGCAGGAGGGGCTGATGTCGGACGGCCACGAATGGGTCAACCTCCAGCGCCTCTACGTCGAGGGCGAGAGCTTCGACGCGTCGGCGGAAGAGAACGGCACCACCGAGCGCCAGATGCGCAACCAGTTCCACGCCTGGGTCAAGTTCATGACCGCCTCGATGGACCCTCGCCCATGAGCTTTCCCTCGCGCGACGACCTCGTGGACTTCGTGCACGACGAGGCGCGGATGCTGGACGAGGGGCGCTACGACGCGTGGCTCGCCCTGTTCACGCCCGAGGCCCATTACTGGATGCCGCTCGACTACAAGCAGACCGACCCGCGGCTCGTCACATCGCTGCTCTACGAGGACCACTTCATGCTGCGCCTGCGGGTGGAGCGGCTGAACGGCGCGCGCACCTTCAGCCAGAAGCCCAAGAGCCGCTGCCACCATGTGCTCAGCCGCCCCTTCGTGGACGAGATCGACCATGCCGCCAACCGCTACGTCGTGACGACGCCGATGCACTATGTCGAAACGCGGCTGGACGAGCAGTTCCTGCTCGCCGTCACCGCCCGACACGAGCTGACCGTGATCGACGGCGCCCTGCGGATCACGCTGAAGCGCGTCGACCTGCTGAACAGCGACGCGGCCTTCGGCAACATCCAGCTCCTGCCATGAGAACCGACGCGGACGCCACGGTCGCGGGCGCCTTCGCCGAGGCGGCGGCGCGATGGCCGGACCGGCCCTTTCTGCATGTGCCGGCGCGCACCGCCGACGCCTACGGCGTGCCGGCGGGCGAGATCGGCTATGCGGCGATGGCCGCCTGGGCTGAGCGCCTCGCGGCGGCCTATCGCGCGGCCGGGCTGCGGACGGGGGCGCGGGCGCTGGTGCTGCTGGAGAACCGCCCGGCCTTCGTGGCGCACTGGCTGGCGCTGAACGCCCTGGGCGCGTCCATCGTGCCGGTGAACCCTGACCTGCGCGCGGGCGAGTTGCGCCACATGGCGGCGCTGGCCGAGCCCGCGCTGGCCGTGGCCCTGCCCGAACGCGCCGACGAGTTGCGCCGCGCGGGCGAGGCGGCGGGCGCCCCCTTTCCCGTGATCGGCCCCGACGACGCGCCCCCGCCGATCGACCGCGCCGGCCTCGGCGACGCGGCGCCGCCCCTGCGGCGCGAGGCGGCGATGCTGTTCACCTCCGGCACCACCGGCGCGCCGAAGGGGTGCCGGCTGTCGAACCTCTACTTCCTCGAGGCCGGGCGCTGGTATGCGTCCGCCGGGGGCGCCTGCGCGCTGTCGGAGGACGGCGAGCGCATGATAACGCCGCTGCCGGTGTTCCACATGAACGCCATGGCCTATTCGCTGATGGCCATGGTCGCGGTGGGCGGGCGACTGACGGTGCTCGACCGTTTCCATCCCTCCACCTGGTGGGACGACGTGCGCGGCGCGCGGGCGAGCTGCCTGCACTATCTGGGTGTGATGCCGCCGATCCTGATGAAGGCGCCCGAGAGCCCCGCCGACCGCGACCACGCGGTGCGCTTCGGCTTCGGCGCCGGCGTCGCGCCCTCGCTGCACGAAGCCTTCGAGCGGCGCTTCGGCTTCCCGCTCGTGGAGGCCTGGGCGATGACCGAGACCGGCGCCGGGGCGGTGATCTGCGCCAACCAGCCGCCGCGGCCGGTCGGCGTCGGCTCCTTCGGCCGTCCCGGCCCCGAGCTGGAGGCGCGCGTCGTGCGCGACGACGGCGCGGAGGCGCAGACCGACGAGCCGGGCGAGCTGCTGGTGCGCCGGCGCGGCCCGGACCCCCGCCACGGCTTCTTCACCGACTATTGCAAGGACCCCGAGGCGACCGCCGCCGCCTGGGCGGACGGGTGGTTCCACACCGGCGACGTGGTGCGCCGCACGGCGTCGGGCGACTTCGTCTTCGTGGACCGCAAGAAGAACGTCATCCGCCGCTCCGGCGAGAACATCGCCGCGGTCGAGGTGGAGGCGGCGCTGCAGCGCTGTCCGCTGGTGCGCGCCGCAGCCGTGGCCGCGGCGCCCGACCCGGTGCGCGGCGACGAGGTTTTCGCCCTAGTCGTCGCCGAAGGCGCCGCGGACGCCGCCGCGGCGCGCGCCATCGTCGACTGGATGCTGGGCGAGTTGGCCTACTACAAGGCCCCGGGCTACGTCGCCTTCGTCGAGGCGCTGCCGCTGACCGCGACGCAGAAGATCCAGCGGGGCGAGCTTCGTCGCCTCGCAACCGAGCGCCTCGCAGACCACGGCGCCCACGACCTGCGCGCGCTGAAGAAGCGGCCGGTCGAGCGGGTGTAGAGGGCATGGGGCGGCGCGGCTACGACGGGGTCGCCCTCTGCGCGCCGGTGACAGCGCCCTATGTGCGCTATGCGCCGGAGACGGCCCATTGGTGGATCGCCCGCGCGCTGAAGGGCGCGCTCGACGCGGCGGGGCTGCCGAAGTCGGCGCTCGACGGGCTGGCCGTCTCCAGCTTCTCGCTGGGCGCCGACACCGCCGTCGGCCTGACCCAGCATCTCGGCCTGAGCCTGCGCTGGCTGGAGCATCTGCCGATGGGTGGCGCGGCGGGGATCGTGGCGGTGCGGCGCGCGGCGCGGGCGATCCAGGCCGGCGACGCCGAGGTGGTGGCCTGCGTGGCCGGCGACGCCAACCACGTCGACAGCTTCCGCCGGATGCTCGGCGCCTTCAGCCGCTTCGCGCAGGACGCCTCGTGGCCCTATGGCGCCGGGGGGCCGAACGCGGCCTTCGCCCTGCTGACCGACCGCTACATGGCCGACTACGGCGTCACCCGCGCCGACTTCGGCCGGCTCGCCGTCTCCCAGCGCGCCAACGCCCTGAACAATCCCCACGCGCTGTTCCGCACGCCGCTGACGCTGGAGGCCTATCTCGCCGCGCGGCCCATCGCCGAGCCGATCCACCTGTTCGATTGCGTGATGCCCTGCGCCGGCGCCGAGGCGTTCCTGGTGATGAGCGCCGAGGCGGCGGCGGCGCGCGGGCTGCCCCATGCGCGGGTGCTGGCGGCGACGGAGCGGCACAACGCCTATCCCGACGACCCGATCCAGCTGCGCGGCGGCTGGGCGCTCGACGCCGCGGATTTCTGGGCGGCGGCCGGGATCGGCCCTTCGGAGGTCGATCTGGTCCAGACCTACGACGACTATCCGGTGATCTCGATGATGCAGATCGAGGATCTGGGCTTCTGCGCCAAGGGCGAGGCCGCCGCCTTCCTGCGCGCGCGCGACCTCACCATCGCCGGCGACTTCCCGCACAACGTCTCGGGCGGGCAGCTCTCCGTGGGCCAGGCGGGCGCGGCGGGCGGGCTGCTGGGGCTGGTGGAGGCGATCCGGCAGGTCACGGGGCGCGCCGGGCCGACGCAGGTGGAGGGGGCGCGGCGGGCCTGCGTCTCGGGGTTCGGGATGATCAACTACGACCGCGGACTGTGTTCGGGCGCGCTGGCGCTGGAGGGCGCATGACTGGGCGCCCGCCGAAGAAGGATCCCCGCGTCCGCTCGCGCGTCGCGACGCTGCCGCCGGCGGCGCGCAGCCGCGCCGCGCTGGGCCTCGACGCCGCCGCCGCCGAGGGGCGCTTCGCGCTGCAGGTCTGCCGCGACTGCGGCGCGACGCAATGGCCGCCGCGCGACGCCTGCGGCGGTTGCCTGTCAGTCGCGCTCGATTGGCGCGACGCGCCGCGCGGGGGCGCCGTGCTCGCCGTCGCCACGGTCCATGTCAGCCCCGAGCCCTATTTCCGCGAGCGCGGCGCCTGGCGCGTCGGCCTCGTGCGGCTGGACGCCGGGCCCAGCGTCATGGTCCACCTGCACCCCGAGGCCGACCGCGACGCGCGGGTGCGCCTGTCGCTGCGGCTCGACAAGGCGGGGAGGGGGGTCATGGTCGCCGAGCCCGAAATCGCCGCCACGGAGGACATGCGGATGCGCGACTTCGCCGCCGATCCCCGCGGCCGCCGGGTGCTGGTCGTCGACGCGCTCGGGCCAGCCGGCCCTGCGCTCTGCCGGGCGTTCCGTGAGGCCGGCGCCGCAACGGTCTTCGCCGGCGTGGCAGAGACCTGGACCCGCCCCGCGGCGCTGGGCGCGCTCGACGGCGCGCAGACCGTGCCGCTCGACGTGACGGACGAGCTGTCGCTGCGCGAGGCGGCGGCCTCGATCGGCGGCAAGGTCGACATCCTGATCTACAACGCCGGCCAGGCGCGTCCGGGCGACATCCTCGGCCGGCCGGGGCTGGTCGAGGCGCGGCGCGAGATCGAGACGCACTACCTCGGCCTGCTGCGCTGCGCGCAGGCCTTCGGCGGCGCGATGCGCGCCCGCGGGGCCGACGGCGCCGCCAACGCCGCCGCCTGGGTGACGCTGCTGCCGGTCGGCGCGGTGGCGCCGGAAGCGGGCTGGTCGGCGTCTTCCGCCGCCGCGGCGGCGGCGCTGTCGGCCACGCTGGCGCTGCGGGCCGAGATGCGCCCGGGCGGCGTGCGGGTCTGCGCGGCCTTCGTCGGGCCGCTGGACGAGCCCTGGCGCGCCGAGGCGCCCCCGCCCAAGCTCGCGCCCGCGACCGTGGCGCGCGCGGTCGTCGCGATGCTGCGCGAGGGCCGCGAGGAGGCCTGGATCGGCGACGTCGCCGCGGAGACGCGCGCCCGCCGCGCGCCCGACCCCGCCCTGCATGACCGAGAGGCGTTGGAGGCCTTCAGACCATGAGCGATGCGTTGTCAGCCTTCGCCGCCGCGCTGGCGGCCGGCGAGATCGAGGTCGTCGACCTGACCCACGCGCTGGACCCGGATTTTCCGGTGATCGTGCTGCCGCCCGAATTCGGCCAGTGCGCCCGCTTCCGTGTCGAGGAGATCAGCGCCTACGACCACCGCGGCCCGGCGTGGAAGTGGCGCAACTTCACCTGCGGCGAGCATACGGGGACCCATTTCGACGCGCCCGTGCACTGGATCACCGGGCGCGACGTGCCGAACGGCACCGTGGACGCGATCCCGCCCGACCGCCTCGTGGGCCCGGTCTGCGTGATCGACTGCTCGGCCGAGGCGGCGGCGGACGCCGACTTCCTGCTCGAGCCCGCACATATTCTGGCGTGGGAGGCGCGGCACGGGACCATTCCGCCCAACGCCTGGGTGCTGATGCGCACCGACTGGTCGCGCCGCACGGCGGCCGAATACCTGAACATGGAGGCGGACGGGCCCCATTCGCCCGGACCAAGCCCCGCCGCCGTGCGCCTGCTGGTGCACGAGCGCGGGGTGCGCGGCTTCGGGACCGAGACCGTTGGCACCGACGCGGGCCAGGCCGCCCATCTGGACCCGCCCTATCCGGCGCATTCGATCCTGCACGGCGAGGGACGCTATGGCCTGCAGTGCCTCTCGGGGCTCGACCGCCTGCCGCCCACCGGGGCGACGCTGATCGCCGCGCCGCTGAAGATCCGCGGCGGCACCGGCAGCCCGTTGCGCGTGCTGGCGCTGGCCCCGCGCCGATGAGCGGTCACGTGGCCGTCGTCACCGGCGGGTCGCGCGGCATCGGCCGTTGTGTGGCCGAGCGGATGCTCGGCCTCGGCTGGACGGTGATTTCGCTCGCCCGCCAGGCGCCGGCCGACCCCCCTCCCGGGCTGCTGTCGGTGGAGGCCGACCTGCTCGACCCCGCCGCGACCGCCGCCGCCGCGCAGCGCATCGCGGCGGAGCATGCGGTCTCCCACCTCGTCCACGTCGCCGGCGTGATCTGGCCGCGGCCCATCGAGGCGCTGGGGCCGGGCGACATCGCGGGGCTGGCGCAACTGCATCTGAATGCGCCGGCGACGCTGGTTCAGGCGTTCCTGCCGGCGATGAAGGCGCGGCGCTTCGGGCGCATCCTGCTGTGCGGCTCGCGCGCCGCCCTGGGCGTGCCGACGCGCACCGCCTACGCCGCCACCAAGGCGGGGATGGTCGGCATGGCGCGGACCTGGGCGCTGGAGCTGGCGCCCCACGGGGTGACGGTGAACGTCGTCGCGCCCGGCCCCATCCGCACCGACATGTTCCACGAGGTGATCCCCGCAGGCGGCGAGCAGGAGCGCGCGCTGGCCCAGCGCATTCCCGTCGGCCGGCTCGGCGAGGCGGAGGACGTCGCCCGGGCCTTCCTGTTCTTCGCAGCGCCCGAGGCCGATTTCGTCACCGGCCAGGTGCTCTATGTCTGCGGCGGCGCCAGCGTGGGCGCGTTCTCGTTGTGACGGTCCCGTCGTCGCTCCGAGATGCTTGCAAATGCATGGAACGCCGCTATCGTTCGCTGGTGAAGCGGCTGGCGGGGCGTGGCCCCGCTGCGGTCCGGTCTGGCTGGAACGGGGCCAACTGATGAAGCAGCTTGCCGGCGTCGCGACGGGCGCGCCCATGGTCCGGCTCGACGACAACGGGCTGGAGGGCTTCGCGCCCTACCTGATGAACCGCATCATGGGCGACTACAACGAGAGCCTGCGCGCAGAGATGGCGGCGCTGGGGCTCAGCACGCCGATGATGCGCGCGCTCGCGGTGCTGTCGGTGATGGACGCCGTGCAGCCCGGCCGCCTCGCCGTCTATACCGTGGTCGAGCAGTCCACACTGTCGCGCGCGCTGGCGACGCTTGAGCGCAACGGGCTGGTGGCTCGCGAGCCCGATCCCGCCGACAGCCGCGCCGCCTTGCTGCGCCTGACCGAGGCCGGGCGCGCCGCCTTCGAGACGCTGTGGCCGCGCATGGCTGAAAGCCACGGGCGCATGTTCGCCGGCGTCGACGAGGCGGAGCGGGCCGCCTTCGTCGCGACGCTGCGCAAGATCCTCGCCAACATCCGCAAGCACGACTTCTGAGGGAGCGTCCCCATGGCCGAGCGGTCGTTCAAGAAGGAAGTGGAGCACCTCCGCCTCGGCGCCGGCGAGACCTTCACCGGCGAAGGCATCCTCGCCATCACCAAGGCGCTGCTGGAGGCCGGGGTGGGCTATGTCGGCGGCTATCAGGGCGCGCCGATCAGCCACCTGATGGACGTGCTGGCCGACGCCGAGGACCTGATGGGCGAGCTTGGCGTGCGCTTCGAGGCCAACGCCTCCGAGGCCGCAGCGGCGGCGATGCTGGCCGCCTCGGTGCACTATCCCATCCGCGGGGCGGTGACCTTCAAGGGCTCGGTCGGCGTCAACGTCGCCTCGGACGCGCTCGCCAACCTCGCCTCCTCCGGCGTGACGGGGGGCGCGCTGGTCATCGTCGGCGAGGACTACGGCGAGGGCTCCTCGATCATGCAGGAGCGCAGCCACGCCTTCGCCATGAAAAGCCAGCTCTGGCTGATGGACCCACGCCCCAACCTGCCCTCGATCGTGAAGGCGGTGGAGGACGGCTTTGCGCTGTCGGAGGCGTCGAACACCCCCGTCATCCTCATGGTGCGCATCCGCTCCTGCCATGTCACCGGCAGCTTCACCGCGCGCGACAATCGCCGCCCGCCGCTGACGGTGCGCGACGCGCTGGCCAACCCGCGCGCCGACTGGTCGCGGGTGGTTCTGCCGCCCATGTCCTACGCGCAGGAGAAGGACAAGATCGAGAACCGCTGGCCGGCCGCGGAGCGGTTCATCCGCGACCGCGGCCTGAACGAGCGGTTCGGGCCCGCAGAGGCGCCCATCGGCATCGCGCTGCAGGGGGGCATGTACAACGGCGTGATCCGCGCCCTGCAGCGGCTCGGGCTGGCCGATCTCTACGGCGAGACCGCCGTGCCGCTCTACGTCATGAACGTGACCTACCCCATCGTGCGCGACGAATTCCTCGACTTCTGCGCCGGCAAGCAGGCGGTGCTGGTGGTGGAGGAGGGGCAGCCCGACTTCATGGAGCAGGCGATGGCCGCCATGCTCTACCGCGCCGGGGCCACGACGCGGCTGTCGGGCAAGGGCCTGCTGCCGATGGCGGGCGAGTACACCGGCCAGGCGCTGCTGCAGGGGGTGGAGGGCTTTCTCAAGGCCGCCGCGCCCGACCTCCTGCCCGCCCAGCGCCGCGCGCCCAACCGCGAGGAGGCGTCGCCGGTCCCCGACCTCGCCAAGGTGGTGCCGATGCGCCCGCCCGGCTTCTGCACGGGCTGTCCCGAGCGGCCGATCTTCGCGGCGCTGAAGCTGGCGCAGAACGAACTCGGCAAGCACCAGATCGCCGCCGACATCGGCTGCCACCTGTTCGGGGCCCTGCCGCCGTTCGAGATCGGCGGGGCGACGATGGGCTACGGCCTCGGCCCCGCCTCCAACGCCGCCTTCGACGGGGGAGGGGAGAAGCGCGCCATCTCGATCCTCGGCGACGGCGGCTTCTGGCACAACGGGCTGTCCTCCTCGATCGGCAACGCGGTGTTCAACCGCTCCGACACGCTGACGGTGATCGTCGACAACTACTACTCCGCGGCCACGGGCGGTCAGGACATCCCCTCCTCCCGCGCCGCCAACCCCAGCAAGTCCACCCGCCACCCGATCGCGCGCGCGCTGGAGGGGGTGGGCGTCGAGTGGGTGCGGCAGGTCTCGAACACCTACGAGGTGGGCAAGCTTCGCGACCTGATCCGCGAGGCGCTGACGACCGACTACGCCGGGCCCAAGGTGATCGTCGCCTCCTCGGAGTGCATGCTGAACCGCCAGCGGAGGGAGAAGCCGCTGATGATGGCGGCGAAGAAGGCCGGCGCGAGGGTGGAGCGCCCGCGCTTCGGGGTGGACGAGGACGTGTGCACCGGCGATCACGCCTGCATGCGGCTGTCGGGCTGCCCGTCGCTGTCGCTGAAGAAGCTCGACGACCCCTTGCGCGACGACCCCGTCGCCAGCATCGACCAGTCCTGCGTCGGCTGCGGCAATTGCGGCGAGGTCGCCGAGGCGGCGATCCTGTGCCCCTCGTTCTGGCGCGCGGACGTGGTCTCCAACCCCACCGCCGCCGAAAGTCGCCGCGCCGGCTGGCGGGCGCGCGCCATCGGCTGGCTGCAGGCGCGCCGCCGCGCCGGGCGGCTCGACTTCGCGGAGGCTTCCGCGTGACGCTGCACCAGAGCGCCTTCGCGCCCCCGGCCGCGCCGGGAGCGGAGGCGGGGGTGATCAAGCTCGCGGTCCTGGCCGTCGGCGGGCAGGGCGGGGGCGTGCTGACCGGATGGATCGAGGCGATGGCCCGCGCGCGGGGCTACGCCGCGCAGGCCACCTCGGTCGCGGGCGTGGCGCAGCGGACGGGCTCGACCATCTATTACGTCGAGATGGCGCCCGCCGCGGACCGCGCGCCCGTCTTCGCGCTGGCGCCGGCGCCGGGCGACGTCGACGTGCTGATCGCGGCGGAAATGATGGAGGCGGGACGCGCCGTCATGCGCGGCTTCGTCACCCCCGACCGCACGACGCTCATCGCCTCATCCCACCGCGCGCTGGCGGTCTCGGAGAAGACGGTCCCCGGCGACGGGACCGCAGACGCGGCGGCGGTGGCGGCGGCGGCCGAAACCGCGGCGCGGCGGTTCCTCTGCGCCGACATGGAGCGGTTGGCGGTCGAGGCGGGCTCGGTGATTTCGGCGAGCCTGTTCGGCGCGCTCGCGGGCTCCGGCGCGCTGCCCTTTCCGCGCGAGGCCTACGAGGACGCGATCCGCGCCTCGGGCCGCGGCGTGGGGCCCAGCCTCGCCGCCTTCGCGCGCGGCTTCGAGGCGGCGCAGGCCGCAGCTCCGGCCTCGCCTGCGCCAACGGCGGTTGCAGCGCCGCCAGCCGCGCCGCGCGGTCCCGCGCGGCTGGTCGCGCGCTGGCTGGCGCTGGAGGCGGAGGCCGCGGCCCTGCCCGAGCCGGCGCGGGCCATGGCGCTGGCCGGGCTGCGCAAGGTGGTCGATTATCAGGACCTCGCCTATGGCCGGACCTATCTCGACCTGCTGGCGCGGGTGCGGGACGCCGACCGGGCGGCGCAGGGCTGGCTGCTGACCGCCGAGGCCGCGAAACATGCGGCCAACGCGCTCTGCTACGACGACGTCATCCGGGTGGCGGACCTCAAGACCCGCGCCGCCCGCGTCGTCCGAGTCCGCGCCGAGGTCGGCCTTGCGGAGGGCGAGACGCTGCGCGTGACCGAATACCTCCACCCCCGCGCGGAGGAGATCGTGGGCCTGCTGCCCGCCGCGCTCGGGCGGGCCGTCATGGCGCGGCCCGGGGCGATGCGGCTCATCGAGCGCCTGTTCGGTCGCGGACGGCGGCTGCGCTCCGACGCGTTGCGGGGCTTCCTGCCGCTCTACCTGGTCGGCGGGCTCCGCTTCTGGCGGCGTCTGACCCTGCGGCATGCGCAGGAGACGGCGCACCGGGAGGCGTGGCTCGCCGCCGCGCTGGCCCATGCCGCGCAGGACTACGCCCTCGGCGTCGAGGTCCTGCGCAACCGGCGTCTGATCAAGGGCTACTCCGACACCCACGCGCGGGGTCTGTCGAAATACGACCGCGTCATGGCGGGGGTGGCGCTGCTCGCCGGCCGGCCCGACGCCGCGGAGTGGACCGGCCGCCTGCGCGAGGCGGCCCTGCGCGACGAGAAGGGCGAGGCGCTGGACGGCGCGCTGCAGACGGTGCGCTCTTTCGTCTGAGCAGGATCAGGCCGTCACGCGCTCACCGAACAGCGCCGAGCCGACGCGGACGTGGGTGGCGCCGAGGGCGATGGCGCTCTCGAAATCGCCGCTCATGCCCATCGACAACGCCGACAGCCCGTTGCGGGCGGCGATCTCGGCCAGCAGGGCGAAGTGGGGGGTCGGGTTCTCCCCTTCGGGCGGGATCGCCATCAGTCCCGCCACCGTCAGGCCGTAGTCCCGCGCACAGGCGGCGAGGAAGGCGTCGGCGTCCTCGGGCGGCACCCCGGCCTTCTGGGGTTCGCGCCCGGTGTTGACCTGCACGAACAGCGCCGGCGCCCGGCCGGCGGCGGCGATGGCGTCGGCGAGCCTGGCCGCGAGCGACGCCCGGTCCAGCGACTGGATGGCGTCGAACAGCGCCACGGCCTGCTTCGCCTTGTTGCTCTGCAGCGGGCCGATCAGGTGCAGGGCGACGTCGGGGAAACGCTCCCGCAGGGACGGCCACTTGCCGGCGGCCTCCTGCACGCGGTTCTCGCCGAACAGGCGGTGGCCGGCTTCCAGCACCGCCTCGACGCGCGCCAGCGGCTGGACCTTGGAGACGGCGACCAGCGCGACCGACCCGGCGGGGCGGCCCGCGCGCGCAACGGCGGCGTCAATGCGGGCGCGGACGTCTTCGAGCGACATGGGCAGGGTCTGTCAGAATTCGAGGCGCAGGCTGACGCCGGCGGACAGGTCGCCCTCGGGCGAGGGCGCCGCGGCGGGGCGCGTCTCGGACAGCGACACCGAACCGCCCAGCGTCACGCCGGGGACGAGACGATAGCGCGCCTCCAGCGAGCCGGTCGCGCCCTCGGCCCCGGCCTCCAGCGGCAGGGTGACCCCGCCGCCGAGGGTGAGGTCGCCCAGCGCGTAGCTGCCGGCGAGCGCGACGCCGTCGCCGCCGAAGCCCTCCGACAGAAGGTAGCGCCCGCCAACCTCGACGCCGAGAAAGCTGAGTTCGGCGCCAAGACCATAGCCGCTCCGGTCCCGCGCGATCAGCGATTCTCCGGCGGAAAGCCGCAGGGTGGTCTCCATGCCGAAGGGCGCGCCGAGTGAGACGCCCGACGCCGCGGGAGCGCTTTCGCCAAGCGCGAGGCGGGGCGTGAACAGCGCGGCGGGCGGTTCGGCGGCCATCGAGGCGAGCGGCGGCGCGGCGCAGTCGAGAAGGCATACCGGCGCGCGCGACTCGCCCTGGCGCCACATCTGCGCCTGCGCCGCCCCGCCGAAAAGGGCGAGGGCCGTCACGACGATGACCAACCGCAGTGCCATGCGAGCGTCAGCCTCCGGACAACGCATTCTGCGCCGAACGCCACGGTTGCGCAGGAGTCTTTACACCCCATGAACTAGCGCATTCCACGCCGCTTGCCCATCGGTTTCGCCGCCGCCGCGGGTCGTCGTCCCGGCTCATCCGTGCGGGCAGGCGTCTGGCTTCAGATCGATCAGCGGCGTGCCGCTGGCGCAGTCGAGGCCGCGCACCGTCAGCACCGCTCCCTCGACCGACAGGAGCGCGACGGAAGACGATGCGACCGGGTTCGGCCGCACCGGCGAGCGCAGCGCGAAGGTTCCCGTCAGGGCCCCGCTGCGCCGGGGATTCTGCAGCACGAGGTCGCGCCGCGCCTTGTCCATCCAGTAGAGGACCTGCAGCCTCGCGCCGGGTTTCAGACCCTCGGCGGCCGCGACCCAGGGCTCGGCGAGGTGGATGCGGCAGGGCGGCCCGTTCTCCGGGTCGCCGCGCCTGGGGCAGGCGTCGCGGTCGGGCCACGGCGTCTCGATGCGGCCGATGAACCACAGGCCCGCGTCGAAGGCGGCGGGCGTCTCGACGGCGCGTTCTCCGGGGCGATCGTCGTCGGCGGTCATCGGCTTTGCTCGTGGCAGGGAACGCGCAGGCGGGCGGGCGACAGCGCATCGGCGGTGACGCCCTCCGCGGCGATGTCGGGCGGCAGGGGCGCGCCGCGGACCAGCGCGGCGGCGGCGCGCGCCAGCGCCGGGGCGGTCTGCACGCCGTAGCCCCCCTGTCCCGCGAGCCAGAAGAAGCCGGGCGCCGCGGCGTCCCAGCCCGCGACGGGGCTCTTGTCGGCGACGAAGCTGCGCAGGCCGGCCCAGCGGTGCGGGATGCGGCGGACCGACAGCGCGAAGGCGCGCTCGATGCGGTCGACGCATTCGGCGACGTCGATCTCCTCGGGCTGGGCGTCGCAGGGCGGGGAGGGGGTCTCGTCGGCGGGCGAGGCCAGCAGGCGGCCGGCGTCGGGCTTGAGGTAGAACCGTTCCTCGGCGTCGACCACGAGCGGCGCCGCGCCGAGGTCCATGCCTGGCGGCGCATCGAGGATGATCGCGGTGCGGCGCTTCGGCGTCAGGCCTGTCGGGCGGGCCCCGGCCAGCGCGCCCACGGCGTCGGCCCAGGCCCCGGCGGCGTTCACCACGGTCGCGCAGCGCAAGGCGCCCGCCGGGGTCTCGACGCGCCAGCCCGCGCCGTCGCGGGTCAGCGCCGTGACGCCCGCGTCGGTCATGAGCGTCCCGCCGCGGGCGCGGAAGGCGCGGAGAAAGCCGCCGTGCAGCGCGTCCACGTCGATGTCGCGCGCGCTGGTCTCCAGCAGCGCGGCCGCGACGTAGCCGGGGCGCAGCAGCGGACAGCGCAGGCCGGCCTCATCGGCGGAGACCGGGCTCACCGCGTCGCCGAGTTCCGCGGCGAGCGCGGCCAGCGCCGCCGCCTGGTCGGCGCGCGCGACGTAGAGCAGACCGCGCGCGGCCAGCAGCGGGGCGGCGGCGAAGCCTTCGGGCGGAGCCGACAGGAACGGCTCGGAGGCGCGCGACAGGGCCCGCACGACCGGGGGGCCATAGCTGCAGGAGAACAGCGCCGCCGAGCGGCCGGTGGCGTGGCGGCCGGGGCGGTCCTCCGCCTCCAGCAGCGCCACGCGCGCGTCGCGGGCGAGCTCGGATGCGACCGAGGCGCCGGCGATCCCGGCGCCGATCACCGCGACGTCGAAGACAGCCACGCGTCAGAGCCTGTCGTAGTCGCTGACGAGCCAGCGCAGCGGCGGGGCGTCCTCCTCGATGGCGGCGTAGCGCGCGACGGTGGCCTCGAAAACGTTGTCGGTGACGTCGTCGTTCACGGTGGAGATCTCCACGATCAGCACGTCGGCGCCTTCGGCCCAGAAGGCGTGCCAGACGCCCGGCGACAGGGTGACGCTCTCGCCGCGCCCCAGCTTCAGCAGGCCGCCGGCCGGAAGGGTGCGGGTCAGCCCGTCGGTCGGCACCGTCACGGGGGCCTCGCGGTCGAGCCCGCCGTCCGGGGCGGAGGCGTAGAGGCGCAGGACCAGCGCGCCGCCGCCGCGGTTCACGATGTCCTCGGCCTTGACGTTGTGGCGATGCATCGGCGCGAGCTGGTCGCGGCGCGAGATCATGATCTTCTCGGCGTAGAGCATTCCCCTGCCGCGGGCGAGATCGGCCGGGTCGCCGTTGCGCGCGGTGAACAGGAACAGGCCGGTCCTGGCGAAGTCCCCGGCGCCGTAGTCCGTGACGTCCCATCCCAGGCGTCGACGCACCACGGCGCTGTCGCGGTGGGCGGCCATCGTCTCGGGCGTCCATTCGGCGAAGGGCGGCAGGGCGACGCCGTGTCCCCGGATGAAGGCGTCGCCTTCCTCGATGATCGCATTGACGTCCGAACGCTTCATGGGGCCCTCCCAGACGCAGGCGCTGCGCCGCCGTGGCGCTCCATTGAAACGCCCGCCGGCGCGCCGCCGCAAGGGGGGAGGGGTCAGGCCGGCAGGCCGTTCCACGCCGGCACGCGCGCCGGGGCGACCCACCATTCGGGCCGCGCGGCGGTGATCGCGCGCGCGGCCGCCAGCGCGGCGGGCTCGGTCGCGAACAGGCCGAAGCAGGTGGCCCCCGAGCCCGACATGCGCGCCAGCAGACAGCCCTCGGCCCAGCGCAAGGCGCCCAGCGTCGCGCCGATCACGGGCGCAAGCGCGCGCGCCGGCGGCTCGAGGTCGTTGCGCTGCCGCGAGAGCCACGCGACGAGAAGGCCGAGGTCGTCGAAGCGCGCGGGCGGCGCGTCGGCCGGCGGGTTGTCGCGGCGCTCCAGCCCCTCGAAGACCTCCGCCGTCGAGACGGCGCGCAGCGGGTTGGCCAGCACCAGCCAGAAGGCGGGGAAGGGGGGCGCGGGTTCGAGCACCTCGCCCTGGCCGCGCATCAGCGCAGGCGCCGAGCTGAGGCATACCGGCACGTCGGCGCCGAGCCCGAGCGCGAGGTCGGAGAGCGTCACGGCGTCGGGGCTGCGGCCCCAGAGCCGCATCGCGAGCCGCAGCGCCGCCGCCGCGTCCGCCGAGCCGCCGCCGATGCCCGAGGCGACCGGCAGCCGCTTGTCCAGCCGCAGCGCGACGCCGGAAGGCGCGTCGACCTTCGCCGCCAAGCGCTCCACGGCGCGGACGACGAGGTTGTCCTCGCCCGTTCCCAGAGACAGCGCGAAGGGTCCGTCGAGGCTCAGCGACAGGATCGGGCTGCGCTCGGCGATCAGGACGTCGCCCAGTTCGGGAAAAACCGCGAGGCTTTCCAGCATGTGACGCCCGTCGGCGCGCCTGCCGCGGACATGCAGGAACAGGTTGACCTTGGCCCGGGCCAGCTCCTCCAGCGGCTCGGGGGGCGCCGGCCCGGCCGGCGCGCCCTCATCGGGCGTCATCCGCCGTTGCGCTCGTCCGGCGCGCGAGACGCGGCGGGGTCGGCGCGCTCGTCCTCGAGCACCGCGTCGAGCCCCTCGGCGAGCTTGCGCCTGATCCGGGCGAGCACGTCGGGCTCCGGGTTGAAGGAGCGGGCCCGGCGCCACTGGAACTCGGCCTCCCGCGTGCGGCCGACCATCCACAGCGCGTCGCCGAGGTGGTCGTTGATCACCGGATCGACGGGCGCGAGTTCCACGGCCTTCTCCAGCCACTCGACCGCGCCCTCGAAGTCGCCCTCGCGGTAAAGCACCCAGCCGAGGCTGTCGGTGATGTAGCCGTCCTCGGGCCGCTGTTCGACGGCCCGTTCGATCATGGCGCGCGCCTCCGGAAGGCGGTGCCCCATCTCCACCCAGGAATAGCCGAGATAGTTCAGCACCAGCGGCTGGTCGGGCTCCAGCTCCAGCGCACGCTTGAACTCGATCTCCGCCTCGGGCCAGCGCTTGCCGCGCTCGAAGGCGATGCCGCGCTGGTAGTGCACCGCCCAGTTCTCGCGTCCCTCCGCGCCCAGCAGGTCGATCGCCGCGCCATAGGCGTCCGCGGAATCGTCGTAGCGCTCTCGGCGTCGCAGGATGTCGGCCAGCGCGAGGCGCGCGTCAACGGAGTCCGGCGCGCGCTCGACCAGGGCCCGCAGCGCCTCTGTCGCGGCGTCGTCGCGCTCCAGCGTCTCCAGCGCGTTGGCGCGTCCGATCTGGGCGCGGACCCAGAGCGGATCCTCGGCGCCGATCAACTCGTAGGCCTTGATGGCGGTCTCGTACTGGTTGTCCGCCTCCAGCAACTCGCCGATCAGCAGCCGCGCGGCCGACAGGTCCGGCCGCAGGTGCGCGGCGAGCTGGGCGTGGACGAGCGAGAGCCGGCGGCCCTGCTCGCCGGCCAGCGCCGCGGCGACGCTGAACAGCGCCTCCGCGGCGCCCTGCGCCGCGTCCGCCACAAGCGGCGCCGGAGGCGGTCCGCCGGCGTCCAGCGCCGCCAGGGCTGCCGCCAGCACGGGGTCGCCCAGCCGGCTGGCGGCGGCGGCGCGCTCGTAGACCGCGCGCGCCTCCTCGTCGCGGCCGAGCGCCTGCAGCGCGGTTCCGTGGGCCGCCGCGAGCCGCGACGTGGGCGCGGTGACGAGGCCCATGGCGCGCTCGAAGGCCTCGAGCGCGCCCTCGGCGTCGCCCTGCGCCGCGCGCAGCAGCCCCAGATGGTAGGTGGCGAAGACCTGCTGCAGGCCGCCGGTGTCGAGTTCGACGAAGGCCGCCTCCGCCGCCTCCGCCTCCCCGGCGCCGAAGGCGGCCCATCCGCGCAGAAGGCTCGCTGTCAGCGCGTTGAAGCCCTCGGGAAAGTCGTCGAGCCGCGCAAGCGCCGCGTCGTGGCGCGCGGCGGCGAGCTCGGACGTCACGAGGGTCAGATGGGCGATCCGGTGCGCGGCGTCAGCCCCGACCAGCCTCTGCGCGAGCGAGACCGCGTCGGGGATCCTGCCGGCGGCCAGCGCCGCGAGCGTGCCCGCCTCCAGCAGCGCGGCGTTGCGCGGGTCGCGGCGCAGCGCCTCGGCGTAACGCGTCGCCGCCTGCTCGACGTCGCCGGAACGGTCGGCCTGACGCGCCGCGAGATAGGCCCCGGGAGCGATCGCCTGGCTCCAGCCCGCGCCCGCCGTCGCCGCCAGCCCCGCGGCGAGGCAGAGCCGTCTCGCCCAAACCCGCACCCGATCACCCATCGCGTCCGCCTTTCGTGCGCCCAGCGTCAACATAGGGCGCCGGGGGCCATCGCCACCATGCCCGCGGGGTTCACATGTTGGGATAATTCGGGCCGTCGCCGCCCTGGGGCGTTCGCCACTCGATGTTCTGGGTCGGATCCTTGATGTCGCAGGTCTTGCAGTGCACGCAATTCTGCGCGTTGATCACGAACTTCGGGTTCTCCCCGTTCTTGTCCCGCACCACCTCGTAGACCCCGGCCGGGCAATAGCGCTGCGCCGTCTCGTCGTATTTCGGCAGGTTCCACGCGATCGGCACGTCGGGGTCCTTGAGGTGCAGGTGGCAGGGCTGCTCCTCGGCGTGGTTGGTGAAGCTGAAGGCGACGTTGGTCAGACGGTCGAAGCTGATCACGCCGTCGGGCTTGCGGTAGGCGATGGGCTCATGGCGCTTGGCGCGGCCGGTCGCCTCGGCGTCGGTCTTGCCGTGCTTCATCACGCCGAAGGGGCGCCAGCCGATGAGCGAGGCGGCCCACATGTCGATCCCGCCCAGCGCCACACCGCCGAGCAGCCCGTATTTCGACCACAGCGGCTTGACGTTGCAGACGCGGCGCAGCTCGCGCCCGATGGCGCCGCCGCGCACGGCGGTCTCGTAGGCGCTCAGTTCGTCGCCCGAGCGGCCGTCCTTCAGCGCCTTCGCCGCGGCCTCGGCCGCCTCGATCCCGCTGATCATGGCGTTGTGGTTGCCCTTGATGCGGGGCACGTTGACGAAGCCTGCGGCGCAGCCGACGAGCGCGCCGCCCGGGAACGCCAGCTTCGGGATCGACTGCCAGCCGCCCTCGGCGATCGCCCGCGCGCCATAGGCGATGCGCTTGCCGCCTTCCAGCAGCGGCGCGATCTCGTGGTGATGCTTCCAGGTCTGGAACTCCATGTAGGGGAAGACATGGGGGTTCTCGTAGTTCAGATGCACCACGAAGCCGACATAGACCTGATTGTTCTCGAGGTGATAGACGAAGCCGCCGCCGCCGGCCTTGCTTCCCAGCGGCCAGCCCATGGTGTGCATGACGTGGCCGGGGCGGTGCCTGGCGGGATCGACCTCCCACAGCTCCTTCATGCCGAGACCGTATTTCTGCGGCTCGCAGTCCTTGTCGAGCCCGAAGCGGGCGATGATCTGCTTCGAGAGCGAGCCGCGCACGCCTTCGGCCAGCAGCACGTAGCGCCCGTGCAGCGCCATGCCGGGCTCGTAGTGCGGGCCCGGCGTCCCGTCCTTCCTGAGCCCCGCCTCGCCGGCGATCACCCCCGCGAGCCGGCCGTCCTCGCCCCAGACGGGCGCGCTGGCGGCGAAGCCGGCGAAAATCTCCACGCCCAGGCCCTCGGCCTGCTCGGCCAGCCAGCGGCAGACATTGCCCATCGAGACGACGTAGTTCCCGTGATTGCCCATCAGCCGCGGCAGCAGCAGGTTCGGGATGCGAAGCGAGCCGGCCTCGCCCAGCATCAGGAACGCGTCGCTCTCGACGGGCGTGTGCAGCGGAGCGCCGCGCTCGCGCCAGTCCGGCAGCAGGCGATCCAGCCCCGAGGGGTCGAGCACCGCGCCGGAAAGGATGTGCGCGCCGACTTCCGAGCCCTTCTCCAGCACGACCACGGAGAGGTCGGGGTCGAGCTGCTTCAGGCGGATGGCGGCGGAAAGGCCCGCCGGACCGGCTCCGACGACGACCACATCATAGTCCATCGCCTCGCGTTCGACGTCGCTCATGGTCCACCCTTCGCTGCATCGCGACAACCCGCGCCGGACCTATCCCGCGACGCGGGACAGATCAATCGCGCTGCGGCGGATCGGCGCGGCGCGACGGCGCGCGAAGGGGCTCAGGCGTCGCCTGCGTCACGCTCGTCGCGCAGGGTCTGGGCGTAGACGTTGACGATCAGCGCGGCGAGCAGGATCAGCCCGCGGATCAGGATCTTGAGGAAACTGTCGATCTGGATGTGGTCGAGCCCGTTGTTCAGCACGCCGAGCACCAGCAGCCCGATGATCGTGTTGCCGATGCCCCCCCGCCCGCCGAACAGGCTGGTGCCGCCCACCACCACGGCGGCGATGGCGTCAAGCAGGTAGGTGTCGAACTGGTTCTGCTGCGCCGAGCCGAAATAGGCCACGCCCAGCATCCCCGCCACGCCCGAGCACATCGCCCCGATGACCAACACCGCGGCGAGGATCAGCCGGACGTTGACGCCCGAATACTCGGCCGCCTCGCGGTTGCCGCCGACCATGTAGACGTAGCGGCCGAAGCGCGTGTAGGTCAGCGTCAGGTGGGCCGCGAGCAGGAACGCCGCCGCCACGAGGATCGTCGTGCGCACCCCGAACACCGAGCCCGAGCCGAGAAAAGTCACCGCGTCGGGGAAATTGTAGGCGATCTGGCCGCGCACCAGCAGGGCGGACAGGCCGTTGGCGATCTGCATCATGGCGAGCGTCATGATGAAGCTGGGGATGCCGATCACCGTCACGCCGAAGGCCGTCGTGAGGCCGATCGCGAGCGCTGTCAGCAGCGTCAGGCCGACCGCCAGCACCCCGTGGAGCGGCAGGTTGGCGATGTTCACATAGTCGGGCTGCAGCGTGAGATAGGCCACCATGATGCCGACCGCGTTGGCCACGGCGGCCACCGACAGGTCGATCTCGGCCGTCAGGATCACGAAGGTCAGCCCGACCGCGATGATCGCGGTCAGCGAGATCTGGCTGAGGATGTTCATCAGGTTGGCGGCGGTCAGGAAGGACCGCGACGTCGCCGCGAAGAACGCCACCATCAGCACCAGCACGATGACCGGTGCGATGTTGCGCAACTGATGGCGCAGGAACGCACGCAGCCGCCGTCGCGCCGGCGCCGCCGGCCTGTCGCTGGTGATGGTCATGGGCTGCGCTCCGGAAGGGTCATGCGGCGGAGAGAAGGACGGACTTGTCGATGCGCCCCGTGTCGAAGCGCGCGGTCACCGCCCCGCGCTTCATGATCAGCACCCGGTCGGCGAGCGTCAGGATGGTCTCGGGCTCGGTGGAAAGCACGAGGATCGCCACGCCCCGGTCGCGCAGGGACCGCAGGATGCGGATCACGTCCTCCTTGGCGCCGACGTCCATGCCGCGGGTGGGTTCTGACAGGATCAGGACCTTCGGCAGGTGCGTCAGCCACTTGGCCAGCGCCACCTTCTGCTGGTTGCCCCCCGACAGCGACCCGACCGCGATGTCGGCGCTGGGGGGGCGGATCTGCAGGTCGGCGATGTGGCCCCGGGCGATGGCGCGCTCGGCCTCGGGCCGCAGCCACAGGCGGTGGATGCGCCGCAGGATGGCGATGCTGGCGTTCTTGTACACCGGCGCGTCGCGGAACAGCATCATGCGCCGGTTCTCGGGCACATAGGCGACGCCCGCCGCCCGCGCCGCCGCCGTCGAGCGCAGCGACACGGGCCGGCCGTCGAGCGCGATCTCGCCATGGCGCAAGCGGTTCTTGCCGAACAGGGCGCGCGCCAGCTCGATCTGGCCGCAGCCCATGAAGCCGTAGACCCCAGTGATCTCGCCCGCCCGCAGCGCCAGCGAGAAGCGCGGTCCCGCCGCGGTCAGCCCGCCGTCGGTGACCGACAGCCGCACCGGGCGGGCGTCGTCGCCGCTGAGGTCTGCGGTCTCGCCCATGTGCATTTCCGCCGAGCGGCGGCCGATCATGTGGCCGATCACCGCGTCCTTGGTCAGGGCGGCGACGTCATGGGTCACGACCCGGCGCCCGTTGCGGAACACGGTCACCCGGTCCGACACCGCCAGCACGTCGTCGAGGAAATGCGAGATGAAGATGATGCTGCGCCCCTCGGCCTTCAGCCGGCGCAGCACCGCGAAGAGCCGCGCCACCTCCGGCGGCGAGAGCGCCGAGGTCGGCTCGTCGAGGATCAGGATGCGCGCGCCCGAGAAAAGGACGCGCGACAGTTCCACCAGTTGCTGCAGCCCAACCGGCAGCGACCCCATGCGCGTGCGGGGATCAAGCTCCAGCCCGAGCGAGGCGATCAGGCGTCGCGCCTCGGCGTTCATCCGCGCCCAGTCCACCGTCCCGAAGCGGGTCAGGGGCTGGGCGCCGAGGAACACGTTCTCCGCCACCGTAAGGTCGGGCGCCACCGACAGCTCCTGGTGGACCATGCCGATGCCGGCGTCGAGCGCCTCGCGCGGCGAGCGCAGGCGCACCGGACGGCCTTCGATCAGCATCTCGCCGGCGAACTCGTGGTGCACGCCGGCGATGATCTTCATGGTGGTGGACTTGCCGGCGCCGTTCTCGCCGACCAGCCCGTGCACCTCGCCGCGGCGCAGCGCGAAATCCACGTCCTGCAGCGCCGCGACGCCGCCGAAGGACTTGGAGACGCCGCGCAACTCCAGCAGGGGCGGCGCGCCGCCCCCGCTATCCGGATCGGCCATGGTCGCCTCAGATCAGGAAATGCTTCTGCAGCCACAGATGGCCCGGCGCCGTCTCCTGCGTGATCACCGGCCCGTCTGCGAGGATGTAGGCGGGGATGTCCTCGCCCCGCTTCTCGCCGCCCGCGACCGCCGCGACGCCCGCCGCCACCGCCCAGCCGTGGATGCGGCAGGAGGGGTTGCGCACGGTGGCCAGCATCCGCCCGTCCAGCACGGCGTTCACCGCCGGCGGCATCGCGTCGACGCCGGCGAGGATGATGCCGGGGCGGTTCTTGGCGCGCATCACGTTGGCGGCGGCCAGCGCCATGTCGTCGTTGTGAAAGAAGGCGGCCTTGATGTCGCCGTGCTGGGTCAGCACCGAGTCCCAGATGCGAGAGACCTTGGTCACGTCCCAGTCGGCGGGCTGCTCGTCGAGAACCGTCACGTGGGGATAGGCCGCCAGCACCTCCTTGAAGCCGCGCGCGCGGCCCTGGGCGCCGGAGTGGCCCAGCGCGCCCTGCGTCATCACGACGTTGCCCTCGCCGCCGATGGCGGCCATCAGCTGCTGGGTGACGACCGAGCCCATCATCACGTTGTCGGGCGCGATGAAGGTGTGGATGTCGATGGTCCCCGGCGGGGCGATCAGCGTGTCCATCGCGATGACCGGCGTGCCCTTGTCGATCATCCGCCGGATCGGATCGGTCAGCGTGCCGATGCCGAAGGTCTGGATCGCCACGAAGTCCCAGTCCTGCGTCGCCATGTTGTCGATGGAGGCGCGCTGCTTGGTCGCCGACAGCTCGCCGTCGAACCACACGACGTCCACGTTCATCAGCGCGCCCCAGGCCTCGGCGGCCTGCTTGCCCTGCGCGCACCAGGTGGCCTGGAGACCGGCGTTGGAGAAGGCCGCGCGCAACCTGCGGTCCGAGGCCTTCAGCTCCTGCGCCAGCGCGGGATCGAAGCCCGCGGAGGCAAGCAGCGCGCCCGCCATCGTGGCCCCGCCCATCAGGCGGAGAATGTCGCGCCGGTCGGCGCCGCGCGCGGCGCCTTCGGTCGCGACGAGATCTATCGCGCGGTCGTCCCGCGGTGTTCTGGTGTCCATGGCGTTCGCTCCCCAGCGGTGTGGCGCGGGCCTTTCCGGCCCGTCGTCGCCCGGTCAGTCGTGACCTGCAAGATGAGTAAGGGCCTCTCTCTTTTGGCGGTCAACGCGAATCTTGCCGGCGTGTCGCGATGCTCAGCCGGATCGGCGCGGCTGGGCGCAGCGTCACGCGGCCGACCGCCCGCGGCGGAGCGCCGACGGGCCTGATGTCGCAGCGTGCGGAGGCCGCGCGGAGCAGCGCGCGGCCCTCCAGTCGCGCCAGCGCCAGCCCTATGCAAAGCCGCGGGCCGGCGCCGAAGGGCAGGAAGGCGCCCGGCTCGGGCGGCTGCGCGAATCGCGTCGGGTCGAAGCGGTCGGGCTCGCGCCAGTAGCGCGGGTTGCGGTGGAGCATGAAAATCGGGATCTGCAGCCGGTCGCCCGGCCGGATGGCCAGATCGCCCCAGAGGTCGGCCTCCGCCGCCTCGCGCGCCAGCGCATAGGCCGGCGGATAGAGGCGCAGGATCTCCTCGAAGGTCCAGGCGGCCAGCCCGGGCTCGGCGCGCAGGCGCGCCAGCCATGCGGGTTCCCGGGCCAGCCGGTCGAGGCCCCACGCCATGGCCAGCGCCGTGGTCTCGTGGCCGGCCATCAGCAGCGTCATGACCTCGTCGCGCACGGCCCGGTCCGACAGCGCCGCCCCGGTTTCGGCGTCGCGCGCGTGGACCAGCGCGTCCAGCAGGTCGGGGCTCTCCGGGGCGGGCCGGCCCCGCCGCGCGGCGATCAGCGGCGCGAGCAGGGCGTCGATACGCGCGACGTCGGCCCGCAGGTCGGCGCGGCTGCGGCGGGGAACCCAGCCGGGCAGCGCGAGCAGGTCGGCCAGCGAGGGCTCGCTGGCCCGCACGAGGATGCGATCGAGCAGGCGCGCCGCCTCCTCGGTCCGCGCGCCGAGGTCGGTCGAGAAGAAGGCCTCCAGCGCGATGGCCATGGTCAGCCGGGCGGTCTCGACGCCGAGGTCGATCTCGCCGCGCCGGACCCAGTCCTCCAGCGCCGCGGCGATGCGGCGGACCGCCAGCCCCTCGAGCCGCGCCATGGCGCGGGCGTTGAAGGCGGGCGCCAGCAGGCGGCGCCGGGCGCGCGAGGCCTCGCCCTCGAGCAGCAGCGAGCTGTCCATCCCCAGCACGTCGCCCAGCAGCGCGGCGTAGAGCGGACCCTTCCGGTAGCGTCCGGCCGCGTCGGACAGCACATGGCGCGCGAGGCCGGCGTCGTTGACCGTGATCAGCCGCGTCGCGCCGAGGTCGCTGACCAGCCAGGGCAGCCCCGCCGCCTCGGGGTGGAACATGTGCAGCAGGTCGCGCCGCGCCCGCCAGACGGTGCGCGCGACGTGAAGGGCCCTGAGCGCGGGGCTCGCCGCCAGCCGCGCCAGCGGCGGCGGGGCGGGGGAGGGATGGAGCGTCGGGACCGCCGTCACGCCCGCCCGTAGACGAAGGGCGACGCGACCTCATGCGGGCGGTTGGCGTAGTCGAGCTGGCGGAAGGCGGCCTCGGCGCGGCGCTGCGCCGCCTCCAGCCGCTCCAGCGCGTCGGGCAGGTCGAAGGCCAGCGCGCGCCCCTCCGCCACCACCTGCCGCCCGTCGACCCAGACGTCGCGCACCGCGCGCTCGGCGGCGACGTAGATCAGCGAGCGCAGGGGCTCGCGCACCGGGCGCATGGCGGGGTGGGTGACGTCGACGACCACGAGGTCGGCCTTGGCCCCGACGCTCAGCCGCCCGATGTCGTCGCGGCCGAGGATAGCCGCGCCGCCCGTGGTGGCCGCGTCGAACGCGTCGGCCGTCCGCACGTCGAACACGTTGCGGGAGATCACGCGGCTGTTGGTGAGCACGGCGCGCAACTCCTCCAGCATGTTGTGCGGATAGGTGTCGGTGCCGATCCCGACCGGGATACCGGCGCGCCGGTAGCGGCCGAAGGTGCGCAGGGTGATGCCCCGGCGCTGGAACACGGTCGGGCAATGCGCGACGGCCGCGCCGCTGTCGCGCAGCAGGTCGAAGTCGTTCGCCGTCGCCCAGTGCGCGCCCGGATGGTCGTTGAGGAAGATGCCGTGGCCGATGATGCAGCCGGGCGCCAGCACGCCCAGATCGTGCAGCCACTCGATGGGCGTGCGGCCATGGCGGCGCGTCATCTCGAGGAACTCCACGCTCGACTGGGCGGCGTGGATCTGGAACGGCGCGCCCCGCTCGCGCGCCGCGGCGAAGCCGTCGCGGATCAGGTCGGCGTCGCAGGTGTCGATCTGGCTCGGCGCCACCATCCCGCTCAGCCGGCCCGAGGGATGGGCGTTGGCGGCGTCCACGACGGCCAGCGCCTCGCGCTGCGCCTCCCGCCCCGCGGCGACGTCCCACTCATACTCGACCGAGTGGCCATTCTTCGTGAACCAGCGCGCCGCGCGGTGCATGGGCGCGGCCACCGCGCGCATTCCCGATCCCGCCAGCACGTCGAGCCAGCCCTCCCACGCCATCGACAGGTCGACGACGGTGGTGACGCCCGACTGCATCAGCTCCGACAGCGCCACCTCGACGCAGGCGCGCGCGCCGTCGGCGTCGGGGCGGAACAGCGGCATGAACTCGTAGAGCGAGGACAGATAGAGCCCCTTCGAGCCCAGCTCGTCGAGGAAGCCCTTGTTCATCGGCTCCGAGGCCGGATGGCTGTGGATGTTCACGAGGCCGGGCATGACCATGCGCCCGCGCCCCGAGATCTCATGGTCCGCCGCACCGTCGAAGCGGCCGCCGACATGGACCAGCCGGTTCCCGGTCCAGGCCACGTCGCCCGAGGCGTAGGCGTGGCCGGCCCCGTCGTGGGCCACGATCCAGTCGGCGTCACGGATGACGGTGGTCTCGGTCATGCGGTCTCTCTCTCGCAGGCTGCGGCGCCTTCAGCATCAACATCTGAAACGGCGCGTCCAGCAGCACGAGAGACCCGAGGACCGAAACCGCGCCCGCCGGCGAGAGCCGACGCGGCTTCCGCTTCGGCGGGCGCCGAGGGCGGTCGCGCTCGCGTCGCCCTTGCGCCCGGATGAGGATCAGGGCGCGAGGCGGCGCATCGCCCGGTCGGCCGTCAAGCCGCCATGCCGCCGGCGACAGGCAGGCCTACTCCGGTGACGTAGGAGGCGGCGTCGGAACAGAGATAGGCCACCGCCTCGGCCACGTCGGCGATTTCGCCCGTCCGCCCGAGGGGGGTCGCGCCGACGACGAAGGCGTCGAAGGCCGCGCGGTCGGCGAACAGACCCATGGCGACCGCCTTTTCCGCCGAGGCGCTGCTCAGTTCGGTCCGCACGAAACCCGGATAGACACAGTTCACCCGTACGCCGTAGCCCAGCCGCGCCGCCTCGACCGCGCCGACCTTGGTGAGCCGTTCGACCGCCGCCTTGGTCGCGGCGTAGGGGCCGGAGGCGACCAGCGCGGTCTGGGCGGCGATGGAGCAGAGGTTCACGATCGCGCCGCCGCGTCCCGCGTCGCCGCCTGGGCGCATGGTTCTGAACGCGTGCTTCATGCCGAGCAGAACGCCAGTCACGTTGACGGCCGAAAGCCGCTCGAAGGCCGCCGCGTCCGCGTCGGCGATCAGCGTGGTCACTTCTACGGCGGCGTTGTTCACGAGGATGTCGAAACCGCCGCCGAAGGACAGGGTCGCCGCCACGGCGTCGGTCCAGCTCGTCTCCCGCCTGACGTCGAGCTCGGCGAAGGCGACGCTCAGGCCCTCCCGGCGCAACCGCCCCACCACGGCCTCGCCCGTCGCGGCGTCGATGTCGGCGAAGACCACGGCCCCGCCGCCGCGGGCCAGCATCTCAGCGATGCCGGCGCCGATGCCGCGGGCCGCCCCGGTGACGAGCGCGGTCCGGCCGCGGAACTGGTGGCCCATGCGTAACTCCTGAAGATGGCGCGCAGGTCGACAGGCGCGCCGCTCTCGGGGGGCGCGTTCCGACGGTGCGTCGATGCTGCTGGGAAGTTGGCGGCCGGCGAGGGGCCGCGGCGCGTCCGATCCGGGGCGTCAGGGACGGCGCGTCAGAGGAAGCGGGCGATCTCGGCGGCGGCGGCGAAGGTGTCCTTGCGCGACGGCGCCTTTGGGGCCGGGAAACGGCTCTCGGTCGGGAAGTATTCAACAGTGGGCGCGGCGCCGCCGATCCCGGCGCGGTCGCGCAGGTTGTCGCGGATCTGGGGCGTGACCTCCCAGAGACCGACGCAGATCTCGCCTTCGGCGGTGCTGCGCGTGCCGAGGACCTCGGGGCACCAGCCGGTCGACTTGTAGACGCGCAGCATCTGGGCGTTGAAAACGCCGAGGTAGAACTCGATGCCGCTGCGCAGGGCGAGTTCGCAGCCGGCCCACATGATCGTGGACGGCCCGCGGACGGCGAGGCGGCCAGTCTGGGCGCGGGGCGACAGGCAGAAGCGCGTCGTCTCCCAGATCAGCGGACTCTGGACGGCGACGCCGCCGGTGAGGTCCGAGAAATGCTCTGCGGTCATGGTGCGGCCGGTCGTCGGCAGGAGGCGCGCCGAGCCGAGGTGCTGGCCCTGCTCGTCTTCGAGCACGACATAGATCGGGTTCAGATCGTCATACTGGTCGAACTCGTGGCCCCAGGCGTCCACATTGACGTCCCACTTGAGACGATCGCGGAACTGAACCGCGCGATCGCGAAACATCGACGCGGCGAGAACGGGACGGCGGAACAGATCGGCGGCGTAGACGAGCTTGATCATGGCGCACACTCCGTTTGGATGTGACGCAAACTTAACCCGGCCCGATGAATCAAACTTAAATTTTATCGATTTATACTAAATCGAAAGGATGCCTTTACTTATGGAAACGGCAATCGCATGGGGTGTGTTTAGGGCGCCTAGTTTATGTCTCGCGCTATCTATGTATACGCGGATCGTGTTCTCTGAAACGCCAAGTTCCTCGGCAATGCGCGCCCGGTTCTTTCCGATGGACAGGCCGCGGAGGACATCGAGCTCCCGGGCCGAAAGGCTGGTCTTGCTCATATGCGCGACGTTCAGCACCTCGAGTACTTTCTGATGATAATAGTGTGAAATAACCAGTAGATCAGAGTTATAAGTAGTCTTGAATTGGTTCCATTCCTCGTCTGAGCAATCTTTGTTAACCGTGAATATCGCAAACTGTCCGTTCGGGCCCCGGATTGGAATCGTATAGCCCTGATTTCCTACGCCATGGGAGACCGCCTCGCGCAGGAACTCGCGGGTTCGACGCGAGGACCAGTCGAGTTCTTTCCAGTCGAAGGGGTGAAATGCTTCCAGGGCCGAGGCTACTACAGGATCGATCCGGACATAGTTCGCCTCGACATATCGGGTCATCCAGCCGACCGGGTAGGTGGTCGTCGCCATGAGTCCGCTGCTGATTCGCCACGAACCCGCCCCGTCTTTAAGCGTTCCTTCCGAGTCCCGCATGGCGCTGTTCACGCCTTGCCCGAGGCTGACGGCGAAATATACGACGTGCGTGAGGTCGTAGACGGAGCGAATACCGTTTACGACCGCGCCAAAGTCGTCAATGGACGCGGCCGAGGGTATCGATTCGAACAGCCGCTGGATCGCCGCCGACATTCCTGAGCCCGCCCCCGCACGCGTTCTGCGCCTCGTGGAACTCCGACGCCGCCAGCAGGATCGCATCGTCCAGGTGCTCGGCCAGTCGATACATCGACTGCGCCCGCGCCATGTCCCGCATGCTACCCAGCAGTTCCTGCATCCAAGCTTCCGACATCGCACCCTCCACCCGAGCGGTTAACGTATGTCTAAGATTAGCCTTGATGGACGGCCGCCGATATTCGCGTTTTCCGTATCCCCAGAAATGGTGAGGGGCGCAACTGCAAGGTGCTGCTTTTGCTGTCCACACCCCCGCGCGCCTTCGTCACTGTTGCGCATGGATCGATTCGCGGGCCGTTCGGGGGCGGCGCGCCGGGCCGGCGGCGTTAACGGCCGGCCCGGTCGCGGGCGCCGTCAGCGCGCCGCCTCCAGCGTGTCCTCCCAGGTGCGCAGGCCCGTGGTCGGCGCGCCGACCAGCACAGCCATGTTCCCAGGCTTGTGCTGGTTGCGCAGCATCAGCATGTGCGGCTCGGGCAGCTGGTCCCAGGTGAAGACGTCCGACAGGCAGGGGTCCAGCCTGCGCTCGATCATGAGCTGGTTGGCGGCGGAGGCCTGCTTCAGGTGCGCGAAGTGGCTGCCTTGCAGGCGCTTCTGGTGCATCCACATGTAGCGCACGTCGAAGGTGCAGTTGAACCCTGTGGTGCCGGCGCAGATCACCACCATGCCGCCCTTCTTGCAGACGAAGGTGGAGACCGGGAAGGTGGCCTCGCCCGGGTGCTCGAACACCATGTCGACGTTCACGCCCTTGCCGGTGACGTCCCAGATCGCCTTGCCGAAGCGCCGCGCCTCGTCGAACCAGGTCTTGTACTCGGGGCTGCCCACTTTCGGCAGCGCTCCCCAGCACCTGAAATCGTTGCGGTTGATGACGCCCTTGGCGCCCAGCCCCATCACGAAGTCGCGCTTGCTCTCGTCGGAGATGACGCCGATCGCGTTCGCGCCCGCGGTGTTGATCAGCTGGATCGCGTAGCTGCCCAGCCCCCCCGAGGCGCCCCAGACCAGCACGTTCTGCCCCGGCTTCAGGTCGTGCGGCGCATGGCCGAACAGCATCCGGTAGGCCGTGGCGAGGGTGAGGGTGTAGCAGGCGCTTTCCTCCCAGCTCAGGTGCCTCGGCCGCGGCATCAGCTGCTGCTGCTGCACCCGGGTGAACTGGGCGAAGCTGCCATCGGGCGTCTCGTAGCCCCAGATCCGTTGCGAGGGGCTGAACATCGGGTCGCCGCCGTTGCAGTGCTCGTCGTCGCCGTCGTCCTGGTTGCAGTGAATGACGACCTCGTCGCCGACCTTCCACCGCTTCACCTTCTCGCCCACGGCCCAGACTATGCCCGAGGCGTCGGAGCCGGCGATGTGGAACGGCTGCCTGTGGCCGTCGAAGGGGCTGATCGGCTGGCCGAGCGCGGCCCAGACGCCGTTGTAGTTGACGCCTGCCGCCATCACGAAGACCAGCACCTCGGTGCTGTCGAGCTTCGGCGTCTCCACCACCTCGAGCTGCATGGCCGTGTCGGGCTCGCCGTGGCGTTCGCGGCGGATGCACCAGGCGTGCATCGTGGCCGGCACGTGGCCGAGCGGCGGGATCTCGCCCACCGGGTAGAGGTCCTTGAGCGGGGCGTCGGTCGCGACGTCGAGGGCGGCCATGGGTCCTCCGGACGATTTGGGACTGCGCAACAATCGGCAAGCTTTGCCGGTCGATGCTGTAATGACATTGCTATCGCATCGCCGCAAGACCTTCTGCCGCGCCGCACCATGGCAGGCTGCCGCCGGCCGGGCTAAGCCGTGGGCGAAGACAATGGGAGATCGTGATGCCCCAGACCCTGCTCATCACCGGCGCCGGCCGCGGCGTCGGGCGCGCGCTGACCGAGGCGGCGCTGGCTCGCGGCGACCGCGTGCTCGCCGGGGTCCGCGACGCCGCCGCAGCGCCGTCGGGCGCGCAGCCGCTGGTCGTGGACGTCACCGACCCGGCGTCGCTGACGGCCGCGGCCGCGTCGCTGGGCGGGGGCGCGGTGGACGTTCTGGTCTGCAACGCCGGCGTCTACGCCGGCCGCGGCGGGATCGAGGATCCGGCCTATACCCCCGAGGCTTGGGCGCAGGTCATGGCGGTGAACGTCGCGGGGCCGTTCTTCACCGTGCGCGCGTTCCTGCCCGCGCTGAAGCGCAGCGTGCGGCCGCGGGTGGCGGTGATCAGCTCGCAGATGGGCGTCTCTGCGCGGGCCAAGGGCTCCGCCTACATCTACCGCGCCTCCAAGGCCGCCGCGACCAATCTCGCGATGAACCTCGCCGTGGAGCTGGCGCCGGTCGCCGTCGGGTCCTACCACCCGGGTTGGGTGCGCACCGACATGGGCGGCTCGGGGGCCGACATCGCGCCCGGAGAGAGCGCGGCGGGGCTGCTGGCGCGCTTCGACGCGCTGGGCCCCGACCATACCGGCGTCGTCGAGGACTGGCGGGGCGAGCCGTTGCCCTTCTAGGGGGCGTAGGCTCGCAACCGCCGCACGCAGTCGGCGAGGCCCGCCGCGTCGGCGTTGGCGAAGGCGATGCGCAGCGTGGTCTCGGCGCTGCCGTCGCCCCCCGCCGCCGCCAGCGGCGCGAACATCGTGCCCGGCAGCGCCAGAAGGTTCTGCTGCGCCGCCAGCCCCTGCGCCACCGCGTCGGAGCGCAGGGCGAAGGGGTGCGCGACGCGGGCGAAATAGGCGCCGGAGGAGAGCAGCCGCCAGCCGCCAACCCCCTCGGCGAAAGCCGCCCGCAGCACGTCGCGCCGGCGCAGCACCTCCGCCCGCTCCCCCGCCACCCAGTCGCCGAGATGGCGCAATCCGTGCAGCGCCGCGATCTGACCGAGGCGCGTGGGGCAGATGGTCAGCGTGTCGAGGAACTTCTCCGCCTGGGCAAGCCGCGCCGCCGAGGCGACCATCGCCCCGACGCGATGGCCTGTCAGCCGGTAGACCTTGGAGAAACTGTAGAGGTGCACAAGCGTCTCCCCCCAGCCGTCGCGGGCGAAAAGGTCGTGCGCCGGCCCCTCGGCGGCGCGGAAGTCGCGGTAGGTTTCGTCGAGGATCAGCGCCAGCCCCCGCGCCTGCGCCAAAGCGTAGAAGGCCGCGATCAGTTCGGGTGGATACGCCGCGCCCGTCGGATTGTTGGGCGTCACGAGGACGAGCGCGCGCGTGCGGGGGCCGATCAGCGCCGCCGCCCGCTCCGGGTCGGGCATGCCGTCGGCGTCGCAGGGCAGGGGGACGGTCTCGATCCCCGCCATGTCGAGCCACATGCGGTGATTGAAATACCACGGCGTCGGCAGGATCACGGCGTCGCCCGGTCCTGCGACCGTCGCCACGGCGGCGCAGAAGGCCTGGTTGCAGCCGGACGTGATCGCGACCTCGCCAGCCCCGATGCGCCCGCCATAGAGCGCCGACCAGCGCTCGGCCACCGCCTCGCGCAGATCGCCGTCGCCCAGGACCGGACCGTAGAGATGCGCCTCGGGCCGCTCCAGCGCGGCCTCGGCGATGGCGCGGCGCAGGGGCTCGGGCGGCGGGTCGACCGGCGCGGCCTGGCTGAGGTTCAGGAGCGGCTTCTCGGCCGGAAAGACGCGGCCGGCGATCCAGCGCCGCGCCTCCATGACCGGCGGCTCGAAGGTCGCAGCGAGCAGGGGGTTCAGGGGGGCGGGGCGGGGGGCGATGGCGTGCATGGCGCGGAGCCTAGCCGGACGCCGCGCGGCGGTCGAGCCGCCAGCGGGGCCGTTGACCGCGGCGGCCGCGCGCGCCAGAACCCCGCCATGGCCGCTCCCCCGATCCTGACGCTGTCCGACATCGCGCTGACCTTCGGCGGCGCGCCCCTGTTCTCGGGCGCGGCGCTGTCGGTCGGTCCGGGCGAGCGCGTCGGCGTGGTGGGGCGCAACGGGTCGGGCAAGTCCACGCTGCTCAAGATCGCCGCGGGTCTCGTCGAACCGGATGCCGGCGCGCGCTGGGTCCAGCCCGGCGCGCGCGTGGCCTATCTGGCGCAGGAGCCGGACCTCTCCGCCTTCGAGACGCTTGGCGATTACGTGCGCGCCGGCGTGAGCGAGGACTGGCGCGCCGATTCGGCCATGGACGGCCTGCAGGTGCGCCCCGAGACGCCCGTTCTCGGGGCCTCGGGCGGCGAGCGGCGGCGCGCGGCGCTGGCGCGGCTCATCGCGGGCGAACCCGAGATGATGCTGCTGGACGAGCCCACCAACCACCTGGACATCGCCGCCATCGAGTGGCTGGAGGGCTACCTTTCCGACTGCCGCGCCGGCTATGTGCTGATCTCCCATGACCGGGCGCTGATGAAACGACTGACGCGCGCCACGCTGTGGGTCGATCGCGGCGTCGTGCGCCGGCTGGACGACGGCTTCGGGGCCTTCGAGGCTTGGCGCGACAAGCTGCTGGAGGAGGAGGCGGCGGAGCGCCACAAGCTCGACCGTCTCATCAAGGTCGAGGCGAAATGGGCGGTCGAGGGCATCTCCGCCCGGCGGACCCGCAACCAGGGCCGCCTGCGCCGGCTGGAGGGACTGCGCGAGGAGCGCCGCGGCCAGATCCAGCGCGCCGGCGTCGCCGCGATGGCGCTGGAGAGCGGCGCGGCCTCGGGCAAGCTGGTGATCGAGGCGAAGGGGCTCAGCAAGACCTACGACGGCCGCGCCGTGGTCCGCGACGTCTCTCTGCGGGTGATGCGCGGCGACCGCGTGGCCTTCGTGGGGCCGAACGGGGCCGGCAAGACCACGCTGCTGAAGCTGCTCACCGGCGCGATCGCCCCCGACGAGGGCTCGCTGCGCCTGGGGACCAATCTCAGCGTCGCGGTGTTCGACCAGAACCGCGAGGCGCTCGCTCTCGACGCCTCGTTGTGGGAGACGCTGACCGGCGCGCCCGAGATCGGCGTCTCGGGCCGCGCCGATCAGGTGCTGGTGCGCGGCCAGCCCCGCCACGTCGTGGCCTATCTCAAGGACTTCCTGTTCGACGAGCGGCAGGCCCGCGGCCCGGTGCGCGCGCTGTCGGGCGGCGAGCGGGCGCGGCTGATGCTGGCGCGGCTGATGGCGCGGGAGAGCAACCTGCTGGTGCTCGATGAGCCGACCAACGACCTCGACGTCGAGACGCTCGACCTGCTGCAGGAGCTGCTGGCCGACTATGACGGCGCCGCGCTGATCGTCAGCCACGACCGCGACTTCATCGACCGCGTGGCTTCCAGCGTCGTCGCGGCGGAGGGCGGCGGGCGCTGGGTCGAGTACGCCGGCGGCTGGACCGACCATCTGGCGCAGAAGGCGGGCCGGCCTTTCGAGGAAGCGCCCGGCGCCGCCGCCCCGAAGCGTCCCGCAGGGGCCGCGCAGCCGAGGAAGCCGGCGCCGAAGCTGAACTACAACCAGACCCGCCGGCTCGACGCGTTGCCCGCGGAGATCGACCGGCTGGGCTTCGAGATCGGCAAGCTGGAGAGTTTCCTCGCCGACCCGGCGCTCTACGCCCGCGACCCGCGCGCCTTCGCCCGCGCCACCGCTGAGCTGGAGGTCCGCCGCGCCGCGCTGTCGGCGGCGGAGGACGAATGGCTGACGCTTGAGGCGATGCGCGAGGCCGCCGGCGCCTGAGGACGCGTCAGAACATCTGCTGGAGGAGGGCGGTCATGGCCCGGCGGAAGCCCTCCGCGTCGTCGGCGCGCACCCTGCGGGCGTCGAGGTGGCCGGAGACCAGCACCCGTTCGCCCGAACACAGCGTCGCGCTGACGGAAAAGCCGACCTCGCCCCGGTTCCGCTGCGCCGCGCCGAGGGCGCCGCGGCAGGCGGCGGCTGCGCGGCCGGGAACGCCGGGGTTGAAGTCCAGCACCAGCCGCTCCGCGTCGCCCGGCGCTGCGGCGCGGAACCCGGCGCCGGTGGGATAGGCCGGCGGCAGGCGCAGGCGCGCGGCGACCTCCTGCGGCGTGACGCCGTCGAAGGGGGCGCCATGGCTCTCCACCGCCATGCCGCCGAGCGCCATTGTGGTGACGTAGCTGCGCACGTCGCCCACCAGCCGGTCGACGCGCGTGATCGTGGCGCCGTCATCGCACGCGCTGAGCGCCAGGGCGGCGGCGAGAAGGCGGTGTCTCAGCAAGTAGGAACGGGACAATCGTCGCTGTTGTCCTGCCGGTTGCTCTCGAAGGGTTCCCGCGAGGACGCGATTTCACCGAGCAGCGCGCGCATCGAGTCGGTGAAGGCCGGGTCGCCGGGGACGAGCGGACGGGAGTCGCTCAGGCGGCCGGACGAGGCGACGCGACTGCCGATGCAATACGCAGCCGACGCCTCGAGACGGCCTGGCGTCTCGCCCGGCGTCTGGGGGGTGTCGCAAAGGGCGCCGGGGTCTCCCGCCGCGCCGAACGCGATGACGATGCGCTGGCCGCGCTCCATGGCGTCGACCGGGCGGAAAGGCGTCTGCGGCCACCGGCCGGGAAGGCGTAGCGCTGCGGCCGTGTCGGTCGGGCTCGCCTCCCCCGGCAGGCGTCCGACAAAGGCGACTGCAGGACCGGAGGCCGCGAAGGCGCTGAACCCGGCCGGGGAGAAGTTGGAGCGGATGTCGACCGAATGGACGAGCTGCGGCCCGGCGGCGGCGCAGGCCGAAAGCCCCGCCACCGCGGTCCATAACGCCGCGCTCCTGCAAGACGCGTTCATCAATCTGCACCCAAACGCGGGCGGGGGCGGTCGTCCGCCTGCCGCATTCCGTTCGTCAACGCCTGCAGCGCCGCGACGTAGGCGGGGTCCGACGGGTCCGTGGCGTTGGACACGAGCACGCCCGAGGCGCGCGCCCGCTCGCCGACACACAGCGCGCCGCCGACTTCGAGGCGCGCCGGAGCTCCGCCGACGCCTCCGCCGCCCGGTGTGCAAACGGCGCTTTCATCGATGGCGCGCGCCCCGAAAACCAGCACCAGGCGCGTGCCTGACTCGCCGGGGGCGGCGAGGCGGAACGGCCGCTGGGCGAATCCGGAGGGCAGGCGCAACGCCGCGGCGACCATCTCGGGCGATGCGCCGCCCGGCGGCGCGCCACGTATCTCGACGACCGGAGCGGCGGCGAGCGAGATGAAATCGGTGGACGCGACGCCGCCGAGATTGCGGGTCGAATGCACCGTCGAGCCGCCCGCGGCGCAGCCACCCGCTAGGCCAGCCATCAGGAGAATCGCTGCGCGCATCTCAGACCACCTTGCCCGTGTCTAGTTGTGGTGGAGAGAGGAGTGACGCGCGGTCGGCGCGTCAAGATCGCCACGGAAAATTGTCCTGGCGCGGCCGCGCCGGCCGCAGGGCGCGCGCGGCTTGCGTCGCCGCACCGCCCGCGCTAGGTCGCGCTCGCATGGCCGCATCCGTTCGAAAGTCGCTCGATCCCGGCGCCGTCTCGGTCGGCGGCGCGCCCGAGGGCTATGACGCGACCCTGCTGGCCGAACTGGTCGCGCGGGCCGGCGGCCCGGCCATCCACGTCGCCCGCGACGACCGCCGCGCCGCCGCCATGGCCGACGCGCTGCGCGTCGTCGCGCCGGCGCTGCCGCTGATCCGCTTCCCGGCATGGGACTGCCTGCCCTACGACCGCGTCTCGCCCAACGCCGAGATCGCCGCGGCGCGCATGGCCGCGCTCGCGCTGCTGGCGCAGGGGCTGAAGGGCGAGGCCGTCGTGCTGACCACCGTCGCCGCCGCCATGCAGCGCGCTCCCGACGCCGCCACCGTGCGCGGCGCCAGTTTCGCAGCCGGGGTTGGCCAGCGCGTCGAGACCGACGCCTTGCTCGGCTATCTGGCGCGCATGGGCTACAACCGCGCCACGGTCGTCTCCGAGCCCGGAGACTTCGCCGTGCGCGGCGGGATCGTGGACGTCTTTCCGCCCGGCGCGGCCCTGCCGGTGCGGCTCGACTTCTTCGGCGACGTGCTGGACGGCGCCCGCCGCTTCGAGCCCGCAACCCAGCGCACCGTGGAGAAGATCGGCGAGGTCGCGCTGGCGCCGGCTTCCGAGGTCATCCTCGAGCCCGAGGCCATCGCCCGCTTCCGCACCCGCTATCGCGAGACCTTCGGCGCCGCCAACCTTGACGACGCGCTCTACGCCTCGGTCTCGGCGGGTCGCAAGCACCAGGGCATGGAGCATTGGGCGCCGTTCTTCCACGAGCGCATGGCGACGCTGTTCGACTTCCTGCCCGGCGCCCCTGTGACGATGGACGACCGCGCCGAGGAGGCGCGGGCGGCGCGGCTCGAGATGGTGCGCGACCACTACGACGCCCGCAAGGGCGGCGGCATGGCTGGCGCGGTTTACAAGCCGCTGCCGCCGGAGATGCTCTATCTCGACGACGCCGCCTGGGCGGGCGCGCTCGACGGCCGCCCCGTGCGCCGCTTCGAGCCGGGCCGCCGCCCGCCCGGCCCCGGGATCGTGGACGCCGGCGGCCGCCCGGGCCGCAGTTTCGCGCCCGAGCGACAGCGCGAGGGCGTGAACATCTTCGACGCGCTGGCCGCGCACGTCGCCGCGCGGCTGGCCGAGGGGCCGGTGGTGCTGGCGAGCTGGTCGGAGGGCGCGCGCGACCGCCTCGCGACGCTGATGGCCGACCATGGGGTCAAGGGCGCAAGGCCCGCCGAGGACTGGCGCGCGGTGGTCGCGGCGAAGGGCGGCGTCCACCTGATGGTCTGGCCGCTGGAGCAGGGCTTCGAGACCGCGCGGCTCACCGTCATCTCCGAGCAGGACGTTCTCGGCGACCGGCTGGTGCGCGCGACGTCGAAGAAGCGGGCGGAGAACTTCCTCACCGAGGCGGCGTCGCTGTCGGTGGGCGATCTGGTGGTGCATGTCGAGCACGGCATCGGGCGCTATCTCGGCCTCGTGACGATCGAGGCCGCCGGCGCGCCGCACGAGTGCATCGCGATCGAATACGCCGGCGGCGCCAAGCTCTATCTGCCGGTGGAGAACATCGAGCTGCTGACCCGCTACGGCGATGTCGCCGACGCGCTGCTCGACCGGCTGGGCGGGGGCGCCTGGCAGGCGCGCAAGGCCAGGCTGAAGCAGCGCCTGCGCGACATCGCCGAGAAGCTGATCCAGGTCGCTGCCGAACGCGCGCTGCGGGCGGGGCGCGTGTTCACGCCGCCCCCCGGCGCTTGGGACGAGTTCTGCGCCCGCTTTCCCTACGAGGAGACCGAGGACCAGCTCAACGCGATCGCCGACGCCCTGCAGGACCTCGGCTCGGGCCGGCCCATGGACCGGCTGGTGTGCGGCGACGTCGGCTTCGGCAAGACCGAGGTTGCCCTGCGCGCGGCCTTCGTCGCCGCGATGGGCGGCGCTCAGGTGGCGGTGGTGGCGCCCACGACCCTGCTGGCCCGCCAGCACGCCAAGGGCTTCGCCGAGCGCTTCTCCGGCACGCCGCTGAAGGTGCGCCAGCTCTCCCGCTTCACGCCCGCTCGGGAGGCGGCCGAGACCCGCGACGGCCTGTCGCGCGGGACGGTGGACATCGTCATCGGCACCCACGCGCTCCTGGCCAAGTCGATCCGCTTCTCCGACCTCGGCCTGCTGATCATCGACGAGGAGCAGCACTTCGGCGTCCAGCACAAGGAGCGGCTGAAGCAGCTCCGCTCGGACGTCCACGTGCTGACCATGACCGCCACCCCCATCCCGCGCACGCTGCAACTGGCGATGTCCGGCGTGCGGGAGCTGTCGATCATCGCGACGCCCCCCGTGGACCGCCTCGCCGTGCGCACCTACGTCACGCCGTGGGACCCGGTGACGGTGCGCGAGGCGTTGTTGCGCGAGCGCTATCGCGGCGGGCAGGCCTTCTACGTCGCGCCCCGCATCTCGGACCTGCGCGAGATAGAGGAGTTCCTGCGCGACCATGTGCCGGAGGTGAAGGTCATCACCGCCCACGGCCAGCTCGCCGCGGGCGATCTCGACGGGCGCATGAACGCCTTCTACGACGGACAGGCGGACGTTCTGGTGGCGACCACCATCATCGAATCGGGCCTCGACATCCCCACCGCCAACACGCTGATCGTGCACCGGGCGGACATGTTCGGGCTGGCGCAGCTTCACCAGATCCGCGGCCGCGTCGGGCGCTCGAAGGCGCGGGCCTACGCCTATCTGACCACCGACCCCAAGAAGCCGATGACCGAGGGCGCCGCGAAGCGGCTGAAGGTGCTGGGCGGGCTCGACCAGCTCGGCGCCGGCTTCCAGCTCGCCTCCCACGACCTCGACATCCGCGGCGCCGGCAACCTGCTGGGCGAGGAGCAGTCGGGGCATGTGAAGGAAGTCGGCTTCGAACTCTACCAGGACATGCTGGAGGAGACGATCACCCGCATGCGCGCCGGCGAGATCGAGGGGCTGGGCGAGGTCGAGGACACCTGGGCGCCGCAGATCAACCTCGGCGCGCCGGTGCTGATCCCCGAGGACTACGTGACCGACCTCGACGTGCGGCTCGGGCTCTATCGCCGGCTCTCCGGCTTCGAGACGCGCGCCGAGCTGGAAGGTTTCGCGGCCGAACTGCACGACCGCTTCGGCAAGCCGCCGGCGGAGGTGGAGACGCTGCTGCGGATCGTGCGCATCAAGACCCTGTGCCGCAAGGCGGGGGTGGCGAAGCTCGACGGCGGGCCGAAGGGCGCGACGATCCAGTTCCGCGGCGACAAGGTGGCCCATCCCGAGGGTCTCGTGCGCTTCATGCAGGAGCAGCGGGGGCTGGCGAAGCTGCGCGACAACCGCCTTGTCGTCCGCCGCGACTGGCCGACGCCGGAGGACCGGGTGAAAGGCGCGTTCGCCGTGGTGCGCGATCTTTCCAAGTGGCTGACGCCCGAGAAGAAGGCGGCCTGAGCGCGCCGCGTCCCGGCACGGTCACCGACGCTTAAGACTCGGGGCCCTAGTCTTTCGCCGCGGCGCAGCGCCCTCCGAGCGCTCCGGCGGAGGTGTCATGGTCGATCAAGCCGAACTTGCGAGCCTCTGGGTCTTCATCGCGCATACGCACGACTTGCGCCACGTCCTCGCCGCTGCGGCGGTCTGCGTGCTGGCCGCGACCGCGGGCTTCGGCGCGCTGCGCTTCGCCGAGACGGCGCGGCGTCCCCGCGGCTGGGTCCTGACGGCCGCGGCGGCGTTCGCCGCAGGGGTCTGGACGACGCATTTTCTGGCCATGGTGGGCTTCAGGCCCGACGTGGCGCTCGGCTTCACCCATGTCAGCATCGTCCTCTCGGCGTTGGCCGCGTTGCTGGCGGGCGGGGTGCTGGCCTGCGGCGCCCGCTCGATGCGTCGTTGGGCCGATCTGCGCGGCGGGCTGTTCGCCTGCGCCGCGGTGGCCGTGATGCACCATGCCGGGGTCGCGGGCATCTCGGGCTGCGTGACGCAAGCCTCCTTCGGGCCGGCGCTGCTCGGCACGGTCATCGGCGCCGGCTTCTTCATCGCCGCGTTGCGGTTGCGTCGCTGGCGTGGGGCAGGGCTCGCAGCGCCGGCCCTGGCGATGACGCTCGGGGTGGCGATGCTGCATTTCGTCTGGATGAGCGGCGTGGCGCTGACGCGGATCGGGGAGATCCCCGTCTCCGGCCTCACGCGCGCCGACATCGCGCCGCTGACGCTGGTGCTGGCGCTGGCGCTGGCCTCGCTGCTGGTGGGCATCGCCTTCGCGCAGGCCGGCGCCGGGCGCGACGTGCGCCGCCTCGCGGCCGCCGCCTCGGGCAGCCGCGACGGCGTCCTGATACTCGACAGCCGCGGCCGCGCCGAGTGGATCAACCCCGCCTTCGCCGAGATGACCGGTCTCGACCTGGCGCGGCTGCGCCGGCTGCGTCCGCTGGCGGCCCTGGCCGGCGAAGGCCCCGACGCCGCCGCCATGGCCGAACTCGGCGACGCCCTGGCGCGTCGCGCGCCCCTGCGTCGCGAACTGCGCCTGCGCGAGGACGCCGGCGGGCGCTGGGTCAATGCCTCCGTCGCGCCCTTGCCCGACGGCGAGGGCGCCGTGCTGACGCTGCACGACCTGACCGAAGTGCGCGCCCGCGCCGCCGCCGCCGAGCAGGCCCGCGTCGAGGCCGAACAGGTGCGCGCCCGCCTGCTCGCCGCGCTGGAGGTGGCGCCGATCGGCATGGCGATGTTCGACCCGGCCCTGCGCATGATCGCGTGCAACGACGCCTATCGCGCGCTGATGCCCGGCTTCGAGGAGGTCCTGGCGCCGGGGGCATCGCTCGCCGCCGCCGCCGCCGCGCCGGAGGTCGTTTCCTGCGAGCGGGCGATGCTGGAGGCGGCGGACGGCGCCGAGGAGGAGCGGCGGCTGCCGGACGGGCGCTGGGTCTGGCGTCGGGCCGAGCGCGCCCCGGGCGGCGAGATCATGGCGGCCCGCCTCGACGTCACCGAGCGCAAGGCGCGCGAGAGCGAACTGGAGGCGGCCCGCGACGCGGCGCAGATCGCAAGCCGCGCCAAGTCGGAGTTCATCTCGGTGATGAGTCATGAGCTGCGCACCCCGCTCAATGGCGTCCTAGGCTTCGCCGGCATCCTCGCGGGGTCCACGCTGGACGAGAAGCAGCGCGCCT
>DAINOD010000001.1:138804-150660 GCA_036735545.1 Rubrimonas sp. | reverse complement strand
GAGATGGGCGTGGCGGTGCGCATGGCGGTGCTGGACCTGCTGGCGCGGCAGATACCGGCATGAGCGTGATCCTGTCCAACGCCCGCCTGATCGACCCCGCCTCGGGCTACGACGGCCCCGGGGCGCTGCTGCTGGGCGGGGGCGTGATCCGCGACGTCGTCCACACGCCGCTGCCCGAGCACCCCGAGGGCTCCTCAGTCATCGACTGCGCCGGCCGCTGCCTCGCGCCGGGGATCGTGGATTTGGGCGTCAGCGTGGGCGAGCCCGGCGCGCGCCACCGCGAGAGCTTTCGCAGCGCGGGCCGCGCGGCGGCGGCGGGGGGCGTCACGACGATGATCGTGCAGCCCGACGGCGACCCCTGCGCCGACGACCCCGCCATCCTCGACTTCCTCGCCCGCCGCGCCGACGCCGCCGCGCCCGTGCGCGTGCGCGCCATGGCGGCGCTGACCAAGGGGCGGCAGGGGCGCGAGATGGCCGAGATCGGCCTGCTGCAGGACGCGGGCGCCATCGCCTTCACCGACGCGCTGCACACGGTGGCCGACGCGCGCGTGATGCGGCGCTGCCTGACCTACGCCGCGGACCTCGGCGCGCTGGTCGTGCACCATCCTCAGGAGCCCGCGCTGTCGGCCGGCGCCGGCATGACCGAGGGCGCGTTCTCCGGCCGTCTGGGCCTGCCCGCCGCCCCGGCGATGGCCGAGCGCATCATGGTCGAGCGCGACGTCGCGCTGTCCGAACTCACCGGCGCGCGCCTGCACTTCGACGCCGTGACCACGCGGGGCGGGCTGGACGCGCTGCGCCGAGCCAAGGACGCGGGCCTGTCGGTGTCCGCCGGCACCTCGATCCACCACCTGTCGCTGAACGACCGCGACGTCGGCGAATGGCGCACCTTCTTCAAGCTCGCGCCGCCCCTGCGGCTGGAGGACGACCGCGCCGCGACGGCGCTGGCGGTGGCCGAGGGGCTGATCGACCTGATCGCCTCGCACCACCTGCCCTGGGACGAGGAGAGCAAGCGCGTCCCCTTCGAGGCCGCCGCCGCCGGCGCCGTGGGGCTGGAGACCGCGCTGCCGGCCGCGCTCACGCTGTTTCACGCCGGGCTGATGGGTCTGCCGGCGCTGTTCGCGCGCCTGAGCCTCGGCCCTGCGCGGCTGCTGGGGCTGGAGGGCGGGCGGCTGGCGGCCGGCGCGCCGGCCGATCTTGTGCTGTTCGACCCGGACGCGCCTTTCGTGCTCGACCGCTTCGCGCTGCGCGGCAAGGCGAAGAATACCCCCTTCGACCGCCGCCGCATGACGGGTCGCGTCTTGCGCACCTGGGTCGGCGGCGCCACCGTCTTCGACAGGGCTGCGGAGAGCTGAGCGATGTTCCATACCGTCATGGCGTGGGAGCGGGCGGCGCCCTGGCTCGCGATGGCCTTTGCCGCGGGCTACCTCCTCGGCTCGATCCCCTTCGGCGTGCTGGTCGCGCGGCTGCGGGGTCTGGGCGATCTGCGACAGGTCGGCTCGGGCAACATCGGCGCCACCAACGTCCTGCGCACCGGAGACCGCTGGGGCGCGGCGGCGACGCTGCTGCTCGACGCGGCCAAGGGCGCCGCGGCGGTGCTGGTGTTCGCGATGTGGGGGCCGCTGGCGGCGATGGTGGCGGGACTCGGCGCCTTCGTCGGCCACCTGTTCCCGGTCTGGCTCGGCTTTCGCGGCGGCAAGGGGGTTGCGACCTTCCTGGGGCTCCTGCTGGCGCTGCACTGGCCGACCGGGCTCGCGGCGCTGGCGACGTGGCTGGGGGTGGCGCTGGCGACGCGCTATTCTTCGCTGTCCGCGCTGATCGCGGCGGCGATGGCGCCGCTCTACCTCGTCGCCTTCGACCGCTGGGGCGAGGTCCTGCTGGCCTGCGTGCTGGCCGCGGCGCTGTGGCTGGCGCACTGGGCCAACATCCGCCGGCTGCTGACGGGGCAGGAGAGCAAGATCCGGCTGGGCCGTGGCGCCTGAGCGCCGCCTGCGCGCGCCCCGCGACGACGCGGAGCGGCTGGGCTGGCTGCGCCTGATCCGCGCCGAGGGGGTCGGCGCGCTGACCTTCGCCAAGCTCGCCGCCCGTTTCGCCGACATCCGCGCCGCGCTGGACGCGCTGCCCGACTTCGGCCGCCGCCCCATGCGCCCGGCCTCCGAGGACCGGGCGGCGGGGGAGATGGAGGCTGCGGCCCGCGCCGGCGCGCGTCTGGTCTGCCTTGGCGCGTCGGACTATCCGGCGGCGCTGGCCGAGATCCCCGACGCGCCGCCCGCGCTCTGGACGCTGGGCGACGTCGCGCTGGCGCACCGGCCCTGCGTCGCGGTGGTGGGCGCGCGAAACGCCTCGGCGGCCGGGCAGCGGCTGGCGGCGATGCTGGCGCACGATCTGGGCCGCGCCGGCTGGACGGTGGTCTCGGGTTTCGCGCGCGGGATCGACCGCGCCGCCCACGAGGCCGCGGCGCCGACGGGCACCGTGGCGGCGATGGCCGGCGGCGTGGACGTGATCTATCCGCCCGAGCATCGCGCCCTGCACGCCCGCCTCGCCGCCGAGGGGCTGATCGTCTCGGAGGCGGCGATGGGCGAGGAGCCGGTGGCGCGCAGCTTTCCCCGCCGCAACCGCATCGTCTCGGGGCTCTCGGCGGGCGTCGTGCTGATCGAGGCGGCGGAGCGGTCGGGCAGCCTGATCACGGCGCGGCTGGCGGCGGAGCAGGGGCGCGAGGCGATGGCCGCGCCCGGCTCGCCGCTCGACCCCCGCGCCGCCGGCTGCAACGCGCTGATCCGCGAGGGCGCGGCGCTGATCCGATCCGCCGAGGACGTGCTGGAGGCGCTGCGCCGTCCCGCGCCCTTCGTCCGCCGCGCCCCGCCGCAGCCCTTGCCCGAGCCCGCGGCGGACGCGCCCGACGCCGAGCGGGTGGCCGCGCTGCTCGGCCCGGAGCCGGTCGCCTTCGATGACCTCGCCGCCGCCGCAGGGCTCGACGCGCCGGCGCTGGCCGCTGCGCTCACGGAACTGGAGATAGAAGGCCGCATCGACCGCCGCCCCGGCGGAACGATCGCGCTGTCTTGAGGGGAGGGCCGATGGAGCTGTCCGCTGCGGAGGCGCTGGTCGAGCCGGCGCTCGTCGCGTTCGCGACCTTCTTCGCCACCATCGGCCCTCTGGACGTCGCGGTCGTCTTCGCGGGGCTCGCCGGCGAAGCCGGCGCAGCGGACCGCCGCCGCATCGCCTTGCGCGCCGTGGCTGTGGCCACGCTGATCCTGCTCGCCTTCGCGCTGTTCGGCGAGGCGGCGCTCGGGCTGTTCGGCGTCTCCATGCCGGCCCTGCGCATCGCCGGGGGCGTGCTCCTGATGCTGATCGCGATCGACCTTGTCTTCGCGCGCAGATCGGGCGGCGCCTCGACCACGGCCGAGGAGGACGCCGAGGCGGCCACACGCGAGGACATCACGGTGTTTCCGCTGGCGACGCCTCTCATCGCGGGCCCCGGGGCCATCGGGGCCGTGGTGCTGCTGATGGGCGACGCCGGGGGCGACCCGTTGCGCGGGGCCGCCGTGATCGCCGCGCTGCTCGCCACCCTTGGTCTTACGCTCGCGCTGATGTTGATAGCGGGCGGCGTGCAGCGCGTGCTCGGGCGCACCGGCGTGCAGGTGGTCTCGCGCGTGTTCGGGGTGATCCTGGCCGGGCTCGCGGTGCAGTTCATGCTCGACGGCTTGCACGAGAGCAACCTGTTCGCCGCGCCCTGACCGGCGGCGCCGCCGCGTCGAGCGGCGTTGACACCCCGACGCCCGCCGCCCAATTAGTCGCCCCGCGCGAGCCCCGCGCCGCAGGAGCGCCGCAGCCATGGCCGTCGTCGTTGTCGAGTCGCCCGCCAAGGCCAAGACGATCAACAAATACCTCGGCGACGGCTACACCGTGCTCGCCTCCTACGGGCATGTGCGCGATCTGCCGCCCAAGGACGGCTCGGTCGACCCCGAGCGCGACTTCGATATGAAGTGGGAGGTGGCGGCCGACAGCAAGAAGCACGTCCGCGCCATCTCCGAGGCGCTCAAGGGCGACGACACGCTCATTCTCGCGACCGACCCCGACCGCGAAGGCGAGGCGATCAGCTGGCACCTGCGCGAGGCGCTGGAGGGCGCGCTGCGCAAGGGCAAGACCGTGCGCCGCGTCACCTTCAACGCCATCACCAAGACCGCCGTCCTGGAGGCGATGGCCGCGCCGCGCGACATCGACGAGTCGCTGGTGGAGGCCTACCTAGCGCGCCGCGCGCTGGACTATCTCGTCGGTTTCACGCTCTCGCCCGTGCTGTGGCGCAAGCTGCCCGGGGCCAAGTCCGCCGGCCGGGTGCAGTCTGTGGCGCTGCGGCTGATCGTCGAGCGCGAGATGGAGATCGAGGCCTTCCGGCCGCGCGAGTACTGGACGGTCAGGGCCGAACTCGTCACCCCCCGCGGCGACCGCTTCGAGGCGCGGCTGGCAACGCTCGACGCCCGCAAGCTCGACCGCTTCGACCTCGCGACCGAGGCCGACGCGCTGGCGGCGGTGGAGGCGGTCGCCGCGGCCGCCCTGCGCGTCGCCTCGGTGGAGGCGAAGCCGGCCAGCCGCAACCCCTTTCCGCCCTTCATGACCTCCACGCTGCAGCAGGAGGCCAGCCGCAAGCTCGGCTTCGGCGCCAAGCAGACCATGAGCACGGCGCAGCGGCTCTACGAGGCGGGCTGGATCACCTACATGCGCACCGACGGCGTGGACATGGCGCCCGAGGCGGTGCAGGCCGCGCGCGCCGCCATCCAGGCGCGGTTCGGCAAGGCCTACGTTCCCGACAGCCCGCGGCTCTACAAGACCAAGGCCAAGAACGCGCAGGAGGCGCACGAGTGCATCCGCCCCACCGAGATGGGGCGCGGCGCGGACGCCGCAGGGGCGCTGGAGGCCGACCAGCGTCGGCTCTACGAACTTATCTGGAAGCGCACCATCGCCAGCCAGATGGAGGCGGCGCGACTGGAGCGCACCACCGTCGAGATCGAGGGGCCGCGCGTCGGCCTGCGCGCAACCGGGCAGGTGGTGAAGTTCGACGGCTTCCTCAAGGTCTACGAGGAGGGCCGCGACGACGAGGAGAGCGAGGACGGCGCCCGCCTGCCCGACATCCGGCAGGGCGAGCCGGCCGCCCACGCCCGGACCGGCGCGCTGGAGCGCCGCGGCGGCGAGGGCGAGGCGCTGACGCTGGCCATGGGCTCGGTCGGCGGCGCCCAGAGCTTCACCCAGCCGCCGCCGCGCTACACCGAGGCGACGCTGGTCAAGCGGATGGAGGAGCTCGGCATCGGCCGCCCCTCCACCTACGCCTCGATCATCGACACCATCCAGAGCCGCGAATATGTCCGCAAGGACCGCAACCGCCTGATCCCCGAAGACAAGGGGCGGCTGGTGACGGCGTTTCTGGAGAACTACTTCCGCCGCTACGTCGACTACGACTTCACCGCTAACCTCGAGGAGGGGCTCGACGACATCTCCGGCGGCCGCGCCGACTGGAAGGAGCTGTTGCGCGACTTCTGGCGCGACTTCTCGGGCGCGGTGGAGGAGACGCGGGAGCTGCGCATCTCCGAGGTCATCGACAAGATCAACGAGGCGCTGGGGCCGCACCTGTTCCCCGACCCGGGCGACGGGACCGACCCGCGCCTGTGCAAGGCCTGCAACGCCGGGCGACTGAGCCTGAAGACCGGCAAGTTCGGCGCCTTCATAGGCTGCTCGAACTACCCCGACTGCCGCTACACCCGCCCGCTCGGCGGCGGCGAGGAGAGCGCCGAGGGCGGCGCGGACCGGCTGCTCGGTCACGACGACGTGGGCCAGCCGGTCGCGCTGAAACTCGGCCGCTTCGGCCCCTACGTCCAGCTCGGCGAACCGACCGAGGAGGCGCCGAAGCCCAAGCGCGCCAGCGTGCCCAAGGGCGTGCCGCTCGACACGGTGGACCTTGCGATGGCGCTCGACATGCTGGCGCTGCCGCGCGTCGTGGGCGCCCATCCCGAGGACGGCGAGCCGATCGAGGCTGGCGTCGGCCGTTTCGGTCCCTACGTGAAGCATGGAAAGACCTTCGCGAACATTCCGAAGGACGAGGACGTGTTGACGATCGGCATGAACCGCGCCGTCGATCTGATCGCCGCCAAGCGCGCCGGCGGCCCGCGCCGCGGGGCCGGCGCGGCGGCCCTGCGCGTGTTGGGCGAGCACCCGGACGGCGGCCCGGTGGAGTTGTTCGAGGGCCGCTACGGACCATACGTCAAGTGGGCCAAGGTCAACGCGACCCTGCCGAAGGACCTGCCGGCCGAGGCGGCGACGCTGGAGAACGCGCTGGCGCTGATCGCCGAGAAGGCTCCGGCGAAGTCCGCCCGCAAGGCCGCTCCGAAGCGGGCGGCGGCGAAGGCGGCGACCGCCAAGAAGGCGCCGGCCAAGAAGGCGGGGCCGAAGAAGCCGACGCCGAAGAAGACGGCGCCCCGGGCAGCCGCAAAGCCGGGGGCGTCGGGCTGATGGCCGGGCGGGGGGCGCGATGCGACCGTTGAGGCCGCTGCAAAGCTGGCTGCGCGGCTCCGGCGCGGACCCGCAGCTCGTCATCCTGCTGCTGATCGTCGTCGGGGCCGCGGCGCTGCTGCTGGTGGCCGCGCAGTTCATCGCGCCGATCCTCGCCAGCATCGTCATCGCCTGGATGTTCGAGGGCGCCGCGCAGATGCTGCAGCGCGCGGGCCTCAGCCGCGCGCTGGTCGCGACCATCCTGACAGCGGTCTTCATCGCGGTTCTGGCCGTGCTGCTGTTCCTGCTGATGCCGCTGCTGCTGGGCCAGATCGCCCAGCTCGCGCGCCAGCTGCCCAGCATGTTCTTCGGCGTGCAGGAGATGATCCTGACCCTGCCGATCAACTTCCCCGAGCTGTTCGACCAGCGTCAGATCGAGGGCATCGTCGCCGACCTGTCCGTCGACGTCACGCTTCTGGGGCAGGAACTGCTGCGCCAGTCGGTCACGCAGTTGCCGACGCTGGCGACGATCGGCGTCTATCTGTTCATCCTGCCGCTGCTGGTGTTCTTCTTCATCCGTGACAGCCGCGAGATCATCGTCTGGATCGGCGGCTTTCTGCCCGATCACCGGCCGCTGGCCGACGCGGTGTGGCGGGAGATCGTCCTGAAGATGGGCGGCTACGTTCGCGGGCGGCTGTATGAAATCCTGATCGTCGGCGCGGTCTGCTACATCGCCTTCTGGGCGCTTGACCTGCAGTTCGCCGCGTTGCTGGCGGCCTTGTCGGGGCTTTCGGTGCTGATCCCCTATTTCGGCGCGCCGCTGGTGGGCATCCCGGTGGCGATAACCGCGTTCGCGCAATGGGGCTTCGGGCCGGAGTTCGTCTGGACGCTGACCATCTACACCCTGATCCAGACCGTGGACGGCACCATCCTCGGCACGCTGCTGCTCGCCGGCACGGTGAAGCTCCATCCCATCGCGGTGATGGTCGCGGTGCTGGTTTTCGGCGATCTTTTCGGCTTCTGGGGTCTGGTGTTCGCTGTGCCGATGGCGTCCGTGGTGCAGGTGGTGCTGGACGCCTGGCGCAAACGCCTGCGTGAACAGGCTGAAACCGAGCGCGTCGCCCCTATGTAAGTCGAGGTCACATCGACCCTGGAGGCCCCATGCGCCTGATCGCCCTGCTCGCCGCCCTGCTGGCCGCGACGCCCGCCGCCGCCTGGGAGACCCGGCGCCTCACGCTGGAGCACGATGGGCGCACGCGCGGCGCGATCCTCGACGCCGCCCGCGGACTGCGCGACGCGCCGCTGCTGATCGCCCTGCATGGCGGCATCGGCGGCGCCGCAATGATCCGCCGCCGCGCCGAGGTGAGCCTGCCCGCCAGGGGCTGGGCGGTGGTCTGGCCCGAGGCCGTGGACGACTGGGCCGACGGCCGCCGCGACCGCGCGGGCCGGCCCTACGGCGAGGAGGACGACGTGGGCTTCCTGCGCGCGCTCGCCGAAGGGCTGGCGGCCGAGGGCATGGTCGATCTCTCGCGCGTCTACGTCGCGGGCCCCTCCATCGGCGGCATGATGACGCTGCGCATGGTCTGCGAGGCGCCGGATTTCGTCGCCGGCGCCGCCGTGGCCATCGCGGCGCTGCCGGTGGGGCTGGACTGCCCCGACGCGCCGCCCGTGCCGCTGCTGCTCATGCACTCGACCGCGGACCAGATCGTGCCGCCGCAGGGCGGCAGGATCGGGGGCGACTCGATCCTGGTGCGCGACCGCGGGCGGGTCGGCCCCGTCGATGAGACGGCCGCATTCTTCGCCCGGCGCAACCGCTGCGACGGCTATGTCGAGGCCGCCATCCCCGACCGCGACCCCACCGACGGCTCGACCGCCGTGCGGCGCGACTACGCCGACTGCGCGGCGCCGCTGATCCACTACGTCGTCGAGGGGGCCGGTCACACCTGGCCGGGCTCGCGACCGTTCCGCATGGGCGCCGCGCTGATCGGGGCCACGAACCAGGATTTCTCGGCCACTGCGGCGCTCGAGGACTTCTTCGAGGGACTGGCCGCGCGGGACTGATCTCGTCCGGCGCCGCGGCATTGGGCGCCATTCGTTAACGGCGCCGCGACGCGCGGCAATACGCACGACGGCGCGCGAGGCGCTCATGCCCACTGGACGGCGCCCCTGCGCTTTTGCTTTGGTCGCGCAGGGGTCCCCGGGGGTAGGCGATGTTCGACGAGATGACCGGAGACGGCGGCGTGCGTCTTCCCTACCGCGAGATCGACGCATGGCTGCGCGCCGTGGGGCCCGAGGCGCTGGAGTTGAAGCGGCTGGAGGCCGAGACCCTGTTCCGCCGCATCGGCATCACCTTCGCCGTCTACGGCGAGGGGGGCGACCCCGAGCGGCTTATCCCCTTCGACCTGATCCCGCGCGTCTTTTCCGCCGAGGAGTGGCGCACGCTCTCGCGCGGCATCATCCAGCGCGCCCGCGCGCTCAACGCCTTCCTTTGGGACGTCTACCACCGCGGCGAGATCCTCAAGGCCGGCGTGGTGCCCGAGGACCTGATCTACCGCAACGCCGCCTTCCTGCCCGAGATGGTCGGCGTCGACCCGCCCGGCAAGATCTACTCACATATCGTCGGCATCGACATCGTGCGCACGGGTCCGCACGATTTTCTGGTGCTGGAGGACAACTGCCGCACGCCCTCCGGCGTCTCCTACATGCTGGAGAACCGCGAGATCATGATGCGGATGTTTCCCGAGCTCTTCGCGATGCGGCAGGTGGAGCCGGTGGACGGCTATCCCTTCATGCTGCGCGCGACGCTGGAGGAGATGGCGCCGAAGGCGTGCAAGGGCGACCCGATCTGCGTGGTGCTGACGCCGGGGCCGCTGAACTCGGCCTACTACGAGCACAGCTTCCTCGCCGACCAGATGGGGATCGAACTCGTCGAGGCGCGCGACCTGTTCGTCGACGAGGCGCTGGTCTGGATGAAGACCACCCAGGGCCCGAAGCGCGTCGACGTCATCTATCGCCGCATCGACGACGATTTCATCGACCCGCTGGTGTTCCGCGCCGACAGCGTGCTCGGCGTGGCGGGGCTCATGAACGCCTACCGCGCCGGCGGCGTGACCATCGTCTCCGCGCCGGGGGCGGGTGTGGCGGACGACAAGGCCGTCTACTGCTACACGCCCGAGATGATCCGCTTCTATCTGGGCGAGCAGCCGATCCTGAAGAACGTGCCCACCTGGAAATGCGGCGACCCCGACGACCGCGCCCATGTGCTGGCGCATCTGGAGGAGGTCGTGGTCAAGGAGGTTCACGGCTCCGGCGGCTACGGGATGCTGATCGGGCCGAAGTCGACCAAGGCCGAGCGTGACATCTTCGCCAAGAAGATCATGGCCGACCCCTCCGCCTTCATCGCCCAGCCGACGCTTGAGCTGTCCACCGTGCCGTCGCTCAGCCCGCTCGGGCCCTCGCCCCGCCATGTCGACTTCAGGCCCTACGCGCTGGTCGGGCGCGAGATAAGACTGACGCCCGGAGGACTGACGCGGGTGGCGTTGCGGGAGGGCTCGCTGGTCGTGAACTCCTCTCAGGGCGGGGGCGTCAAGGACACCTGGGTTCTGGCCGACTGATGGCCACGCTCAGCCGCACCGCCTCCGACCTGTTCTGGATGGCCCGCTATCTCGAGCGCGCCGAGGCCATGGCCCGCCTTGTCGAGATGGGGCGGCGCATGGCCATGTTGCCGAACTCGACCGAGGGCCACCGCGAGGAATGGCTCTCCGTCATGGCCGCCGCGGGCTGCGCAGGCCACTTCGCCGGGCGCGACCCCGACGAGCGCGCCGTCGTGGCGGGGCTGGTGCTGGACCGAGACAACCCGTCCTCCATCGTCTCCTGCCTCGACCGCGCGCGCCAGAACGCGCGCAGCGTGCGCACCGCGCTGACGACGCAGGCCTGGGAGACGCTGAACGAGGCGTGGCTCAGGCTCGGCGATCTGACCGAGACGGCCGTGGTGCGCGAACTGCCCCAGACGCTGGACTGGGTGAAGGGCCGCTGCGCCCAGTTCCGCGGCGCCTACGAGGCCACGGCCCTGCGCGACGACCGCTACGATTTCACCCGGCTCGGGCTCTACATCGAGCGGGCCGACATGACGCTGCGGCTGCTCGACGTGAAGCATTACGTGCTTTTGCCCGAGACCGACGTGGTCGGCGGCGGGCGCGACCGGCACCAGTGGACCAGCGTTCTTATGGCCACCTCGGCGCTCAGGGCCTATCATTGGGTCTATCGCGGCGACTTCTCGCCGTGGCGCATCGCGGATTTTCTCATTCTCAGCCGCGCCTGCCCTCGCTCCCTCGCCTATTGCTGCGACGAGAGCGTCGCGGTGCTCGACCGGCTGGCCCGAGGCTATGGCGAGCGGCACGCCTGCCACATGACCGCGGGCGAGACCGTGGCGTTGCTCGCCGATCTCGACATCGGCGCGATCTTTCACGACGGGTTGCACGAGTTCCTGACCCGGATGATCGCGCGCAACAACCGGCTGACCGGCGAGATCGCCGCGGCCTATCATTTCTAGGCGCCTCATGAAGCTCGCCGTCCGCCATGTCACGACCTACGCCTACGAGCCCAAGGTATCGGCCGTCGCGATGCGGCTGAAGCTGTTCCCGTCCGTCTTCGAGGGGCAGCGGCCGCTGGACTGGCGCGTGACGCTCAACGGGCGCGAGGCGAAGGCCGATTTCGTGAACGGCTACGGCGACGGCGTGGCCACCCTGTTCCTGCGCGGCGGCGTGGAGGCCGTGGAGGTCGTCGCCGAGGGGACGGTGGAGACCCACGACCTCGCGGGCGTGCTGCGCGGCCACCGCGCCCCGCTGAAACCGGGCGTCTGCCTGCGCGAGACCCCCCGCACCCGCGCCGACGCCGCCATCGCCGCGCTGGCGCGCGAGGCTGACGCGCAGGGCGGCGGCCCGCTGGCGCGCGCCCATGCGCTGCAGGACCTCGTGACCGCCCGCATCGCCTACGAGCCTGGCTCCTCCGACGCCGGCGCCACCGCCGCCGCGGCGCTGGCCGCCGGCAAGGGGGTCTGCCAGGACCACGCCCACGTGCTGATCGCGGCGGCCCGCTCGCTTGGCTGGCCCGCGCGCTACGTGGCCGGATACTACCTGCCCTCGCCCGAGGGCGCCGACGACCTCGCCACCCACGCCTGGGGCGAGATCTGGGTTGAGGGCCTGGGCTGGGTCGGCTTCGACCCGGCCAACGACCTCTGCCCGACCGACGCCTATATCCGCCTCTGCTCGGGCCTTGACGCCGGCGACGCAGCGCCGATCCGCGGCCATGCAGACGGGGTGGCGGCGGAGGTGATGACCGCCAAGGTCAGCATAACTCCGGCGCCGACCGCCGGCCAGTCTC
>DAINOD010000001.1:118586-138704 GCA_036735545.1 Rubrimonas sp. | reverse complement strand
TCGCAGGGCCAGAGCCGGAAGTGACGCCCCGCCCTGCCGGCGCGGCCCCGTCCGGCGCCAGGCCGTCGAGGATCGGGCAGTCCGGCCTTGCGTCGCCGTGGCAGGTCTCCACCAGATGCGCCAGCGTCCGGCGCATCCCCTGCAGTTCGGCGATCTTGCGGTCGACGCCGGCGAGGTGCTCCTCGGCGATGGCGCGCACCTCCGCGCTCGCCCGCGCCCGGTCGCGCCACAGCGCCAGCAACGCGCGGCAGTCCTCGATGGAGAAGCCGAGATCGCGGGCGCGCGCGACGAAGGCGAGAAATCGCACCGCCTCCGGCCCGTAGTCGCGATAGCCGTTGGCGGATCGGTGGGCCGTCACCAGCCCGATCTCCTCATAGTAGCGGATGGTCTTGGCGGGCAGGCCGCTGGCCGCCGCCGCCTCTCCGATGGTCATGGGCCGTCCTCTCCTAAAACCGGGGCTTGACCTTCCTGCCGCTGGAAGCCCCAGACAAGTCCCGACTCATGCACCGGGAGACCCGAAATGGCGCTCGACGATCAGGATCCCGTGACGCGCGACCCGGTCTGCGGCATGACCGTCGATCCCGCCGCGGGCAAGCCGACCCACGCGCACGGGGGCCGCCTGTTCCACTTCTGCAACCCGCGCTGCCAGGAGAAGTTCGCCGCCGACCCCGACGCCTTCCTGAGCGCCACCGACCCGGTCAGCGGCGCGACGGTGGACCGCGCCACGGCTCGGCACATGGCCAAGCACGCGGGCGCGCGCCACTACTTCGCCGACGGCCAGAGCCTGAGCCGCTTCGAGGCCGACCCGGCCGCCTTCGTCGCGGACCCGCCGCCCGCGCCGAAGGGCGTCCTTTGGACCTGCCCGATGGACCCCGAGGTGGTGCGCGACGCGCCGGCGGACTGCCCGGTGTGCGGCATGGCGCTGGAGCCGATGACGCCCAGCCTCGACGCCGGCCCCAACCCCGAACTCGCGGACTTCCGCCGCCGTCTGCTGTTCGGCGCGCCGCTGGCGGCGGCGGTGTTCGCGCTCGAGATGGGGGGCCATCTCGGCCTGCCCGTGGCGGACTGGGTGGGCCACGGGCTCATGCCGTGGCTGCAACTCGCGCTGACGACGCCCGTGGTGGTCTGGATCGCGGCGCCGGTGTTCCGGCGCGCGTGGGCCTCCGTGCTCAACCGCAGCCCGAACATGTGGACGCTGATCGGCCTGGGCGTCGGCGCGGCCTACGCGTTCAGCCTCGTCGCGACGGTGGCCCCCGGTCTGTTTCCGCCTGCGCTGCGCACGGCGCACGGCGCCCCGCCGCTCTATTTCGAGGCGGCGGCGGTGATCCTGATCCTCGTGCTCGCGGGGCAGGTGATGGAGTTGGGCGCGCGCGAGCGCACCGGCGACGCCATCCGCGCGCTGCTGCGGCTGGCGCCGAAGACCGCCCGGCGTCTCGGCGCCGGCGGCGACGAGGATGTCGCGCTGGACGCGGTGCGCCCGGGCGACCGGCTGCGCGTGCGCCCCGGCGAGGCCGTGCCCGTCGACGGCGTGGTGATCGAGGGCGGCTCCGCAGTGGACGAGAGCCTGATGACCGGCGAGCCCATGCCGGTGGCGAAGGGACCGGGCGACCGCGTGACCGGCGGCACCGTCAACGGCGTCGGCGGTTTCGTGATGCGCGCCGAGAAGGTCGGCGCCGACACCGTACTCGCCCGCATCGTCGCGCTGGTGGCGCAGGCCCAGCGCTCCCGCGCGCCGATCCAGGCGTTGGCCGACCGGGTGGCGGGCTGGTTCGTGCCGGCCGTGGTCGCGGTGGCGGCCGCCGCGTTCGCCGCGTGGCTGATTTTCGGGCCGGCGCCGGCGCTGGGCTACGCCGTGGTCGCGTCGGTCAGCGTGCTGATCATCGCCTGCCCCTGCGCGCTCGGGCTCGCGACGCCGATGTCGATCATGGTGGCGACCGGGCGCGGGGCGCAGTCGGGCGTGCTGATCCGCGACGCCGAGATGTTGCAGCGTCTGGCGACGGTCGATGCGCTGGTGCTCGACAAGACCGGCACGTTGACCGAGGGCCGGCCGAGCCTGACCGACGTGATCGCCGCCGCAGGTTTCGACGAGGCGGAGGTTCTCGCCCTGGCCGCAGCGCTCGAGCATGGCTCGGCGCATCCGCTGGCCGAGGCCGTGGCGCAGGGCGCCGCGGCGCGCGGCGTCGCGCCCGTCGACGTCGCCGAGTTCGCCGCCGTCGCCGGGCAGGGCGTGACGGGAGCCGTCGCCGGCCGCGCGCTCGCGCTGGGCAACCGCGCGATGATGCGGGCGCGCGGCGTCGACCTCACGGCGCTGGAGACGCGCGCCGCGGCGCTGGAGGGGGAGGGGCGCACCACGATGTTCCTCGCCGTCGACGGTCGCTCCGCGGGCATGCTCGCCGTCGCCGACCGGCTGCGCGACAGCGCGCCCGAGGCGGTGCGCCGCCTGCGCGCTGCCGGGTTGCGCATCGTGATGGCCACGGGAGACGCCGAGGGTCCGGCGCAGGCGGTCGCCCGCGCGCTGGAGATCGACGAGGTCCACGCCGGGCTCTCGCCCGAGGGCAAGGCGGCGCTGGTGGCGCGGCTGCGCGCGGCGGGCCACGGGGTCGCCATGGCGGGCGACGGCGTGAACGACGCCCCGGCGCTGGCCGCGGCCGATGTCGGGATCGCCATGGGCGGCGGCGCCGACGTCGCGGTCGAGAGCGCCGGCGTCACGCTGCTGGGCGGCGATCTGGGCGGCGTGCTGCGCGCGCGGCTGCTGGCGCAGGCGACCATGGGCAACATCCGCCAGAACCTGTTCTTCGCCTTCGTCTACAACGCCGCCGGCGTGCCGGTGGCGGCGGGCCTGCTCTATCCCCTGTTCGGCGTGCTGCTCTCGCCCATGGTGGCGGCGGTGGCGATGAGCCTGTCGTCGGTGAGCGTCATCGCCAATGCGTTGCGGTTGAGGACCGTCCGCCTCTGATCCGTGCGCACCGCGCACAGAAATTCTTATTGCGCACAGTCCGGCGATTGGCGAGCGTGGCGCAGCAAGAGGCGTCGGAGAGCGGGACGGGCGATGGCGGCTGAGGCGACCGGGGCGCGATGCGCCTGATCCTGCGCGCGGTGGACGCGCTGAACGCGCTGCTGACCGCTGTCGTGGCGCTGCTGCTGGGCGTGGTGACCGCGGCGGTGCTGGCGCAGGTGGCGGTGCGCTTCGTGTTGACCGCCTTCGGCCTGAACGTCAGCGCGCCGTGGACCGAGGAACTGGCCCGCTATGCGCTGATCTGGATGGTTTTCCTCGGCGCCGGCGTCGGCTGCCGCAAGGCGCAGCTCATCGCGCTGGAATTGATCGTGCAGGCGTTGCCGGGCCGGCTGGGGCAGGGGCTGCGCTACGCCGCGCTCGCGCTGTGCGTCGGCTTCTTCGCGCTGCTGATCCATGTCGGCCTGCCGTTCGTCGAGCTGGGCCGCACCGAGACCAGCCCCGTCACCCAGATCCCCAAGAGCCTCGTCTACTGGGCGATGCCGGCAGGCGCGGCGGTGATGATCCTCAACACCCTCGCCCTGATCGCGGAGGCCGTGCTGGACAGGCGCGACATCCGCGAGATCGGCGGGCTGGTGGGGAGCTGAGCCCGTGGCGCTGCCGCTGATCGCCCTGATCGCGCTTTTCGCCGCCGGCGTGCCCATCGCGCTGGCGCTGGGCATGGCCGCGCTGCCGACGCTGATCGAGCGCGGCATTCCGCTGATCGCGCTGCCGCAGGTGGTGTTCGACAGCCTCGACAGCTTCGCCCTGATGGCGCTGCCGCTCTATGTGCTAGCGGGCAAGCTGATGCAGCACGGCGGCATCGCCGACCGCCTCGTGGGCTTCGCCATCGCGGTGGTGGGCTGGCTGCCGGGGGGCCTCGCGGCGGCCGTGGTGCTCACCTCGATGCTGTTCGCCACCATCTCCGGCTCCTCCGCCGCCACCGCCGCGGCCATCGGCTCGGTGCTGGTGCCGCAGCTCGAGCGCCAGCGCTATCCGCGGCCGTTCTCGGCGTCCGTGGTGGCGTCCTCGGGCGAGCTGGGGGTGATCCTGCCGCCGTCCGTGCCGATGGTGATCTTCGCCGTCATCACCGGCGGCTCGATCACCGAGCTTTTCATCGGCGGGCTTTTGCCCGGGCTGATGATCGGACTTTCGCTGATCGTCACCACCACCATCATCGCGCGGGTGAAGGGCTACGGCGTCGACCGCCGGGTGAGCCCCGCGGTCTGGGCGCGCGACGTGGGCGCGGCCACCCGCCGCGCCGCGCTGTCGCTGCTGATGCCGGTGATCATCCTCGGCGGCATCTACGGCGGCGTCTTCACCGCCACCGAGGCGGCCGTGGTCGCCGTGGCCTATGCGCTGCTGATCGGCGTCTGCGTCTACCGCGAGCTTTCGCTGCGCGACGTCGGCCGGGTCTTCGCCGAGGCGGCGGTGACGGCGGCGGTCGTGATGATCATCGTCGGCTTCGCCGCCACCTTCGCCTTCGCGCTGACGCTGCTCGGCGCGCCGCAGGCGGTCGCGCGGGCGATCTCGGCGGTCGCCAGGGACCCCTGGACCTTCCTGCTGCTGATGAACCTGTTCCTGCTGGTCGTCGGCATGTTCATGGAGACCTTCGCGGCCATCATCATCCTGGGCCCGATCCTCGCGCCCATCGCCGCGGCCTTCGGCATCGATCCGGTGCATTTCGGCGTGGTGATGATCGTGAACCTCGCCATCGGCATGACGACGCCGCCGGTGGGGGTGAACCTCTTCATCGCCTGCGGCATCGCGCGCGTGCGGATGGAGGAGCTCATGCGCCCGCTTTCGATCTTTCTCGCCGTCCTGGTGGCCAACCTGATGGCGATCACCTTCCTGCCCGTCCTGACGCTGGCGCTGATCCGCTGACGGGCCGGTCCGACACGCAACAGAGGAGGAGAAACCCATGAAGAAGCTGACCGCCGCCCTGATCGTCGGGGCGAGCCTCGCGGCGACGTCCGCCGCGGCGCAGACCACGATCAACCTCGCCCATGTTCTCAGCGAGGCCAGCGCCTATCAGGCGATATTCGCCCGCTTCAAGGAGCTGGCCGAGGAGCGTTCCGGCGGCGCGATCACCGTCAACATCCAGTGCTGCGGGCAGGCGGGCAACGAGGGGCGGCTGATCCAGTCGGTCCGCACCGGGGTTCTGGACGGCGCCTTCGTCGGCGGCTCGTCGCTGGAGACGGTGGTGCCGGACTTCCGGGTGCTGTCGCTGCCCTACCTGTTCGACGACAACGCCCAGGCCAACCGCATCCTGCAGGGCCCGACCGGCGACGAGATGCTGGGGCTGCTGGACGAGTTCGGCATGACCGGCCTCGGCTGGGGCGCGATCTTCGAGCGCAACCTCGCCACGCGCCAGCCGGTCGAGGCGGTGGAGGATCTGCGCAACCTCAAGCTGCGCGTGCTGCAGACCCCGGGCTTCGTCGAGGCCTACAACGCGCTCGGCGCCCAGCCGACGCCGATGGCCTATGGCGAGGTGTTCCTCGCCATCCAGAACGGGGTCGTGGACGGGCTGGAGATCTCGCCCGACGCCGTGGTCGCCGACCGCTTCGTCGAGGCCATCGGCGCCTATGCGCTGACCAAGGTGCACCAGTCCACCACCGTCTTCGTCATGGGCAAGGCGCGCTTCGAGGGCCTGCCGGCCGAGACGCAGGCGCTTGTGCGCGAGGCCGCGCGCGACGCCATCGGGCACGGGCTGGCCGAGCACCAGCGGCTGAACGAGGCGGGGCTGGCCAAGGTGCGCGAGATGGGCGTCACGGTGACCGAGCCCGATCTGGAGCCCTTCATGGCCGCGGCGCGGGCGTCCTATCCCACCATTCTCGCCGGCGCCCCGGGCGGCGAGGCGCTGGTGGCCAAAATCGAGGCGGCGAAGGCGCAGTAGCTCAGCGCGCCTCGCGCACCCACGCCGCAAGCTCGGCGTGGGTGGCGAACCACACCGGGCCGTGGGCCTTCGCGTGGGCGATCAGCCGCTCGAGGATGAACAGGCGCGAGCGGTAGCCGATCACGAAGGGGTGCATGACGAGCTGGCAGACCCCGCCCTCGGCCAGCGCGCCGTCGAGTTCGCGCAGGAAGATCGCAAGCACGTCCTCGGGCGCCAGCCAGGGCCGCGCCGGCGGGTTGCGGTTGAACATCAGATAGGCGGCGTCGTCGCGCACCCAGTCCACGGGTATCTCCACGATCCCGCTGGGGGCGCCGTCGAGAACCAGTTCGTAGCAGGCGTCGTCCGACATCAGCGAGCTGTCGTAGCGCAGCCCCATCTCCCGCACGATCCCGAGCGTATGGGCCGAGAGGTCCCAGTTCGCCGAGCGGAAGCCGACCGGCTCGGCGCCCAGCACATCCGTCATCGCGTCGCGCGCCCGCAGCATCAGCGTGCGCTCGGTCTCGGCGTCGAGCAGGCTGTTGTTCTCGTGGATCCAGCCGTGCAGGCCGATCTCGTGGCCGGCGTCGCGGATGCGGCGCGGCTCGTCGGGGTCGAGCAGGGCGACCACCGCGGGCATGAAGAACGTGGCCGGCGCGCCCTCCCGCGCCAGCACGTCCAGCACCCGGGGGACGCCCGCGCGCCGGCCGAAGGCGCCCCAGGCGATGCGGCCGAGGGCCTCGCCGCCGGCTCCCATCTCGAAGGTCTCGTGGTCGCAGTCGAAGGACAGCGCCACGCAGGCGCGCGCGCCGCCGGGCCAGGTCCTCGGTCGCAGCGCCCGGCCGGGGGTGGCGCGGGCGGCCAGCGCGCGCCACGTCGTCTCGGGCCAGGCCCAGGGCGGCTGCGGGGCGACGGGGGTTTTCGGATCAGCCGTCATCGCGCAGCGCCTCGATCACGGCTTCGGCGGCCAGCACATCGGAAATGCGCACCGGCTTGATCGGCGCGCGGGGGGCGAAGAAGGACAGATCGCCCGGCGCCTCGCCCCGGCGCGCGGCCATCAGCTCCGCCAGCGGCGGCCCGCAATAGCGGCCCTGACAGCGGCCCATGCCCAGCCGCGTCGCCCGCTTCACCGCGCCGATGTCCGCCGGGCCCCCTTCCTCCGCCGGCGTCGCCAGCGCCGCGTCGAGGTCGCGCGCCCGCACGCCCTCGCAGCGGCAGACCAGCGTCTCGGGCTCCATCGCGGCGGGGTCGCGCGGCGCGGCGGCGTAGAGCGCCCACAGCGCGCTCTGGAAGGCGCGCGCCCGCTTGAGCGCCCGTCGCGCCGCGGCGGGGTCCGGCGCCGCGCGCCCGACCGCCCGGGCCGCGGCGGCGCCGGCGATGGCGCCTTCCGCCTCCGCCGCCGGCGCGCCGCCGAGGCCGCAGCAGTCGCCGACCGCGAAGACGCCGGCCACCGAGGTCTGCATGTCCGCGTCGCGTGTCACCCGCAGGTGGGAGAAGCGCGCGTCCCACGCCATCGCGCAGCCCAGCAGCCGCAGCGCCTCGTTCGAGGGCTGGAAGCCCTCGTTGGTCAGCACCGCGTCGACGTCGAAGCGCGCGCCGTCCGTCAGCGTGGCGCGCAGCGCGCCGCCGACCGCCTCGACCCGCGCCAGCCGCGCGCCCCAGCGCAGCGGCACGCCGCGCGCCGCCAGCCCGGCCAGCAGCCGCGCGCCCTTCGCCGCGAGCGTGGGATCGGCGGCGGCGAGCCGCAGCGCGGCGGCGGGGCGGGCGCGGGGCGGCGGGGCGGCTTCGGCCAGAGCCGCGACCTGCGCGCCGCCGCGGGCGAGCTCCAGCGCCACCTGCGCGTTCAGCGGCCCGTTTCCTGCCACCAGAACGCGGGCTCCGGGCAGGGCGCGGTGGCTGCGCCACAGCGTCTGCGCGGCGCCGGTGGTCATGACGCCGGGCGCCTCCCAGCCGCGGACGATCGCGGGCCGCTCATAGGCGCCGGTGGCGATCACGACGGCGCGGGGGCGGATCACCAGCGCGCCCTGGGGTTCGGTCGCGGCGAAGACGGGGCCGTCGAAGGCGCCCCACAGCTCCACGCCCGACAGGACAGTCGCGCCGGCGGCGCGGGCGCGGGCGATCAGCGCCGCGCCGTCGGCCTGCTGGGCGTCGAGCGGCGCGTCGGCGGCGGCCTGCTTGTAGTATTGCCCGCCCGGCATGGCGCGCTCGTCCAGCACCACCACCTCGGCCCCCGCCGATGCCGCCGCGACGGCCGCCGACAAGCCCCCGGCGCCCCCGCCGATCACCAGCAGTTCCGGCCGCAGCACGCGGGCGGGGCGGGCGGCCAGCGGCGGCGCGGCGTCGAGCCGGGCGCGCGCGGCCTGCCGGCGCACGGCTAGGCCGGGGCGGGCCTTGGCGAGGCAGGCGCGCTGGTTGGGGGCGCCGTCGATCTCGACGAGGCAGTCCTGGCAGACGCCCATGCCGCAGAAGACCGAGCGCAGGCCGCCGTCGGCGGTCTCGCGCATCCCGCGCTCGCCGGCGGCGATGAGCGCCGCGGCGACCGTCCAGCCCTCGCGGAAGGCGATGGATCGCCCCTCGAAGGTCATGCCGCCGCCCGCGCCGCCGCCGTCCGCCATCGCCGCATCCTGTCCCGCCCGGGGCGCAAGGTCGGGCGGGGGGCGGGTCGCGTCAAGCGGCGTTCGCATGGCGCACGAATGTCACGATGGCGCACAAACCGGTCTTTCCCCGCCCGCGACGTCGCGGCTAAGGTCGCGCCGACCCTTTCGGAGCACCGCATGGCCTCGCACCTGTTCAGCCCTCTCGCCATGCGCGGGGTGACCTTCCCCAACCGTGTGATGGTCGCGCCCATGTGCCAGTATTCGGCGCAGGACGGCGTTCCGGGCGACTGGCACCTGATGCACCTCGGCCAGTTCGCCCTCGGCGGCGTCGGGCTGCTGGTGGTGGAGGCGACCGGCGTCGAGCCCGAGGGGCGCATCACCCACGCCTGCACCGGGCTCTACGACGACGCCACCGAGGAGGGGTTCGCGCGCGTGCTGGGCTTCTGCCGGCGGGTGGGCGACGCGCCGCTGGGCGTCCAGCTCAGCCACGCCGGGCGCAAGGGCTCGACGCGCGCGCCGTGGCTGGGCGGCGGGCCGCTGACGGGGTCCGAGGCGTGGACCCCCGAAGCGCCCTCGGCGGTGCCCTATCTCGACGGCTGGGCCCCGCCGCGGGCGATGGACGCGGCGGCGCTCGACCGCGTGCGCGCGGCTTTCGGCGGCTCGGCGGCGCGGGCGGCGCGGCTCGGCTTCGACTATGTCGAGGTCCACGCCGCCCACGGCTATCTGCTGCACGAATTCCTCTCGCCCCTGACCAACCGCCGCGACGACGCCTATGGCGGCTCCCTGGAGGCGCGGATGCGCTTTCCGCTGGAGTGTTTCGACGCCGTGCGCGCGGCCACGCCCGACGATCGGCCGGTGGCTGTGCGCGTCTCGGCGACGGACTGGATCGAGGGCGGCTGGGACCTCGAGCAGACCGTCGCCTTCGCCGAGGCGCTGAAGGCGCGCGGCTGCGACGCGATCCATGTCAGTTCCGGCGGTCTGCGGCAGGACCAGAAGATCGAGACCGGTCCGGGCTATCAGACCGACCTCGCCGCCGAGATCCGCCGCCGCGTCGGGTCGCCCGTCATCGCGGTGGGCCAGATCACCGAGCCGCTGCAGGCCGAGACCATCCTGCGCACCGGACAGGCCGACATGGTGGCGCTGGCGCGCGGGCTGCTGTGGGACCCCCGCTGGGTCTGGCGCGCCGCCGTCGCGCTGGGGGCCGAGGTCGCGCTGCCGGCGCCCTACGCGCGCTGCAACCCGGCGATGCGGGCCAAGCCCTTCGTGACGCGGACATGAGCGGGGGCGATCTCGCGGGACGCACGGTCGTCGTCACCGGCGCCTCCAAGGGCATCGGGGCGGCGACGGCGCGGCTGCTGCTGGCGCGCGGCGCCCATGTGGTGGCGCACTACGGCCGCGACCGCGCCGGGGCCGAAGCCGCCGTCGCGGCGGCGCCGGAGCGGGCGCTGCTGCTGGCGGCCGATTTCGGCGAGCCCGCCGCCGCCGACCCGTTCTTCGCCGAGGCGCTGGCCTGGCGCGGCCGGGTGGACGCGCTGGTGGCCAACGCCGCCGTGATGCGCGCCGAGGGCGGGGTGGAGGAGCCCCATGACGTCTGGGACGCGGTGTGGGACGAGGCGTTGCGCGTCAACCTACTCTCGCCCGCCCGGCTGATGCGCGCGGCCGTGCGGCACTATCTGCAGTCCGGGGGCGGGGTGCTGGTCACGCTGTCGAGCTGGGTGGTCCATCGCGGCTCCTCGCTGCCCGGCGGGCTCGCCTACGCCGGCTCCAAGGCGGCGACGGCGGCGGTCACCAAGACGCTGGCGCGCGTCTACGCCCGGCGGGGCGTGCTGGCCTATCTCGTCGCGCCGGGCGTGGTGCGCACGCAGATGTCCGAGCTGACCGCCCGGACCATGGGCGGCGAGGACGCGGTGACGGCCGGCCTAGCCATGGGCGAATGGGTCCCGCCCGAGGAGGTCGCCGAGGTCGTCGCCTTCCTCGCCACGGGACGCGTCCGCCATCTCTCCGGCGCCACCATCGACGTCAACGGCGCGAGCTATCTGCGCTGACGGCGCCGCGGGCGAGGTCGAGAAAGCCGCGGATGCTGGCGAGCCCCGCGTCCTCGTCGCGCACGCCCACATGGATGCTCTTGCGCACGCCCTCGGGCCCGATGCGCAGGGCGCGCAGGGCGCCGCCGCTGTCGTAGGCCGCGATCATCCAGTCGGGCAGGGCGGTGACGCCGCGGCCGGCGGCGACCATCTGCACCATCAGCTCGGTGGTCTCGATCACCTTGCGCGCCCGCGGCTGGCGCTGGGCGGGGATCAGGAAGGCGGTGTAGACGTCCAGCCGCTCGACCGCGACCGGGTATGTGATCAGCGTCTCGTCCGCGAGGTCCTCCGGCGCCGCCGCCGCGCGCCCCGCCAACATGTGGTCGGCGGCCACGGCCAGCAGCAGTTCGTAGTCGAAGACGGGGTGGAACGAGACGCCCTCGGTCCGCACGGGGTCCGGGGTGATGAGCGCGTCGATCTCGTGCTCTATCAGCGGCCCGACCCCGCCGAACTGGTAGGCCTGCCGCACGTCGAGGTCGACGTCCGGGTAGGCCGCGAGGAACGGCCCCACGACGCGCTGAAGCCAGTGGTGGCAGGGGTGGCACTCCATGCCGATGCGCAGGAGCCCGCCGCGCCCCTCCACCAGCGCCGACAGCCGCGCCTCGGCCAGCTCGAACTGCGGCAGCAGCCGGTCGGCCAGCGCCACCAGATAGGCGCCCGCAGGCGTGGGCGTCAGCCGGCGCCCCTCGCGGCGCCACAGCGGGGCGCCGAGCCGGTCCTCCAGCCGCTTCACCGCGTGGCTGAGCGCGGACTGGGTGAGGTTCAGGCGGTCGGCCGCCGCGGTGACGCCCCCCTCGCGGGCGATCTCGCGCAGGATGGTCAGGTGGCTGCGGTCGAGCATGGATGACGGCCTGTCATGGGACGGGCGCTTGGCGCGCCGGAGCGTCATGTTTGGGCGGGAAGGAGGATGGTGTCGAGGGTGCAGCGGGGAGAGCTTGGCTTCGCCGCAGGGTTGCCGCCCGGTCAGAATTGCGCGGAAGGCGGCCATTCGCCGCCAGCTGGTGGCGACGCTTCCCGCCGCCGGGCCATCGCCCGGCGGCTAGCGCCGCGGGTTGCGCCTGGCGCCGCCCGGTGGGCCAAAGCCCGCCGGGCGGCGACGCCCGCCCCCCGCGGGCGTCGCCTTCAGCGCCGCCCGGGCGGTCGCCGCCGCCCTCCGTCTCACCAAGACCCTACCGCCGAAATCGGCTCCGGCTCGCGCCTGCGCCGATGCGACGCGCGCGACTTGCCGCCGGCAAGTCGCCTTCGCGCGTCGCGGCGCCCAGCAGCGACCGTCCGCCTCGTGCGCAAAGTCGGACGGTCGCAACGCACAACCCGCCCGCGCCCAATCCCCCTCAGGCCGCCGCCGCCCGCGCCGCCGCATCGCCCGGCACATAGTTCAGCACCGGGGCCAGCCAGCGCTCGACCTCCTCCAGCGGCATGCCCTTGCGGCGGGCGTAGTCCTCCGCCTGGTCGCGCTCCACCTTCGCCACGCCGAAATAGTAGGCGTCCGGGTGGGCGATGTAGAAGCCGGAGACCGACGAGCCCGGCCACATGGCGAAGCTCTCGGTCAGGCGCACGCCGGTCGCGGCCTCGGCGTCGAGCAGGGCGAACAGCGTCGCCTTCTCGGTGTGGTCGGGCTGGGCGGGGTAGCCCGGCGCGGGGCGGATGCCGGGGTAGGGCTCGCCGATCAGCTCGGCCGGCGCGAAGGCCTCGTCGGGGGCGTAGCCCCACAGCTCGCGGCGGACGCGGGCGTGCAGCGCCTCGGCCATGGCCTCCGCGAAGCGGTCGGCCAGCGCCTTGACCATGATCGAGGAATAGTCGTCGTTGGCGCGCTCGAAGCGCGCCGAGATCTCGATCTCCTCCGCCCCCGCCGTCACGACGAAGCCGCCCACCCAATCGTCTCCGGCGGGCGCCACGAAGTCCGACAGCGCCACATTGGGCCGCCCCTCGCGCTTGGCGGTCTGCTGGCGCAGGGTGTGCAGAGTCGTCAGCGGCGTCTCGCGGGCCTCGTCGGCCCAGAGGCGGATGTCGTCGCCGACGCTGTTGGCGCGCCAGAAGCCCACCACGGCGCGGGGGCGGAACCAGCCCTCGGCGATGATCTGCGCCAGCATCGCCTGCGCATCCTCGAACAGCTTGCGCGCGGCGTCGCCGACCTTCTCGTCCTCGAAGATGCGCGGATAGACGCCCTTCAGCTCCCAGGTCTGGAAGAACGGCGTCCAGTCGATGTAGCGCGCGAGGTCGGCGAGGTCCCAGTCCTCGATGGTGCGCGGGCCGGTGAAGGACGGCCGCGTGGCGCGATGGCTCCCCCAGTCGGGGCGCAGGGCGTTGGCGCGCGCCTCGGCCAGCGGCACGCGCTTCTTGGCCAGTTCGTTGCGGGCGTGGCGGGCGGCCGTCTCGGCGTAGTCGGCCCGCACCGCCGCCACCGCCGCGTCGCGCTGGGTCGGCGACAGCAGGCCGGAGACCACGCCCACCGCCCGGCTTGCGTCGGTGACATACACCGTCTGGCCGCGGCTGTAGCGGGGATGGATCTTCACCGCTGTGTGGACCTTGGAGGTGGTGGCGCCCCCGATCAGGAGGGGTATGTCGAAGCCCTCGCGCTCCATCTCCGCCGCCACATGGGCCATCTCGTCCAGCGAGGGCGTGATGAGGCCCGACAGGCCGATCACGTCCACCTTCTCGGCGCGCGCGACCTCGAGGATCTTCTGCGCCGGGACCATCACGCCGAGGTCGATGATCTCGTAGTTGTTGCAGGCCAGCACGACGCCGACGATGTTCTTGCCGATGTCGTGCACGTCGCCCTTCACCGTCGCCATCAGCACCGTGCCGGCGGTCTCGCGCCCCTCGCCGCCCGAGAGGCGCTTCTCCTCCTCCATGTAGGGCAGCAGCACGGCGACGGCCTGCTTCATCACGCGGGCGGACTTCACCACCTGCGGCAGGAACATCTTGCCGGCGCCGAACAGGTCGCCCACCACGTTCATCCCCGCCATCAGCGGGCCCTCGATGACGTGCAGCGGGCGCTCGGCGACAAGCCGCGCCTCCTCCACGTCGGCCTCGATGAACTCGGTGATGCCGTTGACCAGCGCGTGCTCCAGCCGCTTCTCGACCGGCCACTCGCGCCAGCCCAGGTCGCGCTCCTTGGCCTCGCGGCCCGCGGCGCCCTTGAAGCGCTCGGCGATCTCCAGCAGCCGCTCGGTCGCCGTGCCGCCCGCCTTCGGCTTGCGGTTCAGCACCACGTCCTCGCAGGCCTCGCGCAGGTCGGGCTCGATCTGGTCGTAGACGATGAGCTGACCGGCGTTGACGATGCCCATGTCCATGCCGGCGGCGATGGCGTGGTAGAGGAACACCGCGTGCATCGCCTCGCGCACCGGCTCGTTGCCGCGGAAGCTGAACGACAGGTTCGACACGCCGCCCGAGACATGCGCGTGGGGCAGGTTGGTCCTGATCCAGCGCGTCGCCTCGATGAAGTCGACGCCGTAGTTGTCGTGCTCCTCGATCCCCGTCGCCACGGCGAAGATGTTGGGGTCGAAGATGATGTCCTCGGGCGGGAAGCCGACTTCCTCGGTGAGAATCCGATAGGCGCGGGCGCAGATTTCTGTCTTGCGGCGGAAGGTGTCGGCCTGCCCCTGCTCGTCGAAGGCCATCACGACCACGGCGGCGCCGTAGGCGAGGCACAGACCGGCCTGATGGCGGAAGGCGTCCTCGCCCTCCTTCATGCTGATGGAGTTCACCACCGGCTTGCCCTGCACGCATTTCAGGCCGGCCTCGATCACCTCCCACTTCGAGCTGTCGATCATCACCGGCACGCGGGCGATGTCGGGCTCGGCGGCCATCAGGTTCAGGAAGTCCCGCATGGCCGCGGCGCTGTCGATCAGCCCCTCGTCCATGTTCACGTCGATGATCTGGGCGCCGTTCTGCACCTGATCGCGCGCCACCTCCAGCGCCGCGGCGTAGTCGCGGTTGGTGATCAGCTTGCGGAACTTCGCCGAGCCGGTGACGTTGGTGCGCTCGCCGACGTTCACGAAACGGATGTCGGGGGTCAGGACGAAGGGCTCGAGCCCCGACAGGCGCAGAAGACGCTCAGGCATATGCGGGAACCTTCCTCGGCGCGTGGGCCGCAACCGCCTCGGCGATGGCGCGGATGTGCTCGGGCGTGGTGCCGCAGCAGCCGCCGACGATGTTGACGAGGCCGCCGCTGGCGAACTCGGCCACCTGCGCGGCGGTTTCGTCGGGCCCCTCGTCGTAGCCGCCGAAGGCGTTGGGCAGGCCCGCGTTGGGGTAGGCGCACAGCAGCGTGTCGGCGACGGCGGAAAGCTCGGCCAGATGCGGCCGCATCGCCGCCGCGCCCAGCGCGCAGTTCAACCCCACCGAGAACGGCCGCGCATGGCGCACCGAGTGCCAGAAGGCGGTCGGCGTCTGCCCCGACAGGGTGCGGCCCGAGGCGTCGGTGATGGTGCCCGAGATCATCAGCGGCAGGCTGCGCCCCATGGCCGCGAAGGCCTCGACGCAGGCGAAGATGGCGGCCTTGGCGTTCAGCGTGTCGAAGATCGTCTCGATCAGGATCAGGTCGGCCCCGCCCGCGATCAGCCCGCGCGCCTGCTCGCCATAAGCGATGCGCAAATCGTCGAAGCTGACGGCGCGATAGCCGGGGTCGTTCACGTCCGGGCTCATCGAGGCGGTGCGGTTGGTCGGCCCGATGGCCCCGGCCACCCAGCGCGGCCGCCCGTCGATGGCGGAGGCGCGGTCCAGCGCCCGACGCGCGATGCGCGCGCCCTCGGCGTTGAGGTCGCTAACCGCGTTCTCCATGCCGTAATCGGCCTGCGCGATGGTGGTGGCGGAGAAGGTGTTGGTCTCCACGATGTCGGCGCCGGCCATCGCGTAGTTGAAGTGGATCTCCTCGATCGCCTGCGGCTGGGTCAGCGTCAGCAGGTCGTTGTTGCCCTTCTGCGGGTGGTCGCTGCGATGGCGGCAGGCGGGGCCGTGGCCGGCGTAGTCCTCCTCGCCGAGGGCGAGGTTCTGGATCTGGGTGCCCATGGCTCCGTCGAGGATCAGGATGCGGCGCGCCGCGGCCTCCTGCAGCGGGCGCAGGACTTCCGGGGCGATGGGTCGGGAAAACGACATGGGCGCGTGTTCCTGCATAGCTCGGCAGCGGGCCTCCTATCACCGGCCGGAAGCGACAAGAAATGATTTATCGGTCGAATTGCATGACTCGCTGTCATGCCGCGCGATCAGCCGTCGATGCGCGCCCGCAGGCCCGGGTCCAGCGCCGCCCGCAGCCGCAGCGCCGCCGTGCGGGCGAGGCGCCCGGTCAAGGCCCGACGCCGGGCGGGCGACAGCCGCTCCGCAACACCCTCGCGCAGGCGTTCCGCGCCGAAGGGGTCGGCGAGGATGAGCCCGCGGTCGGGCGGCAGCGCGTCGAGGGGGAAGTCCGGGGTCACGGCGAAGGCGAAGGCGTCGCACCATTCCAGATAGCGCGGCCATTTCGCGTCGGTGCGGAAGTCTCCGAGCGACGCCTTGCACTCGACCACCAGGATCGCGCCGTCGGGCATGAGCGCGGCCACGTCCACCCGCAGGCCCGGCGCGGGACAGAACTCGGTCACGGGCGCCGCGCCGGCGTCGATGAGCCAGCGGCAGACCCCGCGCGCCAGCAGCGCCCCGGGCTGCTCGGCGAAGGGGACGCCGCCCAAACCTCAGCGCCGGCGGCGCGCCGCGTCGCGGGCGGCGGCGCCGAAGGCCTCGAACAGCGTGCGCGACACCGGGTCGGCCTCGGCGTCGTACTCCGCGTGCCACTGCACGCCCAGCGCGAAGCGCGCGGCGTCCGCGATGCTGATCGCCTCGATGGTGTCGTCCTCGCAGACGCCCTCCACCACCACGCGCTCGCCCGGGCGCACGATGGCCTGACCGTGCAGCGAGTTGGTCACGATCTCCTCGCAGCACAGCAGCCGGTGGAACTGGCCGCCCGGCGTCAACCGCACGGCGTGGCGCTTGCGGAAGATGATCTCCGGGTCCTTCTCGCCCGGTGGCATCCGGTGGTTCATCTTGCCGGGCAGCTCGCGCACCTCCGGGTGCAGCGCGCCGCCGAAGGCGACGTTCATCTCCTGGATGCCGCGGCAGACGCCGAAGACCGGGAGCCCGGCCCCCACCGCCGCCGCGATCAGCGGCAGCACCACGCGGTCGCGGCCGTGGTCGAAGGTGCCGTGCTTCTCGGTCTCCTCCTCGCCGTAATGGGAGGGGTGCACGTTCGCCCGGCCGCCGGTCAGCAGGAAGCCGTCGCAGACGTCGAGCAACTCCGCGATGTCGGCGGCGTCCGGCATCCCGGGCACGATGACCGGCAGGGCGCCTGCGACCTCGGCCACCGCCTGCAGATTGCGCATGCCCGACGCCTGCACCGGGTAGGTGCCCTCGGCCAGAAGGTGTGAGCCCGAGACGCCGATGACGGGACGCCGCGCCACGGTCAGATCTGCTTTTCCGGCATGCGGACCACGAGGCCGTCCAGCGCCGCGGTGATCTTGAGCTGACAGGTCAGGCGGGAGTTGGGCTTCGGCTCGTAGGCGAAGTCCAGCATGTCCTCCTCCATCGATTCACGTTTCGGCAGCCGGTCGATCCAGGCGGGGTCGACGTAGACATGGCAGGTGGAGCAGGCGCAGGCGCCGCCGCAATCGGCGTCGATGCCGGGAATGGCGTTCTTGACCGCCGCCTCCATCACCGTCAGGCCCTCGGGGGCGTCCACGACATGCTCGGCGCCGCCGTGCTCGATGTAGGTGATCTTCGGCATCGCTCATCCGTCCTTCGCTGGGCCGGCAGCGTTGTTAGCGCCGCCCGCGCCGCGGCGCTAGGTCTCATCCCGCACTGCGGCGGCCGCTGCGATCGCCGCCCGTCCCGAGCCCAGCGGCGGCGCCTCCGCGCCCGGCGCCGGCGCGCCCGGGCCGGGCGCGAGGCGGCCGGTGGCGAACCAGCCCAGCGTCGCGGCGATGGAGCCCACCACCAGCCCCGCCCCCGCCTGCGCCGCCACGACGCCGGCCGGGCCCATGAGCCCCGGCAGCGTCAGCGCCAGCGCCGGCAGCACGGCGGCGTCGCGGCTCCAGTTAAGCGCGGTGGCCCAGAGCGGGCGGCCGAGGTTGTTGAAGGCGGCGTTGGCGACGAACAGCGCGCCGGTGAACACGAAGAACCCCGCCCCGCCGAACAGGAAGGCGTCCGCCACCGCGACGCCCGCGCCCTGCAGCCCGAAGCCCGCCACCACGAAGGGCCGCGCCAGCGCGAGACAACCCCAGGCCAGCGCGACATAGCCGGCGCAGAAGATCAGCGCGTCTCGATAGGCCGAGCGCACCCGGTCGGGCCGGCGCGCGCCGATGTTCTGGCCCAGGATCGGCCCCACGGCGCCGGACAGCGCGAAAATCCCGCCGAAGGCCAGCGCCGAGAGCCGCATCACGACCGCCCAGCCCGCGACCGCCTCGTCGCCGAAGGGCGCCACCGCCACCGTCAGCGCCGCCATGCCGGTGGGCGTGGAGAGCTGCGTCGCCACCGCCGGCCCCGCGATGGCGAACAGCGCCCGGGCGTCGGCCCGCACGTCCGCCGCGCGCGGGCGGGCCACGAGGTCGTGCACGCGGCTCGCCCCCCACCAGCCCACGCCCATGATGATCAGGCGCGCCAGCAGCGAGGAGATCGCGGCCCCTTCCACGCCGAGGTCCAGCCAGAAGATGAAGAACGGGTCCATTCCCGCCCCCGCCACGCCGCCGATCAGCGTGACCAGCATGGCCCGCCGCGCGTCGCCGACGCTGCGCAGTAGGCTGGAGAACACCATGCCCGCGCCCAGCGGCGGCAGGCCGAGCAGCGCGACCGCCAGATAGTTCGACCCGATCGCCAGCGTCTCGCCCCGCGCCCCCAGCGCCCAGAGCGCGTCCTCGCGGAACACCCACACCCCCGCGGTGATCAGCGTCAGCGCGGTGGTCAGCAGCACCAGCGAGGAGGCGGCGAGCCGGCGCGCGCCCGCACGGTTGCCCGCCCCGATGGCGCGGCTGACCAGCGCGGCGGCGGCGATGGCCAGCCCGATCGCCACCGAAATGGTGAAGAACTGCACCGTGCCGGCGAAGCCGACCGCCGCCGCCAGCGCCGCCTGACCCAGCAGCGAGATGTAGAACAGGTTCAGCGCATCGACGGCGAAGACCGCCATCAGCCCGATCATCCCGGTCCCGGTCATCACCGCCACATGGCGCATGGTGGCGCCTTCGGTGAACTTGGCGCGCGGGGCGGGCCTCATCGGGGGCTCATTCGGCAGGCGCTGCGAGCGGCGCGTGACGCGACAGCACCGTCTCCCGCCCTGCCTCGGGGTGGCGCGGCACCAGCAGGACGAAGGACAGCGCCGTCAGCGCCAGCCCGCAGGCCAGCGCATAGACGAGGCCGGGCTCGTGGAGCCACAGCAGCCCCAGCGGGGCCGGCAGCGCCACCGCGGCGATGTGGTTGATCGTGAAGGCGACCGCGGCGGTGGAGGCGTGATCGGCCGGGTCGGCGATCTTCTGCAGATAGGTCTTGGCGGCGAAGGCCAGCGAGAACAGCAGGTGGTCGAGCACGTAGAGCCCCAGCGCCAGCTCCGCGCTCCAGTCGAAGAAGTAGACCCCGGCATAGGCCCCGAAAACCACGACAAGGCCGGTGTGCTCCACCGTCAGGGCCGCGCGCTCGCCGAACCGGGCGATGAACCGGCCGAACAGCGGCGCGCAGATCATCGACGCGACATAGGTCCCGAGGAACAGGACCGTGACCTCCTGCAGGCGGAAGCCGAACTTCTCGACCATCATGAAGGCGGCGAACACCGTGAAGATCTGCCGGCGGGCGCCGGACATGAACACCAGCACGTAGTAGAGCCAGTAGCGCCGCCTCAGCACGAGCCGCTTGCCCTGCCGCGCCGGCCCCTCGAACTGCGGCCAGAACGCCCAGGCCGCCAGCGTCAGCGCGACGCACAGGCCCCCGCCGACGTAGTAGACGGGGCGGAAGTCGCCCGTGCCGAGCCAGCCCCACAGCGCGATGGCCCCATAGACCAGCAGCGAGGTCGCCGAGGCCGCGCCGAGGATCAGCCCCAGCGCCTCGGGCGCGCGGCTTCGCGACAGCCATTGCAGTTGCAGCGACTGGTTCACGGTCTCGAAGTAGTGAAAGCCCACCGAGCTGATCAGCGTCGTGAGCATGATGCCCTGCCAGCTCGGCAGGTCGGCGACCAGCGCCGTGCCGAGGCCCAGCAGCAGCAGCGACAGCAGCGCCAGCCGCTGCTCGGCGATCACGATGACGATGTAGACCACGAGGAAGGCGAGGGCGCCGGGCAGCTCGCGCACCGTGTGCAGCACGCCGACGTCGAAGCCGTCGAAGCGCGCGACCTCGACGACGAAGTTGTTCAGCGCGGCGTTCCAGGTGGAGAACGCCAGCGTCATCGCCACGGTCATGACGACCAGAAGCGCCTCCGGCCGTCGCCAGCGCGGCAGCTCGGAGGCGCTGGCGAGGGGGAACGGCGCGGGCATGGGGGCCCAGATACGCCGCCCCCGCCCGTTTGACGAGGGCGTCGGTGGGCCTCAGCGCCTGTGACCGGTCCCGCGCCCCTGCGCGCCGTGCCCC
>DAINOD010000001.1:0-118486 GCA_036735545.1 Rubrimonas sp. | reverse complement strand
CGTCGGTGGGCCTCAGCGCCTGTGACCGGTCCCGCGCCCCTGCGCGCCGTGCCCCTGCGCGCCATGGTCGTGGCCGCCGCCGCGGATGTCGCGGACCGGCACGACCAGCTCGACCGCGCCGGCCCTCTCGAAGCGCAGGGTCAGCGGGATGACCTGTCCGGCCGTCAGCGGCGCGCTCAGGCCCATCAGCATCACGTGCAGCCCGCCCGGCTCCAGCAGCGCCTCGCCGCCCGCGGGCACGTCGACGCCCTCGACCTCGCGCATCCGCGCCACGCCCTGCGCGTCGAGCAGGTGGGTGTGCAGCTCGACCCGCGCCGCCACGGGGCTTTCCGCGGCGACCAGCCGGTCGGCCTCGCCGGTCGTGGAGATGGCCATGTAGGCCGCCGAGGCGCCGCCGGGCGCCGGGTTCGCGCGGGCGTAGGCGCCGGCGACGCGCAGCGGACCGGCCTGCGCCGCGCCGGGCGTCGCGCCGTGGGCGTGGCCGTGACCGTGGGCGCCGTGACCATGGGCGCCGTGGCCGCCGGCCGCGGCCTCCGCGACGCGCAGGATCGGGGCGGGGAAGGGCAGGGCGTGCGGGTCCTGACCGGGCTCGGCGATCTCGGTGCAGGCGACCTCGCCGCCGTCGCACGATTGGCGCAAGGGCGCCGGCGGCGCGGCGCCGGCCTCGGCGTCCACGCGGCCGCGAAAGACGAACTCGTCGCACCAGCCGTCCTCCAGACGGCCCTCGGGGCCGTCCTCCACCGTCAGGGTCCAGCCCGCCTCGGGCATGGGCTTGGCCGCGGCCAGCGCGGACGGCAGCATCGCCTCGACGGTGTGCGTGGGCAGCCCGCCGCAGCCGTGCGGCACGCGCACGGCGATGCGCGCGGTCGCGCCGGCGGGGGCCTCGGCGACGTCGAGCGTGGCGTGCGCGCCCGCGCCCACGGGCGAAAGGGCGACCAGACCGGCCGCGAGAAGAATGGGGATCATGGGTCTCTCCTGATGCGGTTTCCGAACGGATGGGTTCAGAGCCGCGCCGGAGGCCCCCGCGCCCGCCGCGCCGCCGCGCGCCGCCCCGCCATCGCGCGCCGCCGCCCCGGCCGCGCGGTCCGCCGCGCCGTGCGGCGGAGCCCGTCCTGCGGCCCGATCGCCGGCAGGGCGGCCCAGCAGGCGGCGAGGCAGCATTCGTGCGCCGCGACCTCGGGCGCCGCCGGCCCCATCGGAACCGTGTAGGTCCCGCCGGCGCCGCAGATGACCATTACGGGTCCGGCCGCGTGGGCGCGGTGCGGCGCGAAGGCGGACAGCCCCAGCGACAGGACCAGGGCGAGGCGCAGCAGGATCGCGAGCCGGATCATGACCCCACAGACACGAAGCCGCCGCGCTCGGGCAAGCGCGGCGGCGGGGTCGGGGCGATGGGTCGCGGATCGCAACCCTGCGGGAGCTCAGTTCTTGGCGTAGAACTCGACGACGAGGTTGGGCTCCATCCGCACCGGATACGGCACGTCGGCGAGCTGGGGCTGGCGCTTGAAGGTCGCGGTCATCTTGCCGTGGTCGACCTCGAGATAGTCGGGCGTGTCGCGCTCGGCCGACTGGGCGGCCTCCAGCACCAGCGCCATCTGCTTGGACTTCTCGCGCACCTCGATCACGTCGCCCTCCTTCACCTGGTAGGAGGGGATGTTCACGCGCCGGCCGTTCACGTTGACATGGCCGTGGTTCACGAACTGCCGCGCGGCGAAGACGGTCGGCACGAACTTCGAGCGGTAGACCACCGCGTCCAGCCGGCGCTCCAGCAGGCCCACCAGCATCTCGCCGGTGTCGCCGCGGCGCCGCTCGGCCTCGGCGTAGATCTTGCGGAACTGCTTCTCGGTCAGGTCGCCGTAGTATCCCTTGAGCTTCTGCTTGGCGCGCAGCTGCGTGCCGAAGTCGCTCATCTTGCCCTTGCGGCGCTGGCCGTGCTGACCGGGCCCGTATTCGCGGCGGTTCACCGGGGACTTCGGGCGGCCCCAGATGTTCTCGCCCATGCGGCGGTCGAGCTTGTATTTGGCGTCCGTGCGCTTGGTCATGCGCCCCATTCCTTCAACTGTCGCAGGCGCGCTCCTCCTTCCCCCGGTCCGGGAGACGACAGGCCCCGTCTTGCGACGGCCGCACGCGCCGAAAACCCCGCCGCAACCGACGGGAGGAGGCCGCCTAGACCCGCGCCGCGCCCCTGTCAAGCGTCAGCGCGCCACCAGCTCCACCCGGCGGTTGGCCGCCTGCCCCTCGGGCGTGGCGTTGGAGGCGCGCGGCGCCAGCCATCCCGCGCCGGCCGCGTCGAGACGCGAGCGCGCCACGCCGCGGCGCGCGAGGGCCTCCAGCACCGACCGCGCCCGGGACGCGGAGACGCGCTGGTTCAGCGCCAGATCGCCGGTGTCGTCGGTGTGGCCCACCACGACCACCGACAGGCCGGGACGCGCGCCCAGCGCCTCGGCCGCGGCGTCGAGCACGGCGTCGGAGGCGCCCTCCAGATCGGTGGAGCCGACGGCGAAGGCCACACCCTCCAGCACCACGCGCCCGTCGCGCTCCAGCGCCGCCAGCAGCGCGGCGGCGTCGCCGGCGGCGGCGGGCTGCGGCGGGGGCGCCGCGGGCTGAGGCGGATCGAGCGAGGGAAGAGGCGGAGGGTCGGGTGCGGCCTCGTCTTCGGGCGGGGCGGGGGCGTCGCCGACGGCGGGGGCGGCGGCGGCCGGCTCGATCACGGCGCGCTGCAGCCAGACCCCGCCGGCCCCGCCGCTGGCCAGAGCCGTCAGCACGTCCGCGTCGCGGCGCATGGTCAAGGCATGGAAGTCGAACAGGTCGAGCCGCATCGCCGGCGGCGGCAGCACGTCCAGCCCGGCGCGGAAGTCGAAGCCGCCGCAGTCCTCGCCGCCGCAGAACAACACCGTGCGCCAGCCCTCGGCTTCGCGCCGCGCCTGCTCCTCGCGCGCCGCGGACAGGCTGGTGGCGCCGTCGGGCAGCCGCCAGGCCGCCCAGTCGACCGCGCCTTCGACGACCTCGACGCCCGGCGCATCGGGCGACCAGGGGCGCATGGGCGCGGCCACCGCCTGCCGGGCGCGGCTCTCGGCGTGGGTCTGGACGGCGCCGGGCGGCTCGGCGGCGAGGGGGGTCGCCAGCGTCAGCGCCAGCGCGGCGCTAGCGCGCCTGCGCATGGTATTCAGGGTTGGGACGCATCGCGACGGCCGAGGCCATCCGGTTCGACATCGCGAAGAACGACGCCACCGCCGCGACGTCCCAGATATCGGCGTCCGAGAATCCCGCCTCGCGCAGCGCCTGCCGGTCGTGTTCGCCGATGCGGTGCGAGGCCTCCGCCACCTTCTCGGCGAAGCCCAGCATCGCGGCATGGCGCGGCGACAGCGCCGCCGCCCGCCAGTTGGCCGCCAGCGTTTCGCCGAGCGCGGGGTCGCCGGAGAGCTGCCGCGCCGCCGCCCCGTGGGCCGTGAGGCAATAGTGGCAGCGGTTCACGGCGGACACGACCACCGCGATCATCTCGCGCTCCAGCTTGCTCAACCCCGAGGGGCCCAGCATCAGCTCGTTGTAGAAATGTGTGAAGGCGCGGAACTTCTCCGGCGCGAACGCGTAGGCGCGCAGGACGTTGGGGATCAGCCCCAGCTTGTCGCCGCACTTCGCGAAATAGGCGGCCATGTCCTCGGGCAGGGGGGCCGCCTCGGGCAGGTCCAGCGCGGTCACGCGGTCGTCGGCCATGGCTTCCTCCGCTCAGGGCGCGCCGCGATAGCAGTAGCCGCAGACGGGGGCGAATCCGAGACCCTCGTAGAGCGCGCGCGCCGGCGCGTTTGCTTCGCCCACCGCCAGCGCGAGCGTCGCGGCGCCGACCTCCCGCGCCCAGTCCGCCGCGCCCAGCACCGCGAGCCGCCCGACCCCCTGCCGCCGGAAGGCGGGCGAGACGTAGAGCGCGCTCATCACGGCGATCTCGCCCGCCGCCGCGACGAAGCAGGCCGCCGCCGGCCGGTCGCCCGCGCGCGCGATCAGCCGCGTCTTGGGATCCGCCACCGCCGCCATCACCGCGCGCCGGGCCGGGCCTATGCCGCCCTCGTCCCACAGCGCGTCCATCAGCGCGAGCGGCGCGTCCACGCGCGCCAGCAGCCCCTCGTCGAGCGGGGGCGGCTCGAAGGCGGCCGTGGGCGCGGCGTAGATCAGGTTGCTGTCGATCACCGCCCAGCCGCGCGTCTCCAGCGCCGCGTCGAGCGCCGCGTCCTGCGGGCCGAGCTGCATCAGCGCCGGCTGGTCCCAGGCTTCGGCCTGTCGCAGGACCTCGGCCAGCGCGGCGTCGAGGTCGTCGGGCAGGGCCCCGCGCGGCTGGACCGAGGAGGCCCGGCTGCCCCCGCCGCCGCCGCGCCGCAGGGTCCATCGTCCGAGCGGCCTGCGCTCGAGCGCCGACCAGGTGGCGTCCAGCGCGTCGAGCAGCGCCGCAGGGGCGGGCGGCGTCCAGCTCACCCGCGCGCCTTCATCAGGCGGGCCTTGTCGCGGGCCCAGTCGCGCGCCTTCTCGGTGTCGCGCTTGTCGGCCAGCTTCTTGCCCTTGGCGACGCCGAGCTTGAGCTTCGCCAGCCCCTTCTGGTTGAAGTACAGCTCCAGCGGGACGATGGTCATGCCTTCCCGCCCGACGCCCTGCGCCAGCTTGGCCAGCTCCTTCGCGTTCACCAGCAGCTTGCGCCGCCGCCGCTCCTCGTGGCCGAAGGTCTTGGCCTGCTTGAACTGGGGGATGTAGCCGTTGACCAGCCACAGCTCGCCGCCCTCGACGCTGGCGTAGCTCTCGGCGATGTTCGCCCCGCCCTGGCGCAACGCCTTCACCTCCGAGCCCACCAGCATGATGCCGGCCTCGAGGTCGTCCTGGATGAAATAGCTGTGCCGGGCCTTGCGGTTCTCCGCGACGATCTTCCGGCCGTCCTTGGTGACGGCGGCCATGGCTCAGATCAGCCCGGCGTGGGCCATGGCGGCCCGCACCTGCTCGCGCGTGGCGTCCGAAACCGGAACCAGCGGCAGCCGCACATCCTCGGCGCATTTGCCCAGCAGCGACAGGGCGAACTTGGCCGGACAGGGGTTGCTCTCGACGAACAACGCGGTGTGCAGCGGCATCAGCCGGTCCTGGATCGCCAGCGCCGTCGCGTGGTCGCCGGCCAGCGAGGCGGCCTGGAACTCCGCGCAGAGGCGCGGGGCCACGTTGGCGGTGACCGAGATGCAGCCGGCGCCGCCATGGGCGTTGAAGCCCAGCGCCGAGGCGTCCTCGCCCGAAAGCTGGATGAAGTCGGGTCCGCAGGCGGCGCGCTGCCTCGACACGCGCACCACGTCGCCCGTCGCGTCCTTCACGCCGACGATGCGGGGCAGCTTCGCCAGATCGCCCATCGTCTCGGGCGTCATGTCGATCACGCTGCGGCCGGGGATGTTGTAGATGAAGATGGGCAGGGCGCAGGCGTCGTGCAGCGTGGCGAAATGCGCGACCAGCCCGCGCTGGCCGGGCTTGTTGTAGTAGGGCGTCACGACCAGCGCGGCGTCGGCGCCGACCGCCTCGGCGTGCTTCACGAAACGCACCGCCTCGACCGTGTTGTTGGAGCCGGCTCCGGCGATGACCGGCACGCGCTTCGCCGCGGTTTCGACCACGATCTCGATGACGCGCTCGTGCTCGTCGTGGCTGAGCGTGGGGCTCTCGCCGGTGGTGCCGACCGGGACCAGCCCGTTCGACCCTTCCGCAATCTGCCACTCGACCAGGCCCCGCAGCGCCGCCTCGTCCAGCGCGCCGTCGCGGAATGGCGTGACGAGCGCCGTGATCGACCCCCGGAACATGCTGCGGACCCCCTGCCGAAGAAGGCGGCGAAGCTATCCGCGATGCGCCCGCGCGACAAGCGGGGCTCACAGTCCGTCGCGCGCGTGCTAGGGTCTGCGCGCAGCGCGACCGCGGAGACAACCCCGGCGCAAAACCCTTTGGCGCAGGATGCAGGCGGGAAGATGACGGTATTTGGCAGGATCATGGCGGCGCTCGCAGTGACGGGCGCGCTTGGCGGCGCGCCGGCGGCGGCGACGCAGGGAGCGGACGCCTCGGCCTTGGCGGCGGCGCTGGCGCGGGCGGACGCCAACGACCACGCCGGCGCGGCGCAGGCGGCGGCGCGGGCCTCCGACCCCGTGGTGGCGGAGATCGCCGCATGGCGGCGGCTGCTGGCTGGGCAGGGCGGGTTCTCCGAGATGCGCGCGATGCTCGACCGCCGCCCCGACTGGCCGCGGATGGTCGCCCTGCGCGTCGAGGCCGAGCGCGCGATGCCGGCCTCGCTGCCCGGCGGCGAGGTCGTCGCCTTCTTCGGCGGCCGGGCCCCCGCCACCGGGACGGGCGCGCTGCGGCTGGCCGCGGCGCAGGGCGGCGCGGCGGGGGAGGCGACGCTCGCCGCCGCCTGGACGTCGCTCACGCTCAGCAACGCCGAATTCGCCGCCTTCACGCGCGATCACGCCGCGCTGACCCGCCGGCTGGCCCCCCAGCGGCTCGACGCGATGCTCTGGCGGGGCGCCGAGCAGCAGGCCCGCCAGGTGCTGCCGCTGGTCGACGACGGCTGGCGCGCGCTGGCCGAGGCGCGTCTGGCCCTGCGCGCCCGCGCGCCGGGCGTGGACCGGCTGATCGCCGCCGTGCCCGCGCGGCTCTCGGCCGACCCCGGCCTCGCGTGGGAGCGCTTCCTGTGGCGCGCCCGCTCGGGGCGCGAGGCCGAGGCGGAGCAGTTGCTGATGACCCGCACCGGCTCGGCCGAGGCGCTGGGCCGGCCCGACGTCTGGGCCGACCGCCGCGCGACCTACGCCCGCCGCGCCTTTCGCGACGGCCGCGTCGCCGAAGCCTACCGCTTGGCCAGCCAGCACCACCTGACCAGCGGAGCCGAGTTCGCCGACCTCGAATGGCTGTCGGGCTGGATCGCGCTGCAGGGGATGCGCGACCCAGCCCGCGCCGCCCAGCACTTCCGTCGTCACTACGACGACGTCGCCACGCCGATCAGCCTCGGCCGCGGCGGCTACTGGATGGGCCGCGCCTACGAGGCGATGGGCGACCAGGCCCGCGCCCGCGAGTGGTACGCCCGCGGCGCCGAGCACCCGACCAGCTTCTACGGTCAGCTCGCCGCCGAGAAGATCGGCCGCGACCCCACCGCCGCGCTCGCCGCCCGCGACGGGGCGGCGGACTGGCGCCCACGGCTCGGCCGCAACGACACCGCGCGCGCCATCTCGCTTCTGCAGGCGGCGGGGCGCGACGGCGACGCGCGCGCCTTCGTCGCCTCGCTGTCGCGCAGCCTGACGGCGCGCGAGGACTTCGCGGCGCTGGGCGCGCTCGCAACCGCCATCGGCCGGCCGGACGGCGCGGTCGTGACCGGCAAGCAGGCGGTGCGCCACGGCCATGTCTTGATGGACATCTACTATCCGGTGGTCGACGTCGTGACGACGGCCCGCGCGGTCGAGCCCGCCAAGGCGCTCGCCATCGCGCGGCAGGAGAGCGAGATGAACCCCGCCGCCGTCAGCCCCGCCGGCGCGCGCGGGTTGATGCAGCTCATGCCGGCGACCGCGCAGAAGGTCTCCCGCGACCTCGGCGTGCGCTACGACCTGAACGCGCTGACCCGCGACCCCGCCTACAACGTGCGCCTCGGCCAGACCTATCTCGCCGAGATGCTCGCCCGCTACGCCCAGACCCCGATGCTGGCGGCGGCGGCCTACAACGCGGGGCCGGGCCGGGTGGACCAGTGGCTCGGCCGCTACGGCGACCCGCGGCGGCCGGGCGTGGACCCGATCGACTGGATCGAGCACATCCCCTTCTACGAGACGCGCAACTACGTCCATCGCGTCATGGAGGGACTTCACATCTACCGCGCCCGGCTGGGCGCCGCGAAGGCCCCGTCCTATGCTGGGTCCCTGACCCGGCTTTGAAAGGGGCGCGATGCCCGTCCGTCTCTGCGTCTTCGACGCCTATGGCACGCTGTTCGACGTCGCGGCCGCCGCCCGAGCGGCTGCGGCCGAGCCTGGCGGGGAGCGGCTGGGCAAGGCCTGGCCGCAGCTCGCCGAGACGTGGCGGGCCAAGCAGCTCGCCTACAGCTGGTTGCGCTCGGTGGCCGGCGTCCACGCCGATTTCTGGAGCGTGACGCGCGACGCGCTGGATTATGCGCTGGAGGCGCAGGGCCTGTCCGACGACGCGCCCCTGCGCGGGCGGCTGATGGCGATCTACCACGCGCTGCCCGCCTTTCCGGAGGTTCCCGCCATGCTCGCAGCGCTGAAGGCGCAGGGGACGCGCGCGGTGATCCTGTCCAACGGCTCGCCCGGCATGCTGGAGGCCGCCGTCGCCGCCGCGGGCGTGGCCGATCTGCTGGAGCCCTCGATCAGCGTCGAGGAGGTCGGCGTCTTCAAGCCGCACCCGTCCGTCTACGCGCTGGTCGAGAGCCGCACCGGCGTTCCGTCCGCCGAGGCGCTGTTCGTCAGCGCCAACGGCTGGGACGCCGCCTGCGCCACGGGGGCCGGCTTCGCCGCGCTGTGGGTCAACCGCGCCGGCGCGCCGATGGAGCGGCTGCCCTGGCGGCCCGCCCATGTCGCCCCCGACCTGACCGCCGTGCCCCGGTTGGCCGCCGCATGAGCCGCGCCGCGTTCTGGACCGCGCCCGACGGCGTGCGGCTGCGCTATCTGGACGACGACCGCCCCGGCCTGCCCGTCGTCTGCCTGCCCGGCCTCAGCCGCGTGGCGCGCGATTTCGACCCTCTCGCGGGCTGGCTCGACCGCCGGCTGATCCGGCCCGAGATGCGCGGCCGCGGCGGCTCGGATCACGCCGATCCCGCAACCTACACCGTCGCCCAGGAGGTCGCCGACATCCTCGGCCTGCTCGACGCGCTCGGGGTGCGCCGCGCGGCCTTCGTCGGCACCTCGCGCGGCGGGCTGCAGACGATGGCGCTGGCGGCCGCGCGACCGGGCCTCGTCGCCGCGGCGGTGGTGAACGACGTCGGCCCCGAGATCGACCCTGAGGCGCTGCGGGTCATCGCCGCCATCCTCTCGGCCACCCCCGCCACGCTGCCCGACTGGGCGACCGCGGCGGCCATGTTGCGCGGCGGGCAGCGACACGCCTTCGACCTCGACGACGCCGGGTGGGACGCCTACGCGCGCCGGCTGTTCGCCGACCGCGACGGCCGCCCGGCGCGCGACTTCGACCCCGCCCTCGCCGACGCCACGCTCGCGGCGCTGGAGCAGCCGCTGCCCGACCTCTGGCCGCTGTTCGACGCGCTGGCGGGCGCGCCCATGCTGGCGATCCGCGGCGCAAACTCGCTCGTGCTGACCGCCGAGACGCTGGCGCAGATGCGCGCCCGCCGCCCCGACCTCGCCGTCGCCGAAGTTCCCGGCCGCGGCCACGCGCCTTTCCTCGACGAACCCGCCGCCGTGGAGGCGATCCGCGTCCTCCTCGCGCAGGCCGACGCCGGAGCCTCCCCATGACGCCCGACTTCGACGCCGTGACCGCCGCCGCGGGCCGCCTCGCCGGCCACGCCGTCCGCACGCCGCTGCTGGAGAGCGATCTGCTGAACGCGCAGGCCGGCCGGCGCTTGCTGGTCAAGGCGGAATGCCTGCAGCGCACCGGCTCGTTCAAGTTCCGCGGCGCCTGGTCGCGGCTCTCGGCGCTGGGGCCGGAGGCGCGGGGGGTGCTGGCCTATTCCTCGGGCAACCACGCGCAGGGGGTGGCGCTGGCGGCGCGGATGCTGGGGCTGCGCGCGGTCATCGTCATGCCAGCCGACGCGCCGGCGCTGAAGATCGCCAACACCCGCGCCCTCGGGGCCGAGGTCGTCAGCTACGACCGCGCCGGCGGCGAGAGCCGCGAGGAGATCGGCGCGGCCATCGCCGAGCGTGACGGGCTGACGCTGGTGCGCCCCTACGACGACCCGTGGGTGATCGCGGGGCAGGGCGCCTGCGGGCTGGAGATCGCCGAGCAGGCCGCCGCCGCCGGCGTGACGGAGGCCGACGTGCTGGTGTGCTGCGGCGGCGGCGGCCTGACCTCGGGCGTGGCGCTCGCGCTGGAGCGCGCCGCGCCGGGCCTGCGCGTGCGGCCCGTGGAGCCGGAGGGCTTCGACGACGTCGCCCGCTCGCTGGCCTCCGGGCGGCGCGAGGGCAACGCGCGCCCCTCCGGCTCGATCTGCGACGCCATCGTGACGCCCTCGCCGGGCGAGATCACCTTCCCGATCATGCGCCGCCTCTGCGGGCCGGGGATCGCAGTGAGCGACGCCGAGGCCATGGCGGCGGTCGCGGCCGCCTTCCTTCGCCTGAAGCTGGTGCTGGAGCCCGGCGGCGCCGTGGCCTTGGCCGCCGCCCTGCGTGGCGAGGGCGAGGGCGACGCGGTCATCGTCGTGGCCTCCGGCGGCAACGTGGACGCGACGACCTTCGCACAGGCGCTGCACTGAAGGGGACGGGACGCGTTCCCTCCCCCGCAGGTCAGGCCCCGGCTCGATCGCCGCTGGCAAGGCGGGATTGCGCACAGAGCCTTCAGTCTCCCTGCTTGCCTGGTCTCCCGACATCCAGCCGCCGGGCCATCGCCCGGCGGCCCACGCGGTAGGTTGCGTTTGCCCCGCCCGGTGGCTTAAGGGCCGCCGGGCAGCGACGTCCGCCCCCCGCGGACGTCGCTGTCGCGCCGCCCGGGCGGACGCCGCAGCCCTCCGTTTCACCCGGCGGAGCCGCCGGGATCGGCTTCGGCTCACGCCTCCGCCGATGCGTCGCGCGCGACCTGCCACCGGCAGGTCGCTTACGCGCGCCGCGGGGCCAGCCGCGACTGGCCGCCTCCCTCGCACTCCTTCCGCCGTAGGCGACCTACCCTCGACCCCTCATGCAAAGCTCTGCGGGTCCACGTCCAGCGCCAGCCGCACCGTGGAGGGGGGCGGCGCTGCGGCGACCCACGCGCGCAGGACCGGCTGCAGCGCCACGCCCCGCGGCGCCTTGGCCAGGAAGCGGACCCGCCAGCGGCCGCGGATGCGCGCGACCGGCGCGGCGACGGGGCCGAACAGCTGCGCGCCGGCCGCCTCGAACAGCCCGGAATGGCGCGCCAGCGCCTGCGCCGCGGCCCAGACGCGCGCCTCGTCGGCTCCCGACAGGATCGCCGCGGCAAGCCTGCCGTAGGGCGGCATTCCGGCGTCCCGGCGCGCGGCGGCCTCGCTGGCGAGGAACGCCGCCTCGTCGCCGGTCAGCAGCGCGCGCATCACCGGGTGCTCGGGCTGGGCGGTCTGGATCAGCGCCAGCCCCGGCCGCTCCGCCCGCCCGGCCCGGCCCGAGACCTGGCGGATGAGCTGGAACGTCCGCTCGGCCGCGCGCAGGTCGCCGTTGCCGAGGCCCAGATCGGCGTCGATCACTCCCACCAGCGTCAGCAGCGGAAAGTTGTGCCCCTTCGCAGCCACCTGCGTGCCGATGACGATGTCGGCGCCGCCCTCGGCGATGGCGTCGATCTGCGCCCGCAGCGCCTCGGGCCCCGCCACGGCGTCCGAGGACAGCACCGCCACCCGCGCCTGCGGCCAGCGCGCCGCCGCCTCCTCCGCCAGCCGCTCCACGCCGGGGCCGACGGCGTGCATCTTCCCCTCCGCGCCGCAGCCGGGGCAGGCGGCGGGGACCGGCTCGGCGTGGCCGCAGCGGTGGCAGACGAGGCGGCCGCGGAAGCGGTGCTCGACCAGCCGCGCGTCGCAGTCGGGGCACTCGACGAAAAAGCCGCAGGCGCGGCAGACGGTCAGCGGCGCATAACCGCGCCGGTTGAGAAACAGCAGCGCCTGCTCCCCCGCCGCGATCCGCGCGTCCACCTCCGCCGCGAGGCGCGGGGCGATCCAGCGGCCCGGCTCCGGCCCCTCGCGGCGCAGGTCCACCGCCCCCAGCCGCGGCAGCACGGCGGCGCCGAAGCGCTCGGGCAGCTCCACCAGCGCGTATTTGCCCGAGCGCGCGTTGGCCCAGCTCTCCAGCGAGGGCGTGGCGGAGGCGAGCACCACCTGCGCGCCTTCGGTCGAGGCGCGCAGCACCGCCATGTCGCGGGCGTGGTAGAGCGCGCCGTCCTCCTGCTTGAAGGCGCCGTCGTGCTCCTCGTCCACCACGATCAGGCCGAGCCGTGCGAAGGGCAGGAACAGCGCCGAGCGCGCGCCCACCACCACCCCCGGCGCGCCGTGGGGCAGCGCGCGCCACAGCCGCCGCCGCTCCGCCGGCTGGACGCCGGAGTGCCACTGCCCCGGCGCGGCGCCGAAGCGGGCGGTCAGCCGGGCGATGAAGCTGGCGGTCAGCGCGATCTCGGGCAGCAGCACCAGCGCCTGCGCGCCGCGGCGCAGGGTCTGCGCGACCGCCTCCAGGTAGACCTCGGTCTTGCCCGAGCCGGTGACGCCCTTCAGCAGCGTCGCCCCCCAGCGCCCCGCGCCCGCGCGCAGCGCCGCCGCCGCCTCGCCCTGCGCGGGCGACAGCGCGGGCGGCGCGTGGTCGGGGTCGAGCGCGGGCCACGGCGCGTCGCGCTCGACCATCACCCGAGCCAGCGCGCCGCAGGCCTCCAGCCCCGCCAGCACGCCGGCCGAGACGCCCGCCGCGCGCGCCAGCGCCGGGCCGGGCACGGGGGCGCCGCCGAACTCGGCCAGCGCCGCCAGCGCGCGGGTCCGGGCCGGGGTCGGCCGGTCGGGCGCGACCCCGGTGGCGACAAAGGCCGGCGCGGCGGGCGGCGGCGCGCCGAGGCCCGGGGCGCGCGTGGCCATGCGCGCCATCAGCCCCACCGGCGTCAGCGTCCAGTCCGCGGCGCGGTCGAGAAAGCGCGTCAGCCCCTCGCCGAGCGGGGGGACGTCGAGCGCGCGGAGGAGCGGCTTCAGCGTCGCCGGCGCGCCCTCGGTCCCGCCGGGGCCCCAGACCACGCCGAGCATCGAGGTCCGGCCGAAGGGCGCCTCCACCAGCGCGCCGCGGGGCGGGGGGCCGTGGGGGAAGGTCTCGGGCGGGCAGGCGTAGTCGAAGGTGCGATCGAGCGGCGCGGGCAGCGCCACCGTGACCGTGGGCGCGCTCACGGGCATGGCGGCGCGCGCCGCGGCGCGATATGCTGCGGCCACGCAGAGGGGAGACGCAGGATGCAGTTCTTCGTGGACACCGCCGACATCGGCGAGATCGCCGATCTGGCCGCCACCGGCATGGTGGACGGGGTGACGACCAACCCCTCGCTGATCCTGAAGTCGGGTCGCGACATCATCGAGGTCACCCGCGAGATCTGCGCGCTCGTTCCCGGCCCGGTCTCGGCCGAGGTCGCCGCCACGGAATACGAGGCGATGCTGGCCGAGGGCCGCACGCTCGCCGCCATCGCCCCCAACATCGCCATCAAGCTGCCGCTCACCTGGGACGGCCTGAAGGCCTGCCGCGTCTTCGCCGACGAGGGGCGGATGGTCAACGTCACGCTGTGTTTCTCGGCGACGCAGGCGCTGCTGGCCGCCAAGGCCGGCGCGGCGTTCATCTCGCCCTTCATCGGGCGGCTCGACGACATCGGGCTCGACGGCATGGAGCTGATCGCCGACATCCGCCAGATCTACGACAATTACGGCTTCAAGACCAAGATCCTCGCCGCCTCGATCCGCAGCATGAACCATATCCGCGACGCTGCGAAGATCGGCGCCGACGTCGCCACCATGCCGCCCTCGGTGCTGCGCGGGCTCGCGACGCACCCGCTGACCGAGAAGGGGCTGGCGCAGTTCCTCGCCGACTGGGCCAAGACCGGCCAGACCATCGGCGCCGAGGTCGCCTCGTGAGCCAGCCCGCCGCCACGATCCCCCCGGCCGAGGCCGCCGCCCTGCGGGCGCGCATCCTCGCCGACCCCGCGCTGGTGCTGGACGACGGGGCGGTGATGGCCGCGCTGATCGAGGCGGCGGGGGGTCATGCGCGCAATGTCGTCGATCTGCGCGGCGCGCTGGTGCGGCGGCTGGAGACGCGGCTGCAGAAGCTGGAGGCCGTCCACCGCACGGTCATCGCCGCAGCCTACGAGAACCTCGCCGGGGCGGCGCAGGTGCACCGGGTGGCGCTGTCGCTGCTGGAGGCGCAGGACGCCTCGGGCTTCGCGCGCGCCCTGCTGGTCGAAGCGCCCGAGGTGCTGGCGGTGGACGACGCGCGGCTGGCGCTGGAGCCGGGCGCCGCGCTGGACGGGCTCGACGAGGGGCTCGCGGCGCGCGTCGTGGCGCTGCCCGAGGGTGGGGTGGACGCCTATCTCGCCCTGTCCGACGGGCCGGGCCGCGACGGGGTCTGGCTGCGGCCGACGCCGCCCGAGGCGGAGCTGGTCCACGGCGAGGACGCGGGCCGCATCGGTTCGGAGGCGCTGATCCCGCTCGATCTCGGGGCCGCGCGCGGGCTTCTGGTCTACGGGGCCGAGGATGCGGCCCGTTTCGCCCCGGAGCACGGGGCCGATTTCGTCGCCTTTCTCGGCGGCGTGGTCGAGCGCGCCCTGCGCCGCTGGCTGGCGTGAGCGCGGCGGCGGCCGATCTTCTGGACCGCTGGCTGCTGCAGCTCTCGGCGCTCAAGGGGGCGCGGCCCAACACGCTGACGGCCTATCGCCGCGACGTCGGCGGCTGGCTCGGCTTCCTCTCGGCCCACCATGGCGGCCCGGTCGCGCCGGCCGACCTCGCCGCCGTGACGCTGGCCGACCTGCGCGCATGGATGGCGCGGGAGCGTGCGCGCGGCCTGACGGGGCGGTCGGTGTCGCGCGCGCTGTCGGCGGTGAAGGGCTTCCATCGCTGGCTCGCCGAGGCGGAGGGGCTGGAGGCGCCTGCGGTGCTGGCGGCCCGCGGCCCCCGCGCCGAGCGTCGCCTGCCGCGCCCTGTCAGCGTCGAGGGCGCCCGGGCGCTGATCGCTGCGGTGGAGGACGACGCCGCCCAACCCTGGGTCGGCGCCCGCGACGCGGCAGTGCTGACGCTGCTGTGGGGCTGCGGCCTGCGCATCGCCGAGGCGTTGGCGCTGACCGGCGCCGAGGCGCCGTTGCCCGCCGCCCTGCGTGTTCGCGGCAAGGGCGGGCGCGAGCGCATGGTGCCGGTCCTGCCCGCCGCCCGCGCGGCGGTGGAGGCCTACCGCGCCCTCTGCCCCTTCGCGCCGGCGCCCGACATGGCGCTGTTCCGCGGCGTGCGCGGCGGACAGCTGGGCGCGCGCGCCGTGCAGGCGGCCATGGCGCGGGCGCGCGCGGCGCTGGGCCTGCCGGCGACCGCGACGCCCCACGCCCTGCGCCACGCCTTCGCCACCCACCTGCTGGCCGCCGGGGGCGATCTGCGCGCGATCCAGACGCTGCTGGGCCACGCGGCGCTGTCCACGACACAGGTCTATGCGGCCGTCGAGGGCTCGCGGCTGGCGGCCGTCCACGCCGCCGCGCACCCCCGCGCACGGGCTCGGACGTAAGGCCGATGCGCCGACGCGGCTGTTGCAGGACCGACGCGTTGGCAGGCTAGCTTTCGCCCGCGGCCGACAGGGCCGCGCCTGACGGGAGCCCTCGCCATGACCCGCCTGACCCTCGCCTTCGCCGCCACCCTCGGCGCCCTCGCGCCCGCCGCCTTCGCCCCCGTCGTCCTCGCCCAGGGCGTCGAGCTGGGCCAGCTCACCTGCCGCCAGACCGGCCGGAGCAACATGATCATCGTCTCCGACGCGACCTTCGATTGCGTGTTCGACCCCGCCGGCGACCGCGCCGACGAGCGCTACGAGGGCAAGGTCCAGAAGGTCGGCCTCGACCTCTCCAGCACGACGCAGGAGACCATCGTGTGGCTGGTGTTCGCCCCGGGCGCGACGCCGGAGCCGGGCGCGCTGGCGGGCGGCTATGTCGGGGCCAGCGCGGACGTCGCCATCGGCGTCGGCGCCGGCGCCAAGCTGCTGATCGGCGGCAACGCCGACCGCATCTCGCTGCAGCCCGCCGCGCTGAGCGGTCAGGAGGGTTTCGGCGCCGCGATCGGGCTGGAGGAGTTCACGTTGAGCTACAAGGGAGTGATCCGGTAGGGCGCCGCCTGGCGCGGGCGGCCTTGCCGTCGCCCCCGCGCGCGCGTCACATGGCGCAGTCAGCCGCTGCTGGGGATGCGCCATGTCTCCCGACTTCCCCGCCCTCGCACCGGGACGGAGCTGGGCGCAGATGCGCGCCGGGTTCCGCTGGCCGCGCCCGGCGCGCTTCAACATCGGCCGCGCCATCTGCGGCGCCTGGGCCGAGCGCGCGCCGGACCGGATCGCGCTGAACCACCTGCGCGCCGACGGGGTGCTGGAGCCGTGGAGCTACGGCCGGCTCGAGCGCGCCGCCTGCCGGCTGGCCAACGTGCTGGCCGCCGGCGGCGTCGGGCGCGGCGACCGGGTGGCGGTGCTGCTGCCGCAGTCGCCGCAGGCCCTGCTGACTCATCTCGCGGCATACCGGTTGGGGGCGGTCGTGGTGCCGCTGTTCACGCTGTTCGGCGCGGAGGGCATCGCCTTCCGCCTGCGCGACAGCGGGGCGAAGGCGGTCGTCACCGACGCCGCCAACCGGGCCAAGCTGGAGGGCGCCGCGCCCGCGCTCGTGCTGACGCTGGGCGGGGTCGCCGGCGAGGACCTCGACGCCGCCATGGCGCGCGCCGCCGACGTCCACGAGGCGGTTGAGACGGGGCCCGAGGACCCGGCCTTCATCTCCTACACCTCCGGCACCACCGGGCCGCCCAAGGGCGCGCTGCATGCGCATCGGGTGCTGATCGGACACCTGCCGGGGGTGCGGCTGGTGCACGACTTCCTGCCGCGCGAGGGCGCCGCCCCGCCGGACGCGATGTGGACGCCGGCCGACTGGGCCTGGATGGGGGGACTGTGCAATGTGCTGATGCCCGCGCTGGCGCTGGGCGCGCCGGTGCTCGCGCATCGCTTCGAGAAGTTCGACCCCGAGGCCGCCTTCGCCCTGATGGCCGCGCAGCGCATCACCGCGATCTTCGCCCCGCCCACCGCGCTGAAGCTGATGCGGGCCGCCCCCGACCCGCGCCGCCACGCGCTGTCGCTGCGCACGCTGGGCTGCGGCGGCGAGGCGCTGGGGGCCGGTCTGCTCGACTGGGGCCGCGAGGCGCTGGGGCTGACCATCCACGAGTTCTACGGCCAGACCGAGTGCAACAAGGCGGTCGCCAACAACGCGGGCGTCTTCCCGGTCACGCCGGGCTCGATGGGGCGGGCCGTTCCGGGCTTCGACCTCGCCATCCTCGACAGCGCCGGGCGGGAGCTGCCGGCGGGCGAGACCGGCGAGATCGCCATGCGGCGCGGCGCGGCGTCGATGTTCCTCGAATACTGGGGCCGTCCCGACAAGACCGCGGAGAAATTCGCCGGCGACTGGATGCGCACCGGCGACGAGGGGCGCATGGACGCGGAAGGGCGGCTGTTCTTCGCGGCGCGCACGGACGACGTGATCACCTCCTCAGGCTACCGGATCGGGCCGACCGAGATCGAGGACTGTCTGACCGGCCATCCTTCGGTGGCGCTGGCGGCGGTGGTGGGCGAGCCCGACCCCGTGCGCACCGAGGTGGTCGTGGCCCATGTCGTGCCCCGCGCCGGGATCGCCCCCGACGCCGCGCTGGCCGAGGCGCTGACGCTGCATGTGCGCACCCGCCTCGGCGCCCATGTCGCGCCGCGTCGCGTGGTGTTCGCCGAGAGGCTGCCCACAACGGCCACGGGCAAGATCATGCGACGCGAACTGCGCGGGCGCTGAACGCGATCAGAGGTCGAGCCGCAGATAGCGCACCGACTTGCCGCGGTCCGGCAGGGCGGCCGCGCCCATCGGCGCAAACCCCAGCGCCGCATGGAAGGCGTCCGACGCCGGGTTCGGCGGATCGCTGTTCACCTCGCAGACCACGGCGCCGTGCCCCGCGGCGCGCGCCGCGGCGACGACCGCCGCATAGAGCCCGCGCGCAAGCCCCCGGCCCCGCGCCTCCGCCGCCACGCGGTCGATGTAGACGAAGCGGGGCAGGCGCGCGCGGAACCAGAGGAAATTGGGGCTGTCGTAGGGGGCGGACTGGTCGAAGGCGAGCAGGAACGCCTCCGCCTCGCCGACCGCCAGCGCGAGGAAGGCCTCGCGCGCCATCGCCGCCATCCGCTCGGGCGACAGCGGCGAAAGCTCGGTCGCGTGGGCCTGGTTCAGCGCCCAGAGGGCCGAGCCGGCCCCGATCTCGGACGGGTCGATGGCGCGCGGCGCCGGCGCATCTCGCACGCGCGGGCGGTCGCGATCAGCCGCGCTGGCCGCGCATCTCGTCCAGCGCCCGGGCGAGCTCCACCCGCACGGCGTCGCGGATGCGGCTCTGCAGCAGGCGGCCGAACTCGCCGTCGAGTTCGTCGCGCAGCACGGCGCGGGCCACGTCGGCGATGATCGCCTCGTCTGCGGACAGCTCGAAGCGCTCCTCCGGCGGAGGGGGCGGCGCGTCGTCGGGCAGGCGCATCTCGGGGGTGAGCAGCAGCACGGCGTCCTCCAGCGGCGCGCCCTTGGCGACGCCGCGGCTGTCCTCCTCCGCGACGATGCGGCGGATCGAGGACAGGATCTCCGCCATCGCGGCGTCGTTGCGCGGTCGGCCCTCGTTCATGTCGTCGTCCTCGCGCCCGGGTTGCGGCAGGTCGGCGCGGCGGTCAGGGCCGCCACAACTGCTCCCATACCGTATCCTGCGAGTCGGGATAACCGATCCTTCGCGCATTGTTCTCGGCGTAGTTCACGTCCGGGTCGTAGGCCGTCACCGCGAGGCCGGCGTCCGCCGCGGTCAGGCGGCCCACGGTGGAGAGCAGCCCGTAGGCCGCGACGAACTCGTCGCGCACCGAGGCGACGAGCTGGGTGCGGGTGTCCAGCAGCTCCTGCTCGGCGTCGAGCACGTCGAGCGTCGTGCGCGAGCCGACGATCGCCTCCTCCCGCACGCCGTCGAAGGCGAGCTGCGCCGCCTCCACCCCTTCGCGGTTCGAGCGGATGTTGGCGCGGGCGACCTGAAGCTCGGTCCAGGCCGCTTCGGCTAGCTGCTGGCGGCTGCGGGCCTGGGTGGTGATGCCGGCGCGGGCGCGGCTGGCCAGCGCCTGGGCCTGGCGGATGCGGCTGTATTCGGCGCCGCCCTGATAAAGCGGGATCGTGACGCGCGCGGTGACGCTGGCCGAGGTGCTGTCTACGGAGTTGTCCTTGAACACGCCCGTGTCGCCATAGGCGACCGTGCCGTCCAGCGAGACCCGTGGCAGCAGCTCGCCGATGGCGACGCGCACGTCGCGCGACGCCGAGGTTTCGTCGAAGCGGGCGGCGACGATCTCGGGATGGCTCTCCAGCGCCAGCGTCACCGCTTCGTCCAGCGAGCGCGGCAAGTCGGGCGGGGGCGGCAGCAGGCGCAGGTTCAGCGGCTCGGCGCCGACCACGAGGCGGTAGTTCTGGCGCGACCGCTCGAGTTGCCCGGTGGTGGAGGTCAGGTTGGCGCGGGCGGCGGCGAGACGGGCGCGGGCCTGGCTGACGTCGGTGCGCGTGACTTCGCCGACCTCGAAGCGATCCTCGCTCGCGCGCAACTGCTCGGCGATCACGCGCACGTTGTTCTCGGCCAGCGACACGAACTCCAGGTCGCGCAGCACGTCTGCGTAGGCGCGGGCGACGTCGAGCAGCACGCGCTGCTCCAGCGCGGTCAGGCGGGCGCGGGCAGCCGAGACGTCGGCGATGCGCCCGCGGGTGGCGTTCTGGGTGCGGCCGCCGTCGTAGAGCGGCTGCGAGGCGGTCACCGAGGCGCGGAACGGGTCGTTGAAATTGTCCCGTTGTCCCGCCGGGCGGTTTGTGACGTCGCCGCCATACTCGAGCTGACTGTTGAGCGAGGGGCGCAAGCCGGCGCGGGCCTGGTTCACCCGCTCGTCGACGGCGCGCAGGTTGGCGCGCGCCTCGATAAGCTCCGGGTTGGTCTCGTAGGCGGCGGCGAAGGCGTCGGCCAGCGTGTCGGCCTGCGCCATGGCGGCGGCGCAGAGCGCCCACGCCGTTGCCGCCAGAAAGGCGCGGCGGATCGTCCGGACGGCGGTTCTCATGCTCGACTGCCCCAGTTTGTTTACCGCACAGCGTAAACCAAGAATGGCCGGCGACAAACGGCGATCGCGTTCAGAACTCGAACTGCGGCGCTACGTCGAATCCCGGCAACAGGTTAGCCGTCGCGTCGAAGGCGCGCCGCGAGGACCAGCCCTCGCCGGACCGGGTGAACACGCGTGCCTGACCCACCGGACCCTCCGCGACGACCGCGACCAGCCGCCCGCCGTCCTTGAGCTGGCGCAGCAGCGTCTCGGGCGGGCGCGCGACCGCGCCCTCCAGCAGGATGACGTCGTAGGGGCCCGCCTCGGGCGCGCCCTCGGTCAGTGGGCCGCGCTCGTGGATCACGTTGTCGATGTCGAGCGCCGTCAGCGTCGCGGCGGCGGATGCGGCGAACGCCTCGTCCTGCTCGAGCGCCACGACGGCGGCGGCGAAGCGGGCGATGACGGCGGCCGAGTAGCCCGTCGCCGATCCCACGTCGAGCACTAGGTCGTCGGACCCGATATCGGCGGCGTCCAGCAGCTTGGCGAAGGTGCGCGGCTCCATCAGCGCGCGTCCCTCGCCCAGATCGATGGCCGCGTCGGCGTAGGCTATCGCGCGGCTGGCGCGGGGGACGAAGCGCTCCCGCGGCACGGCGAGCATGGCGGCGATGATCGGCAGCCGCGTGACGTCGGCGGTGCGCACCTGCCGGTCCACCATCGCCGTCCGCGCCGCCCCGAAGTCGATCATCACGCCCCTCCGCCCTCGTCGCCGGGTGCTGCCACAGGCGCGCCGCTCAGGCAACGCCGGCGGCAGGGCCGGGGCGCCGTGACGCGGGGGGGCGCGTCAGCGCCAGAGTCGGTCGCCGTGCTCGGCCTCCATCCCGTCGTAGAGATGCGCCACCTGCTCGGCGTAGCCGTTGAACAGCAGCGTCGGCACGCGCTCGTCGCCGCCCAGCACGCGCTCGGTGGCCTGGCTCCAGCGCGGATGCGCCACTTCGGGGTTCACGTTGGCCCAGAAGCCGTATTCGCTGGCCTGCAACTCCTCCCAGAAGCTCAGCGGCTGCTCGTCGGTGAACGTGATCCGCGCGATCGACTTGACGTGCTTGAAGCCATACTTCCACGGGGTATGCAGCCGGATCGGCGCGCCGAACTGCTTGTGCAGGATCTTGCCGTAGGCGCCGACGACCATGAAGCTCAGGTCATTCGTGGCCTCCGCCATTGTCAGCCCCTCGACATAGGGCCACGGATACCAGTGCTGGCGCTGGCCGCGTGCGACGTCGGGATCGAGGAAGGTCTCGAACCGGACATGGGTCGCGGAGCCCAACGGATCGGCGAGCCGCACCAGTTCAGCCAGCGGAAAGCCGATCCACGGCGCCACCATCGACCACGCCTCGACGCAGCGGTGGCGCACGATGCGCTCCTCCAGCGGCATCCGCGCGAGCAGGTCGTCGGTTGAGATCGTGAACGGCTCGGCCACCATGCCGTCGACTGTCACGGTCCAGCCGTCGGTCTCCAGCCGCTGGGCGGCGTCGTATATCTGCTTCTGGCTGCCGAACTCGTAGAAGTTGTTGTAGCGCGCGTTGACATCCTCCGGCGTCACCGGGCGGCCGGCGTCGGCGTGCGCGGGGTTCAGCGGCGCGGGCAGGGGGAAGGCGTCGGGCGAAGGGCCCATGGCCCCGGCCGCCCCGGCGCCGACGGCCGCGAGCGCGCCGAAGCCCATAGTCTGCAGGATGGCGCGGCGGTTCAGGTAGACGTCCTCGGGCGTCGCGGCGCTCTCGGGCAGCGCCCAGCTCGGCTTGCGGATGATGTTCATGGCGCGGCCTCCTTCACGATCTTGCTACACATGTAGCCGCAAGCGGGCGCGCCAGCCACCGGCCCGACGCAAGCGTGATCGTCAGCCGACCCATCCGGAGCGAGGCGCGCCGATCAGGTGCAGGATGGCGGAGAGGTCGCTGTGGTCGAGCCGCGCGTCCGCGGCCTCGGCCAGCGCGGGCTTGGCGCGGTAGGCGACGCCGAGGCCCGCCGCCTGGACCATGGCCAGATCGTTGGCGCCGTCGCCCACCGCGACTGCAGCCGACAGCGGCAGGCCGCGCTCGGCCGCCATCGCCTCCAGCCGCGCGCGCTTGCCCTCGCGGCCGAACACCGGGGGAACGACGCGGCCGGTCAGCCGGCCGTCGCGCGCCTCCAGCGTGTTGGCGTGATGGGTGGCGAAGCCCGCCGCGGCCGCGACGCGGGCGCTGAAATAGGTGAAGCCGCCCGACAGCAGCGCGGTCGCCGCCCCGCGCGCGGCCATTGTGCGCGCCAGCGTCGCCGCGCCGGGGTTCAGCCGCACGCGCTCCACGAAGACGCGCGCCAGCGCCGCCTCCTCCAGCCCCTCCAGCAGCGCGACGCGGGCGGCCAGCGCGCCCTCGAAGTCGAGTTCGCCCCGCATGGCGGCCTCGGTGATGGCGGCGACCTGCGGCTTGACGCCGGCCATGTCGGCGATCTCGTCGATGCACTCCACGCCGATGATCGTGCTGTCCATGTCGGCGACCAGCAGGCGCTTGTCCCGTCCCTCCTGCGCCACCGCGTTGACGTCCACCGACGCGCCGGCCAGCGCGGCGCGGGCGGCGGCGAGGCGGCCGGGGTCGGCGTCGGGCAGCGCGGCCTCGGCGGCCTCCGGCCCCAGCGGGCGCAGCGGCCCGGCCCCGGCGGCGCGCGCCGCCTCGGCGGCGACGGCGGGCAGGAGGCCGGCGGCGGACAGCACGAGGGCGTGGCTCACGCGGTCGCCTCGTCGAGCCAGGCGGAGACCCAGGCCGCGAAGGCGTCCGGGTCCTGCACCGGCCAGAAATGCCCGACGCCCTCGATCTCCTCGACCGGCCCGCAGCCGAGCGCCGCGGCGGCCCCCTCGGCGCCGAGGCGGAACAGCGGGCGGCTGCGCGCGCCGGCGCCGACGCGGGCGGGCATCGCGGCGGGCGGCGGATCCTCGGCCGGCGGAGGGGTCCGGCGGAACAGCCGGGCGAGCATCGGCGCGTTCTCCAGGACCACGGCGCGGCGGTCGGCTGGCAGGCTGGCCAGCGCGTTCTGCTCGCCCATCGAGTTGTCGACCAGCGTGCGGGCCGCGGCGGTCAGGTCCGGCGCCGCCATGATGGGCTCGATCCAGGCGCGCGCGTCGGCCTTCCACGCCGCCAGCGCCCCGTCGCGCAGGCCGACCGAGCAGCCGGGCTCGTAGATCAGCAGGCTGCGCATCTGCGACGGCCTTGCGGCGGCCGCGAGCATGGAGGGGTGGGCCGCGTAGGACCACGCGACGACGTGCGCCGGCCCCAGCGCGTCGAGCATGGCGCAGAGGTCCTCGGCATGGGCCTGCACGCCGAATGGCGGGCCGTCCTCCGGCCAGTCCCCGACGCCGAACCAGCGCTGGGTGACGGCGACGACGCGGCGGCCGGTCAGCCGCTCGGCCACCGGCGCGAGGGTGCGCCAGTCGCCGACGGCGCCGTGCAGCAGCAGCACCGGCTCGCCCGCGCCGACATCCAGCGCGGGAAAGGCGCCGGCCGCGGTCTCGATGCGGGCCGGCGCGACGCTCACACCGCCTCGGCGCGCGGCGCGGCCGCGGTTCGGTCCAACTCCTCGGCCACGAGGAAGGCCAGCTCCAGCGCCTGGCTCGCGTTCAGCCGCGGGTCGCAGGCGGTGTGGTAGCGGCTGGAGAGGTCGGCCTCGGCGAGGTTGTGCATCCCCCCGAGGCACTCGGTGACGTTCTTGCCGGTCATCTCGAAATGCACGCCGCCCGCATGCGTCCCCTCCGCGGCGTGGACGGCGAAGAACTCGCGCACCTCGCCCAGCACGCGGTCGAAGGGACGGGTCTTGTAGCCGGTGTCGGACTTGATGGTGTTGCCGTGCATGGGGTCGCAGCACCAGACCACCTGCCGCCCCTCGCGCTCGATCGCGCGGATCCAGCCGGGCAGGTGGTTCGCCACCTTGCCGGCGCCGACGCGCACGATCAGCGTCAGTTTGCCGGGCTCGTTGGTCGGATTCAGCCGGTCGATCAGCTTCAGCAGGTCGTCCGCGCCCAGCGTGGGGCCGCATTTCATGCCGATCGGGTTCAGCACGCCGCGGCAGTATTCGACATGCGCGCCGTCGATCTGGCGGGTGCGGTCGCCGATCCAGATCATGTGGCCCGAGCCCGCCACCCACTTGCCGGACGTCGAGTCGAGCCGGGTCAGCGCCTCCTCGTACTGCAAGAGCAGCGCCTCGTGGGAGGTGAAGAAGCTGACGCCGTGCAGCGCGTTGGCGTTGCCCGCGTTCACCCCGCAGGCGTTGATGAAGTCGAGCGCCGTCGACACCCGCTCCGCCGTCGCGCCGTAGCGTTCGGCCTCGGGGGAGCCTTGCGTGAAGCCGAGGTTCCAGGACGCCACGCGGTGCAGGTCGGCGTAGCCGCCCTGCGCGAACGCGCGCAGCAGGTTCAGCGAGGCGGCCGACTGCAGATAGGCCTGCAGCATCCGCTCCGGGTCGGGCGTGCGCGCCTCGGCCGTCGGCGCATCCTCGTTGATGATGTCGCCCTTGTAGGAGGGCAGCTCCAGGTCGCCGACCTTCTCGGTGGGGGCGGAGCGGGGCTTGGCGAACTGGCCGGCCATCCGGCCGACCTTCACCACCGGCTTCTTCGCCGCGTAGGTCAGCACCACCGCCATCTGCAGCAGCACCCGGAAGGTGTCGCGGATGTTGTCGGCGGAGAACTCCGCGAAGCTCTCGGCGCAGTCGCCGCCCTGCAGCAGGAAGGCCTCGCCGCGCGACACCTCGGCGAGGCGGCGCTTCAGCTCCCGCGCCTCGCCGGCGAAGACCAGCGGCGGATAGCCGGCCAGCTTGCGCTCCACCGCCTCCAGCTTGCCTGCGTCGGGATAGTCGGGAAGCTGCCACGCGGGCATGCCCCGCCAGCTCGCGCGATCCCACGCCTGCGTCCGACCCTGCGCCATGGCGGCCTCCCCGTCTCTTGTCCGTCGCGTCTTGCGTTCTTCGCGACCCTTAACGCCCCGGCGCGGGCGGCGCCAGCAATGCGACGTCTGCGCGCGGCCGGCTTGACGGCCCCCCGGCCTTCGCGTCACCTCGGCGCGATGCATGACGCTGGTCCGGGGTCGCGCGCCGAGGAGACCGCGCCGCCAGGGGCGGCGGGGCGGCTTTTCGTCTTCCTGCTGTCGCCGCGCTTTTCGATGATCGCCTTCGCCGCCGCCATCGAGACGCTGCGCCTCGCCAACCGCCTTTCCCGCCGCCCTCTCTACGCATGGCGCCTGCTGTCGGAGGACGGGGCGCAGGCGGTCTGCTCGAACGGCGCCCGCGTCGGCGTCGACGGCGCGCTTGCCGAGATCGAGCGAGACGCGACGGTGCTGGTCTGCGGCGGGCTCGACGTCCAGCGCGCCGCCACCAGGCCGACGATGACGTGGCTGCGCCGGCAGGCCCGGCTCGGCGCGCGGATGGGGGCGCTGTGCACGGGGGCGCATCTGCTGGCCAAGGCGGGGCTGCTGGACGGGCGACGCTGCACCATCCACTGGGAGAACCGGCCGGCCTTCGTCGAGGCGTTCCCCGACGTGCAGGCGACAAGCCGGCTGTACGAGATCGACGGCGACCGCATGACCTGCGCCGGCGGCGTCGCGGCGGCGGACATGATGCTCGAGGTCGTGGCGCGCGACCACGGGCCTGAACTGGCGCGCCAGGTCGCCGACCAGATGATCCTCTCTTCCCTGCGCTCCGGCGCCGAGGATCAGCGGCTGTCGGCGCCCTCGCGCCTCGGCACGCGCCACCCGCGGCTGTCGGCGATCATCACGCGGATGGAGGAGAACCTCGAGGAGCCGGTCAGCCCGCCCGAACTCGCCGCCGACGCAGGCATGTCGACGCGCCAGCTCGAGCGGCTGTTCCGGCGCTATCTCGGCAAGAGCCCCAAGCGCCATTACATGGAGTTGCGGTTGCAGAAGGCGCGCGGGCTGCTGTTGCAGAGCGACATGAGCGTCATCTCGGTCGCGCTGGCGTCAGGCTTCACCTCACCGTCGCATTTTTCGAAGTGCTACCGCGCGCAGTTCGGCCGCACACCCTATCGCGAGCGTGGCGCGCCCGACGGCGGGTGAGGCGTGCTCAGCCCGTCAGCTTGTCAAAGCACGCCATGCGCCGCGGCTTCCCGCCGGCCGCGTCGAAGTCGTCCAGCCAGTCCTCGACGCGGCGGTAGTAGCCGAGCAGCGCCGCACGGTCGCCGCTGCGCCAGCGGTCGAGGTCGAAGGCGAGATCGTGGGCGCGCACGGGCCCGCGGGTGGTCGATGTCTTCGGCTCGTCCTTGCCCTCCTTTGTCCGCAGGAAGGTCTCGCTGCGCCAGTGCATCCGAAAACGCGGCCGCTCGCCGACGTCGAGGCGATTGGTGGCGACGGTCGCCACACGCTTTTCCAGCACTTCCCGCTTCTTGGCCGTCAGCAAACCGGGTTCCGCCGCCTCGGGCCGCGCGCCGTCCGGACCGAGCGCCTGTGTCAGCGAGCGCGCCATCGCCGCCGCGACGCGGCGAGCGTCGGCCGGCGTCAGGTCCGGATGCAGGCTCGCCACGATCGCCGACAGCGATCCCGCCGGATCAGCGTCGTCGTAGGCGGCGGCCTGCGCAGGGGCGTTTGCGGCGTGGAACCAGCCGCCGGACAGCAACGCCGCGGCGAAGCCCTCGTAGCGGGCCAGGCCGTTGCGTTCGCCCATCTTTGGCGACCAGCCGGCGGCCTCGCGCGCCATCTCCACCGCCGCGACCGCCCCCAGCGCGGGCGCGTCCACGGCATCGGCGAGGGCGCGCTCCGCGGCCGGATCGGCGGCGAGGCGCGCGCCGCGGACCGCAAACAACGGAGCCAGCGCCTCCTCGCGCGCCGAGAGCGCCGCGACATCTCCCACGGCGATAGCAGAGGCTGCGACGACGTCGCTCATCTCAGGGCTCGAAGCAGAGTTTCGGGGCTCCCTCCGGCGTCGGCGTATCTATGCCCTTGAACCAGTCCTCGGCGTCTGCGTAGGCGCGCCGGCCGATCGGTTCATAGAGCCCGCTGGTCCACGCCTCGACCGAAAACGGGATCGTCATGCCGTAGACGACCAGGCTGGACTCGAGCAGCTCGGACTTCTTGGTCGTTCGCGTGACCGTCGCCTTCGTAAGATAGACATAGTAGCCGGGTGTCCGGGCATCGATGGCGACGGCGTGTTGCGAAATGATGCAGACCGATTGTTGTTTCTGGACGTTTGTCACCGCCGTCTTGGCGATAGCGGTCAGCGCCTTCACGATCTCGTCCGAATCGCCGCCAAGGGACGCCGTGAGCAGCTTGCTGGCCTCGTCGATCAGTTGATCGTATTTCTTTTCGCGATAAGTAATTTCTGTTGTTTCGATCGAGGGCGGCATCATGCAGGGCGCGGTCGCCAGCACGTTCAGATAATTCTGGAAGCGCGCGGGGTCATTTCCGCCCTTTCCGACGTCGGGGGTCCAGCCGGCCTTCTTCAGCGCGACGCTGGCGACCGTGGTGACCCCGACGGCCGGCGTGTCGCGGATCCGTTTCAGGTAGCGATCGAGCGCCGAGCCCGTCATCGCGGCGGGATCGACCGCGCCCCCGAAATCTTCGCGAATCTTGCTCATCGCCGCACGTGCGGCGGCGCTGCCCGGGCCGGCCAGCATCCCCTTCGCGACGGCCATGTCGCCCCCCGCAGGCAGCCCCCCCGCAGGCGCCGCGCCGCCGCGCATGAGTGCAAAGCCTTGATCAAACCACTGGGCTACCTTGTCGCGTTCCATGCGCAAATCCCCCTTCATTTGCGAATATTCACCACGCAGCCGCATGAGGTACAAACGAAGTGACGCTATCTTGGCAGAGTATTTCTGGAGGGTGCGGCAACACAAGAGATTTTGCAACCCCCGTCACTAGATCGCCTTCAGCGCGCCGTCATGGTGGCGGGCGCCGGACGTCGACGCGACGCCGCAAGGCGTCAGCGCGGTGTTCGGCGTTCTGCGGGTTCGCCCGGCTGACGCGCCGTCCTGCGTCAGCGTTGCTGCGCCCATCCGAAGCGGACGGCGAACTCCGCCACGAGCGCGGTATGGACAGCCCGCAGCGCGTCGAGCTCCGCGACGAGTTCGGGATCGTTCAGCGCGTTGGCGTAGTCCTCGCCCCCCGGCGCCGCGTCCCAGTCGTTGCCGACGAAGATCGCTGCGGCGTAGCCGGCGCCGATGACCCGCGCCGGCGCCTCGGCGAAGCGTCCCGCCGCCTCGCCGAGGCCCGCCGCGAACATCATGTCCTCGAGGTCGCTGAAGGGCTGGTGCTCGGCGTCGCGGACGTTGAGGAAGATCATCTCGTCGCCGAACGCGGTGTAGCCGCCGCCCAGGCCCGGATGCACCGCCGCCGCCGCCTCGAAGAAGCCCTGCGCCAGCTCAGGCGTCAGCGCGTCCTCCGCAAAGCCGACGACAACATAGCCGGTGTCGCCGCCGAGGTCGTCGAGGCGCGAGACCAGCACGGACCACTGGCGGAAGACATAGCCGATGGCGGCCGCGAGCCGCGCGGCCTCCACCTCGCTGAAGGCGCCGCGGGCCTGCAGCGAGGCGTTGGTCTGCAGCAGGAAGCCGCCGGGCGTGAGGTCGGTGTCGATCGTGTCGGGATCCACGCCCACGGCCGTGAAAATCTGCGGCGACAGCGCATCGCGCACCGCCGCCGTCAACTCGGCGCGCTGGGCGTAGGTCGCGCCGTCGAGGTCCAGCGTCATCTGCGCCGAGGGAATCGCCTCATAGGACAGCAGGTGGAGCTGCTCCTGCGCCGCGGCCGATCCCGCCGCCACCATCGTCGCCGCCAGCCAGACCCGCATCGCCGCCCCCCTGTTTCGCCACAGCCTAGGGGCGGCTTCCGGGCCCGCGCAACCTCTGCTAACAGCGGGACGCGAGCGGAGGGCGGTCGATGAAGGCGCGGGTGACGGTGACGCTGAAGCGCGGGGTGCTCGACCCACAGGGGCAGGCCATCGCGCAGGCTCTGCGCACCCTCGGCTTCGAGGGCGTGGAGGACGCGCGCCAGGGCAAGCTGATCGAGCTGACGCTGGCCGAGACCGATCCCGAGGCGGCCCGCGCCCAGGTCGTCGCGATGTGCGAGAAGCTGCTCGCCAACACCGTCATCGAATCCTACGCCATCGACCTGGCATGAAGGCCGCGGTCCTCGTCTTTCCCGGCTCGAACTGCGACCGCGATCTCGCCGTCGCGCTGCGCGCAGCCGGGGCGGAGGTGGTCATGCACTGGTGGAAGGACGGCGCGCTGCCGCCCGGCCTCGACCTGGTGGGGTTGCCCGGCGGCTTCTCCTTCGGCGACTACCTGCGTTGCGGCGCCATCGCGGCGCGCGCGCCGGCTATGCGCGCGACGGCCGACTTTGCGGCGCGGGGCGGGCTGGTGCTGGGCGTGTGCAACGGCTTTCAGGTGCTGTGCGAGGCGGGGCTCCTGCCCGGCGCGCTGATGCGCAACGCCTCGCTCAGGTTCGTGCGCCGCGACGCGCGCCTGATCGTCGGGCCCGAAAGCGCCTTCACCCGCGGCCATCGTCCGGGCGATGAGGTGGTGTTCCCCATCGCCCACCACGACGGCTGCTATGTCGCCGACGGGCCCACGCTCGACCGGCTGGAGGGCGAGGGGCGCGTCGCGTTCCGCTATGCGCCCGACGACAACCCAAACGGCTCGGCCCGCGACGTGGCTGGCGTGCTGTCGGAGAACCGCCGCGTGCTGGGCCTGATGCCCCACCCCGAGCGCGCCGCCGACCCCGCGCTGGGCCGGGCGGACGGCGCCGCCTTCTTCAGCGGGCTGGCGGGGGCGCTGGCGGCGGCCTGACGGCGCTCAGCAATCCGACGCCCACGCATGCGCCGCCCACGGCGAGCGCGGTGGGCCAGGGCAGCGCCTCGCCCAGCAGCGCCACGCCGCCCAGCGCCGCGAGTCCGGGCACGAGCGCCGAGGAGGCCGCGGCTCTGGCGGCGCCAAGTTCGCGAATCGCCAGCGCGTAGGCGGCGACCGAGGCCGCCCCCGAAAGAACGCCGTGGACGAGGAATTGCGCGGCGAAGGTCGCGGCGGGCAGGGCGCTCAGCGACTGGCCATGGATCAGCGCGACGGGGACAAGCGCCAGCGTCGACCAGAAGGCCACCAGCGCCGTCGCCTCGACCGGCGACAGGCCCGAGCCGCGATAGGCCAGCGTGTAGGCCGCCCACGAGGCGGAGGCGGCGAAGAGCCACGGCGCCGCCGCGCGGGCCCCGGGCGGCGCCGCGACCAGCGCCAGCGCCGCCGCGGCGGCGATCAGCGCAAGGCCGACGCCGGCGCGCGGCCCGTACCGGGCGCCGAGGGCCAGCGCCGAGAACGCCGCCACCCACAGCGGCATGGCGCCGGGAACCAGCGCCGCGAACAGGCCGATGTCGGCAGCCTTCAGCCCCTGTGCGGCGTAAAGCGCGAAGGGCGCGCCCCAGCCCGCCGTCATGACGACGAGCCGCCACGGGGCTGCGCCGCGCGCCAGCGGCCCGCGCCGCAGCCACACCGGCGCCAGCAGCAGCGCCGGCCCGCCGTAGCGCAGCAGCGCCACGTCGAGGGGCGAGAGCGTCGTGACGGAGAAGCGCACCGCGACGATCCAGCCGGCCCAGATCGCGACCGCCACCGCGGCCGCGGCGTAGCCGATCAGGGGTCGCGAGACGGTCGTTTCGCGGTGGCGGGCGACAGGGTGCGTGGCCATGCGCCACCGTCGCGTCGCCTGGCTGCGCGGTCGCCGCGACGCGACGCCGCCGACACGGCGGAGTGATCAGCCGCCGAGACGGGCGTGCAGGCCACGGGCGGCGGCCAATTGACCGTCGAAATGCGCGGCGTACGCCGCGTCGCCTGCGGCGCGCATCGTGTCCCGTGCGTCGCGAATGCGCTCGATGGCTTCGGCCGCCCCGGACGCGTCGCCGCTCGCCGAGGCGAGCAGCCCGCGCGCCACGCCGCAGGCGCCGGACGATATGGCCCAGTCGAAGGGCGTGCAGGCCCGGTCGAGCGCCGAGAGCGCCGCCTCGTAGGCCGAGACCGCCTCGCGCAGCCGCGCGAGCCCCTCGGCGCGCTGGCCGAGCGCGGTCAGCGCGTCGCCCATGTCGTGCTGCGCCTTGGCCCAGACCAGCGGCGCGCGGGTCCGGCAGGTCTCCTCCAGCGCCGCGCGATAGGCCGCCACCGCTTCCCGATATCGGAGGTGGCCGCCCTCGATGTCGCCGAGCGCGTGCAGCGCGGCGGCGAGCGCGAGCTGGCTCGCAGCCCATTCCACCGGCGCGAAGTCGCGCGTGCGTGTCGCGAGCGCCTCGCGCAGCAGTTCCGTGGCCTCGCGCAGGGGCGCGGGACGGCCGCTCTGCTCTCCCAGCGCGGTCAGCGCCTTGGCGAGACCGTGCGCCGTCATCGCCCAGGCCTCCAGCCCCTCCGCGCGCGTGCGGACGGCTAGGGCGTCGCGGAAGGCCTCCACCGCGGCGGCGCGCGCCTGCGGATCGCTCAGGGCCCCGGCGCGGTCGGACAGCGCCATCGCGCGGTTGTGCAGCGCGCGGCCTCGCTCGGCCCGGCTGGTCGCCGCCTCGGCCCATCGGGTGGCCACCTCGGCTGCGACCTCAAGATCGAACACGAGCCCCCCGCGCCCGCCCCGCGACCACCAGCCGATGAAGCAGGCGCGCAGCGCGCCGAAAAGGGCGCCGCCGCCGCTCGCCCGACCGGCGCGCTCGGCCTCGAGGCGTGCGACAGCCCCGGCGTCGCGCCGCAGCACCGCCGCGGTGACGGCCACGTCGAGCAGCTGGACCGCCGCCTCGCTGAGCGCCGCCTCCGGCCCGCGGCGGGTCAGCGCAGCCTCGGCGAGCGCGCCTGCGGCCGCGAAATCGCCGGCTGCGACCAGAGCCGCGGCCTCGCGGTGCGGTTCGCCGGCGGCTGCGGCGCCAGCGCGGCCCGACGCCACCGCCTGCGCCTGGACGAGCAGGTCGATGGCGCGGTCCAGCTCCGCCGCGGCGCGGCTCGGCTCCGCCACCGCCGCGGCGATGGGGCGCGCGGCCTCCACGACGCTGGCGTAAGCGATGTCCGCGTTCTCCGCCGCCTGGGCGCGGTCGCTGTTGGCGAGCGCCGCCATCAGCGCTTCGAGCGACGAGCGGGGCGCGCTCTCCTGAGGCGCGGGCGCGGGCTCCGCGGGCGCGGCTTCGTGGCCCAGCGCCGCGGCGAAGGCGTCGGCGAGATCCAGCGCCAGCGCCATCGGCTCCATGAACTGACGCAAGCCGTGCGACGCGGCGTCCAGCAGGACCGACCGCGCGAGCCCTGCGCTGCGGCGCGGGCCGAAGCCCTCCGGGTCGCGAACCGCCGCGCAGTCAAGCAGGGCCTCGGCCAGCGCCTGCGGGTCGCCCGCGGCGGCCGCCAGCGCATCGGCGTCGGGCAGCGCCTCGACGGGAACCGAGGTCGCGAAAGCGTCGAAACGGCGCACGCCCGCCATCAGCGCCGAGGCGTCGCGCAGCCGCGGCGACCCTGGCCACGCCAGCCAGATGTCGCGCGCCTTCGCCGCCTCGCGATCAAGCAGCGCCACGGCGTCCGGGCGCGTCGGTTCGAGACGTCGGCGCAACGCCGGCAGACCCTCCGCGGCGAGCGCCAGCGCCGCCGCGGCGAAATCCCCGTCGTCCTCTCGGGCGCGCGCACGCGCCGAGGCGGCGGCGATCCCGCTCAGGATCGCTGTGAAGCGGTCGATACTTTCGGGCACGCGCACCATGGTAGGAGGATACTCCGGCTTTCGAGACGCTGTCTGCCAACAAAAAGATGAAAATGTGGCGACAAGTTCTCCTCTGGCGAGAAAAGCGGCGCGAAACGCGATGATGCGCAAGTTCCGGGGCGCCGGTTTGCGCGACTTGACAGCGCCCGCCAGCCGCGCGAAGCCCGCCCGAAGCGATCAATCGGCATGAGGTCCGACGATGACCACGCGGCACGCGGCGCCACTTGATTCGGCAGCCGATTCGCCGGTCGACGAGGCCATGGGGCTGGCCCACGGGCTGAAGCCCGACGAGTTCGCCCGCATCCTGCGCCTGCTCAACCGCGCGCCGAGCCTCACCGAACTGGGCGTTTTCTCGGCGATGTGGAACGAGCACTGCTCCTACAAGTCGTCGAAGAAGTGGCTGCGGACCCTGCACACCACGGGCCCCCAGGTGATCTGCGGCCCCGGCGAGAACGCCGGCGTCGTCGACATCGGCGACGGACAGGCGGTGGTCTTCAAGATGGAGAGCCACAACCACCCCTCCTACATCGAGCCCTATCAGGGCGCGGCGACGGGGATGGGCGGCATCCTGCGCGACGTCTTCACCATGGGCGCCCGCCCGGTCGCGGCGATGAACGCGCTGAGTTTCGGCCGGCCCGGGCACCCGCGCACCCGCCGGCTGGTGGCGGGGGTCGTCGAGGGGATCGGCGGCTACGCCAACGCCTTCGGCGTGCCGACCGTCGGCGGCGAGGTGCGCTTCCACGGCGCCTATGACGGCAACTGCCTCGTCAACGCCTTCGCCGCCGGTATCGCGGATGCGGACAGGATCTTCTACGCCGCCGCCTCGGGCGTCGGGCGGCCCATCGTCTATCTCGGCGCCAAGACCGGGCGCGACGGGGTCGGCGGGGCCACCATGGCCTCGGCCGAGTTCGGCGCCGACGCCGAGGAGAAGCGCCCCACCGTGCAGGTCGGCGACCCGTTCACCGAGAAGCGGCTGCTGGAGGCCTGCCTCGAGCTGATGGCCTCCGGCGCCGTGGTCTCGATCCAGGACATGGGCGCGGCGGGGCTGACCTGCTCGGCGGTGGAGATGGGCGACAAGGGCGGCTTGGGCGTCACCCTCGATCTCGACCGCGTGCCGTGCCGCGAAGACGCCATGACCGCCTACGAGATGATGCTGTCGGAGAGCCAGGAGCGGATGCTCATGGTGCTGCGGCCCGAGAAGGAGGCCGAGGCGCGGGCGATCTTCGACAAGTGGGACCTCGACTTCGCCGTGATCGGCGAGACCACGCCCGAGGACCGCTTCGTCGTCAGGCATCGCGGCGCCGTCATGGTCGATCTGCCGTTGCGCGCGTTGTCGGGCGAGGCCCCCGAATACGACCGCCCATGGGTTCAGAGCCCGCCGCCGCCGCCGCTGGGCCCGCTGCCGCAGATCGAGCCGACCGAGGCGCTGCTGCGGCTGCTCGCCCACCCCAACCATTGCTCGCGGGCCTGGGTCTGGCGGCAGTACGACGCGCAGGTGCTGGCCGACACGGTGCAGGTTCCGGGCGGCGACGCGGGCGTGGTGCGCGTGCACGGAACCCGGAAGGCGCTGGCCTTCACGGCGGACGTGACGCCGCGCTACTGCAAGGCCGACCCCGTGCAGGGCGGCCGGCAGGCGGTGGCGGAAGCCTGGCGCAACCTCTGCGCGGTCGGCGCGACGCCGCTGGCCGCCACGGACAACCTGAACTTCGGCAACCCCGAAAAGCCCGAGATCATGGGCCAGCTCGTCGGCTGCGTGCAGGGGATCGGCGAGGCCTGCCGGGCGCTCGACTTCCCCATCGTGTCGGGCAACGTCAGCCTCTACAACGAGACCGAGGGCCGCGCGATCCTGCCCACCCCCACCATCGGCGGCGTCGGCCTGCTGGCGGACCACGCGACGGCGCTGGGACTGGCGCCGCGCGCGGGCGACGCGCTGGTGCTGCTGGGCCGCACCGAGGGCCACATGGGCCAGTCGGCGCTGCTTGCCGACCTGTTCGGGCGCGAGGAGGGGCCGCCGCCGCAGGTCGACCTCGCCGCCGAGAAGGCGACCGGCGCTCTGGTGTGCTCGCTTGCGGCGCGGGGCGCGCTGTCGGCGTGTCACGACCTGTCCGACGGGGGGCTCGCCATGGCCGCGGCGGAGATGGCGCTGGCGGCGGGTTGCGGCGCGGCGGTCGAGGCGAACGGCTCGCTCCACCCGCTGCCGTGGTTCTTCGGCGAGGATCAGGGCCGCTACCTGCTCGCCTGCGCCGACAGCGACGCGGTGATCGCCGCGGCGACGGAGGCGGGCGTGCCGGCGCGGCTGGTCGGGGCGGCGGGCGGCGAGGCGCTGCGGCTCGGCGCGGCCTCGGTCGCCCTCTCGGCGCTGCGCGCCGCGCATGAGGGCGGGTTCGCGCAGTTGATGGGCGAGGCCGGCTGAGCCGCCTCAGACCGGTTCGGCCGGACGGGTCAGAGCCCGGAGAGTCGCGGCCCGCTGGGTCGCGGCGGCTTCGCGGACGACCTCGGACAGGCGGGTCAGCCGCTCGGCCAGCGGGCTCGCGCGGCGCCAGACCATGCCGATGGTGCGGGTCGGGCGCGGCGGGTCGAAACGGGCGATCGAGACGTCGGCGGAGCGGGTCTCCACCGCCACGGCCATCTCGGGGATGAGCGTGACGCCGATGCCGGCCCCGACCATCTGCACCAGCGTCGAGAGCGCGCTGCCGTCCAGCAGCTCCCGTGGCGCGCCGGGTTGCATCGCGCAGAACGACAGCGCCTGGTCGCGGAAGCAGTGCCCCTCCTCCAGCAGCAGCAGGCGCATGGTGCGCAGCGCCTCGCGGCTGGGGACCGGCCGGCCCGCGTCGGCGCGGGGCCGGACCAGCACGAACTCCTCCTCGAACAGCGCCGCCTCCGCCAGCGTGGGCTCCGACACCGGGAGCGCCACGACGGCGGCGTCGAGCCGGCCGTCGCCCAACTCCTCGATCAGGCGCGGCGTGACCGTCTCGCGCAGGTGCAGGTCGATGTCGGGATTGGCGCGGGTCAACCCGCCCACGATGGCGGGCAGCAGATAGGGGGCCACGGTCGGGATCACGCCCAGCCGCAGCCGACCGACGAGCCGCTCCTGCGCGGCGCGCGCAAGATCGCCCAGCTCGTCGACCCGGCGCAGGATGTCGCCGACCCGCGGCGCCAGCGCCTCGCCGAGCCCGGTCAGGCGCGCGCGACGCGCGCCGCGTTCGAACAGCGCCGCGCCCAGCGTGCTCTCCAGCTCGCGGATCTGCATGGACAGCGCGGGCTGGGAGACCGCGCAGGCGTCCGCCGCGCGGCCGAAATGGCCATGCCGGGCGACGGCCTCGAAATAGCGCATCTGGCGGAGGGTCAGGTTCATCATAAGGTCACCCTATCGTCTGTATCAGAAAACTCAACTTCATCTGATGGCTCGTGTCTGCTACGGATGGCGTCAGCGAGAGGCGCGCGGCCTGCGGGGCCGCCCCCAAGGCGACGATCGGAGGACGACATGGACGGAAACGACAGCGGCGTGATCACCGGCTGCCCGGTGCGGCATGCGGTGTTCGGCGGGCGCTCGAATCGCGACTGGTGGCCGAACCAGATCAGCCTGCGCATCCTGCATCAGCATTCCGCGCTGTCCGACCCGATGGGCCCGGGCTTCGACTATCGCGAAGCGTTCAAGGGACTCGACTATCAGGCGCTGAAGCGCGACCTGCACGCGCTGATGACCGACAGTCAGGAGTGGTGGCCGGCGGACTATGGTCACTACGGGCCGTTCTTCATCCGCATGGCGTGGCACGCGGCCGGCACCTATCGGATCGCGGACGGCCGCGGCGGGGCCGGCGGCGGGCAGCAGCGTTTCGCGCCGCTCAACAGCTGGCCCGACAACGCCAACCTCGACAAGGCGCGCCGGCTGCTCTGGCCGGTCAAGCAGAAATACGGCGACGCGATCTCGTGGGCCGACCTGCTGGTGCTGACCGGCAACGTCGCGCTGGAATCCATGGGCTTCAAGACCTTCGGCTTCGGCGCCGGCCGCGCCGACGTCTGGGAGCCGGAGGAGGACATCTACTGGGGCGCGGAGTCCGAGTGGCTGGCCACCAGCGACAAGCCGGGCAGCCGCTACACCGGCGATCGCGTGCTGGAGGCGCCGCTCGGCGCGGTGCAGATGGGGCTGATCTATGTCAACCCGCAGGGCCCGGACGGCCGGCCCGACCCCCTCGGCTCAGCTCACGACATCCGCGTGACCTTCGCGCGCATGGCGATGAACGACGAGGAGACGGTGGCCCTTACCGCCGGCGGCCACACCTTCGGCAAAAGCCACGGCGCGGGGCTCGAGGAGCATCTCGGCGCCGACCCCGAGGGCGCCCCGCTGGCGCAGCAGGGCCTGGGCTGGGCGAACCGCTTCGGTTCCGGCAAGGGCCGCGACGCCATCACCTCGGGCATCGAAGGGCCGTGGACCGCGACCCCGACGCAGTGGGACATGGGCTACTTCGACCTGCTGTTCGGCTACGAGTGGGAGCTGGTCAAGAGCCCCGCCGGCGCCTGGCAGTGGCATGCGAAGGACCAGCGGCCGGAGGACATGGCGCCCGAAGTCGACGACCCCACCCGGCGCGTGCCGACCATGATGACCACCGCCGACATGGCGATGCGCATGGACCCGGACTACGAGAAGATCTCGCGCCGCTACCACGCCAACCCGGACGAGTTCGCCGACGCCTTCGCCCGCGCCTGGTTCAAGCTGACCCACCGCGACATGGGGCCCAAGACCCGCTATCTCGGCGCCGAGGTGCCGGCCGAAAACCTGATCTGGCAGGACCCGACCCCGCCGGTCGATCATCCGCTGATCGACGACGCAGACGTCGCCGCGCTGAAGGCGCAGGTGCTGGCCTCGGGTCTCTCGGTCGCCGATCTCGTCACGACGGCATGGGGCGCGGCGTCGTCCTTCCGCAACTCCGACAAGAGGGGCGGCGCCGACGGCGCGCGCATCCGGCTGGCGCCGCAGAAGGACTGGGCGGCCAACAACCCCGCGCGGCTGGCGCGGGTGCTGGAGACGCTGCAGGGGATCAAGGCTGGCTTCGACGCGGCGCAGACCGGCGGCAAGAAGGTCTCGCTGGCCGATCTGATCGTGCTGGCGGGGAGCGCGGCGGTGGAGCAGGCGGCGAAGGCCGCGGGCCATGACGTGACGGCGCCCTTCAACCCCGGCCGCACCGACACGACGCAGGAGCAGACCGACGTCGAGAGCTTCGCGCCTCTGGAGCCGAAGGGCGACGGGTTCCGCAACTACCTGCAGCCCGACTATCCGGTGAAGGCCGAGGAGCTGCTGGTCGACAAGGCCAACCTGCTGACGCTGACCGCGCCCGAGATGACCGTCCTTCTGGGCGGGATGCGCGCGCTGGACGCCAACTTCGACGGCTCGCGCCACGGCGTGTTCACCGACCGGCCGGGGACCCTGACGAACGACTTCTTCGTCAACCTGCTCGACATGGGCGTGGAGTGGAAGGCGACCTCGGCGGCGCAGGACGTGTTCGAGGGCCGCGACCGGGCGACCGGCGCGGTGAAGTGGACCGGCACGCGGGTGGACCTGCTGTTCGGCTCCAACTCGCAGCTGCGCGCGCTGGCCGAGGCCTACGCCGAGAAGGGCGCCGAAAAGCGCTTCGCGCAGGCCTTCGTGGCGGCCTGGACCAAGGTGATGCAGCTCGACCGCTTCGACCTGCACGCCTGATCCGACGCGCCGCCCCGGGTTCCGGCCCGGGGCGGCGCGTCTCAGCCCGCGGCCCCGAGCGCGGCGGCCAGGGTGAGAAAGCTTTCCGCGGCGCCGGGGGAGGGGGAGGCGATCCAGTCCTCCAGCGCGACGCGGCAGGCGATGGCGGCGTCAAGCTCCGGATCTGCGCCCGGCTGGTGCAGGCCGGCGCGGATCATCGGCTCGGCCTCCTCGTAGAGCGCGATGCGCCGGCGGGCGACCGCGATGAGCGCGTTCTCCGCCTCGCTCGCCGCGCCGGGCAGACTGCGCGAGACCGAGCGCCGCACGTCCACCGCCGGAAAGCGCCCGCGCTCGGCGATGGCGCGGTCCAGCACGATATGGCCGTCGAGCACGCCGCGGGTGATGTCGGCCACGGGCTCCTCCATGTCCGACCCCGCCACCAGCACGCTGTAGACCGCCGTGATGTCGCCCTGTCCGGGCTCGCCCGGCCCGGTGCGCTCCGCGAGCTGGGCGATGGCGTGGGCGGTCGAGGGCGGATAGGCGCGCAGCGACGGCGCCTCGCCGGCGGCCAGCGCCACCTCGCGGTGCGCCTCGGCGAAGCGGGTCACGCTGTCGATCAGCAGCAGCACATGGGCGCCGGCGTCGCGGAAGCTCTCGGCGACCGCGGTCGCGAGCCACGCCGCCTGACGCTTGGCCAGCGGCGCCTCGTCGGAGGTCGCGGCGACGACCACCGAGCGCGCCATGCCCTCCGGCCCCAGCGTGGTCTCCACGAAGTCGCGCACCTCGCGCCCCCGTTCGCCGATCAGGCCCAGCACCACGACGTCGGCCGCGACACCGCGGGCGAGCTGGGCCAGCAGCGTCGACTTGCCGACGCCGGAGCCGGCGAAAAGCCCGATGCGCTGGCCGCGCACCAGCGGCAGCATGGCGTCGAACACCGCGAGCCCCGTGTCGAGCCGGGCCCCCAGCGCGCGTCGCCGCGCCGGCGCGGGCGGGGCGCGGCGCAGGGGCGCGGGCGTCAGCCCCTCGGGCAGGGGGCGGCCGTCGAGGGGGCGGCCGAAGGCGTCCACGACCCGGCCGATCCAGCCGCGGCAGGGGCGGGGGGCGGCGTCGTCCTCCAGCCACGCGCGGTCGCCGACCGCGACGCCCTCGCCCGAGCCGAACCACATCGCCCGCGCGCCGGCGCCGTCCAGCGCCACGACCTCCGCGCGCACCGCCGGACGGCCGCGCGGCTCGACGCGCAGCCGGTCGCCGCGGCGGGCCGCTCGCTCGAGCCCGCCGACGCGCAGCGTGGCGCTGTCTACGGCCGTGACCTCGCCCCAGAGCAGCACCGGGCGCAGCCGGTCGAGCGTCGCGGCCAGCGCGGCGAGGTCGGGGCCGGAGTTGTCGGAGAAGGCCATGCAAATCCCGCGAAGATTTCCCGCGAACGGTCACGTTTCGATAACCGCCGGGACATTAAGCCTGCGTTGCGACGAGAGGGAGAATCCCTGAAATGAACGATCTCGCGATCCTGCGCATGGCCGACGCGATGGCGCGCCATTCCGCCACGCGGCATTCGTTGGTGGCGGAGAACGTCGCCAACGCCGACACGCCCGGCTATCGCGCCCGCGACCTGCCCGACTTCGCCGAGGCCATGCGCGACGGCGCAGCGCTGCGGGCCACCCGCGACACCCACCTGAACGCCCGCGCCACGCGGACGCTGGAGGCGCGCGAGAGCGCCGCCCCCGGCGCGCAGGGCCCCAACGGCAACGACGTCTCGCTGTCGGACCAGCTCGCCCGCGCGGCCGAGGCGCTGGGCGCGCACGACCGCGCGACCACGATCTACGCCAAGACCGTCGACATCCTGCGCCTCGGCGTCGGACGCAGGTGAGGGCCATAGCAATGCGGGATTTCTCCACGACCATGGGCGTTGCGGGCAGCGGGCTGGACGCGCAGAGCCGGCGCCTGCGCATCATCTCCGAGAACATCGCCAACGCAGACACGCCCGGCTTCCGCCGCAAGATGCTGACCTTCGCGCAGGAGGCCGAGCGCGGCGGCGTGGCGGTGACGGGCCTCGCGCTGGACCCCGCCGAACTGCCCAAGGTCTACGACCCCGCCCACCCCATGGCCGACGCCGAGGGCTACTACGAGGCCTCGAGCGTCGAGCTGGTGCTGGAGATCGCGGACGCGCGCGAGGCCCAGCGCAGCTACGAGGCCAATCTTCGCATCTTCGACCAGACCCGCCAGATGGCCCAGGGTCTGCTCGCGCTGATCAAGAGGTGAGCCCGATGGACGTCCGCGCCCCCCTCGCCGGCAAGCTCTACGCCAGCGCCGCCGCCGCCGCCCGGCCGCAGGCCCCGCAACAGCCGCAGCAGAGCACCGATTTCGGCCGCGCCCTGCAGCAATCCGCCATGGAGACGCTGAAGGCGATCCGCGGCGCCGAGCAGACGGTGCAGTCGGGCCTCGCCGGCCGCGCCGACGCGCAGTCGGTGGTGCAGGCGCTGGCCCAGACCGAGCTGGCGGTGGAGACCGCCACGACGGTGCGCGACCGCGTGGTCGAGGCCTACAACGAAATCCTGCGGATGCCGGTATGACGCCCGCGGTGTCGGGGCTGGCGCCATGACCGAAGGGATCATCCTCGATCTTCTGCGCGAGATGCTGTGGACGACCTTCGTCATGTCCGCGCCGGTGCTGATCGTCGCGCTGGTGGTGGGCGTCGCCATCGGCCTGCTGCAGGCGCTGACCTCGGTGCAGGAGATGACGCTGACCTTCGTGCCCAAGCTCGCGGCCATCGCCGTGACCTTCTGGGTCACGATGGGGGCCACGGGCGGGACGCTGGTCGCCTTCTACCAGCGCCGTCTGCTCGACCTCGTGGCGGGAGGCTGAGATGGCGCCGGTCTTCACCCGCAGCCGGCGGCGCGCGCGCAGCCTGGCCCCACGGCTCGTCATCGATCTGGTTTTGCTGACCCTCGCGTTCATCGCGCTCGCCTCGCCGGCAGCGGCCGATCCGCGGCTCTGCCTCGCCGCGGCGGACGTCGCGGCGGACCGCCACGGCGTGCCGCGTGCGGTGTTGCGCGCGCTGACCCGCACCGAGACGGGACGCACCCGCGATGGCGCGCTCCAGCCCTGGCCGTGGACGGTGAACATGGAGGGCAAGGGCTTCTGGTTCGACACGCGCGCCGAGGCGCTGTCCTTCGCCGAGGCCGAGCAGGCGCGCGGCGCGCGCAGCTTCGATATCGGCTGCTTCCAGGTGAACCACCGCTGGCACGGCGAGCACTTCGCCTCCGTCGACGCCATGTTCGACCCTGCGACCAACGCCGACTACGCGGCGAGCTTTCTGCGCGAGCTGTTCGCCGAAACCGGGGTCTGGGACCGCGCCGCGGGCTTCTACCACTCGCGCACGCCCGAGCATTTCGAGCGTTACGCCGCCCGCTTCGCCCGCATCCTGGAGCGCGGCGACGACGAGGCCGCCGGGATCGACGTGGCCTCCGCCCCCGCGCCGGCGCAGATCGACCCGGAGCGGCGCGCGCTGGCGCGCGCGCGCATCGCCGCGGTGCTGGTGGCGTTGCCGCGCACTCCCGGCGCGGTCGAGCTGCGCTTCGCACAGGCCCACTCGCCCATCGCCCGCGCGACCCGCCGCCTGATCGACTGACCCATGGAGGCCGTGCAGACCTTCTCGCTGGCGGCGCTGCGCCAGCCCACCGTGTTTCTCGCGGTGGCGCTGATGGCGATCATCGTCATGATGATCCTGCCGATGCCGGCCTTCGTGCTCGACCTCGGGCTCGCGGCGTCCTTCGCGCTGGCGATCCTTGTGTTCACGGTGACCCTGTTCATCGCGCGGCCGCTCGATTTCTCGGCCTTCCCGACGATCCTGCTGGCCTCGCTGATGCTGCGGCTGAGCCTGAACGTCAGCTCGACCAAACTCATCATCGGGCAGGGCCACAGCGGCACCGATGCGGCCGGCAGCGTGATCGAGGGCTTCGCCAACTTCGTGATGGGGGGCGATCTCTATCTCGGGCTGGTGGTGTTCATCGTCATCCTGATCGTCAACTTCATGGTCATCACCAAGGGCGCCGGGCGCATGGCCGAGGTCGGCGCCCGCTTCGCGCTGGACGGGATGCCGGGCAAGCAGCTGGCCATCGACAGCGACATGGCGGCCGGCGCCATCACCCACGCCGAGGCCCGCGAGCGGCGCAAGACCGAGCAGGAGGAGACCACCTTCTTCGGCTCGCTCGACGGCGCGGCGAAGTTCGTCAAGGGCGACGCGGTGGCGGGGCTGCTGATCACGCTGCTGAACCTGATGATCGGCGTGGCGATGGGCGTGGGCGCGCACGGCATGCCCATGGGGCAGGCGTTCGAGACCTACGCCATCCTGACCGTGGGCGACGGGCTGGTGAACCAGATCCCCGCCGTGATCATCTCCATCGCCTCGGCGCTGCTGCTGTCGAAGGGCGGGGTCCTGGGCTCCGCCGACAAGGCGATGGCGCGCCAGCTCGGCGACTATCCGCTGGCGCTGGCGACGGTGGCGGGGCTGATGGCGCTGTTCGCCTTCGTGCCGGGCCTGCCCTTCATGCCCTTCATGCTCGGCGCCGCGGCGCTGGGCGGCGCGGCCTGGCTGTCGGAGAAGACGCGCGCCGAGGCCGCCGCCCGCGCCAGGACCGCCCCGCCGGTCGAAAAGCCGAAACCCGCCAAGACGCTGGGCGACATGCTGGACATGGACGAGGTCCACGTCCAGTTCTCGCCGGACCTCGTGGCGACCGTGATGGACCCGGCCACGGGGCTGGACGCGCGCATCGCCAACATCCGCAACCATGTCGCCACGATCTGGGGCGTCGTGATCCCCGAAATCCGCCTGACCGACGAGCCCGGCCTGCCGGAGGGAACCTACGCCATCCGCATCCAGGGGGTGGAGGCCGCGCGGAACCTGCTGCGCCCGGGCAGGGTGCTGGCGCTGATCAACGCCGACATCCCCCTGCTGGCCGCCGGCGAGGACGTCAAGGAGCCGGTCTACGGCGCCCCCGCCCGCTGGATCTCGGAGGCCGACCGCGAGCAGGCCGCGCTCACCGGCATGGCGGTGGTGGGGCCGGTGGAGGTGGTGGCCACGCATCTTCTGGAGACGCTGAAGGACAATTTCGGCCGCCTGATGACGCGCCGCGTGCTGCGCCGGCTGCTGGAGGCCTTCGTCGCCGTCTCCGACCCCGCGCGCGCCGACGCCAACAAGCGCATTCTCGACGAGTTCATCCCCGACCGGGTGACGGTCGACCTGCTGCAGGCGGTGCTGCGCCTGCTGCTGGAGGAGCAGGTCTCGGTGCGCAACCTGCCGCTGATCCTCGAGGCCATCGCCGAGGGCCGGGGCCTGGGAGCGCCGGAGGCGGTGGCCGAGCATGTACGCCGCCGCCTCGGCTTTCAGATCGTGGCGGAGCTGAAGGAGAGCGACGGCGCGCTGCCGCTGGTCCAGCTGGGCCCGGACTGGGAGAAGCTGTTCCAGGCCCACGAGGCCGAGGGGCCCGCGGGGGTGGCGGACGTCGCGCTGCCGCCGCAGGAGTTCAACCGGCTCGCCCGCGCGGTCGGCGAGAAGCTGGCCGATGCGGCGCGGCAGGGCCGGCGGGCCGCGGTCGCGGTCTCGACCCGGCGGCGGCGCTTCGTGCGCACGGTGCTGCACGCCAAGGGCATGGCCAACCCGGTGCTGAGCTACGACGAGATCGGCGCGGACGTGAAGCCGGCGCTCGTCGGCGTGGCCTGATGGACCCTCTGATCCCGCTCGCCCCGTTCCTGCAGCTGGCGCAGGGCTCGCTCTACGCCGCCTTCGCCGTCTTCGCCCGCGTCGGCGCCGCGGTGGCGCTGCTGCCGGGCTTCGGCGAGATCGGGCTGCCGTTGCGCGTGAAGCTGGGCGCGGCGGTCGTCTTCACCATGATCGTCTGGCCGGTGGTGGCGCCGCTGGCCGTGCTCGGCGCGGCCTCGCCCGCCGAGATCGGCCTCGTCATCGCGGCGGAGGCGGTGGCGGGGCTGATCCTTGGGCTGTCGATCCGGCTGATGATCTTTGCGCTGCAGATCGCGGGCACGGTGGCCGCGCAGTCCACCTCGATCGCGCAGATGTTCGGCGAGGGGCTGACCGCCGATCCCCAGCCCGCCTACGCCAACGTCCTTGCGGTCTCGGGCGTCGTGCTGGCCTTCGCGCTGGGCTTGCCGGCCTACGCCGCCGCGGCGCTGATCGGCTCCTACGACGCGATCCCCTTCGGCGTCTTTCCGCTGGGCGAGGCGGTGGCGGACTGGGGGGTGCGGCGCGTCGCAGGGGCCTTCGCGACCGCCGTCGCGCTGGCGGCGCCCTTCGTGGTGGCGGCCTTCGTCTACAACGTGGCGCTCGGCGCCATCAACCGCGCCATGCCCCAGCTCGCGGTCGCCTTCGTCGGCGCGCCGGCGATCACGGCGGGCTCGATCCTGTTGATGGCGCTGGCGACGCCGCTGATCCTGCGGGTCTGGGGCACGAGCCTGACGCAGGTCATGGCGGACCCCTTCGGAGCCTTCCCGTGAGCGGCGAGGAGCAGGACGGCGGCCAGGAAAAGAGTTTCGAGCCGACCCAGCGCAAGCTCGACCAGGCGCGCGAGAAGGGCGACGTCGCGAAGTCGGCCGATCTTTCCGCCGCCGCCGGCTATGTCGGCTTCGCGCTCGCGCTGCTGGCCGTCGGCGGCGGCATGGCCGGATCGGTGGGCGCGGCGCTGACGCCCTTCATCGGGTCGGTGGACCGGCTGGAGGGGCGCATCCTCGGTCCCGGCGGTCTCTGGCTGTCGGCCACGATGGCGGGTCACGCCTTCGCGGCGGTCGCGCCCTTGTTCGTGGCGCCGGCCGTGCTGGTTCTGGCGGTGCTTCTGGCGCAGCAGGCCATCGTGGCTGCGCCCGAAAAGGTCATGCCCGAGCTCAAGCGCATCTCGCCGATCGCGACCGCGATGCAGAAGTTCGGGCCCACCGGCATGATGGAGTTCGCCAAGAGCGCGGTGAAGCTTGCGCTGATCTCGACGGCGGCCTGGCTGTGGCTGGTCTCGGAGATCGAGGCCATCGTGCTGCTCGCCGCCACCCCGGCGCGCGGGCTGGGGGCTGCGCTGGGGGCGGCGCTGCTGTCGCTCATGGGCTGGATCATCGCCATCGCCGTGGTCATCGCGGCGGTCGACTTCCTGTGGCAGCGCTTCGACCACGCCCGCAAGCTGCGCATGTCGCTGGAGGAGATGCGCCGCGAGGCCAAGGAGACCGAGGGCGACCCCTACACCCGCGGCGCCCGTCGCCGCCGGGCCGAGGAGATCGCCACCAACCGCATGATGCTCGACGTTCCGAAGGCCGACGTGGTGGTGGTCAACCCGACGCACTACGCCGTGGCGCTGAAGTGGTCGCGCGCCAAGGGGGTCGCGCCCATCGTGGTCGCCAAGGGCGTGGACGACGTGGCCGCGCGCATCCGCGCCGCCGCCGCCGAGGCCGGCGTGCCCATCCACAGCGACCCGGCAACGGCCCGCGCGCTGCACGCCACGGCGCCGATCGGCAAGGAGATCGCGCCCGAGCACTACCGCGCCGTCGCCGCCGCGATCCGCTTCGCCGACGACATCCGCCGCCGGGCGAAGGCGCGGCGATGAGCCCGAAGGCGCTGGCGGCGCTGCAGCGGCTGGCGGCGCTCAAGGCGCAGGCGGCGCTGGCCGAACTCGCCGCCGCGCGCCGCGCCGAGGCGCTCGCCCTGCGCGCGGTCGCCGAGGCCGAGGCGGCTGTCGAGGCGAGCCACGACGCCGCGCCCGAGGACGCGGCCCTCGCCGGCCGCGCCCGCGACGGGCTGGGCAGGATCGCCGCCGCCCGTCGCGCCGCCGCCGCCGCCCCGGCCGCGACGGCGGCCGGCGCGGCGGATCGCGCGGCCTCGGCCATGGGGCGCGAGCAGGCCGCCGACGCGCTCGCCGCCCGCGCCCGCGCCCGCGCCGCCGAGGACGCCGCGCGCCGCGCCGAGCGGGTGGAGGGCGTCCTGCGCGCCCTCAGGCCGCGGATGGAGATCTAGGAGCCGCCGCGCTTCAGTGGTTCTCGCGGGCGTAGACCAGCCACCCGTCCGCGCCATCGCGCGCCGCCGGTCCGCCCGCAAGCCGCGCCTGCCGCCACGAGCCGTCGGGCCGGCGCAGACGCGCGGTCAGCTCGAAGCCCTCGGCGTGGGCCTGCGCCCTGCGCCAGGCCGCGCCGACGGCCGCCGCGTCCTCGGGGTGCACCATCGCGAGCCACTCCTGCATGTCCGCGCCGGCCTCCGGCGCCTGCCCGGTGAGGGCGCGCCAGTCGCCCGCCCCGCGCAACAGCCGCCCCTCGGGCGAGAAGTGCAGCGAGGCCGCCCCCACCCATGTCAGCAGCTGGCCGAGTTCGGCGGTGCGCGCCCGCGCCTCGGCCTCGGCGTAGACCAGGCGCGAGACCTCGATCAGGCTGACCACCGCGCCGCTGACCGCGCCGTTGTCGCCCACCGGCGCGGCGCGCACGGTCCATACCGCGCCGTCGGCCGCGCGCCGCTCCACCTCGGCCAGCGCGCCCTCGGCCATGGCGCCCTCCAGCCAGCCGCACAGGTCGAAGCCGTTCAGCTGATGCGTGATGTGGCGCAGGTCGCGCCCCTCGTCGCCGGGGATCAGGTTCACGACCCGCGTCGCCATCGTCGTGAAGCGGCGCACCTGCATCCGCCGGTCGACGAACACAACCCCCACGCCGGTCGCCTGCAGCAGCGAGCTGACATCCTTCGTCAGCTGCGTCAGCTCCTCGTTCTTGCGCTCGTATTCGGCGTTGACGGTGTAGAGTTCCTCGTTGACCGAGTGCAGTTCCTCGTTGGTCGACTGCAGCTCCTCGTTCGCGGTCATCAGCTCTTCGTTGGTGGATTGCAGCTCCTCGTTCGAGGTTTCGAGCTGCTCCAGCATCGCCTGCAGGTTCTCGCGCTCGGCGCGAAGGCTGTCCTCGAGGTAGGCGATGCGCTGCTCGGCGAGCTTGTCGAAGGGCGTGGGGTCGAGCGGTGCGGCGGCCGCGGGCGGCGCGCCGAAGACGACGAAGACGCGCTCGATCATGGCGCCGTCCGCGGCGGGCAGGGGATGGGCGGTCAGCGAGACGCCCTCGTCGCCGTCGCCGCCGGTGTAGGCCGCCGCCTCGCCGCTGCGCAGCGCCCGCTCCAGCGCCGCCGACAACGCGGCGCGCAGGCCGGGGCGGACGAGCTTGAGCACATCGCGGGTGAAGGCGCCCGCGGTGGGCGGCGTCAGATAGTTCTGGCCGCCGCCGACGACGTGCTGCAACTCGCGGTCGCGGTCGATCAGCAGCCCGGCGGGCGCGAACAGCTCCAGCGCCGCCTGCAGCGCCGCCGCGTTCGGCCCGCGCGAGGGCGTCGGCGAGGGCGCGGGCCGGCGGCGCGCGACGTCCGCCCCCCAGCGGCTGGCGCCGATCAGCTCGCCCATGGCCGCGCTGTCGCGCCGGTCGGCGCCGCGCTTGCGGAACAGCCGCCAGCGCGCGTCCACGGGCACGAAGCGGGCGACGTCGTCGCCGACCGACTCGCTGGGCCCCAGCAGCAGGAAGCCGCCGGAGGCGAGGCTGAAGTGGAACAGCGACAGCGCCTTGTTCTGCGCCGAGCCCTCCAGATAGATCAGCGCGTTGCGGCAGGAGATGAGGTTGGTGTTGATGAAGGGCGGGTCGCGCAGCATGTTGTGCGTCGCGAACACGATCCAGTTGCGGATCTCCGGGCGCACCTGCCAGCAGCCGTCCTCGATCCGCGCGAAGAAGGCGGAGCGGCGCTCCTGCGAGACGTTGGCCATTTCGAGATCGGTGTAGACGCCCATCGCCGCCCGCTCCAGCGCCTGCGGGCTGATGTCGGTGGCGAAGATCTGCACGCGCGGCTCGCGCCCCGCCTTCGTCGCCGCCTCGCGCAGCAGCATCGCCAGCGAATAGGCCTCCTGTCCCGTCCCGACCGCGGGGACCCAGATCCGGATCGGGCGGTCCTCGCCGGCGCCGGCGATCAGTTCCGGCATCACCTTCTCGGCCAGCAGGTCGAAGGCGATCGCGTCGCGGAAGAACTCGGTGACGACGATCAGCAGGTCTTCGGCCAGGGCCCGCACCTCGCCGCCGTCGCGGTCCAGCCGCGCGAGGTAGTCGGCGTAGCTGTCGACGCCGCCGATCTGCATCCGCCGGCCGATCCGGCGCAGGATGGTGGACTTCTTGTATTCGCTGAAGTCGACGTTGGCCCCGCCGAGCACGCGCTCGAGGATCTGCGACACCTGCGCCGACTCGCCGGCCTCCGGCGGCAGCGTCTCCTCGAGGGTCTGGTCGAGGCGGGCCATGCGCGCCGCGACCGCCGGGCCGATGGCCTCGGGCGAGAGCATGGCGTCGACCGCGCCAAGCTCCTGCGCCGCCCGCGGCATCCCGTCGAAGCGGGCGGTCTCCGGCGACTGCGCGACGACATAGCCGCCGGCCTCGCGCAGCGCCCGCGCCCCGCGTGCGCCGTCGGCGCCGGTTCCAGACAGGATCACGCCGGTGGCGCGCCGGCCGAAGGCGCGGGCCAGCGCGCCGAAGAACAGGTCGATCGGCGCCGACGGCGCGCCGTGGCCCTGCCGGTCGGTCAGGAACAGCCGGCCGGCCTGCACGATCATGTCCTTGCCCGGGGGGATGACGTAGACGTGGTTGGCCTCCAGCGGCTCGCCGTCCTCCACGACATGCACGGGCATGGCGGTGCGGCGGCCCAGAAGCTCGTCCATGATCGACTTGAAATCGGGCGACAGGTGCGTGATCACGACGAAGGCCGCGCCGGTGTTGGGCGCGAGGTTGTCGAACAACTGCTCCAGCGCCTCCAGTCCGCCGGCCGAGGCGCCGATGGCGACGACATGTTCTACGGCTTCGAGGCCCTTGGGCGCCGTGACGTTCATTCTGTTGCCCCCCGCGACGCGAGCGCCGCGGGGGGCACAATGGCGAAAGTTTTGAATCGGCACCATAAAAAACTGTCCCGCCCGCCTCGGCTGCGCAAGATGCGGCGTCGGACGAATCCCCGGGAGAAGCGCGCGCGATGAGCACCGAGCAAGGCTGGGCGGCCCTTTCGGCCCATGGCGAGCGGATGAAGGGGCGCACGCTGCGCGCCCTGTTCGCCGAGGATCCGGGGCGCGTCGCGGCGCTGTCGGCGAGCCTCGACGACCTCACGCTGGACTTCTCGAAGGAGAGGCTCGACGCGCCGGCGCTGGCCGCCTTGCTCGATCTGGCGCGCGCGGCGGGCGTGGAGGCGCGGCGCGACGCCATGGCGGCGGGCGAGGCGGTCAACGCCACCGAGGGCCGGCCTGCGCTCCACATGGCGCTGCGTGGCCATGTCGCGCCGGCGACGCCGGGCGTGGCGGAGGTCGGGCCGACCCTCGACCGCCTGCTCGCCTTCGCCGAGGCCGTGCGCGGCGGCGCCTATGCGGCGGCCGACGGCGGGCGGTTCTCGGACGTGATCAACATCGGCATCGGCGGCTCGGACCTCGGCCCGGTGATGGCGGCCCGCGCGCTTGCGCCGGACGTGGACGGGCCGCGACCGCATTTCGTGTCGAACGTCGACGGCGCGCATCTGGCGGACGTGACGCGGGGGCTCGACCCGGCGCGGACGCTGGTGATCGTCGCCTCGAAGACCTTCACGACGCAGGAGACGATGACCAACGCCGCCTCCGCCCGCGCCTGGCTGCGCGGCGCGCTGGGGGAGGCGGGCGACGGCCATCTCGCGGCGGTCTCGACCAACATCCCCGCCTGCGCGGCTTTCGGCGTGCCCGAGGCGCGCGTGTTCGGCTTCTGGGACTGGGTGGGGGGGCGCTACTCCCTCTGGGGCGCCATCGGCCTGCCGGTCGCGGTCGCGGTCGGGGCGGCGCGGTTCCGCGCGCTGCTGGGCGGCGCCGCGGCGATGGATCGCCATTTCCTGACCGCGCCGCTGGCGGCGAACCTGCCGGTCCTGCTGGCGCTCGTGGGCCTGTGGCGGCGCAACGTGCTGGGGATGCCCACGGTGGCGCTGATCCCCTACGACCAGCGGCTGGAGCGCTTTCCCGCCTATGTGCAGCAACTCGACATGGAGAGCCTCGGCAAGCGGGTCGCCCGCGGCGGGGCCCCCGTCGCCCACGCCACGGGGCCGGTGATCTGGGGCGAGCCCGGCACCAACGCGCAGCACTCCTTCTTCCAGCTGCTGCACCAGGGGACCGACCCGATCCCGGTCGAGTTCATCGTGGCCGCGAGGCCGCGCGAGACGATGGGCGACCACCACGCCAAGCTGCTGGCGAACTGCCTCGCGCAGAGCGCGGCGCTTGCCTTCGGCAAGACCGAGACGGAGGTGCGCGCCGAGATGGCCGCGAGGCGCGTCGCGCAGGCCGAGATCGACCGGCTCGCTCCGCACCGGACTTTCCCGGGCGACAGGCCGTCCACGACCATCCTGCACCGCATGCTCGACGCGTTCTCGCTGGGTCGGCTGATCGCGCTCTACGAGCACAAGGTGTTCGTGCAGGCGGCGATCTGGGACGTGAACCCTTTCGACCAGTGGGGCGTGGAGCTGGGCAAGGAGATGGCCGGCGCACTACTGCCCGCCGTGCAGGGCGGGCCGGCCGACGCCTTCGACGCCTCGACGCGGGCGCTGCTGGCCCGCATCGCGGCGCTGCGCGGGTAGGCGGCTCAGGGGGCGCGGCCGCGCAGCCGGGCGGGGCGGCCCTCGGCGTCGTAGACCCAGGCGGCGGCCTCCAGCATCGCGAAGGGCGCGCGCAGGCCCGCCGCGCGCAGCCGCAGGAAGTTCAGCGCCACGTCGGGCGGCGAGACCACGCCCACGGGCAGCTCGCCCGGCGGCCGTCCGCCCAGCACCGCCGCGCCGTAGACCGCGGCGAGGTGGGCGTTGGACTCGAAGCTGACCCCGACCGCCGTTGCGGCGCTGTGCGCGCCCGCCTGCACGATCTCCGGCGCCGCCGCGACCAGCGGCACGGGGCCGGCGGCGGCGACCAGCGTCTCGATTTCGGCGAACACGCTGGTGGAGCCGGTGATCCAGAACAGGCTGTGCGCCAGCCCCGGGTCGCGCGCGCGCATCCGCGCGAGCGCCTCCGGCATGGCCGCCTCCAGCTCCGCACGGGCGTCTGCGGGGTCCTGCACCGCCACCTCGAAGGCGTCGACGCCCATCGGGACCAGCGCGGCGATGATCGGATTGGCCTGCGTCTCCACCGCCGAGAGGTTGCGCCGGTCGACCAGCACGCCCACCGAGCGCAGGCCGGGGCGCAGCGCGGTCAGATGCGCGATCTGCACCCCCAGCGCCGGGTTGAGCGAGGTGTAGGCGATCATGCCGTCCCCCGGGCCCCCATAGTCGGGAACCTGACCCATCAGGACGGGGTCCTTGGCGCACACCGTCACCGCCGGGGTGGCGAGCGAGGCGCGGACCTCGTGCAGCCACGCGGCGGTCTCGGAGCCCATGGCGTAAATGAGCGCGTGGCCCTCGGCGGCGGCCTCCGCGAGCAGGGCGGCCCCGCGGTAGGGGTCGCGGTCGAAGGTGACGGCGACAAAGAGCAGGTTCAGCGGGCGCTGGGCGAAGTCGAGCAGCAGCGTCGTCATCGCCACGTCGTAGGCGGAGGAGGCGCGGGGATAGATCACCATCACCGTCCGCTCGGGGCCGGGTGGGGGGACGCGGCGGCGCATCTCCCAGCGGTCCGGCGCGACCTCGGCGACGCGCCAGTCGGTCTGCGCCGCCTCCCCGAGCGCGAACCAGCCGGCCGCCGCGGGCAGGGCCCACAGCGCCAGCGCGAGCGCGGCCAGGAGCCCCCTCACGTCCGCCGCCCCAGCCCGGCAAGCAGGAACGCCGCAGCCAGCGCCGCCACCCCGAGCCCCGCCATCGCCACGCCACGCCCCGGATCGCCCGCGAGAAACACCAGATGGCCGATCAGCAGCGGCCCCGCGACATGGCCCGAGCGCTCGGCGACGCGGTAGCGCGCCGCGGTCGAGGCGGGGTCGGCGGCCCGGGCGGCGACGAAGGCGACGACGGGTGCGTTGACGAAACCGTGCGACAGGCCGAGCAGCAGCGCGCCGATCGCGGCTTGCGCCGGCCCCAGCGCCAGCTCGGGCGCCAGTCTTGCGAGCGGACCCTGCGGCCCCGCGTCGAGCCCGATCAGCGCAAGCGCCACGGCCGAGCCGAGGGCGCCGAGCGCCAGGGCCGTCTCGGCCCGGCCGCTGCGGTCGACCCAGGCGGCGACCGGCCCGCTCGCGGCCAGCACCCCGGCGCCGTAGAGCATGATCGCCTGCCCTATGTCCTCGGCCGCCCAGCCGCGGTCGGCCAGCGTCAGCGGCATCGCAAAGCCGGCGACCCCGGTCAGCACCGCCTTGGCCGGGGCCCCGATCAGCAGCAGCGCGCGCAGAAAGCCGGGCTCGGCCAGCGCCGACGACGCGGGCCGCCGCGCGCGCCGCGCCGCCCTCGGCGCGCCGGCCAGCGCCACGCACGCCCCCGCGGCCACCGCCAGCGCGAGGCCGGCCGCCGCGGCGAACACGCCGGAGGGACCGAGGTCCGTCACCAGCAGCGCGCCGACGGCGGCGCCCGTCAGCATCCCGCCGTTGAAGCCGAAGACGATCAGCACCGCCGCGCGAGCGCGCTGACCGGGCCCCGCCTCGGTCAGCGCGGCCGACTGCACCGCGATCAGCAGCAGCCCCTGTCCGAGGCCCGAGACCAGCCGCCCGCCCGCCAGCGTCGCGAAGTCCTGCGCCAGCGCAGGCCCCAGCGCCCCCGCCGCCGCCAGCGCCGCGCCCACGGCCGCGCACCAGCGCGGGCCGGAACGGGCGCACCAGACCCCGCCCGCCGCCAGCGCCGCGGTGAAGGCGGCGAAATAGGCGGTGAAGGCGGCGGGGGCGGCGGAAGGCGGCCAGCCCCCGGCCGCGGCGGCCTCGCGCACGAGCTGGGGCAGGAAGCCCGCCGCGAGGCTCTCGGCGGCGACGGCGGCGAAGAACAGCGGCCCGAGCCGCGCCCGACGCGTCGCCGCGGCGTCCACCCCGCCCCGAGCGGCGCCGAAGGCGAAGGCGGCGACGAGCGCCGCGGCGAGAAACAGCGCGGCGAAATTCTTGGCGCTGCGCGCCACCGCGCGCCACACCACCTCGGAGGGCAGGGCCACCGCCGCGAGCACCGCCGCGCCGGGCGCTGCGGGCACCGCGGCGGCGAAGTCGTATGCGCCCGGTCCCGGGGACCAGACCGCGCCGAGCGCCGCCGGGTCGTCATGGGCGACGACGACGCCGCCGGCCACCAGTCCTGCGGCGAGAATGTCGGGATTGAGCGCGCGATACGCGGCGAACAGGGCGTCGAGCCCGTCGACGTCTTCCAGCGTCAGCCCGAAGGCGTAGATCGGCGCCAGCCGCTGGGCGAGCGTCTCGGCCAGCGCCTGCGCCCGCCGCTCCGCGCCCTCGGCGTAGAGCTGCGCCAGCGCCACGACGACGCCGACCGCCACCAGACCGTAGCCCGCGGCGAAGATGGCCCCGGCCGTCCGCCGTCGCGCCGCCCCGAGCCCGGCCGCCGTCGCGGCGAGGCCCAGCGCGGCGCCGACCGCCCCGGCGATGAAGTCGCGCGCCTTGCCCGCGATCGGCTCCTCGACGACCGCCAGCGGCGTGGCCAGCGTCAGCGCCCCGACCGTCTCGTAGCGGCTGCGCAGCGGCAGCGCGACGACGAGCGCGCCGTCGCGCCGCGCCACGACCCGCGCCATGGCCTGCGCCTCAGGCCCCGCCGCTACGGGGGGCGGCGCCGCGCCGGCGACGAAGACGTCCGTTCCGGCCGCGTCGGTCGCAGCGATCCCCGACAGGCCGGGATCGGCGGCGAGGATCGCCTCGGCCAGACCCGCGAAGCCCGGGAACTGGCCGAGCGGCAGCCCCTCGCGCAGGAACGCCTCCAGCGGCGCCTGCACCAGCGCTCCCTGCGCGGCCATGGTCTCGGCGACGAAGCCGGCCCAGGTCCGCCGCCCGTCGCCCCAGGCGACATAGAGCAGCAGTCCCAGCGCCAGCGCCGCCGTCGCAGCCGTCGCCGCGGCGCGGGCGAGGACGGCGATGGGGCGCTCAGCCACCGGCCATCAGCGCCCGGACATGGCGCATGGCGGCGGGGCGGTTGCGCAGGTAGTGGTCCAGCCGATCCGCCAGCAGAGACAGGATGAGGTCGTCGTAGGTCATGCCGTGCTGGGCGAGGCCTGCGCAGACGAGGCTCAGCCGGTCGCCCTCGGGCCGCTTCAGGTCGGGCTTGGGGTTGGCCTCGAGGATCACGAGCCGCCCCTGCGCGTCCGCGCGCACGTCGAGGCGCACCAGCGTGCGGAGCTGGAAGTTGCGCCAAACCGCCCGCGCGAGCCACGCCAGCCCGGCGCCGGCGGGGTCGCTCTCGTCGAGCAGGCGCACCCGGTCGCGGGTGATCGGGCGCACGTCCATCGAGGTGAAGATCGGCTCGTCCGGGCCCAGCAGCCGCTCCACCATCGAGAAGGCCAGCGGCTTGCGCCGCCGCCGCAGCACGCCGCCCTGGGCGATCAGCGGCCCGCAGACCGCCACGCAGTATTCGGCGCCCGGGAGGTAGGCCTCGATCAGCACCTGGTTCAACGTCGCGGCGTAGACGGCCGCGGCCGCCGCGGGCAGTCCGGCGCGGTCGGGCACGACCGAAACCATCAGCGAGGCGCGCCCCGACACCGGCTTGACCACGAAGGGCCCCGGATTGTCGCCGAAGGCCTTGTCGAAGCGCGGTTCGGCGTCGGGAACCAGCGGGCCCTGAGCGCCGTCCCAGACGAAGAACGGGCTCGTCGGCAGGCCGAGGCCCTGCAGCTCGCGCTTGAAGACGTGCTTGTTGTCGAGGGTCACCGACAGCAGCGGCCGGTGCCCGACATAGGGCACGCCGGCGAGCTCCAGCAGCGAGGGCGTGTGCGCGGCGGCGTCGTAGCCCTGCACGCCGGCGGTGTTGAGCCAGGCGAGATCGATCCGCTCCTCGCGCAGCCGCTGGCCGAGCGTCAGGTCGTCGGGCAGCAGCGCCACATGGCGGAAGCCCAGCCGCTCCAGCGCGCCGGCGATGTCTTCGGCCACCGGGCGGTATGACTTCTCGGAGCGGGGGTTGGGCGTTGGGTGGATCACCGCCCCGGGCGCCGCGCGGTCGCCGTTGTGGACCACCGCGATGCGAAGCCGCGCGCGCAGCGCGTCGAACCCCCACTGCAGGTCGCCGATCCGTCCGTCCTGCATCGACCCGACCCCGCTGCGTCACGCTCACATGCGCGTGAAGGTTGTCCGAGCGGCGGCCCGCCCGCAACCGTCCCGCGTCATGCGACGGGACCGGTTACGGCGTCGTGAAGCCGCGCCGCGATCCGCGTCCTCACGCCGGCGCCGGTTCCTGCAGCGGATAGTCGGCGACGGCCTCGTAGGCGGGCCCATGGCGGCCGAGGTCGGAGCGGATCAGGTGAAAGGCGCGCGCTGCGACCGGGCCGGCGCGCAGGGCCGCGTGGGCGGCGAGCGCCCGGGCGGCCTCGGCGGCGCCGACGTCGCCGGGGCGGATGCGCGACAGGGTGACGTGGGGAACGAAGCGGCGCGACTGGACCATGACGCCCGCCGCGCGCGCGGCGTGGGCGACTTTCGCCTGCAGGCGGCTCAGCGCCGGCTCGGGCGGAACGGCGGCGTAGAGCGCGCGGGGCCGGTCGGCCCCGAAGGCGCCGAGGCCCTCGACGCGCCAGTCGAAGCCCGGCGCGGCGACGGCCTGCAGGGCGGCGTGCAGGTCCTCCGCCCGGGCGAGGTCGATCTCGCCGAAGAAGGCGAGCGTCAGATGGAGCGCCTCCGCCGGCTGGGGATTTCCCGGCAGTTCGTCGGCGAGGTCCGCGAGCCGGTCGGCGAACGCGGGCGGCGGGACGAGGGCGGCGAACAGGCGGATCATGCGGCGAGCCTTGGCGGGGGCGCGTCACCCGGCGGGCGTCACGGCGCGCGCGCGCGCTCGACGAGCTCCAGCACGAGCGGCCCCATGCGCGCCACGATCACCCGCACGCCGTCCGCGTTGGGGTGGATGCCGTCGGACTGCCACAGGCTGCGATCCTCGGTGACGCCTTCGAGGAAGAAGGGGTCGAGCAGCGCGCCGTGGGTCTCGGCCAGTTCGGGATACATGGCGTCGAAGGCGGCCTTGTAGTCGGCGCCGTAGTTCAGCGGCGCGTCCATTCCCGACAGCAGGACCGGCAGGCCGCGCGCGCCGGCGGCGGTCAGGATCGCGTCGAGGTTGTCGCGGGAGGACGCGGGGTCGACGCCGCGCAGCAGGTCGTTGCCGCCCAGCGCCACGATCAGCGCGTCGCCGCCGTCGGCCAGCGACCACTCCAGCCGCGCGCGCCCGCCGGCGGTCGTGTCGCCCGAGACGCCGGCGTTGACCACCGTGACGTCGGGCGCGCCGTTCTCGCGCAGCCACGCCTCCAGCTGCGGCACGAAGCCCTCTGCCGGGGCGAGCCCGTAGCCGTGGGTCAGGCTGTCGCCCAGCGCGACGATCTTCACGCCCTCGGCGGCGGCGGGCAGCGCGGCCAGGACCAGCGCGACGGAAAGCGCGAGGTTGCGCGTCGCCGATGCGGCGCCATATCGCAGTGCGTCACAGCCGGAGCGGACCATCCCCATGACCCGAGACGCCCACGACGCGACCGACGCGCCCGTCATCGAGATGCGCGACGTGCGTCTGACGCTGCCGACCCGCGCCGGGACGGTGGAGATCCTGCGCGGGGCGGACCTGACGGTCGCGGCCGGCGAGACGGTCGGGGTGGTGGGGCCGAGCGGTTCGGGCAAGTCCTCGCTCCTCATGATCATGGCCGGGCTCGAACGGGCCACGGGGGGCGTGGCGAAGGCGCTCGGCCGCGACCTGACGGCGATGGGCGAGGATGAACTCGCCCGGTTCCGTCGCGATCATATGGGTGTCGTGTTCCAGTCCTTCCACCTCATCCCGACCATGACGGCGCTGGAGAACGTCGCGGCGCCGCTGGAGCTGGCAGGCGCCCGCGACGCCTTCGAGCGCGCCGCGGCGGAGCTGGACTCGGTGGGGCTGGGCGGCCGGCTGGACCACTATCCGGCGCAGCTGTCGGGCGGCGAACAGCAGCGCGTGGCGCTGGCCCGCGCCGTCGCGCCGCGGCCCAAGCTGCTGCTGGCCGACGAGCCGACCGGCAACCTCGACGAGACCACCGGCGCCACGATCACCGAGCTTCTTTTCGCCCTGCGCGACCGCCACGGGGCGACGCTGGTGATGGTCACCCACTCGCCCGACCTGGCCGCCCGCTGCGACCGGGTGGCGCACATGCGCGACGGCCGCACGCTGGCGCCGGAGACGCTGCGCGAGGCCGCGGAGTGATCCGGCTGGGGCTTGCCGCGCGCTTCGCCGCGCGCGAGCTGCGCGGCGGGCTGAAAGGCTTCCGCGTGTTCCTGTTGTGCCTCGCGCTCGGCGTCGCCGCGGTGGCGGCGGTGGGCTCGGTGCGCCTCGCGATCTCCGAAGGGCTGCAGCGCGAGGGCCGCGCCATCCTCGGCGGCGACGCCGAGCTGGAGTTCACCTACCGGATGCCCACGGCCGAGGAGCGCGCCTGGATGGACGCGCGCGCCATGGCGGTCTCGGAGACGGTGGACTTCCGCTCCATGGCCGTCGCCGAAAGCCCGCTGACGGGCCGCACCGAACGCGGGTTGACGCAGGTGCGCGCGGTGGACGACGCCTATCCGCTGGTCGGCGCCGTCACGCTGGAGCCCGCCATGCCCATCGCCGAGGCGCTGGGCCGGAGCGACGGGCGCTGGGGCGTGGTCATGGACCCGCTTCTGATCGCGCGCCTCGGCGTCGAGGTCGGGGCCGAGGTCCGTCTGGGCTCGGAGACCTTCGACCTGCGCGCCGCCCTGATCCGCGCCCCCGACAGCGCCGCCGGCGGCATCGGGCTCGGCCCGCGCTCCATCGTGCTGACCGAGGGGCTTGCGAACGCCGGGCTGCTGGCGCCGGGCACTCTCTACGAGGCCGAGGTGCGCATGACGCTGCCCGAGGGCGCGAACCTCGGAGCGCTGCGCGCCGAACTGGCGCGCGATTTCCCCGAGGCCGGCATCCGATGGCGCGACCGCACCGAGCCCGCGCCCGGCGTGGAGCGTTTCGTGACGCGCATCGGCTCGTTCCTGGTGCTGGTGGGCCTGGCCGCGCTGGCGGTGGGCGGCGTGGGCGTCTCGGCGGCGGTCCGCAGCTATCTGGAGGAGAAGACGGCCACCATCGCAACCCTGAAGACGCTGGGGGCCACGGGGGGCGAGATCTTCGCCGTCTACCTCATCCAGATTGGCGCGCTGGCCTTGCTGGGCGTGGGGCTGGGCCTGGCGCTCGGGGGGCTGCTGCCGGCGGCGCTGGGGCCGCTGTTCGCCGACCGTCTGCCGGTGCCGGCGCTGTTCGCCGTCTACGCCCGGCCGCTGGCCGAGGCTGCGCTCTACGGGTTGCTGACGGCGCTGGTCTTCGCCCTGTGGCCGCTGGCCCGGGCGCGGGAGGTTCGCGCGGCGGCGCTGTTCCGCGACGTGGCGGACCCCTTGCGCGGCTGGCCGGCGGCGCGGTTCGTGTGGCTGATCGGGGGGCTTGCGGCGCTGCTGGTCGGCTCGGCGGTGGCGCTGTCCGGCAGCACGCTGTTCGCCGCGGCCTTCGTGGGCGGGGCGGCGGCGACGTTGCTCGTGCTGTGGCTCGCGGCGCTGGGGTTGCGCTGGGTCTCGGCTCGGCTCGCCCGCGCGCGCCTGCTGCGCGGCCGGCCCGCCCTGCGCTGGGCGCTGGCCGCGCTCGGCGGGCCGGGCGGGGAGACCGCCGGCGCGGTGCTGTCGCTGGGGCTGGGCCTGACGGTGCTGGCCGCCATCGGGCAGGTGGACCACAACCTGCGCCGCCTGGTGGACGACGAGTTGCCCGGCCGCGCCCCGGCCTTCTTCTTCGTGGACATCCAGAACGAGCAGATGCCCGAGTTCCTCGCCCGCGTCCGCGACGCCGGGGGCGTGGACGAGATGGAGACCGCGCCCATGCTGCGCGGGGTCATCACGCGGCTGAACGGCGTGCCGGCGGCCGAGGCCGAGATCGACCCGGACGGCGCCTGGATCCTGCGCGGCGACCGCGGCGTCAGCTACGCCGCCGCCCCGCCCCCCGGCGCCGAGATCACCGCCGGCGCCTGGTGGACCGAGGACTACGCCGGCGAGCCGCTGGTGAGCTTCTCTGCCGAGCACGCGCGGCTGCTGGGCCTGGGGCTTGGCGACACGCTGACCGTGAACGTGCTGGGGCGCGAGATCACCGCCCGCATCGCCAACCTGCGGGTGGTGAACTTCCGCGAGATGGGCATCGCCTTCCTGATGATCCTCGACCCGCAGAGCTTCGTCGGCGCGCCGCACACCCATATCGCCACCGTCTACGCGCCGCCGGAGGCCGAGGGCGCGCTGATGCGCGAGGTGGGCGCCGCCCTGCCCAACGTCACCGCCGTGGCGGTGCGCGAAGCCATCGGCCGCGTCGCCGAGGGGGTGGAGCAACTCGCCGCCGCCGCGCGCTGGGGGGCCTCGGTCACGCTCGTGACCGGCCTCGTCGTGCTGATCGGCGCGGCGGCGGCGGGAGAGCGGCGGCGCACCTACGAGGCGGCGGTGCTGAAGACGCTGGGCGCGGCGCGCGGGCGCATCCTCGCCTCCTTCGCCATGCGCGCCGGCCTGACCGGCGCTGCGGCGGGGATCGTGGCCATCGCCTTCGGCGCTCTGGCCGCCTGGGCGGTCATCACCTTCGTCATGCAGGGACGATTCTCCTTCGCCCCCGCCTCGGCGCTGGCGGTGGTGGTGGGCGGCGCGCTGGCGAGCCTTGCGGCGGGCCTCGCCTTCGCGCTGCGCCCGCTCGCGGCGCGGCCGGCGCGGGTCTTGCGCGCCAAGGAGTAGCGGCGCGCGACGAAACGCGTCGATTTTCAGAATTGCCGTAGCGCGCCGCCGTCGCGGACGGTTGAAAGGGCGCGGCGCATGGACGATATTCTGTTGCGAGAGTGCGTGGCCGAAACCTACGGGGAAACGGCGGCGCATAACGTCTATACAGAGAGGACGCATGGCCCAGTTTGAGACCGCGGTCCGCCGCGACAGCGCATACGCCCAGCAGATCGACGCGGGCTTGCGCGCCCACATGAACACGATCTACGGCCTGATGGCGGCGGCGATGGTCGTCACGGGCGGGATCGCCTACGTCTTCGGCAACGAACTGTTGCGCGCCCTGACCACCGGCGAGACCGCGATCCTGCCGATCGGCCTGCTGGCCGCGATGTACAGCGCGCCGATGATCTACGTGATCATGTTCGCGCCGCTGGCGCTGGTGTTCCTGTTCGCCTTCCGCGCCCACCGCATGGAGCCCGCGACCGCCAACATGGTGTTCTACGGCTTCGCGGCGCTGATGGGTCTGTCCATCGCCACGATCTTCGTGCGCTTCACCGGCATGTCGATCGCGCAGACCTTCTTCGTGACCGCCATCGCCTTCCTCGGCCTGAGCCTCTACGGCTACACGACGAAGAAGGACCTGAGCGGCATGGGGTCGTTCCTGATCATGGGCGTGATCGGCCTGATCGTCGCCTCGATCGTGAACATCTTCCTCGAGTCCTCGGCGCTGCAGTTCGCGGTGTCGGCCATCGGCGTGCTGATCTTCGCCGGCCTGACCGCCTACGACACCCAGCGCCTCAAGAGCGAGTATGTCGCGATGGCGCAGATGGGCATGGCCGGCGGGCGCGAGATGCAGATCTCGGCCGCCTCGGGCGCGCTGAGCCTGTATCTGAACTTCCTGAACATGTTCATGTTCCTGCTGCAGTTCCTCGGCGCCGCGCGCGAGTGAGCTGAAACGGGACCGACAGACGAAGGGCCGGCGCGAGCCGGCCCTTTTTTCGTGTGCATGAACACTTTCGGCCCGACGGCAGCTACTCTTCCGCCATCGCGTCCGCGCGGCTCTTGCCTGCGACGTCCATGGCCAGTGTCGCCGCCATGAAGCGGTCCACGTCGCCGTCGAGCACGCCCTGCGTGTCGGAGGTCTCGACGCCCGTGCGCAGGTCCTTGACCATCTGGTAGGGCTGCAGGACGTAGCTGCGGATCTGGTTGCCCCAGCCAACGTCGGCCTTGCTGTCGTGGGCGTCCTGGATCGCCTGCGTGCGCTTCTTCATCTCGAGGTCGTAGAGCCGCGCCTTCAGCGCCGCCATGGCGTTGGCGCGGTTCTGGTGCTGCGACTTCTCCGAGGACGTCACCACGATCCCGGTGGGGAAGTGGGTGATGCGCACCGCGGAATCGGTCGTGTTGACGTGCTGGCCGCCGGCGCCGGACGAGCGGTAGGTGTCGATGCGGATGTCGTTCGGCGCGATCTCGATCTCGATGCTGTCGTCGATCACGGGATAGACCCAGACCGAGCTGAAGGAGGTGTGCCGCCGGGCCTGGCTGTCGAAGGGCGAGATGCGCACGAGCCGGTGCACGCCGCTCTCGGACTTCAGCCAGCCATAGGCGTTGTGGCCCTTGACCTGGTAGGTGGCCGAACGGATGCCCGCCTCCTCGCCCGCGGTCTCGGCCATCAGCTCGACCTTGTAGCCGCGCCGCTCGGCCCACCGCAGGTACATCCGCACGAGCATCTGGGCCCAGTCGCAGCTCTCGGTGCCGCCGGCCCCGGCGTTGATTTCAAGGAAGGTGTCGGCGCCGTCCATCTCGCCTGACAGCAACGCCTCGATCTCGGCCTGCGCCGCGCGCTCGCGCAGCGCGGTCAGCGCGACTTCGGCCTCTGCGACCACGTCGGCGTCGTCCTCGGCCTCGCCCAGCTCCAGCAGTTCGGTCTGGTCCGACAGTTCGCGGGCGAGGCTCTTGTAGGCGTCAACCGCGTCGGCGAGGTTCTGCCGCTCGCGCATCACCTTCTGCGCGTGGGCGGGGTCGTTCCAGAGGTCGGGGTCTTCGGCCCGCGCGTTCAACTCCTCCAGCCGCGCCTCGGCGGTGGTCCAGCCGATGCGGTGGCGCAGGAGTTCGAGGGACTTCTCGATCGCCTCGACGGTCTTCTCGGTCTCGGCGCGCACGCGTTAACCCTTTCTTTTTCACGAGCCGTTTACCTAGCGGTTGTGGCGCCGGCGGTCAAAGCGGGCGCGCCGGGCGATGCGCGGAAGACTCACTCTCGCGCGTCACGCAGCCCCAACGCAACTTGGGCTTGCATGGAACCCTCCACGTGACAGTGTGTCGATAAACGGCCCGAACGAAGGCGGTTTCAAGAGGCGTAGGCGAGCATGAATGGCTGGGCAGGGTTAGTCGACCCTCGGCGCCGGCGGCTGGTGGCCGTGGGAATGGCGACCGTCGCCTCCTGCGCCTTCCTGCTGGGCGCGGTTGTGGCGCTCATCCTCGCCGGTCACGCGGCGCCCCCTCCCGTCGCCCCTCCGCCCGCCGCGACGGCGGCGGGGCCCGCCGCGGACGCACCCCCTGCGCCGGTCGCCGCCGCCCCCGAGCCTGCGCCGGACCCGGTCGCCGTCCAGCCGCCGCGGGAGGACCCGGCGGTCTCCGCCCCCGCCTATGCGGCCGTAGCCCCGCCCGCCCTGCAGCCCGCGCCGCCCCCCGCCGTCGAGCCGGACCCCGCCGCCGACCCGCGCCGGACCGCGGCGCTCGACGCGCTGGGCGACCGCCGCTTCATGCTGGAGGCGGGCGCGTTTCTTGACGCCGAGAACGCCGCCCGCTTCGCCGAGCGGGTCTCCGAGACCGTGGGGCCGGTGAGCGTCGCGGGTTTCGAGGACGCCGCCGGTCGCGCCTGGTCGATGGTCGCGGTCGGGCCCTTTCCCGACGCGAGCCTCGCCAGCGACGCCGCCGGCGCGATCCGCCGCGCCTTCGGGGTCGAGCCCCTGATCCGCGCCGTCGGGTCGGCGCCATGAGGGCCGCAGCACTCCTCGTCGCGGCGCTCTCCCTCGGGGCCTGCGCGAGACCCTGCCTGTTCGACGAGACGGGCCGCGTCGACGTCGTGGCCGCCGCGGACGCCAACCGCGCGTCGGCCACCGCGGTCGACATCGTCGCTGCGAAGGATCAGGCGCTGGCGGAGCGGCTCGCCGGGCTCGACGCCGGCGCCTATTTCGCCCAGCGCGAGCAGTTGCGGCGCGACAACCCCGCGACGCTGGAGGTGTCGGGCTGGGAGATCGCGCCCGGCCAGAGCATCGGGCCGGAGGACGTGCGCTTCCAGTGCGGTCCCGCCGCGATCTACGTCTTCGCCAGCCTGCGCGCCCCAGGGGCCCACCGGGTGCGGCTGGACGGGCTGCGCCGGCTGACGGTGCGTGTCGAGGCCGAGGACCTGGTGGTGAGCCCGTGAAGGTCAAACGATGACACTCCCCGCATGACGGCCGAACGATGAGCGCCCGCGAGCACGACGAGCCGGCCGCTTTCGCCGCGCCCGACGCCGTGCAGTGGCACGAGGGCATGTTGCTGGCCCCCCAGCACCTGCAGGCGGAGGCCGCGCGCGTCGAGGCGCTGCTCGGCGACCGCCTGCGCGTCGCGGAGCCCTTCTTCTGGGGCGTGTTGGCGCTGCGGCTGGACGACGGCGCGCTGATGGCCGGGCGGCTGCGGGTGCTCGCGCTGCAGGCGCTGTTCGGCGACGGCCTCGCGCTGTCCTGGCCAGGAGCGGGCGACGCCGTGCTGGAGATCGATCTGGAGGCGCTGGACCGCGACCTCGCCGATGGGCCGGCGGCCATCCACGTCGCCGTTCCGGCGCGGTCGGAGCGGGAGGCGGCGGAGGGCGCGCTGCGGCGCTACCGCTCGGTCGAGGGGCCTGCGCTGCTCGACCGCAACACCGGCGACAATCCGGCGCCCGCCCCCCGGCTGCGCCCCGCTCCCGTGCTGATCGCCACCGACGGGCCGCTCGTTCCGCCCGGCGGGGGTTACGTCTCGCTCCCGCTGGCGGTGGTGGCGCGGCGCGAGGGGCGGCTGCAGTTGGTCGACTACGCCCCGCCGCTGCTGCGCTGCGGGCCCGGAACGGCGCCCCACGCCATCGCGACCGAGGTGGCGCTGGCCCTTCGCGAGCGGGCCGGCGCGCTCGCCGAGCGGCTGCGCGCCGCGGCGCGCAGCGGGGGCGCCGATCTGGAGGGGCTGTCGGCGTCGCTGCGCGCCGTCTGCGGACCGCTGCCGCGGCTGGAGGCGGTGCTGCGCGACGGAACCGCGGCGCCCTATGCGCTCTATCTCACGCTCTGCGACTGTCTGGGAGCGATCGCGGGCGTCGATGTCGCGCTCGCCCCGCCCACGGCGCCCGACTACGTCCACGCCGACGCCCTGCCGGCTTTCCGCGCGCTCGCGGCGCTGATCCTGCCGGCGCTGGCGCGGCTGCGCACGGGGCGGCGCGTGCTGCCCTTCGTCCGCGGCGAGGACGGCGCCTTCACGCTGCGCCACGACGTGCCGCTTGCCGAGCCCTTCCATCTGCTGCTGCGTCCCGGACCCGGCGCGGGGTCCGAGGGGACCGGCGACTGGGCCATGGCCGCCGTCTGCGCCACCGAGGACGCCATGCCCCAGGCGCGGCGGCTGCGGGTGCGCGGGGCGACGCGACGGTTGCTGGCGGGCCCCGAGGCGCTGGATGTCGCCGCGCCCCCGGGGGCGGTGGCCGTCGAGGTCGACCGCGACAGCACCTTCCTGACGCCGGGCCGGCGGCTGGAGTTGCGCCACCCCTCCGGCGCCGACGCCCCGGGCGCGCCCGCCGCCGTGGGGCTTGTCCTGCCGCCGGAGAACGCCTCGGGCGACGAGCCCGCCTCGGCGCGCGGCGCTGGGGGCGCCCGATGAGCGTTCCGCGGCAGGCGCGCGACGCGCTGCGCGCCTTCTCCCGGCTCGACGCGGCGCTGGACGAGGCGACGACGCCTTCCGAGGCCGAGCCGTCGGAGGCGGCGCGCGCCGCCTTCCTGCTCCTGCGCCGGGTGCTGGTCGATCTGGGGGCGCCGGATGCGCCGGTGCGCGGCGTCCCGCCGCTCAGCCCGGCCTATGTTCTCACCGCCTACGCCGACGAGGCGCTGATCCACCTGCGCCGCTGGCCCGGCGCGGCCGTGTGGCCGGGCATGCTGCTGGAGCGCGCGATCTGGGGCGGCGAGGTCGCGGGCGAGCGCCTCGTCGAGGCGGCCGAGGCGATGGCGGCCCTGCGCGCGCCGGCTACGCGAGACGCCGCCGCGGCGCTTTATCTCGTCTTCGCGCTGGGCTTCCGCGGCGGGTTGCGCGACGGGCCGGACGGCGAGGCGCGCGCGGCGCGCCTGACGGCCGCGCTCTACGATCTGGCGATGGAGCGGCCGGTTCCGCAGGGGCTGGACCTGCGCGGCCGCTTCGCCCAGACCCTCGCCCACACCCGCGCCGCGCCGCGCCGTCCCCGACGGCGGCCGGTGGAGCGGGCGGTGGCCGCGCTCGGTCTGGTCGCGATCGCATGGCTCGTGACCTCGCATCTCATGTGGTCCTCGACCCACGCCGAGGTCGCTCGCCGCGCCGACGCGGTGATCGACGCGGCCGCCGGCTCGGGGCTCTGACGATGGTCGCAGCCCTCGGCCCCCACCTGCCGATGATCGCCGTCGCGCTCGCCGGGCTGATGCTCGCCGTCGCGTTCCTCACCTGGCGCGTGGCCGGTCAGGCCGTGCCCGCGGCGGCGGGCGCCGCCCCGCCCCCCGCGTCCGCGCCGGCCGCGGTTGCGGCGCAGCCGGCGGTGCAGGGGGCTGGCCGCTCCGGCGCCGTCGTGGCCCTGCTGCCGGCGCCGGGGGCGGGGACCCCGGCGGTGCTCGCGGCCCTGCGGGGCGTCGGCGACGGCCGCGCCGCCTCGGACGGCGGCGCGCGGCGCATTCCCGTCGCGGACGGCGCGGTGCTGGATTTCGGCGAGTCGCTGCTGGCGGCCGAGAACTGGCGCGAGCGTTGGGCCGAAGCCGTCGCCGCCGCGTCGAGTCGCGACGGCGAGGGTCCATTCGACGCGCTGGCGCTGGCGGTTCGGGCCGGGGTGCTGCGCAAGCTCTGGGCCGAGAACCCCGGCGCGGTCGAGGCGCTGGGCGCGCGATTCGCGGCGATGATCGCCGACGCCCAGACGCTCGGCGGGCTGCGCGCGCCGGTCTACGTGCTGCTGACCGGCGCCGATGCGACGCCGGGGCTCGCGGCGTTGGCGACGGCGGCCCGCGAGGGGCGCGAGGGCGACGCGCCGCTCGGCTGGTCCAATCCGAACCCGCCCGACGCCGCCTTCGATCCGCGCTGGGCCGAGGACGCGGCCGAGACCGTCGCCGAAGCGCTGGAGGCTGTGGCGCTGGACGCGCTCGCCGGCGCCGGGGGCGACGCGTTCGCCGCCGCGCCCGGCGCCGCGCTCGCGATGCCCGGCGAGGCGCGCGCGCTCGCCGCGCCGCTGCGCGCCTTCCTCGCCGCCGCGCTCGCCCCGGGCGCGGAGACCGAGGAGCCGAGCCTGCGCGGCGTCTACTGGGTCGGCGGCGCCGACGGCGGCCCGGCCGCCTTCGCCGCGGACGTCGTGCGTCGCAAGATGCTGCCCGAGGCGGGGCTCGCCGAGCCGCTGAGCCGCAGCGCGACGCGGGCCGACATGATCGCCCGACGCCTGCGCATCGGCGCGGCGGCGGCGGCGGGGGTCGGCGTCATCGCGCTGGCGGCCCTGTGGATCAGCGACAACGAGTCCGAGGGCGTGAACCGTCTGCTCGCGCTGGTGGAGCGGACCACCTCCGAGAACCGCGCGCTCTCCGCGGCCGGCCGCGAGGCCCCCGCCGGGACGCTGGAGCGCCAGACCGAGCAGATATTCGAGGCCATGGCGGCCGTGAGGTTCGACCGGGTCGAGACCGCGCTGGCGCCCACGTCCTTCTCGTCGAGCTTGGATCGCCGGATCAGGAGCGCGCTGGCGGTGGGCTTCGACCAGGTGGCGCTGCGCGCGCTGAACCTCGGCCTGAAGCACCGCATCGAGGAGGCCGCCGGCCGCGCCGCACGCCCCGGGGGGCCGCCGCCCGAGACCCTCGCCGCGCTGGGCGGCCGGCTGGTCGAGATCGACCTGGCGGTGCGCCGCTTCGGCGGGCTGCCCCGATCGCGCGAGCCGGACGACCTCGCGCAGGTGGCGCAGGCGGCGTTGGGCATCGCGCCGCCGCCGGGCTTCGAGGACAACTACCGGCTCTACATCGACGCCCTCGCCCTCACCCGCCCGCAGCGCTTCGACGATCCCGCCGCCTGGGCCGCGCTGGAGGCGAGCCTTGAACTGCCCGTCGAGGACGCCTTCGCCGGGGCGTGGCGGCGGGACGCGCTGTTCGTCGCGCTGCAGGCGGTGCAGCGCGAGGTCGTCTGGCTGATGAGCCGCGCCGGGGCCGAGCCGGAGGCCATTCCGGTCCGCCTCGCCGCGCTGGCCGCGGCGATCGAGACGGCGGAAGGCCTGCTGGCCGATCAGGACCGCAACTGGCTGAGCGGCGGCGGGACCGCCGCCGACCAGCGGCTCGCCCGCGCCGCCGCCGAGATCGGCGGGCTCAGCTTCGCGCCGCCGCGCATGGGCGACCGGCTCACGGTCGCGGCGCGCGACGGCAAGGCGGACGCCGTGAGCGAGGCGGCGATGATGCGCGGCTTTCTGGGGCGCCCGATCGTGGTCGGCGTGGGCGCCCGGGCGCAGCTGGACCCGCTTTATCCCGCGACGCGCGACACGCTCCGCCGGCTCGCCGCCGACGGGCGCCTGCTCGCAGCGCCGCCTGCTTCGCCGGTCACGGTCGCGGAGGGCGAGCGCTTCGGCTGGGCGCCGGATCAGCTGGGCGAGGCGCTGGCGACGGCGGAGGCGCTGCAGTTCGCGCTGACGCTCGGGTTGGTCGATCTGCCGGCCGACCTGCGCGAGGTGATCGCGGCGCTGGGCCGGGCCCGCACCGAGGCGCGGATCGTGGGGCTGATCGAGGCCGCCCGCCGCCCGCTGCTGGCCGGCTCCTTCGGCGACGACGCGGCGCGCGCCGAGGCCCAGTCCTTCGCCGCCGCCGCGCCGACGCTGGGGCAGTTGCGCGATCGGGCGGCCCTGCTGCTGCTGCCCCGGATGGGCGAGACGCTGCAGCGCACCGCCGGCGCACAGGCCGCGCGGCTTCTGCGCGACGCCGAGCGCGCGCTGCAGGGCGCGCGGCCCTATGCGCCGCTTTCGCAGGGATTCGCGTTCTGGGACGGGCGCCCGGGCGGCGCGGCGGAGATGTTCGGGCTGGGCAGCGACGGGGCGCTGGCCGGGCTGGTCGGGGACTGGCGCGTCTTCGTGCAGCTGTTGGGGCAGGGCCGCGCCGCGCCGGCCATCGGCTATCTGCGCGGCGCCGAGACCGGCCTGCCTTCCGACCTCGCCGCGGCGGCGGCGCGCTGGCGCGAGATCCTCGTCGCGCTGGCCGACTACGACCGCAGTTCGCCACGGAACGACCTCGCCGATCTCGAGCGCTTCATCCTGCTCGACCTCAACGAGCTGGACGCGCCGACCTGCGCCCAGCGGCTGGCGGCGGTGCGGCCCGGCGCGAGTTTCTTCGGCGCGCGGCTGGCGGAGTTGAAGGACGCGGCGCGACGGCGTTGCGAGGGACTGGCCGCCGATGCGGCGCGGACGGCGGGCGCCGATCTGGGCGCGGTCTTCGACGGGACGCTGGCGGGCCGCTTCCCCTTCGTCGGCGCCGGGGCGGGCGCGCCGCTGCCCGATCCCGCGCGCTACCGCGATGCGGCCGACCCCGCCACAGTGCGGCGCTTCTTCGCCGCCAACGGGGCCGAGATCGCGCGACTGGCCGCCGGCGGCGACGCGGCGGACTTCGCGGACTTCCTGACCTTCGACTTCGCCGAGGGGCTGGAGGCTGTGCGCTTCTTCCTCGCCGGCGGCCTCGACGGACCGCCGCCGCCCACGCTCGCCTTCGCGGTGGACGTGGATTTCCGCACCAACCGCGCGCGGGAAGTCGCCGGCGATCAGGTCATCGAGTGGACGCTGCGGATCGGCGACGACAGGCTGAGCTCCTTCGAGGCGCCGCGGTCGCTGATCTGGCGCGAGGGCGACGCGGTGGAGCTTACCGCCCGCTGGGCGCGCAACGCGCCGCAGGCGCCGGACCGGCCGCGCCGCGGCGACGCCGATCTCGGCGCGCGCACGCTGCGGCTGAGCTACGACGGGCCCTGGGCGCTGCTGGCTCTGGTCGCCGCCAACGCCGCGCCGGCCTCGGAGGTCGCGCTGCTGCCCGAGCCGCGGCCCAACGTGCTGCGGATCGAGACGCCGCTCATCCCGAACCCCGAGACCGCGCAGGGCGAGGCGCCGCGGCTCGACCGGGCCCGGCTCTTCCTGCGCCTCGACATCCGCGCGGTCGACCCGGGCGGCGGCCGCCCCGTGGGCCCGCCGCTGGCGATGCCGGTCTTTCCCGCCCGCGGCCCCGGCGGATGAGCGCCGGGCGCTTCGAGGGGCTGCTCGCCCCCGTTCCCGGTCCGGAGCCGGCCGGGGCCTCGCTCCGCTGGGGCCCGGTCCACGCCGAGATCGAGGACGCGCGGCGCGAGGAGGATGACGACCTGCCCCGCGGCGTCTGGCGGCGCGACCTGAAGCATGCCGACTGGGAGCGCGCGGCGTCGCTCTGCCGCGACGCGCTCGAGCGCAAGTCCAAGGACCTGCAGGCCGCCTGCTGGCTGGTGGACGCCGCGGTGCGGCTCGACGGGCCGGCGGCCGCGGCGGAAGGGCTGCGGTTCCTCGGCGACTTCTGCGAGCTGTGGTGGGAGACGATGCACCCCGCCCATGACGGCGAGCCGGATTCGCCGCGCTTCGCCCCGCTCGTCTGGCTCGACGGGGCGCTGGCGCTGCTGCTGGCCACGACGCCCGTCGCCATCGCCGAGACCGAATCCGGGACCGTGGCGTTGAGCTGGAGCGACCACGCCGCCGCCAGCCGGCGCGAGGGCGCGCGGCGCGCCGCGAAGAAGCCCGGCAAGGCGCCCGCCCCATGGAGCACAGTGGGCGAGTTCGACCAGCTGGCCGACCGGACGCCGCGCGAGAGCCTCGAGGCGCTGCTCGCCGCCTGCGGCGCCGCGACCGAGGCCGCGCAGGCGCTGGAGCGCAGGCTCGCGGCGCTGGCGGGCGAGACGGCGCCGTCGCTGGGACGGCTGCGCGCCGCCGCGCGGGATGCGGGCGCGCTCGCGCGCACCGCGCTCGACCGCCGGCCGCCTGCGCCGGAGCCCGTTTCCCACCCGCCGCCGGAGCCGGTCCCGGGGCCCTCCGAATCCCTCGCCGCGGAGATCGCCAGCATGAGCGACGCCATGGACCGCAGCGCGCAGCCCCCTGCGCAGATGCAGCTTCCGACCGATCGCGAGGCGGCCTATCGCGCGCTTGCGGCCATCGCCGAGCAACTGCGTCGGAGCGAGCCCCACAGCCTCACCCCGTATCTGATCGAGCGCGCCGTGCGCTGGGGCGGCATGGGCGCGCCCGAGGTGCTGGCCGACCTCACCAAGGGCGGTCGCGATCCCGAGATGTTGAAGTGGCTGATCGGGAACTGAGCCAAAAGTCTGAGGAGGCGCCGTGATTTGTCTTTGGCGAAGGATCGCAACTTAAGGTAGCATCTCAGTAACACCTGCGCTCGTAGGGTGCAGCCCAAGAGACGACAACCCAACCCTTGGAGGAAGCCGGAGATGGCCGAAAGCCTGCAGCACAAGCTGTCGCGTGTGCGCCCGCCGCGGGTGCAGATCACCTATGACGTCGAGATCGGCGATGCGATCGAGCGCAAGGAGCTTCCCTTCGTCATCGGCGTCATGGCCGACCTGTCGGGCAAGCCCGCGACCGCTCTGCCGCGCGTCGGCGACCGGAAGTTCGTCGCCATAGATCGCGACAATTTCGACGAAGTCATGGCGGCCGCCGCGCCGCGCCTCGCCTTCCGCACGCCGAACCGGCTCCAGGAGGGGGCGGAGGACAACCTGAACGTCGAGCTGACCTTCTCGAAGTTCGACGACTTCGCGCCCGAGGCGGTCGTGAAGCAGACCCCGGCGCTGGCCAAGCTGTTCGAGGCCCGCGGCAAGCTGCGCGACCTGCTGACCAAGCTCGACGGCAACGACAAGCTCGACGCGCTGCTGGCCGAGGTGGTCGAGAACACCGAGCGCCAGTCGACGCTCAAGGAGCAGCTCGGCGACGGCGACGCGGACGAGGCCAAGGAAGACAAGTGAGACCGCGCGCGCCCCTTGGCGCGCGCAGCGCAGGATTGACGACTTCGACATAGGCAAGGGCCGCGCCGCTGCGGCGGGCCGGCAAAGGGAGTCTCGACAGAATGGCCGAAACGGAAGCCGAGGGCGCCGCTGCGACGGCAGACGAGCGCAGCCTGCTCGACCAGATCATCTTCGACGGCAAGATCGCGCGCGACGAGAGCCAGCGCGCCTATGCCCGCGATCTGGTGGCGGAGTTCGTCAACGACGTGCTCGCCGACGAGGACCGGGTGGGCTCGGACGTCGTGGCGTTGATCAACGACCGGATCGCCGAGATCGACCGGCTGATCTCCGCCCAGTTGAACGAAATCATGCACCATGCCGATTTCCAGGCGCTCGAGGCGACCTGGCGCGGGCTGCGCTATCTCGTGATGAACGCGGAGACCGGCAAGTCGCTCAAGATCCGCCTGCTCAACGTGTCCAAGGCCGACCTGCTGAAGGACCTCGAAAAGGCGGTCGAGTTCGACCAGAGCGCGCTGTTCAAGAAGGTCTACGAGGAGGAATACGGCACCTTCGGCGGCCATCCCTTCTCCATGCTGGTCGGCGGCTACGAGTTCGGCCGTCACCCGCAGGACGTGGCGCTGCTCAAGCTGGTCTCGGGCGTCGCCGCCTCGGCCCACGCGCCCTTCATCGCCTCGGCCAGCCCGCGCCTGTTCGACATGGACAGCTTCACCGAGCTGCCCGTGCCGCGGGACCTGAGCAAGATCTTCGAGAGCGCCGAGCTGATCGCCTGGCGCGGCTTCCGCGAGAGCGAGGACAGCCGCTACGTCGCGCTGTGCCTGCCGCGGGTGCTGATGCGCCTGCCCTACGGGCCCGACACTGTGCCGGTGGAGGGACTGGATTTCCGCGAGGCTACCGACGGCAAGGACCACGAGAAGTATCTCTGGGGCAACCCGGCCTTTGTGATGGCCGAGCGCATCGCCGCGTCCTTCTCCAAGCACGGCTGGACCGCGGCGATCCGCGGCGTCGAGGGCGGCGGCAAGGTCGAGGGCCTGCCGACGCACACCTTCTTCACCGTCGACGGCGACGTCGCGGCCAAGTGCCCGACCGAGGTGGCGATCACCGACCGGCGCGAGAAGGAGCTCGACGACCTTGGCTTCATCGCGCTGCTTCACTGCAAGAACACGGACTACGCGGCGTTCTTCGGCGGCTCGACGGCCAATCAGGCGAAGAAGTACAACACCAACGAGGCCAACGCGAACGCCAAGCTGTCCTCGATGCTGCCCTACATCCTGAACACGTCGCGCTTCGCCCACTACGTCAAGGTCATCATGCGCGACAAGATCGGCGCGTTCATGACCGAGGACAACGTGCGCGACTTCCTGACGACCTGGATCGGGCAGTATGTGCTCGGGAAGGACGACGCCGGGCAGTCGCTGAAGGCGAAGTATCCGCTGCGCGAGGCGCGGGTGGACGTCAGGCCCGTTCCCGGCCGTCCGGGCGTCTATCAGGCCGTGATCTTCCTGCGCCCGCACTTCCAGCTCGAAGAGCTGTCCACCTCGATCCGGCTGGTGGCAGAGTTGCCGCCGGCCGCCGCCTGACGCTGAAGCAAGGGAGATCGCGCCATGGCGAGCAACATGTTCATCAAGATCGAGGGGCCGGACGTCGAGGGGGAGGCCGCGGACAGCGACCACACCAACGAAATCCAGGTTCTCTCGTGGAGCCATTCCTTCAACCAGCCGACGTCGCCCGTGCGGGTGTCAGCGGGCAGCGGCACGGTGGAGAAGGCCAACCACAGCGACTTCAGCTTCACCAAGTATACCGACAGCTCGACCGACGACCTGCTGAAGCTGTGCTGGCAGGGCAACCAGATCGAGAAGTGCACCTTCACCGCCTATCGCGCGGACGGCGACAACGAGCCGGTGGAGTATCTCAAGATCGAGATGGAGAAGGTGATCATCTCGAACGTGAGCATCGGGGGCGGGACAGGCGACGTGCCGACCGAGACCGTGTCGCTGAACTACGGCAAGGTGACGTACACCTACAAGAAGCAGAAGACCGAGGACGGCACGGCGGACGGCGACCAGCCCGTGAGCCACGACCTGCTCACGCAGGAAGTTGCCTGAACGGCGCGCAGCGGCGCCCGCGCGCGGCCTCTCTGCGGGGCCGCGCCGCATCGATGGGTCGCGACCCGCGCTGTTCGAGCGGCTGTTCGAACCAGAGGGGCCGCGCGTCTATCACGCGGACGCGCTGCGGGAGGCGATCGCGGCGCGGCTCGAGGCGCTGCTGGCCACCCGTGCGCCGGCTTCGGCCGTCGGCAAGCCGGCGGCGGCGCGGCGCGTGACCGAATACGGCGCAGGGCCCGAGCCCGGACTCTCGCCTTCCCGCGAGGAGGACCGCCTGCGCGTCGCGGCCGACATCCGCGAGGCGGTGGCGGCCTTCGAGCCGCGGCTGTCCAGTCCGGTGGTCGAGATCGCGCCGGACCCCGATGCGCCGCAGACGCTGCGCGTGCGCATCGCGGGGGCGATGCGGCTGGGCCGGTTGTTCGAGCCCTTCGAGTTTCTCGCGCCGCTGACGCCGGGTCGGGCGCCGTGAGCGCCGCGCGATGAGCATCGAGACCCGCGCCGAGCAGCGCGACTGGTTCCTGCGCGAACTTTCCGACCTGCGCGAAGAGGGCGCCGCCTTCGCCGCGCGTTATCCCCGCGTCGCCGGCGCGCTCGACCTCGGCCCCGAGGGCGGCTCCGATCCGGACGTGGAGCGGCTGATCGAGGCCGTCGCCTTCCTGACCGCGCGCGTCCAGCGCAATCTCGACGGTCAGTTGCCGAGGCTGGCGAGCGGGATGCTCGACGCGCTCTATCCGGCGCTGGTGGCGCCGACCCCCTCCATGGCGATCGCCGCGCTGCCGGTGAACCCCGCGCGCGCCCGCGCCGCGGCCGGCTTCGTCGTGCCGCGGGGCGCGCAACTCACCGCCCGGACCGACCTGGGCGCCGCCGTCCGCCTGCGCACCGCATGGGACGTCACGCTGCAGCCGCTGAGCATCGCCGCCGTCGACCGGCCGGACGCCGCGTTGCTGCCCTTCCTCGACGGTCGGGCCGAGGCCGGGTCGGCGCTGCGCATCCGTCTCGCCGCGCTGGGGGGCGAGCGCTTCGCCGACCTTGCGCCCGGTTCGTTGCGGTTCCGGCTCGCCGGGGCCTTCGGCCTCGCCTCCGCGATGCTGGAGACCCTGCTCACGGGCGCGCGCGAGGTCTGGGCGATGGACCCCGGCGCTGAGCCCGTGGCGCTGGGCGACCGCTCGACCGGCCGGGCGCGGCGGCTGGCGGGCGCCCGCCTTTCGCCCGTCGGCTTCCGCCCCGAGGAGGCGCTGCTGCCGAGCCCGCCCGCGTCCCACGACGCCCACCGGCTGGTGCAGGAATGGTTCGCCTTCCCCGACAAGTTCCTGTTTCTCGACATCGAGGGCCTCGATGCGGCGGCGGGCGTCGCCGAGGGGGGCTTTCTCGATCTGGTCCTGATCGTGGACGCTGCGCCGCAGGCGCTGGCCGCGGCCGAGGGCGGCGGTCTGAGGCTGCACGAGGTGCCCGTCGTCAACCTGTTCAGCCGCATCAGCGAGCCGATCCGCCTCGACCCGGGCGCGGTGGAATATGTTCTCGCCCCGGACGCGCGGGAGGAGCGCAGCGTCGAGGTCCATTCCATCGACCGCGTGACGCTGACCCGCATCGAACCCGGCGCGGCGGGGCGAGTCGCCCCCTTCTTCGGCTTCGCCGCCGAGGACTGCGCGCCTGATCTGGGCTGGATCGCGCGGCGCGCGCCGACGCGTCGCGCCGACCATGGCGGCTCGGATGTGCTGATCGCCTTCCGCGACCGCGGCTTCGGCCGCGCCGCGCCCGCCGAGGTCGCCTTCGCCCACCTGCAATGCACCAGCCGCGGGCTCGCGGCGCTGCTGCCGGCCGGGGCGGGGCTCGGGATCGGCGTGGACGCGCCGGTTCTCGCGCCGACGCTGGCCACCAAGCCGACGCCGCAGCAGGACCCGCCTGCGGCGGGCGCCGATCTGTGGCGGCTGATCGCGCATCTGTCGTCCAACCGGCTGGCGCTGACAGAGGGGCCGCTGGCCCTTCCGGCGCTGCGCGAGAGCCTCGCGCTCTATGGCGGCGTCGGCTCGCGCACCACCGCGCGGCAGGTCGAGGGCGTGGTCGGGCTGGCCGCGCGCCGCGTGGCGCGACGGGTCGGCCGCGACGCCTGGCGTGGCTTCGTGCGCGGCGTCGAGGTGACGGTCACGCTCGACGAGGAAGGCTTCATCGGCGGTTCGGGCTGGCTCTTCGGGGCCGTGCTGGCGCAGTTCTTCGCCCTGCACGCGGGTCCGGTCGCCTTCACGGAACTCGTGCTTCGTGGCGCGGGTAGGGACGGGGAGTGGGCGCGATGGCCGCCGATGACGGGCGACGCCGCCCTGCTGTGAGCCTGCGCGAAGCGCCGCGGCGCTTCGCGCTGCTGGCGGCCGTGCGCGCGCTGGAGGCCGAGGGGGCGGGCCGGGTGCGCTTCCGCGCGCCGTTGTCGCCGGTGTTTCCGCCGGGCGACGTGGAGGACGTGCGCGACGATCCCGCCGGGCCGGTGATCGAGACCGCGGTGATGGCGCTGTTCGGGCCCGAAGGGCCGATGCCCTCGCCGATCGGCGAGGCGGTGCGGGGTCGAGCGCGGGCGGGCGACCCGGGGCCGCGCGCCTTCTTCGACCTGTTCGGCGACCGGCTCGCGCGCCTGCTGGTGGACCTGATGCGGCTCGAGCGCCCGGCCGCAGCGGCGACCGAGCCGGCCTTCACGCCGCAGGCTGCGGCCCTGCGCGCGCTGGCCGCCCGCGCCGACCCGGCGACCGAGGCGCCGGGCTTCGACCGCGATCTGCTGTGCGGCGCGGCCCTGCTGCACCGCCGCCCCGCCGGGCTGCACGCCGCGGGCCGCCTGATCGCGGCGGCGGTCGGCGCGCCGACGCGGGTGCGCGGCCTCGTGGGCGGCTGGACGCCGCTCGCGACGGAGGACCGCACGCGCCTCGGCGCGGCGCGGCTGGGCGCGACCGCGCTGGGCGGGCGGGTCTGGCTGCAGGAGGGGCGCGTGGCGGTCGAGATCGGCCCGCTGCCCGCCCGCCGCTTCGCCGAACTGTTGCCGGGCGGGCCGGGCCATGCGCGGCTCGCGGCGCTGGCCCGCCACGCCCTGCCGCCCGAGCCCGACATCGACGTCTCCCTGACCGTCGCCGCGCCGGAGACGCCCGCGGCGACGCTCGGCCGGGCCACACGGCTCGGCTGGTCGAGCTGGCTGGCGCCGGTGCGACGGACGGACCAGACCGCGCATTTCCGGCTGCGGGGTGCGGCGTGACCGACATGCGCGCCCTCGTCCAGCGGCTCGACGCGCCGGCGCGCGGGGCGCTGGAGCGCGCCGCGCAGACCTGCCGCGCCCGCGGCCACGCCACCGTGGAGCTGGAGCACCTGCTGGCCGAACTGCTGGCCGAGGACGATGGCGAGCCCGCGCGGCTCGTCCGCCAGTCCGACCTCGATCCCGCCAGCCTGCGCGCGGCGCTGGGCAAGGCCGTGGACGGCTTCGCGGCCGGCGCCACGCGCACGCCGGCGCTCTCGGCGCATCTGGTGGAGACCCTCAAGGAGGCCTGGAGCTTCGCCTCGCTGGAGCAGGGCGGCGGCAAGGTCTCCGCCGGCGGCCTGCTGCGCGCCATGCTGACGGCCGAGACCCCGCGGCGGCTGATCCTCGCGACGCTTCCCCTGCTGGCGCGCGTCTCGCGCGACCGGCTGGACCAGGAGTTGGGCCGGACCCCGGCGGCCGAGGCGCAGACCAACCCTGACGACCCGCTGGCCGTCTACACCCAGGACCTGACCGCCGAGGCGCGCGCGGGCCGCATCGACCCGGTGACCGGGCGCGACGCCGAGATCCGCCAGCTGGTCGACGTGCTGCTGCGTCGGCGCCAGAACAATCCGATCCTCACCGGCGAGGCTGGGGTGGGCAAGACCGCGGTGGTCGAGGGGCTGGCGCAGCGGCTGGTGACGGGGGCCGTCCCGAAGGCGCTGGCCGGCGCGCGGCTGCTGGCGCTGGACCTCGGCGCCCTGCAGGCCGGAACGGGCGTCCGCGGCGAGTTCGAGAAGCGGCTGCGCGGCGTGCTGGACGGGGTGGCGGCCTCGCCGTCGCCGGTGGTGCTGTTCATCGACGAGGCGCATCTGCTGATCGGCGCCGGCGGGCAGGCGGGGCAGGGGGATGCGGCCAACCTGCTGAAGCCCGCGCTGGCCCGCGGCGCGCTGCGCTGCATCGCCGCGACCACCTGGGGCGAATACAAGAAGCACATCGAGAAGGATCCCGCGCTCGCCCGGCGCTTCGAGGTCGTCAAGGTCGCCGAACCCGAGCCCGAGGCGGCCGTGGCCATGCTGCGCGGCGCGGCGGCCAAGCTGGAGGCGCACCATGGCGTGCGCATCCTCGAGGAGGGGCTGCGGGAGGCGGTGCGGCTGTCGCATCGCTACATCGCCGGGCGGCAGTTGCCGGACAAGGCCATCGGCGTGCTCGACACCGCCTGCGCGCGGGTGGCGGTCAGCCAGTCCGAGCCGCCGCCCGCTCTGGCCGACGCGCAGGCGCGCCTGTCGGGCGTGGCGCTGGAGACGCAGCGCCTGGCCGGCGAGGACGGGCTCGGCGGCGAGACCGGGGACCGCGTGGCGGCGCTGGAGGACGAGGCGGCGACCTTGCGCGAGACCGCCGCCGGGCTCGACGGCCGCTGGCGGGCCGAGCAGGAGGCGGTGGCCGCGCTGCTGGGGGCGCTGAAAGTCGGCGACGCGTCCGAGATCGAGTATCGCCGCCTGACGCTGGAGACCCTGCAGGAGGGCGCCGAGCCGCTGGTCCATGCCGTGGTGGACTCGCGGGTCGTGGCGCAGGTCGTCTCGGGCTCGACCGGCGTGCCGGCGGGCGAGATGCTGCGCGAGGGCGCGGCCGGGGCGCAGGACCTGCACCAGCGGCTGCGCGCGCGGGTGGTCGCGCAGGACGGGGCGCTCGCCACGATCTGCCGGCGCATCCAGACCTATTTCGCCCAGCTCGGCGAGCCTGGAAAGCCCACGGGCGTCTTCCTGCTGGCCGGCCCTTCTGGCGTCGGCAAGACCGAGACGGCGGTGGCGCTGGCGGACATGCTGTTCGGCGGGCGGCGCTCGCTGGTGACGGTCAACATGTCCGAGTATCAGGAGGCGCATTCGATCTCGGGGCTGAAGGGCGCCCCGCCGGGCTATGTCGGCTACGGGCGCGGCGGGGTGATGACCGAGGCGGTGCGGCGGCGGCCCTATTCGCTCTTGCTGCTCGACGAGGTGGAGAAGGCGCACCGCGACGTCATCGAGCTGTTCTATCAGGTCTTCGACAAGGGGGTGATGGAGGACAGCGAGGGCCAGCTCGTGGACTTCCGCAACGCGCTGGTCATCATGACCTCCAACGTCGGCGCCGAGACCATCGCAGCACGCGCCGCCCGGGGCGAGACCGACCCCGCGGCGCTGGCCGCCGCGATCCGTCCCGAACTGCTGCGCGCCTTCCCCGCCGCCTTCCTCGGCCGGCTGACCGTCGCGCCCTATCTGCCGCTCGGGCCGGCGCAGCTTGGCGAGATCGCGCGGCTGAAGCTCGACGCGCTGCGCGAGCGGCTGGCCGCCGGCCACGGCGCCGCGCTGACCTGGGACCGGGCGGTTGTCGAGGCGCTGGTCGCCCGCGCCACCGAGACCGAGAGCGGCGCGCGCAACCTCGACGCCATCATCGCCGACACCCTCGCCCCCCAGATCGCGGGGCTGGTGCTGGAGCGTCTCGCCGGCGCCGCGCCCGCCCGCGCCGTGCATGTGGCGCTGGGCCGGGACGGTTTCGCGCTGGAGGCGCGCTGAGCCCGTGGCCGCCCGCACGCCCCCCGTCGCAGGTCTGACGCTGTCCACGCCGCTCGGGCCCGACGCGCTGGTCGCCGTCTCGCTGCAGGGCGAGGAGCGGCTGTCGGCGCCCTTCGAGTATGTCGTGCAGGCCGAGGCGGCCGACGACGGGCTCGACGTCGCCGCGCTGCCGGGCGGGAGCGCCGACGTCACGCTGACCGATGGCGACGGCGGGGAGACCGTGCTGAACGCCGTCATCTGGTCGGTGCGGCGCGAGGGGCGCTCCGTGACGCTGACGCTGCGGCCTTGGCTGTCGCTGCTCGCGCTCAGCTCGGACAACCGGATCTTCCAGGACAAGACCGCGCTGGACATCGTGGAGGCGGTCGTCGGCGACGCTGGCGAGGTCGAGCGCGCCGTCGCCGCCGACCCGCCGTCGCGGTCCTATTGCGTGCAGTTCGGGGAGACCGACCTCGCCTTCGTCTCCCGGCTGCTGGAGGCGGAGGGGATCGGCTATTTCTTCAGCCACGAGGCCGGATCGCACAAGCTGGTGGTGTTCGACGACGCCAGCGGCTGTCCGGAGCTTTCCGGCGGCGCGCTGCCCTTCCTGCCGCTGGAGGGCCGGTCGGGCCATCTGCAGGATCGGCGCGTGAGCCGGCTGTCGGCGCGTCGGGGGCTGGCGCCGGGCAAGTGGGTGGTGCGCGACTACGCCTTCGAGCGGCCGGCCGAGACGCTGGAGGCCAGCGTCGGCGACGGCGCGCGCGGCCGCTACCACTATCCCGGCGGCCATGACGCGGCCGACGCCGGCGCCGCGGTCGCGCGCCTGCGGCTGGAGGCGGAGGAGGCCGACGCGGTGGCGCTGGAGGGCGAGACCCCCTGGCGCGCCGTCTCCGCCGGCCTGCGCCTGACATTCTCCGACGCCGACGAGCCCGACGCGGCCGGGGAGCACCTCGTGCGCGCGGTCTCGCGCCGCGCGGGCGACAGCGGCTATGCGGCCGTCTTCGACGCCCTGCCGGTCGAGACGCCCTTCCGCCCCCTGCGCCGGACGCCGCGCCCGCGCATGGCCGGGCCGCAGACCGCCGTGGTGGTGGGCCCCTCGGGCGAGGAGATCTGGACCGACGAACACGGCCGCGTGAAGGTTCAGTTCCACTGGGACCGCGAGGGCGAGAGCGACGAGAACGCGTCGTGCTGGCTGCGCGTGGCGCAGGTATGGGCGGGGGCGGGCTGGGGCGCCTTCGTGCTGCCGCGCATCGGGCAGGAGGTGGTGGTCGGCTTTCTCGACGGCGACCCCGACCGCCCGCTGGTGACGGGCGTGGTCTACAACGGGACCAACGCGCCCCCCTACGCCCTGCCGGCCGAGCAGACGAAAACGGTGCTGAAGTCCGACAGCTCCAAGGACGCCGAGGGCTCCAACGAGCTTCGCTTCGAGGACAAGGCCGGCGAGGAGGAGGTGTTCCTGCACGCCCAGAAGGACCTGACCATCGAGATCGAGAACGCCCGCACCACCACGCTGAACGAGGGCGACGACGCGCTGACGGTCTCGAAGGGCGCGCGCACCGTCGAGGTGACAGAGGGCGACGAGAGCCTGACGGTCGGCGGCAAGCGCACGGTCAAGGTCACCGGCGACGAGACCCGCACCAACGAGGCGAAGCTGACCCATACCGTCACTGGCGACATGGTGCTGACGGTCAAGGGCGGGCTGACGATCAAGGTCAGCGGCGACGTGGCGATCCAGGCGGACGGCGGGCTGAACCTGAAGTCCGGCGGCGCCTTCTCGATCGCCGCCGGAGGCGCCTTCTCGCTGTCGGCGGGCTCAAGCGCCTCCATCGCCGCGGGGACGTCCGTGGAGATCAGCGGCGGATCGACGCTGACCGCCAAGGGCTCGGCCTCGGCGGAGGTGTCGGGCGGCGGGATGCTGACGCTCAAGGGCGGCGTCGTGAAGGTGAACTGAGCGTGGACGAGGACGCCCCGCCGCTGCTGGAAGGCCCGTGGGAGCTGCGCGACCCGGACGGCCGGCTGCTGCAGGAGGCGGGCTTCCGCGCCGGGCGGCTGCACGGGGTCCACCGGATATTCTCACCCGAGGGCCTGCCGGTGCGCGAGGCGGCGTACGCCGACGGGCTGCCGCACGGCCGCTCGGTCGACTACGACGCCGAGGGTCGGCCGATGGCCGAGGCGCATTATGTGCTCGGGCGGCGAGAGGGACTGGCGCGGCAGTGGCGCGACGGCCGGCTGGTCGCAGAGATCGAATGGCGCGACGACAGGCTCGACGGGCCCGCCGTCCTCTACGCGGCGTCGGGCGAGCGGGCGGCGGTGTTGCCCCATCGCGCCGGGTTGTTGCACGGGGTGATGGAGGTCTTCGACGCCCTCGGCCGGCCCACCCTGCGCGCGGCCCATGTCGAGGGCCTGCGCCACGGGCCGACCGTGACGCTCGACCCAGACGGGCGCGAGGTGGCGCGGGAGGAGTGGGTCGCGGGCAGACCGCTGGAGGGGCTGGCGGCGCCGGGCGAGGCCGCGGTCGCACCCCCGGATCCCGCGGCCGAGTTCTACGCCCGGATCGTGCGCGAGGCGGGGCTCAGTTCACCTGAACCGTCGCCTGGCCGGCGAAGCTGATCGAGATCGAGCCGCCCCACATGCACATCAGCTTGCAGCCGTCGTGCAGCGCGGGCATCCCGCTCAGCAGGGTGGTGGATGCGCCCGGCGCCCAGGGGGCGGCGGTTGCGGGGACGCAGGGCATCGGCGTCAGCGCGCCCAGCGCCGCGGCGGTGGCGGAGGCCACCGTGGGGTTGGCGATGCTGGAGCACATGCCGAAGGGCGGCACGTTGGCCATCGGCGCGAAGTCCATGATCGTCGCCGCCGGCGGGCCGCCCGCCATCGTCGTCGGCGCCCCAAGCGCGATCAGCGAGGCCGGCGCGGCGCCGAAGCTGCAAGACATCATGGCGCCGGTGACCACCTGAAGCGGCATCGCCTTCCTCCCGCGAACCTGCCGCAGGGTGAGGGGCCGGGGCGCGCGGCGCAAGCCGGAAACGCCGCGGCGGCGTGTGGGGTCCACCGCCGCGGCGCCCCGCGCGACGGCGCGGGAACTGGGCCGAACGCAACCGACGCCGACGGAAATGGCGTCCTTTGGCCCACGCTACAATCTCGATGAAAAGACCAATAGCGATCCTTTTGATCGAGTCAATGATTCCCAACGGCCTTGCGAGATGATCCTGTTTCGTTCATACTCCGTCCCGCACGGGGGAGAACGCATGACGAAGGAAAGCCTCGGGGAGGTTGGACAGGCCCAGCGCGAGCGACTGTTCCACATCGACTTCCGGGCCTGGTTCCTCGGCCGCGTCACCCGCGGCGCATTGATCCGGCGTTTCGGGGTGAAGGAGGCGGCGGCGACGCGCGACATCGCGCTCTACCGCGCGCTGGCGCCGGGCAACCTGATCTTCGAGGGTTCGGAGAAGATCTATCTCGGCGCGCCCGACTTCCGCCCGCTGTTCGACCACCCCCCCGAGCGCACCCTGACCGCCATCGCCGAGGGGCTGGGCGACGACGCGGTGGGCGAGATCGGGCCGCACATCCGCACCGAGCGCCCGCTGCGGCTGAACCATCCGCGCATCGAGATCATCGCCGCCGTCTCCCGCGCCATCGCCGAGGGGCGGCCGCTGGTCGTGGACTATTGCTCGCTGGCCTCGGGGATGAGCACGCGCGAGATCGCCCCCCACGCGCTGGTGGACACCGGCACCCGCTGGCACGCCCGCGCCTTCGACCGCCGCCGCGGGCGCTTCCTCGACTTCGTGCTGACCCGGATCGCGCGCGCCGACCTGCTCGACGGCCCCGTGGCCGGGACCGAGGGGCGCGAGGCGGACGACCAGTGGATGCGCATCGTCGAGCTGGAGCTGGTCCCCCATCCGGGCCTGGAGCGGCCCGAGGCGGTCGCGCTGGACTACGCCATGGAGGGCGGCGTGATGCGCGCCCGGCTGCGCGCCGCCACGGTGGGCTATGCGCTGCAGCACTGGGGCGTGGACGCGACCGAGGAGCATTCCCTCGCCCCCGAGCGCCACCAGCTCTGGCTGCGCAACGCGCCGGCGCTCTACGGCGTGGAGAACCTCGCCATCGCGCCGCGCTGAGTCAGGCGGGGGCGCCTTGGGCGGAGGCGCCCGAAGCGGCCGGAGTCCGCGCCGCCGCCACGCGGCCGGCGAAATAGGCGCGCACGCCGACGTCAATCATCGCCCGGATGGCCTCGGGCTCGCGCGGCACCTTCTCGGCCGGACCCAGCAGCAGGCTCGCGTAGCCGTGGACCATCGCCCAGAGCGGCATGCTGAAGGCGTAGGGGTCGAGGTCGCCGAGGCCCTGCGCCTCCATGACGACCGCGAAGACCTCCATGAAGCCGGCATGGCACTGCTGGCCGCTCTCCTTGGCGGCGTTGACCGCTCCGTGCGGGCGCGCGGCGCCCCACATCAGGTGGAACAGCTCCGGGTTCTCGGCGGCGAAGGCGACATAGGCCCAGCCGCCGGCGACGACCGACTCGATCGACCCGCGCGGCGCCGTCGACATCGCCACGATGGTCTGTTCGCTCAGCCGGTCGAAGGCCGCCGCCGCAACGTGGTCCAGAAGGTCGTCGCGGTCGGCGAAATGGCGATAGGGCGCGCCGCTGGAGACGCCGGCGGCCCGCGCCGCGTCCGCGACGCTGAAGGTCTCGACGCGGTTCTCCGACACCAGCCGCGTCGCAGCCTCGATCAGCGCGGCGCGCAGGTCGCCGTGGTGGTATCGCGGCCGTGCCGCCGTCGCGCGCTTGGTCATGGCGCTTCCTAATCAATACCCGCTGGATGGGCGACCCTGGACCGCCACGCGCGAAGTGCTTGGTCGAGGCCGCGAATCGCCGCAAGCTGGGCCCATGAGGATAGCGCAGGCAGCCTTGGCTTACAGCATCGCCCTGTCGGCGCCGGTCCACGCGGCGGATATCGAGGTCGACGTGGAGCTGGTGCTGGCGGTCGACATGTCCGGCTCCATGGACCCCCATGAGCACGCCATCCAGCGCGGCGGCTACGTCGAGGCGCTGCGCTCGCCCGAGTTCTGGGACGCCGTGACCAAGGGCGCGTGGCGGCGCGTGGCCGTGAGCTACCTGGAATGGGCCGGAGCGGGCCAGCAGGTCGTGGTGATGGACTGGACGCTGATCGACAGCCCCGAGGCCGCGCGCGCCTTCGCCGACACGCTGGAGGCCAGGCCGCTGAGCCGCATCCGCGGCACCTCGATCTCCGGCGCGATCGACCATGCGCGCGGGATGTTCCCCGACAGCGGCTTCGACGGCTTCATGCGCGTGATCGACATCTCCGGCGACGGGGCCAACAACCGCGGCCGCCCGGTGACCGAGGCGCGCGACGCGGCGCTGGCCGAGGGGATCGTCATCAACGGCCTGCCGATCATCGTGCGGGTGTCCCCGGGCGAGGGCGACCTGGCGCAGTATTACGCCGATTGCGTGGTGGGCGGGCCGGGCTCGTTCTCCCTGCCCGTGCGGCGCTTCGAGGACTTCGCCGCCGCGGTGCGGCGCAAGCTGGTGCTGGAGATCGCCGGCGGCCCGCCGCCCGTGACCTACGCCCAGGCCTCGCCGACGGGGCAGGCCGACTGCCTGATCGGCGAGCGGGCGCGGCGCTTCTACGAGCCCTGAGGCTTTCGCCGGCGCGAGAGCTGCACCGCCGCGATACCGGCCGTGACCACCGCGACGCCGACGAGATCCAGCACCCCGATCCGCTCCCCCAGCAACGCCGCGGCGACCGCCACGCCTAGGGCGGGGTTGAGAAAATGGAATGACGCCGCCCGGGTCGGGCCGATGCGGCCGACGAGGCGGAACCAGATCACCGTGGCGATAACGCCGGGCCCGAATGCGGTGTAGAGGAAGGCCAGCGCCAGCGAGAGCGTCGGGCGCACGTCCTCGACGCTCTCCAGCGCCAGCGCCACGGGGGCGAGCGTCGCCGAGCCCACCAGCATCTGCAGCCCGACCACCATCAGGAGCCCGCCGTCGGCCGAGACGCCGCGCACCGTCAGCGTCGCCACCGCCAGCGCCATGAGTCCGACCACGCACAGCGCCACGCCCAGCGGGTCCGCTCCCCCGGCGACGCGCCCGCCCATGATCAGCGCGACGCCCGCGAAGCCAGCCGCGAGGCCCGCGAGGCCCAGCGCCGGCAGCCGCTCGCCGCCGATGACGCGGTCGAGCGCCGCGACCGCGAGGGGAAGGGCGCTGGCGATGATGGCGGCGAGGCCGGCGGGCACGACCGTCATCGCCTGGAAGTTGAGCCCCAGATAGAGGCTGTTCTGGCAGACCCCGAACAGCGCGATCATCCACCATGTCCGCCGCAGCCGCGGCAGTCGCTGGCCGGTCGCCGCCGCCAGCGCGATGGCGACGACGCCGGCCAGCGCGAAGCGCGTGGTCAGGATCAGGAAGGGCGGCGCGTCGACCAGCGCGATCTTGGCGGAGGTGAAGGCGCTGCTCCACAGGAAGGCGAAGCCCACGCCCATGGCCACCGCCAGAAGGTCGGGCCGCTGTGCGCCGCCTTGCGGGCCGGCGGCGTTCGTCACGGTCATCGCGGGGCCTCCACCGTTTCACGCGCGGCCCGCGGGCCCGTCGCGCAGGCCTTATCCCGCGCTCTGCAGGGCGGCGCTAGGGTGTGCGGGCTGTCAGAGAGGGACGGCGGTGCGGGTCGCCGACGCCGCCGGCTGGCGACCGCGACCTAGGGCCCATGGCCAAGGCCCCCTCGCCGGCCTAAGGGGGGAAGGTGGTCGCGGAGCATTGATCCCTTGATCGTCGAGAAGCGCATCCTCGCCAGCCACGCGCCGCTGTCGCAGGCCGGTTTCGTGACGCTGATGGCCGCCCTCATGGCGCTGAACGCGCTGGCCATCGACATCATGCTGCCGGCGCTGCCCGAGATCGGGCTCGACCTCGGCGCGACGCGCGACAACGACCGGCAGGCGGTCATCACCGCCTATCTCGTCGGTTTCGGCGCCGGGCAGTTCCTGATGGGCCCGCTGAGCGACCGCTTCGGACGCAAGCCGCTGCTGCTGATCGGCCTCGCGCTCTATGTGCTCGCCGCGGCGGCGGGGGCCTTCGCGCAGGACTTCATGCTGATGCTGGCGGCGCGGGCGGCGCAGGGCTTCGGCTCGGCCGCGCCGCGGGTGATCGTGACGGCGCTGGTGCGCGACTGCTACGAGGGGCGCGACATGGCTCGCGTCACCTCGTACACCATGATGGTGTTCATGGCCGCGCCGGTGGTGGCGCCCTCGCTCGGGGCGGCGGTCCTGCTGGCGGGGCCGTGGCGGTGGATCTTCCTGCTGCTGGTGGTCTACGGCCTGACGCTCATGGCCGCGACCGCCCTTCAGCTGCCCGAGACCCTGCCGCGGGAACGGCGCCGCAGCCTCGGGCTCGGAATGATCTGGCGCGGGCTGGGGCTCGTGTTCGGCTCGCGCCAGACGGTGGGTTATGCGCTGTCCTCGGGCGTCTTCTTCGGGGCGTTGTTCGGCTTCATCGCCTCGGCGCAGCAGATCCTCGGCGAACTCTACGCCCTCGGGCCGTGGTTCCCGCTGCTGTTCGGCGCGCTGGCGCTGAAGATCGCCGTGGCCGCCTTCGTGAACGCGCGCCTCGTGGAGCGGCTTGGGATGCGCCGGCTGTCCCACGGCGCGGTCATCGGCTTCACTGTCATCAGCGCAGGGCTGGCGGGGCTGGCGAGTTTCGGCCAGCCGCCGCTGCTGGCCTTCGTGGCGCTGATCGCGGCGGCGATGATGCTGGTGGGTCTCGTGTTCGCCAATTTCAGCGCGCTGGCCATGGAGCCGCAATCGGCGGTGGCGGGGCTCGCCTCCAGCATGATCGGCGGCTTCTCGACGCTGATCGGCGCCTCGATCGGCTTCGTGATCGGGCAGGCCTATGACGGCACGGTCCTGCCGATGGCGCTTGGATATGTCTTCAGCGGCGCCGGGGCGCTGCTGATCCTGCTGGTCACCGAGCGCGGCCGACTGTTCTCGGCGGGACGGTAGCGGTCCGGGCCGGGGGTGGGCCGGCTTCCGCGGGAGGCGGACGGTCGCGGCTGGCCCCGCGGCGCGCGGAAGCGACCGCCCGGGCGTCGCCGCCCGGCGGGCTTTGGCCCCCCGGGCGGGCTGGCGAGACCCGAGTCGCCGGCCGCCGGGCGATGGCCCGGCGGCTTTCAGCCGGACGCGGAGGGCGTCAGGCCGCGACCGTCCGCTGTCCGGGCGAACCGGCCGCATCCTTCGCCGCCGATCTCCTAGAACGGGCTGCGGGGCATCCGCCATGGCAGCAGCAGCTTCACCCAGCGCGTCGCGAAGCGGTCGCCGTCCAGCGTCTCGTGCACCGCATGGGCGTCCTCGCCCCAGAGGCGGGTGCGCAGTTCGGCGCGGGCGTAGAAGGGCGCGTCCTCCAGCCGCCGCACCTCGCGCACGGCGTGCGCGTCGTCGGCCTGCACCCGGCGCGGCACCCGCCAGAGCGTGCGCGGCAGCGCGTGGCGGGGCGGCGGGTCGCGTTCCTCGATGGCGCCGTCCGCCCCGAAGCGCAGGGCCAGCGACAGGTCGGTCCCGTCGCGCCGGGTCGCGTCGTAGAGGATCGCGCTGCGCCCCCCAGCCAGCGCGGCGCGCGACCAGTCCCAGCGCGCGAAGGCGTCCTCGACCGGCTCCGAACCCCAGTTGCTGTCGAGATAGCCCGCGCCGCGCCACGACTGCGCCGGCCCCTCCATCGCCACCTCGATGCGCGCGGCCGGCGCGATGGGCCGCCACCAGTGCCGTGCCGCTGCGTCCAGCGCGAAGGCGCGGGCGTTCAGCGCGGTGGGCGTGAGCCGCACCCGGCCGCGGATGCGCGACAGATGGGGCACGGCGGTCTCGTCGATGTCCACGGTCAGCCCGTCGTCCTCCCACCGCAGGGCGGAGGGGCCGATGCGGAAGGTGGTCGCGTCGCGCGCGCCGGCGCGCGCGGGGCGCTCGGTCATCGACCAGCGCGACCGCGGCCCGTAGAGCGCGACGTTGAGGCAGAGGTGGTTCTCGGGCGCGCGCCGGCCGGCCCAGTGGTAATAGGGCGAGAAAACCGAGCCGACGAAGGCGATCAGCGTGATCCCGTGGCGGCCGTCGTCGGAGAGGCCGTCGACGTACCACCAGAGATAGCCGCCGGGCGGGCAGGGCGCGTCGAAGCGCGGGGCCTCGCCTCCCCGTGCTTCCGGGCCAGATCCGTCAGCAGCGCCGCCGCCGCCAGCCGGCCCGACATCGCCGCCATCGGCACGCCCGGCCCCGGATGCGCCGAGCCCCCCGCCGCGTAGAGCCCCGGGACCCGCGTCCGCGCCCCCGACCGGCGGAAGGTCGCGAAGGCCCCGTGCGTCGCCTGCCCGAACAGCGACCCCCCGGTCCCCGGAAACAGCGCCTCGAAGTCCGCCGGCGCCGTCAGCACGCTGTTGTGCGGCGTCAGCTCCAGCATGAGGCCGCAGCGCGACAGCAGGGTCTGGGTCGCGATCCGGCATCGCTCGATCTCCTCGGGGTCCATCGCGGCGCGGTCGCCGTCGGCGGGGGCGTTGACGTGGATGTGCAGGCGCTCCGGGCCCTGCGGATCGCCGAGCCCGGCGCCGCGATCCTGCGCGCAGACATAGACGGTCGGCTCGGCGCAAACGGTGCGGCGGTCGAAGATGGCGCGGAATTCCTCGGCGTAGTCGCCGGCGCGGAAAAAGACGTTGTGGCGGTCGAGCGGAAAGCCCGCCGTCGGCGCGTTGGCCGACCAGACCAGCGCCGAGATGCTGCGCGCCGCCCGCGGCGCGGGCGGGCAGGCGGCCCGGGCGGCCTCGCCCAGCAGGCCAGCCGCGAGCGCGCCGACGTCGCCGTTGAACACCACCGCGTCGGCCGCGATGCGCTCGCCCGTGGCCAGCCGCACGGCCTGCGCCCCGTCGCGGCCGATCTCGACGTCGGCGACGTGCGCGCCGTAGCGGTAGGTCGCGCCGTGCTCCGCGCCCAGCGCCTCCAGCGCGCGGGCGAGGCGGTGCATCCCGCCCTGGACCAGCCAGACGCCCTCCAGCTCCACATGCGCCACGAGCATCAGCGTGGCGGGGGCGGCGTAGGGCGAGGAGCCGCAATAGGTCGCGTAGCGGCCGAAAAGCTGGCGAAGGCGCGGGTCCTTCAGCGAACCCGCCAGAGCCGCGGCCATGCTCTGGAACGGCGTCGTCTCCAGCAGCGCGGGCAGCCGCGACAGGCCGAGGCGGACCAGCAGCTCCGCCATGCCTGGCCTCTGTCCGGCGATGAAGGGGCGTTCGAGCGCATGGTAGATCCGCGCCGCCCTGGCGCCGAACGCCGCGAAGCGGCGCGCCTCGTCCGGGCCGGCGAAGGCGGCGACGGCCTCGGCCGCCCGCGCGGGCTCGGCCCAGAGGTCGAAGCGCGCGCCGTCGGTCCAGGCGTGGCGGGCGAGCAGGTCGGTCGGCGCCAGCGTCAGCCGCGCGTCGAGCGTCGCGCCGCAGGCGGCGAACAGCTCCTCGAAGACCCAGCGCATGGTGAAGACGGTGGGGCCGGCGTCCATGGTCGCGCCGCCGGCCGCGACCTCGCGCATCTTGCCGCCGGGGGCCGCGGCGCGCTCCAGCACCGTGACGCTCAGCCCCTGCGCGGCCAGCGTCGCCGCTGCCGAAAGGCCGCCGACGCCGGCGCCGACGATGACCGCGTGCGGCTGGGCCAAACCGTTGCTCCCCTGTCGGGCCGCCGCCATCCTGCGATTGACTCGGCGCGGCCTTCTGTCCACTCTGATTGACAGTATCAACGACAGGCGGACGCGACAACGCCTCGGAGGCCCCATGATCGACACCGGCGCCCGCATCGAAGCCGCGCTCGAGGCCGCCGTCCGCCGCGCCGAAGGCCCCGGCGCGCCGCCGAGGCTGGCCGCCGCCGTCCGCCACGGGGTGTTTCCCGGCGGGGGCCGCGTGCGTCCCCGGCTGCTGCTGGCCGTCGCCGGCGCTTGCGGCGATCCCAATCCGGCGCTGTCAGACGCCGCGTCTGCGGCGCTGGAGTTGCTGCATTGCGCCTCGCTCGTGCACGACGACATGCCCTGCTTCGACGACGCCGCCACCCGCCGCGGTCTGCCTTCGGTCCACGCCGCCCACGGGCCGGCGCTGGCGCTGCTGGCGGGCGACGCGCTGATCGTCGCGGCCTTCGAGGCGCTCGCCCGCGCCGCCCCCGCCGACCCCCAGGCCGCCGCCGCGCTGACGCTGCTGGTGGCGCGCTCGGTCGGCATGCCGCACGGCATAACGGCGGGGCAGGGCTGGGAGAGCGAGTCCGAGATCGACGTCGAGGCCTATCACCGCGCCAAGACCGGCGCGCTGTTCACCGCCGCCGCCACCGGCGGCGCGCTGGCCGCCGGGGCCGACCCCGGCCCGTGGCGCGCGCTGGGGACGATGCTGGGCGCGGCCTATCAGGTGGCCGACGACCTCGCCGACGCGCTGGGCGGCGATTGCGGCAAGCCCTGCGGACAGGACGCCGCCCATGCCCGGCCCAACGCGGTGGCGAGCCTCGGCGTCCCGGGCGCGGTGGCGCGCCTGCAGGCGCTGATCGGCGAGGCGGTGGCGGCGATCCCCGACTGTCCCGGCCGCGACGGGCTGCGCGACCTCGTGCTGCTGCAGGCGAAGCGGTTGGCGCCGAAGAACCTTGACCGAAGCGTCGCTTGAGGCGTCGCGCGCGGCCATGAGCCTGCGCGACCGCTGGCGCGCCTTCCGAAACGCGCGCCTGTCCGATCCGCGCTTCCAGCGCTGGGCCGCGCGCTTTCCGCTGACGCGCCCCGTGGCGCTGAAGAACGCGCGCAAGCTGTTCGATCTGACCGCCGGCTTCGTCTACACGCAGGCGCTGACCGCCGGCGTGCGGCTCGGCCTCTTTCGCGCGCTGGCGGGCGGGCCGCTCGGGCTGGAGGACGTCGCCGCGCGCATCGCCCTTTCGCCCGAGGCCGCGGAGCGCCTGCTGCGCGCCTGCGTGGCGCTGGAGTTGATCGAGCGCTGCGACGACGGGCGCTGGACCCTCGGGACGCTGGGCGCGGCGCTGAACGGCGCGCCGGGCGTGACCGAGATGATCGAGCACCACGCCGCCCTCTACGCCGACCTCGCCGATCCGGTGGCGCTGCTGAGGGCGCGGGGCGGACGGGTCGGCGGCTTCTGGGCCTACAGCCGCAACGAGGCCGCCGGCGCGCTGACGCCCGAGAAGGTCGCCGACTATTCCGCGCTGATGGCCGCGTCGCAGGCGACCTTCGTCGAGGACGTGCTGGAGGCGCACCCCTTCGCGCAGGCCGGCGCCGTGCTGGACGTCGGCGGCGGCGATGGCCATTTCGTCGCAGCGCTCGCCCGCCACGCCAAGGGCGGGCCAAGACTCGCGGTGTTCGACCTGCCGGCGGTCGCGGCGCGCGCGTCGGCCCGCTTCGCCGCGGAGGGGGTCGCGGCGGAGGCCCACGGCGGCGACTTCTTCGCCGACGCGCTGCCGCAGGGCTTCGACCTGATCACCCTCATCCGGGTCTGCTTCGACCACGACGACGGCCCGGCGTTGAAGCTGCTCAAGAACGTCCGCGCGGCCGTGCCCGAGGGCGGCGCCGTGCTGGTCGCCGAGACCATGGCCGGAACCCCGGGCGCGGAGCCGGTGGGCGACGCCTATTTCGGCTTCTACCTGCTCGCCATGGGGTCGGGCCGCCCGCGCACGGCGCGGGAGCTGGGGGCTCTGCTGAGCGCGGCGGGGTTCGGCTCGGTGCGCGAGGCGCGCACGGTGCGGCCGATGCTGGCGCGGGTGCTGGTGGCGCGGCCCTGAGCGCAGGCCGGCGCCGTCAGCGTCTGAACCAGCGGAACGCCTCCGACGCCGCGAGGCCCGCCGCCAGCGCCACGAGGATCGCGAGCGCGCCGTAGAGCAGCGGCTGGTCGCGCGACAGGTCGTAGACGATGCGGTGCAGCCCGGCCTTCGCCACCGCGATCTCCGCGCGGTGGATGTCGATCACGCGGCGGTCGCGGGTCAGAAGCACCGTCACCGTGTAGGCGCCCTCGACGATGTTGGCGGGCAATGCGATGGCCGTCCGAAACAGCGTGTCCTCGAGGATCGCGACCCCTCCCGGCTCCAGCACGTAGAGGCCGTTGTCGCGTCGCAGCCGCACCACCGCCTCGAGGTAGGCGTCCCGGTCGCGGCCGAGGCTCTGGGCGCCGACGAAACGCAACGCATGCTCGAAACTGACGCGGTGGCGCAGGTCTTCGGTGTGGCTCAGCGTGTCGTGCAGGGCGCCGGACGCCGCCACGGCGTAGAAGCTGGGCGCGCTGTCGATGCGCTCGCCCGCCACGTTGGCCCAGACGCCGGCCACCCGCGCCTTGCGCCGCACGACGACCGGCTCCGACGGCCCGGCGATCCGCACGACGACGCCGAGCGGCGGCGCGTCGGCGTCGAGGGCGGCCTCACGCGCGATAGCTCCGAACACGAAAATCTCGGACCCCTCGAAGGCCGCAGTGATCGCGATGCGGTTCTGGTTCAGCGCGGCGATGATGCGCTCGGGACTCTCCTGCTGCGCCGCGCCGGGCAGGGCGGCGATGACGATCGCCGCCAGCGCGATCGCCGGCGCCTTCACTGCCGCGCCTCCGACAGCGAATAGAGTTCGCTGGGCTCCATCACGAGGTCGAAGGCGAGTTTCACGGCCACCGCAAGCACCATGGCGGCCAGCAGCAGGCGCAACTGCTCGGCGCGCAGCCGCGCCGCCAGCACGGCGCCGACCTGGGCGCCGATCACCCCGCCGAGGATCAGCAGCACCGCCAGCACGACGTCGACGGACTGCGTCTCCACCGCGTGCAGCAGCGTGGTGAAGGCGGCGAGCAGAGTGATCTGGAACAGCGAGGTGCCGACGACCACGCCCGTCGGCATTCCCAGCAGGTAGATCATCGCCGGAATCATGACGAAGCCGCCGCCGACGCCCATGATCGCCGCAAGCACCCCGACGAAGAAGCCGATCGCCAGTGGCGGTATCACGCTGATGTAGAGCTTGGAGGCGCGGAAGCGCATCTTGCCCGGCAGCCGCGCCGCCCAGTTGTGCGTCTGGCGGGGCGGCGCCGCGACGCGTGCGCGCGCGCGCAGGAGGGTGCGCACGCTCTCGTTCATCATCAGCCCGCCGACGAGGCCCAGCAGCACCACGTAGCACAGCGAGACCAGAAGCTCGATCTGTCCCAGTCGGCTCGCGGCGGCGAAGATGTAGACGCCCAGCCACGAGCCGACGACGCCGCCCGCCAGCAGCACGAGGCCCATCCGCACGTCCACGGCCTTGCGCCGCCAGTAGGCCAGCGCGCCGGAGAAGGAGGAGGCCACGATCTGGTTGGCCTGGCTCGCCACGGCCACGGCCGGGGGAATGCCGATGAACAGCAGCAGCGGCGTCAGCAGGAAACCGCCGCCGACGCCGAACATGCCGGAAAGCACGCCTACGGCGCCGCCCAGGCCCAGAAGGACGAGGGCGTTGACGCTCATCTCGGCGATGGGCAGGTAAATCTGCATCACGCTTCCCGCAGCCTCTCGGGTGCTACACCCCCCCACCGGGCGAATCCAGCGACGGCGGAGGGCTGGGGCGCGGGAGGGGCGCGGGTGTTGCCCCCGGGACGCCTCGGCGCGATCAGCGGTCGAACAGCGCCGCGCCCTGGGGCGTCAGATGCGGCGCGAAGGCCTCCAGCGGCGCGTGGACTACCGGCGCGCCGGCCGACCATGGCGCGATGTCGTAGGGATTGAAATGGAAGTCGAGACCTTGCGGGCGACCGTCGGGACCCGGCGTCACCGTGAAGTTCGCCAGCTTCATGGGGCTCGCGACCGTCGCCTTGACCACGGCTTCCCGCCATGGCTCCGGCGTCTCGCCGCCGTAGACGTCGCGGGCGACCGCTTCGCGCAGCGCGGTCGAGATCGCTTCCATGCCCTCGGGCGTCACCAGAGCGTCGAGGGTCACCGCCGCCGCGTCGCGGTCGTCCCAGGTCAGCGCCTCGACCGAGAGCGAGCCGTGGGCGCCGCCGGTCCAGCTCTCCACCGCGCGCAACATGCTGACATAGCGGTCGGAGGCGAAGGCGACGCGGTCGGTCAGCGCGAAGACGTAAGGTCGCGACGCGTCGCCGTTGCGCGCCGCCTCGGCCTTGAAGGCGTCCAGCGCGCGCTCCGCCTCGGCGCGCAAGGCCTCGTGCAGAGGCGCGATGCGGACGGTCTCGGCGGCGAAGTCGATGGTCGCGCGCCACGTGTCGCCGCTTTCCGCGAGGTGCAGCGGCTCTGCGCCGGCCGGACCGGCGAGCAGGGCCGTCGCCAGCGCGAGCGCCCTCACGTCCATCGGGGTTCTCGCTTCTCGAGGAAGGCCGCGACGCCCTCGGCGGTGTCGCGGTGCAGCATGTTCTCCACCATCACGCGGCCGGTGTGGGCGTAGGCGGCGTCCAGCGTCATCTCGGCCTGCTCGTAGAAGGCGCGCTTGCCGACTGCGACCGCGCTGGCGAGCTTGCCCGCCACGGTGCGCGCCAGCGCCGCGGTCTCGGCGCCCAGCCGGTCGGCCGGGACGACGCGGTTGACAAGGCCGATCCGCTCGGCGCGCTCGGCGTCGACGAAGCCGCCGGTGCTCAGCATCTCGAAGGCATGCTTGGCGGGCACATTGCGGCTCAGCGCCACCATGGGCGTGGAGCAGAACAGCCCGATGTTCACCCCGTTCACCCCGAAGCGCGCCTCCTGCGCCGCCACGGCCATGTCGCAGGAGGCGACGAGCTGGCAGCCCGCGGCGGTCGCCAGCCCGTGGACCTCGGCGATCACCGGCTGGGGCAGGCGGCGGATCGTGGTCATCATGCGCGCGCACTGGGCGAACAGGGCGGTGAAGTAGTCGCGCCCCCGGTCGACCCCGGCGCGCGCCGCCTCCATCTCGCGCAGGTCGTGGCCGGCGCAGAAGGCGCGGCCCGCGGCGCGGATGACGACGACCCTGGTCGAGCGATCCGTGGACAGCGCGTCGAACTCGCCCTGCAGCGCCGTCAGCAGCGCCTCGGACAGGGCGTTGAGCTGGGCGGGGCGGTTCAGCGTCAGCGTGGCGACGCCGTCCGCGTCCTCCCGCATCAGCACCGCCGCTTGCGTCGCGCCGTCGGCCATGGCCGTATCCCTCCCGTTCGCCTTTTGCGCGAGCTTACGCGAAAAGGGGGGACGGGGAAAATGGCGCCGAAGATGACGGCCGAGGCGCTGGCCGCCTTCCTCGACGAGGTGTTCCCCCAGGTGCGCGGCCAGATGGTGGTCGAGGCGGTGGGGCCGATGACCGCGCGACTGCGAATGCCCGTCGCCGAGCGCCACCTGCGCCCCGGCGGCACCGTCTCGGGCCCGGCGATGTTCACGCTGGCGGACTGCGCCTTCTACGTCGCGACGCTGGCCATGATCGGCCCGCAGGCGCTGACGGTGACGACTTCGCTGACGATCAACTTCCTCGCCAAGCCGCCCGCGGCGGACCTGTGGTGCGAGGCGCGCATCCTGCGGTTGGGCAGGCTGCTTTCGGTTGGCGAGGCGACGGTGTGGTCGGACGGGCGCAGCGACGGACCGGTGGCCCATGCGGCCGTCACCTACGCGATACCGCCGGCCCGCTGAGGGCCGGCGGCGCGGCGGAGAAGGCGGACCGTCAGGCGGCCGCCTCCTCGCCCTCCTCGTCTTCCTCGACGAAGCCCGCCGGGGTGGCGATGGAGCAGATCACGAAGTCGCGATCGGTGATGGTGGGCGTCACGCCGGCGGGCAGCGCGATCGCCGAGACCTTGATCACGTCGCCCAGCTTGGCCTGCGCCAGATCGATGTCGAGCTTCTCGGGAATGTTCCCGGCCACGACGTTCAGCTCGACCTCGTGGCGCACGACGTTCAGCGTGCCGCCGCGCTTGATGCCCGGGCAGATGCCCTGGTTGTGGAACTCGACGGGGATGTAGAGCTTGATCCGCGAGGTCGCGCTGAGGCGCTGGAAGTCGATGTGGACCGGCAGGTCCTTCACGACGTCGCGCTGCACGCCGCGGCAGACCACGCGGTTGTCCACGCCGTCGACCTTCACGTTGTGAAGGCTAGACATGAACTTGCCCTTCTTGAGCAGCTTGAGCAGTTCGTTGAACTTGATGTTGATCGACTGCGGGGCCTCGCCGCCGCCGTAGATCACTCCGGGTACAAAGCCATTGCGTCGCGCAGTCCGGGCGGCCCCCTTGCCCGTCCCCTCGCGCGCCGTGGCCTCGAGCATCGTCGTCTCGCCCATGGTCGCCCTCCAAGGTGAAGCGGCGGCCCTCCAGGGGTGGCCGCCGCGCGGAAAGGCGCTGCGTTACACCATGGGGCGTCCGGCGCCTAGAGATCGGGGGGAAGCACGTCGTGCGCGACCGACAGCACCACCAGCCGCACCGGGTCCACCTCGACCATCCACGTCCCCGCCGCCGCCCAGACCGAGCCGCCGCGCGTATGGGGCAGACGGCGGTTCACGCCTTCAGGCGCAGGGATCAGCGGAAAGTCCTCCGGCAGCCGCGCGCCTGTCGTGAGATTTTCGAGCTGCTCATCGGTCAGCGGCTGCGGGTCGGTCAGGAAATCGGGCAGCCCGTTCGATCGCGCCTCGGCGCGCAGCACCAGCGTCACGGTGCGGCGCAGCGCCTCGTCCACGCCCGGGCGGCGCTGGATGGCGGTGCGCCCGCCGCCGAGCGCCTCGCTGAGCTGGGACGCCACGGCGGTCGGGACCATCGCCGCCAGCGCGGCGACCAGCGTCCGGCGGCGCATCAGCCGCCCTCGCGCCGCAGCGCCTCGAGCAGCGCCGCGCTGTCGTAGCCGTCCGCCGGTTGGCCGCGCGCGGTCTGCCAGGCGCGGATCGCGGCGCGGGTGTCGGGGCCGACCACCCCGTCGGCGCCGCGGGTGTCGAAGCCCAGTCTGGTGAGGCGGGTCTGCATCTCTTCCTTTTCGGTGCGCGAAAGCGGCCGGTCGCCCCGCGGCCAGGCGCCCCGGAACGGCCCCCCGCCGGCGATGCGGTCGGCGAGATGGCCGACCGCCAGCGCGTAGGAGGTGGCGTTGTTGTAGCGCTTGATGACGAAAAAGTTCGGGAAAACGACGAAGGCCGGTCCCTGGGCGCCGGCGGGCAGGATCAGCGCCGCCTCGCCGTGGTCGGGCAGGGGCCCGCCGCCGAGCATCCGAACGCCGCGGTCGCGCCAGAAGGCGGTCGGGCGGCGGCGTTCGTCGGCGAGCGACAGGTCGAAGCCGGCCGGCAGCGCCGCCTCCACGCCCCAGGGCTGACCGCGCGTCCAGCCGAAGCGGGCGAGATAGTTCGCGGTCGAGGCCAGCGCGTCGAGCGCGTCCGGGCTCCACAGGTCGCGCCGGCCGTCGCCGGTGTGGTCCACGGCGTAGGCGAGAAACGAGGTCGGGATGAACTGGGTGTGCCCCATGGCCCCGGCCCAGCTGCCGACCATCCGCTCGGGCGTCACGTCGCCGGCCTGCAGGATCTGCAGCGCGGCGATCAGCTGCTCCTCGCCGAAGGCGCGGCGGCGGCCCTCCCAGGCGAGCGTGGCCAGCGACTCGATCACGGGGATCGAGCCGAAGTTGGCCCCGAAGGCGCTCTCCAGACCCCAGATCGCCACGACCACCGGCGCGTCGACGCCGTGGCGCGCCTCGATGGCGGCCAGCGCGGGGCGCTTCTCCTCGAACAGCCGCCGGCCGTTGGCGACCCGCGTCTCGGACACGGCGCTGTCTAGGTATTCCCAGATCGGGCGCACGAATTCGGGCTGGCTGCCGTCCAGCTCCAGCACGCGCTGGTTCGGCCGCACGCCGGCGAAGGCGCGGTCGAAGGTCGCGTCGCTGACCCCGGCGGCGCGGGCGCGGGCGCGGAAGCCCTCGCGCCAGACGGCGAAGTCCTGCGCGGCGGGGCGCTCGGCCGGCGCGGTCGCAGTCGCGGGCGCCGCCGGGGCCGGCGCGGGCCGCGGCGCGGGCTGGCCGGCGGCGCAGGCGGCGCTGAGCGCGACGGCCGCAGCGGCGGCCGCTGGTCGCAGGATCATGGTGCGGGCTCTCGTATGGGTCATGGCGGTGCGGAGCGTAGCGCCGCGCGGGCGGCGGGCCAACCTCGCGCCGGGCGCGGGCGGCGGGAATTCAGCGCCGCCAGCGCCGGCGCGCCAGCACGGGCAGGCCGGCCGCAGCCAGCCGCGCCTCCGCCTCGGCCACAGGCTCGACGGCCACGGCCATGTGATGGGCGTTGGCGTGCAGCAGCCGTCGCGGGTCGAGCATGACGCCGACATGGCCGCGCCAGAAGATGAGGTCGCCCCGCCGCTCTGCGCCCGGCGCGACGTCGGCGCCCTCTGCGCCGCGCTGCTGGTCGCTGTCGCGCGGGCAGCGGCGCCCCGCCGCCTGCCGGGCGAGCTGCACCAGCCCCGAGCAGTCGACGCCCGCCGCGCTGCGCCCGCCCCACAGATAGGCGACGCCGAGGAAGCGCGCCGCTTCCGCCACCCAGTCCCGCGCGGGGGCGTCGGCCGGGGCGAGGTGCTGCGCGCAGACCCAGCCGCCCTCGGCCAGCGCGAGGAAGCCTGGCGCGGCGGGGTCGGCCTCGGCGCGGATGCGGGCGAGATAGGGCAGGGCGTCGAAGGGCCGCGTCTTGATGTCCGGTTCGGGAAACACCGGCGCCAGAAGCGCCGACACGCGGTGGGTGGGCCCCGGCCCGGCCGCCGACAGGCAGGCGGAGGGGACATAGCCCACATAGCCGTCCGCCCCCGCCTGCCCCCAGGCCCAGCCGGCCGCGCTGTCGTAGACGGCGAAGGGCTCGCCGCGCAGCAGCGTGGTCGCCAGCTCCGCCTCCGGTTCCGCCGTCGCGGTCAGCGGCGCGGTGGCCGAGGCGACCGCGTGCGGCCGCGGCGCGGCGTAGCGCGGCGCGTCCACCACCCCGCGCAGGCTTTCGGCGGCGAGGTCAGCCCGGGCGGGGGTCAGCCGGGGGTCATGCCCGGCCATGGCGGCGTTCCAGCATCGCGAAGACGGCCCGGCCGGCCTGCATTTCGCCGCCCGCCGGCCGACCGGGCTTCGGCTTGGGCGCCCAGGCGTAGAGGTCCACATGGGCCCAGGCCTGCGCGCCCTCGGCGAAGCGGCGCAGGAACAGCGCGGCGGTGATCGAGCCCGCCATGCCGCCGCCGGGCGCGTTGTCGAGATCGGCGACGGGCGACTTCAACTCATCGTCGTAAGGGTCCCAAAGCGGCATCCGCCACAGCGGGTCGCGGGCGCGTGCGGCCGCCTCCAGCAGGTCCGCCGCCAGCCCCTCGTCGTCGGTGTAGAGCGGCGGCAGGTCGGGCCCGAGCGCCACCCGCGCCGCGCCGGTCAGCGTCGCGAAGTCCAGCATCAGCGCCGGCTTCTCCTCGCAGGCCAGCGCCATCGCGTCGGCCAGCACCAGCCGCCCCTCGGCGTCCGTGTTGCCGATCTCCACCGTCAGCCCCTTGCGGCTGCGCAGGATGTCGCCGGGTCGGAAGGCGGCGGGGCCCACGGCGTTCTCCACCGCCGGGACCAGCACGCGCAGCCGCACCCGCAGGCCCTGCGCCATGATCATGTGCGCCAGCCCCAGCGCGGTCGCCGCGCCGCCCATGTCCTTCTTCATCAGCCGCATGCCTGCGGAGGGCTTGATGTCCAGCCCGCCGGTGTCGAAGCACACGCCCTTGCCGAGCAGCGTGACGGTCGGCGCGTCCTCGGGCCCCCAGCGCAGGTCGATCAGCCGCGGCGCCTGCGCCGCGGCGCGGCCGACGGCGTGGATCATGGGAAAGCCCTGCGCCAGCGCCTCGCCCTCGATGACGGCGACCTGCGCCCCGTGGCGGGCGGCGAGGTCGCGGGCCGCCTGCTCCAGCGCGTCCGGCCCCAGGTCGCAGGCGGGCGTGTTCACGAGGTCGCGGGCGAGGAACACGCCCTCGGCGATGGCGGTCAGCCGGTCCGCGTCCATGCCCTCAGGCGCGACGAGCCGGCGCGTCGGCCCGTTGGCCGCCTTGTAGCGGTCGAAGCGGTAGCCGTGCAGCAGCCAGCCCAACGCGGCCTCCTCGGCTTCCTCCGCCGGCAGTGCGGTCTCCAGCCGCCAGACGCCCGGCGGCAGGCGGTCGGCTGCGGCGGCGACGAGGAAGCGCCCGCCGCGCCGGGCCTGCGGCGTCCCCAGCCCGAGCAGCCCCAGCGCCGGCGCGCCGTCCTCGCCTGGCAGCGCCAGCGCCTCCGCCGGTCCGGCCGCGAAGCCCGACGCGTCGAGCCAGCGGCGCTGGGGGGCGCTCAGCGCCTCGCGCGCGGCGGGCAGGTCGGCGGGGGCGACGAGGCGCAGGGGGACCGACCCCGCGGCGGGGTCGGCGAAGGCGGGCTGCATGGCTGGGCTCCTCGAGGCTGCGCATCGCGAGCCTAGGGCCGTTCGCGGCGCGGGGGAACCGCCCCGCGAGCGCCTGGGCCGTCAGCAGCCCCCTTCGGCGGCCCCCGGTCAGTGGCTCTCGTGCGCCTCGGCGAAGGCGGCCTTCTGGGCGGGGCTCGCCTCGGTCTGGTTCTGCGCCACCCAATCGGCGTAGGGCATGCCGTAGAATTCCTCGCGCGCCGCGTCCTTGGTCACCGCCAGCCCCTTCGCCTCGGCCGCCTCCTGCCACCATCGGCTGAGGCAGTTCCGGCAGAAGCCGGCGAGGGTCATCATGTCGATGTTCTGCACGTCGGCGCGCGCACGCAGATGGTCGCGCAGCGCGCGGAAGGCCGCCGCCTCGATCTCGGTGCGGGTTGTTTCGTCCATGATCGTCCTCCCCTGTCCTGCGCCCTAGGTGGCGCCCCTGCCGCCGGGCGCCAAGGGCGACAGCAGCGGCCGCAGCAGCGCCAGCGGGTGCGCCCGCAGGCTCAGCCGCAGCGCGAGGTAGTCCTCCACCACCTGCTCGCCCTCGCTCATCGCGGGCAGGCTCACCGCCGGCTCGGCCAGCCCCTCGCCGTCGGGTCCGGCGAACAGCGGCGGCGGCGGGGTCGCGGCGACGGCTTTCGCCGCCCACAGCGCGTCGCGGCGGCTCAGGCCCAGCGCGGCGAAGGCGTCGGCCTCGGCCAGCCGGGTGAGCGCCGGGGCGGGGACGCCCGCGCGCAGCCACAAGTCCTCCACCGCGGCGTAGCCGTTGCCGCGGGCGGCGGCGATCCAGCGCGCGTCCTCCTCGCCCAAACCCTTGATCTGGCGGAAGCCCAGCCGCAGCGCGAGCCCGCCGCGGCCGTCGCGCTCGATGGCGCAGTCCCAGAACGAGCGGTTCACGTCGACGGGCCGCACCTCGACGCCGTGGGCGCGGGCGTCGCGCACGATCTGGGCGGGCGCGTAGAAGCCCATGGGCTGGGAGTTCAAGAGCGCGCAGGCGAAGATGGCCGGGTGATGCCGCTTGATCCAGGCGGAGGCGTAGACCAGCAGGGCGAAACTCGCCGCGTGGCTCTCGGGGAAGCCGTATTCGCCGAAGCCCTCGATCTGGCTGAAGCAGCGTCCCGCGAAGTCTTCGTCGTAGCCGTTGGCCAGCATCCCCGCCACGAAGCGCTCGCGGAAGGTGTGGATGGTCCCGGTCTTGCGGAAGGTCGCCAGCGCCCGGCGCAGGCGGTCGGCCTCGGAGGGGTCGAAGCCCGCGCCGATGATCGCGATCTGCATCGCCTGCTCCTGGAACAGCGGCACGCCCAGCGTCTTGCCCAGCACCGCGCCCAGCGCGTCGTTCGGGAAGGAGACCGGCTCCTCGCCGCGGCGGCGGCGCAGGTAGGGGTGGACCATGTCGCCCTGGATCGGGCCGGGTCGCACGATGGCGACCTCGATGACGAGGTCGTAGAAGGTCCGCGGCCGCATCCGGGGCAGGAAGTTCATCTGCGCGCGCGATTCCACCTGGAACACGCCCACGCTGTCGGCGGCGCAGAGCATGTCGTAGACGGCCGGGTCCTCGGGCGGGATGGTGGCGAGGCTGTAGGCCACGCGGTGGTGCTGGGCGATCAGGTCCAGCGCCTTGCGGATGCAGGTCAGCATCCCGAGGCTCAGCACGTCGACCTTGAGGATGCCCAGCGCGTCGATGTCGTCCTTGTCCCACTCGATGACGGTGCGGTCCTCCATCGCCGCGTTCTCGATGGGCACGAGCTCGTCCAGCCGCCCGCGGGTGATGACGAAGCCGCCGACATGCTGTGACAGGTGGCGAGGAAACCCTGTTATCTCCCTGCAAAGGCTCAGCGTCTGCGCGAGCCGGCGGTCGGCGGGGTCCAGCCCGATCTCGCGCACCCGCGCCTCGTCCACCCCCTCCGAGCCCCAGCCCCAGACCTGGCTGGCGATGGCGGCCACGGCGTCCTCGCTCAGCCCCATCGCGCGGCCGACCTCGCGGATGGCGCGGCGGGCGCGGTAGTGGATGACGGTGGCGCAAAGCCCCGCCCGCTCGCGGCCGTAGCGGGTGTAGAGGTGCTGGATCACCTCCTCGCGGCGCTCGTGCTCGAAGTCCACGTCGATGTCGGGGGGCTCGTCGCGCGCCTCGGAGACGAAGCGCTCGAACACCATCGTCGCCACCTCCGGCCCGATGGAGGTGATCCCCAGCGCGTAGCACACCACCGAATTCGCCGCCGAACCGCGCCCCTGGCACAGGATGCCGCGGTCGCGGGCGAACGACACGATGTCCTGCACCGTCAGGAAATAGCGCGCGTAGTTCAGCTTTCGGATGAGCCCCAGCTCCTTCTCCACCATCGCCACGGCGCGGTCGGGGGGGCCGTCGGGATAGCGCCAGTTCAGCCCCTCCCAGGCCAGGCGAGCCAGCCGGGCCTGCGGGTCCTCGCCCTCGCTCACCTCGTCGGGGTATTCGTATCTCAGTTGGTCGAGCGAGAAGGTCACGCGCGCCGCGATCTCCCCCGCCCGGTCCACGGCGTGTTCATGGCCTGCGAACAGCGCGCGCATCTCCGCCTCGCCGCGCAGCCGCGCCTCGCCGTTGGCCAGCGCGGCGCGGCCGAGCCGGTCCACGGTGGTGTGCAGGCGGATGGCGCTCAGCACGTCCGCCAGCGCCCGGCGGCGGGCCGTGTGCATCATCGCCCCCGACAGCGCCACCATCGGCGCGCCGGCGCGCTCGGCCCGGGCGGCGACGGCGGCGAGGCGCTCGGCGTCGCGGCCGTCGTGACGGGGCGTGGCGGCGAGGAACACGTTTCCTGGGCTCAGCGCCGCCCAGCGCCGCGCCTGCCGGGCGGCGGCTTCGTGCAGGATCAGGACCAGCCCCTCGCGGTGCTGCGCCAGGTCGTCCGCCGTGAGCAGGCACTGGCCCTTCGTCGTGCGGCGCTTGCCCAGCGTCAGCAGCCGGCAGAGCCGGCCATAGGCGGCGCGGTCGAGGGGGATGGCGGTGATGTCGGGGTGATCGGTGAAGGCCAGCCGCGCCGCCACGATCAGCCGCGGCGCCGAGCGTGCGGCGAGGCGCACCGGCGGCGTCGCCGCGCCCGGCATGTTCCCGCCATGGTCGCCCTTGTCGCGGGCGCCGCGGGCGGCGACGTCCGCCGAGGTGACGCCGCGCTTCTCGCGCACCGCCGCCTCGCGCTCCCGCGCGATCTCGCGCGCCGCGACATGGGCGCGCACGACGCCGGCCAGCGTGTTGCGGTCGGCGACGGCGAGGGCGTCGAGCCCAAGCGCCGCGGCGGCCGCCACCAGCTCCTCGGGGTGCGAGGCCCCGGTGAGGAAGGTGAAGTTCGAGGTGGCGGAGAGCTCGGCGAAGGGCATTATAGGGTCTTCGCCGTTGCGGGCGCCGCTGCTAGCCTCGCGCCATGGCGAACGCGGTATTCACCCACGCGGACGGGTCTGTCTACGACGATCACCCCGAGGAGCGGTATCACTTCCCGCGCACCTACCTCAACGCTGTCCACCAGACTGTGGGCGACTGGGTCGTCTACTACGAGCCGCGCCGCGTTCGGGCCGGCAGCGAACAGACCGGCGGGAGACAGGCCTATTTCGCCGTCGCGCAAGTGGCGCGCATCGAACGCGATCCGTCGCGCGAAGACCACTTCTATGCCATGATATGTCCCGGAACATATTTGCCCTTCCCATCGCCGCCGCGGTTCGCAGGCGGCGGGCCATATCTCGAAGGAGGGCTGCGCAAAGCTGACGGCTCCACCAACAAGGGGGCATTCGGGCGCAGCGTGCGGCTCCTGCCGGAGACGGAGTTCGAGGGGATCTGCGCGCTTGGCTTCGCCGGCGTCCGGGCCGATCTCGGCGCAGAGGACTGGGCGGAGGCGCAGGTCCCTACGCCGGCTGAAGGCTTCGCCGAACCCGCCGCGCGCTTTGCGCACGCTCCCCGCCGCATTGTGGAGCAGATCGTCTCGCGACCGTTCCGCGAGGCGGCCTTCGCCCGACACGTCAAGCGTGCCTACGACCACACCTGCGCGATGACGGGCCTGCGCATCCTCAACGGTGGCGGTCGGCCAGAGGTGCAGGCGGCCCACATCCGTCCCGTGGCCGCGGACGGGCCCGATACTGTCCGCAACGGGCTGGCACTCAGCGGGACGGCGCACTGGATGTTCGACCGTGGTCTCATCTCGGTGGATGAAGATCACGCCATTCTCGTTTCCCGCGACCGCCTGCCGCCCGCCGCAGCGGCACTGCTGAACCCGGGCGGCAAGCTTATCCTGCCGGCGGCGTCGGCACTGCGGCCGCACCCGCGCTTCCTCGACTACCACAGACGCGCCGTGTTCAAGGGCTGAGCCGGGCCGGGCGACTGGGTGACGGGTCAGGACTGAAAGCGGCATGGACAGGACCGGTCCGACTCGGTATGTTCGCGTTGTGTTCCGGTTGCGTATAGCACGTGCGGCTCGAATTCGAAGGATCGTGTTGCGTGGCCCCCGGGCGAGGCTGTCCCCCGTCAGCCTCGCCCGGGGCGCGATATCAACGTTGTGTTACCCATGTCGGGTCTACATCCTCCGCGTGTCCGCAGGCGCGACCGCAATTGCGTCGCCCGGGCATGGGGAGAAGGCGATGAAGACAGTCCTGCGCGCCGCGGCCCTCGCCGCCGCCCCCGCCGCCTTCGCCCCCGCCGCCGTCGCGCAGGGCCTGCCGCCGCTGGAGACGACGCTGGGGCGCGAGACCACGATCCGCTTCTACGGCCAGCTCAGCCAGGCGCTGCTGGTCCACGACGACGGCGGCGAGACCAACAGCTATGCGCTGGTGGACAACAACAATTCCGGCAGTCGCCTCGGCCTGCGCACCGAGGCGCCGATCGGCGACGGCTGGGTCTTCCGCACCAACATCGAGGCCGAGTACAAGCCCAACCCGTCGAACCGGGTGAGCCAGACCGACACCTTCGTCGGCGCCTGGGACCTCGACTGGACCAACCTGCGCAAGGCCGAGACGATCCTCGCCAATCCCGGGTTCGGCACGCTGTGGCTGGGGCAGGGCTCGATGGCCAGCGACGGGATCGCCGAGATCGACCTGTCGGGCACGACGCTGGTCGCCTATTCCTCGATCACCGAGCTTGCCGGCGGCCAGTTCTTCCGCCTCGACGGCGGCGCGCTGTCGCGGGTGACCATCGGGCGGGTCTTCAACAACTTCGACGGCGCGCGGCGGTTGCGCGCCCGCTACGACACGCCGTCGTGGCGGGGCTTCAGCCTGTCGGGCGCCGCGGGGCAGGAGGCGCTGACGGCCGACGACCGCGACTTCTTCGACCTCGCGCTGCGCTGGTCGGGCGCGGCGCAGGACGTCCGCATCTCCGCCGGCGCCGGCTACAACTGGCGCGGCGCGGACGAGACGCTCGCCGCCTCCGCCTCGGCGCTGCACGCGCCGACCGGGCTGAGCCTGACGCTGGCGGCGGGAAGCGACGTGAGCGGGCGGGGAGAATATGTCTACGGCAAGCTCGGGCTGCAGCGGGATCTCCTCCCGTTCGGCGCGACGGCGCTGTCGGTGGACGGCTATCTGGGCGCCGACATCGGCGTGCGCGGCGGCGACAGCGCGTCCTACGGGCTGGCGCTGGTCCAGAGGGTCGCGGCGGCGAACCTCGACCTCTACGCGGTGGGCCGCCTGCACCGGTTCGACGGCCCGGCCGCCTCCTACGACGACGGGCTGTCCTTCATGACGGGGCTGCGCTTCTCGTTCTGACGCTGCGGCCGTGCATCGCGCGGCGCCGCCGCTATGTTCGCCGCCATGGACGCCGACGCCCTGCTTCCGCTGCGCTTTCGCGACTGGTTCGCCGGCCGCGGCTGGCGCGCGCACCCGCATCAGCTCGACCTGCTGGCCGGCGCGCGGCCGGGCGCCTGCGACCTGCTGGTCGCCCCGACGGGCGGGGGCAAGACGCTGGCGGGCTTCCTGCCCTCGCTGGTCGATCTGGAGCGCGCGCCGCGGCCGGGGCTGCACACGCTTTACGTCTCGCCGCTGAAGGCGCTGGCGGCCGACATACGGCGCAACCTGCAGACCCCGCTCGCCGAGATGGCCCTGCCGATCCGGGTGGAGGACCGCACCGGCGACACCGGCTCGGGCCAGAAGGCGCGCCAGCGCCGCGACCCGCCGCACCTGCTGCTCACGACGCCGGAATCGCTGGCGCTGCTGACGGCGCAGGAGGATGCGGGGCGCTTCTTCGCCGGGTTGTCGGCGGTGATCGTCGACGAGGCCCACGCGCTGGCGGGCGGCAAGCGGGGCGACCAGCTCGCGCTGTGCCTCGCGCGCCTGCAGTCGCTCGCGCCCGGACACCGGCGGGTCGGGCTGTCGGCCACCACCGAGGACCCCGGGGGGCTGGCCGACTGGCTGGCGCCCGCGCCGGGGGCCTGCCGGCTGGTTCTGGCGCCGCCGGGGCCGCAGCCGGACGTGGCGATCCTCGACGCGGGCGACCCGCCCTGGGCTGCGGGGGGCGGGCGCTATGCGGCGCGGGCGGTCTATGCGGCGATCCGGGCGGCGCGGACGACGCTGGTCTTCATCAACACCCGCGCGCTGGCCGAACTCTTTTTCCGCGCCCTGTGGGACGTGAACGAGGACCGCCTGCCGATCGGCCTGCACCACGGCAGCCTCGGGCGCGAGGCGCGGATGCGGGTCGAGGCGGCGATGGCGGCGGGAGAGCTTCGGGCGGTGGTCTGCACCTCCTCGCTCGATCTGGGCATCGACTGGGGCGACGTTGACCTCGTGATCCAGGTCGGCGCGCCGAAGGGGGTCAAGCGGCTGGTCCAGCGCATCGGCCGCGCCAACCACCGCTTCGACGCGCCCTCCCGCGCCCGTCTCGTGCCGGCGACGCGGCTGGAGGTGCTTGAGTGCCGCGCCGCGCTAGAGGCGGTCGCCGAGGGCGCGCTCGACGGCGAGCCGCCGCCGCCCGGCCGGCTCGACGTGCTGTGCCAGCACATCCTGCTGACCGCCTGCGCCGGGCCCTTCGAGGCCGGCGCGCTGTTCGCCGAGGTTCGCGCGGCCGGTCCGTATCGCGCCCTCGCCCGCGAGGAGTTCGACCGCTGCCTCGATTTCTGCGCCACGGGCGGCTACGCACTGCGCGCCTACGACCAGTGGAAGCGCCTGATGCAGGGGCCGGACGGGCGCTGGCGCCTGCGCGACCCGCGCACGGCGCGGCGCATCAGGATGAACGTGGGCACCATCGTCGAGGCCGAGACGCTGAAGGTTCACGCCGGCTCGCTGCGCGGCGGGGGGCGGCTGCTGGGCGAGGTGGAGGAGGCCTTCGCGGCCACCCTGCGCCCCGGCGACACCTTTCTCATCGGCGGCGAGGTGGTGCGCTTCGAGGGGCTGCGGGAGATGAGCCTTCAGGTCACCAGAGCGCCGGGGCGCGACCCGAAGATCCCGGTTTTCGCCGGCGGCCGGCTGCCGATCTCGACCCTGCTCGCCGACCGGGTGATGGCGATGCTCAACGACCCCGCCTCATGGAGCGCGCTGCCCGGCTCGGTCGCCGACTGGCTCGGGCTGCAGGCCCGGCGCAGCCAGATGCCGCGCGCCGACGACCTGCTGGTCGAGACCTTTCCCCGCGGCGACCGCTGGTTCCTAGCCGCCTGGGGCTTTGCGGGGCGCAACGCGCACCAGACCCTGGGACTGCTGGCGACCAAGCGCATGGAGGCGCTGGGGCAGGCGCCGCTGGGCTTTCTGGCCAACGACTACGCCGTGCTGATCTGGAGCCTCGACCCCGTGGACGACCCCGCGCCGCTGTTCGAGCCCGAGGGCCTGCGCGACGGGCTGGAGCAGTGGCTGGCCGAAAGCTCGGTGATGAAGCGCGCCTTCCGGCAGGGCGCGGTGGTGGCGGGGCTGATCGAGCGGCGGCTGCCCGGCGCGGTGAAGTCGGGGCGGCAGGCGACGTTCTCGTCGGACATCCTCTACGACACGCTGCGCAAATATGACCCCGGCCACCTGATGCTGGAAATCACGCGGCGCGAGGCGCAGGGCGGGCTGGTCGACTTCGAGCGGATCGAGGCGATGCTGGCGCGCATCGGCGGGCGCATCCGCCATGTCCGCAGCCCGCGCATGACGCCGCTCGCCGCCCCTCTGCTGATGGAGATGGGGCGCGAGCGCGTGCCGGGCGCCGCCGACGAGCGCCTGCTGGCCGAGGAGGCCGAGGCGCTGATCGCCGAGCTGTCCCTGGCCTAGAGCGTCACCAGCGCGAACAGCAGCAGGGCGGCGAGGCCGATCTCGATCGCGATCCTCTCGACATGGGCGGCCCGCAGCCGCTCCTGCGCGAAACTCATCGCCTCGGGGCCCTGGGCGCGCGCGACGTTCACGCGCAACTCGTTGTCCTCGACCGTGAGGCGCGAGGGTTCGACGATCAGGATGAAGGCGCCGAACACGATCGCAGCCAGCGCCACCGGCCCGGCCGCTGGCATGGTCAGCGCATAGAGCCCGCCCACCGAGAGCGCGATGCCGACCAGCATGGCGAAGAGGAAGCGCGGCGAATGGCGGAACCGCGCGTTGACGGTCGCCCGCGCCGTCTCGGGGTCCATCTCCCGCGGCGTCCGTATCAGCGGGCAGCGGAAATAGGCGACCGCCGACCATCCGGCGCGCAGAGCGACCGCGCCGAAGATCGCCCAGGCGACCGGCATGTCGCACAGGTCGCGCAGGCTGTTCAGGATGTTCTGCATTTCCATCGGGCCGCTCCCGCATTACAGACCCGCTCAACATAGCGCGCCTGCGCCGCGTGCGAAAGCGGCCGACGCCTGACGCCTGCGTGACGTTCAGGCGGTCAGCGCGCGGCGGATCACCTTGCCCGTGGCTGTCCGGGGCAGCGCTGCCGCCAGCGTGATCCGCTTCGGGCGCTTGTATGCGGCCAACCGTCCGGCGCACCATGCCTCCAGCGCCGCGGCGTCCACGCCGTCCGCCACGACCCACGCGGCGATGATCGAGACGCCCTCGCGCACCTCCACCGCCGCCGCGGCGGCCTCGGCGACGGCGGGGTGGGCGAGCAGCGCGTCCTCCACCTCCTGCGGCGCGACGCGGTAGCCGCCGGCGTTCATCAGGTCGTCCGCCCGGCCGCGGTAGGCGACGTAGCCGTCGGCGTCCATCGCCGCGAGGTCGCCGGTCAGAAACCAAGCGCCCCGCGTCGCCGCCGCGGTCGCGCCCGGATCGTTCCAGTAGCCCAGCATCAGTCCGGGATCGCGGCGGCAGACGGCAAGCTCCCCGGTCTCGCCGACGGGCGCCGGCCGGTCGGCGCCGCGCGCCAGCACCGCCACCCGCCGGCCGGGCTGGGGGCGGCCGACGGTCCCTGGCCGGGGCGCGGCCTCCGGCGAGGAGGACAGGTAGGTGGAGACCTCGCTCATCCCCAGCGCCTCGTGCAGGGGTTTGCCGGTCTCGGTCGTCCAGGCGTCGCGCAGGGCCTCGGGCAGCTTCTCGCCGGCGCTGAGGCCGTGGCGCAGGGCGGCGAAGCCCGCGCCGACCTTCTCGCCATACTTCAGAAGTTGGCGGTAAACACCCGGTGTGGCGGCGAAAAGACTAGGGGCATGGGTGGCGGCGATGCGCGCCCACACGCCCGGATCGCGCGGGCCGTCGTAGACCAGCGTCGCGGCGCCGGCGCCCCACGGGTCGAGCAGTCCGGCCCCGAGCGTGTAGGTCCAGTTGAAGGCGCCCGCGTGCAGCATCCGGTCCGCGGGGCCGAGCCCGTACCAGCCGCGCCACATCATACGCCGCGCCCACGCGGCGCGGTGCGCGTGGGCCACGCCCTTTGGCCGGCCCGAGGAGCCCGAGGTGTAGACCACGAAGGCCGCCGTCTCCGCGTCGGTCTCCGCCGGCTCCGCAAGCGGCCCCTCGCGCCAAATGGCCGGATCGAGGATGTGCGCCTGCGTCGGCTCGACCGACAGCCCCTCGCCGAGGACGAGAAAGCGCGCGCCGACGTCGCGCGCGACATAGGCGGCCTCGCCGGGGGTGAGCTGGGAGGAGGTGGGCACGGCCACGCCGCCCGCGGCGACGGCGCCGAGGAACAGGATGGGGAAGTCCGAGGAGTTGCCCAGCCGCAGCATCACCCGCTCGCCCGGCTCGAGCCCCGCCGCCAGCAGCGCGCCCGCGGCCTGGCGCACGGCGTCGCGCAGGGCGTCGTAGGTCCAGCTCTCGCGGGCCTCGGCGTCGGGTCCGACCACGGTCAGCGCGACCTTGTCGCCCGGCTGGTCCGCGAACAGCGCATGGGCGGCGAGGTTCAGACGCGGCGCCCAGGGCGGGGGCGGACCGAGATCGCACAGGCTCTCGGTGAGGGGCGCGTCGCCGGGTGTCGCATGGTGGAGGGACATGGGCCTCGCTCGCTCGCCAACGCAGCCGTGATGGCGTAACGCTGGGGGCGAGGCAAGGAGCGGGGCTCATGGCGCAGGGAGACGCCGCCAGCGACGCCGGCGCGCGCACGGTGCTGATGGTCGCCGCGGGCGGCGAGGCCGCGGCGGTCGCGCCGCTGCGGCTGGGCGAGCGCGTGCGCCAGATCCGGCAGGCGCGCAACTGGACGCTGGAGGAGGCGGCGCGGCGGGCAGGGCTCGCGCGCTCGACGCTCTCCAAGATCGAGAACGCCCAGATGTCGCCGACATTCGACGCGGTGCAGAAACTCGCGCGCGGTCTCGGCATCGACGTGCCGCAGTTGTTCACCCCGGCGCCGGCGCACGCGGTGTCGGGTCGCCGGGCGCTGACCCGCGTCGGCGAGGGCGCGCCGCACCCGACCGCCACCTACGAGCACGAGATCCTGGCGGGCGAACTGACCGCCAAGCGGATGCTGCCCTACAAGACCACGATCCGCGCGCGCGGCTTCGCGGACTTCGATGGCTGGGTGCGGCACGAGGGCGAGGAGTTCCTGCTGGTGCTGTCGGGCGCGGTGCGCTTCTTCACCGAGCACTATGCGCCGGTGGACCTGCAGGCGGGCGACAGCGCCTACTATGATGCGGCGATGGGCCATTGCGTCGTTTCGATCTCGCCCGAAGACGCGGTCATCCTTTGGGTGACCGCGCTGTGACAAAGGCTTGAAAAATAGGGAGCAAAAAAAACGCCCCCACGAGGAGGGCGTTGAAGTCGATTGAGGCAGGTTTCATACAGGCAAGAAACCTATCGAGCAGTGAGTGAAGGATGCGGGATAGCGGCTTGCTTGGCAAGCGATATTTTGAGCGCATGGCGCTTGACACGCCCGACATGGGCCGACTCGGGGGCTGGCTGCGCATCGGCGCGGCGGCGGCGGCGCTGGCCTTCGCCCCGGCGGCCATCGCGCAGGCGCCGGCGCATGGGCTGGCCATGCATGGGGCGCCGGCGCTGGCGGGGGACTTCGCCCACCTGCCCTACGCCAACCCCGACGCGCCGAAGGGCGGGCGAATCGTCTTCGGCGTCACCGGCGGATTCGACAGCCTGAACCCGTTGGTTCTGCGTGGCCGGGCGCCGGGCGAGGTGCGCGCCCACACGCTCGAATCGCTGATGGCGCGCAACTGGGACGAACCCTTCGCGCTTTACGGCCTGCTCGCCGAAAGCGTCGCCACGCCGCCCGACCGCTCGTGGGTCGAGTTCGTCCTGCGTCCCGAGGCGCGCTTCTCGGACGGCGCGCCCGTCGAGGTCGAGGACGTGCTGTGGTCGATGGAGACGCTTGCCGAGGTCGGCCGGCCCAACTTTCGCGCCGTCTGGTCCAAGGTCGCCGCCGTCGAGCGCCAGGGGCCGCGCGCGGTGCGCTTCGTGCTGTCCGAGCCCGACCGCGAGGCGCCGCTGATCCTCGGCCTCGTGCCGATCCTGAAGCGGGGGCAGGAAATCGGCGAGCCCGGCCTGACGCCGCTGATCGGCTCGGGCCCCTATGTCGTCGCGACCGCAGAGCCGGGCCGGTCGCTGGTTCTGCGCCGCGATCGGGACTGGTGGGGGCGCGACCTGCCGGTGAACCGCGGCCTGCACAACGTCGACGAGATCGCGGTGGAGTACTTCCTCGACGGCGGCGCGCATTTCGACGCCTTCCGGGCCGGGCAGGTCGACTTCTGGCGCGAGGGCGACCCGGTGCGCTGGGCGGAGCGCTTCGATTTCCCCCGCATGGCCCAGGGGCGGGCGGTCCGCGCCGAGATCCCCCACGGCCGGCCGACCGGCATGTATGGCTTCGTCTTCAATACCCGCCGCGCCCCCTTCGACGACATCCGGGTGCGCCGCGCGCTGACGCTGGCGTTCAACTTCGAGTGGGTCAACGCGGCGCTGTTCGGCGGCGGCTACGCCCGCATCGGCGCCTATTTCGACAACTCGCCGCTGGCCCATCATGGCCCCGCCGAAGGCGCGGAGGCCGCGCTGCTCGCCCCCTTCGCCGACAGCCTCCCGGCAGGGACGCTGGAGGGCGCCTGGCGCCCGCCCCTGGCCGACGCCGCCGATCCGCGCAACCGGCGCAACCTGCGCGCCGCGGCCCGGCTGCTGGAGGAGGCCGGCTGGTCGGTGCGCGACGGCGCGCTGCGCGACGCGGCCGGCGCGCCCTTCGCCTTCGAGATCCTGCTGGCCTCGCCGACCGAGGAGCGCGTCGCCGGCCCGTTCCGCGAGGCGCTCGCGACGCTGGGGATCGACGCGCGCCTGCGCACGATCGACGCGGCGCAGATGCAGCAGCGCCGGCTGGACTATCAGTACGACATGATCGTCAACCGCTGGGGCCTGTCGCTGTCGCCCGGGGCCGAGCAACGCCTCTACTGGGGGCGCGAGGGCGTGACCGAGCCGGGGTCGCGCAACTACGCGGGCGTCGAAAGCCCCGCCGTCGAGGCCGCCATCGACGCGCTGCTGACGGCCGACGCGGCCGAGGACTTCGCCGCCGCCGCCCGCGCGCTGGACCGCGTGCTGAGCCACGGCGTCTACGTCATCCCGTTCTGGCACGATCCGGTCAGCCGCATCGCCCATGACGCGGGCCTCGCCTACCCCGACCGCCTGCCGCTCTACGGCGACTGGATCGGCTGGGCGCCGGAGGTCTGGTGGCGCCGCTGAGGCGCCGGCGCCCCTCGACCGACCCCGCCCCGATCCGCTAGGGCTTGCCCGTAATCGGGGGAGGGACCCATGGCCAATGTCGCGGTGATCGGCGCCCAATGGGGCGACGAGGGCAAGGGCAAGCTCGTCGACTGGCTGAGCGAGCGGGCCGACGTCATCGTCCGTTTTCAGGGCGGCCACAACGCGGGCCACACGCTCGTCATCGACGGCAAGGTCTACAAGCTGTCGCTGCTGCCCTCGGGCATCGTGCGGCCGGGCAAGCTCAGCGTCATCGGCAACGGCGTGGTGCTGGACCCCTGGGCGCTGGTCGCGGAGATCGACAAGCTGCGCGGCGAGGGCGTCGAGATCACGACGGAGAACCTGCTGATCGCCGAGAACACGCCCCTGATCCTGCCGCTGCACGGCGAGCTCGACCGGGCGCGGGAGAGCGCGAACGCCGTCGCCCGGATCGGCACCACCGGCCGCGGCATCGGGCCCGCCTACGAGGACAAGGTGGGCCGTCGCTCGGTGCGCGTCGCCGACCTCGCAGACGACGCCACGCTTGAGCTGCGGCTGGACCGGATGCTGACGCACCACGACGCGCTGCGCCGGGGCCTCGGCATCGAGCCGGTCGACCGCGCGGCGCTGAAGGCCGCGCTGGTCGAGATCGCGCCGCTGATCCTGCCCCACGCCGCGCCCGTCTGGCTCGTGCTGGCCGAGAAGCGCCGCGCCGGGCGGCGCATCCTGTTCGAGGGCGCGCAGGGGGCGCTGCTCGACGTGGATTTCGGCACCTATCCTTTCGTCACCTCCTCCAACACGCTGGCCGGCATGGCGGCGGTGGGCGCAGGCATCGGGCCGGACGCGATCAGCTATGTGCTGGGCATCGTGAAGGCCTACACGACCCGGGTGGGGGAGGGGCCGTTCCCGACCGAGCTCCACGACGCCATCGGTCAGCGGCTGGGCGAGCGGGGGCGCGAGTTCGGCACCGTCACCGGGCGCAAGCGGCGCTGCGGCTGGTTCGACGCGGCGCTGGTGCGCCAGACCTGCATGGTCTCCGGCGTGAAGGGCGTGGCGTTGACCAAGCTCGACGTGCTGGACGGGCTGGAGGAGCTGAAGGTCTGCACCGGCTATCGCCTGGACGGCGTCGAGATCGACCACCTGCCGACCGCCGCCGCCCTGCAGGCCCGCGTCGAGCCGGTCTACGAGACGCTGCCCGGCTGGTCGCAGAGCACCTACGGCGCGCGGCGCTGGCTCGACCTGCCTGCCGAGGCGATCAAGTACGTCAAGCGGGTGGAGGAGTTGATCGGCACGCCGGTGGCGCTGCTTTCCACCAGCCCCGAGCGCGAGGACACCATTCTCGTCACCGACCCGTTCGCCGACTGATCACAGCTTCAGTCGCGTGATGACCATGCCGCGGTCGTCGGGGTCGGGCGTCTCGGTCATGCCGAGCTTTGCGGCCAGCGCCCGCATCGCCCCGTTCTGGCGTGAGACGAGGCCCCAGGCCTCGGTCGTGCCGATCTCGCGGCCCAGCTCCAGCGCCGTCTCCAGCGCCTTGCGGCCGAGCCCCTGCCCGTGCAGGGCGCTGACCACGGAGACGGCGTATTCGCCCGCCGCGCCCTGCGCATCGCGCATCAGGCGCGCGCCGCCCACCAGCGTCGCCGGGTCGCTCTCCGGGGTGAACACCAGCGCCACGTCCCGCGACTCGTCCGGGCTGCACAGGGCCAGCGCCAGTCGGTCGGGGATTTCGGGCAGGGTGTGCAGCGCGCGCATCAGCCGGTCCTCGGGCGACACCGCCCGCCAGGCCCGCTGCATGGCCGGCGCGTCGGAGGGCTGGAGCGGGCGAAGGATGTAGGCGCGACCGTCGCGGCCGAAGGCGCGCCAGAGGCGGGGGCCGAGGCGCTCGACCCCCGCCGCCAAGCGTTACTCCGCCGCGACCGCATAGCGGCGCGACGTCTCCACCGTGAAGCCGCCGACCAACGCGCGCAGCCGCTGGGCCTGCTCGGCGAGGCCGGAGGCGTTGGAGGCGCTCTCCTCCGCGACCGCGGCGTTGGACTGGGTCATCTGGTCCATCTGCTGCACCGCCGAGGTGATTTCGCCCACGCCCGAGGACTGCTCGCGCGCCGCCTGGCTGATCTCGCCGATGGCGGCGGTGACGTTCTGCACTGCTTCGGCGATTCCCTCCAGCGCGGCGCGGGTGCGGGCGACCTGCTCGACCCCCTCGCCGACCTGGGCCGCGCTGGTGTCGATCACGCCCTTGATCTCGCGCGCGGCTTCCGCCGAGCGCTGCGCCAGCGTGCGCACCTCCGAGGCGACCACCGCGAAGCCGCGGCCCGCGTCGCCCGCCCGCGCCGCCTCGACGCTGGCGTTCAGCGCGAGGAGGTTGGTCTGGAAGGCGATCGAGTCGATCAGCGCGGTGATGTCGGCGATGCGCGAGGAGCCCTCGGCGATCCGCTTCATCGCGACCTCCGAGGCGTCGGCGAGCTTGCGGCCCTCGCCGGCGCGGCCCTCGGTGTCATGGGCGAGGCCCGCGGCGCGCTGCGCGTTGTCGGCGCTGGAGGCGATGGAGGACGCCATCTGCTCCATGGTCGCCGAGGTCTCCTCGAGCGCGGCCGCCTGCTGCTCGGCGCGGCTGGAGACCTGCCGCGCGCTGGAGGCGATCTCCTCGGTCGCCGAGGCGATGTCGCCGCTGACGCCCGCGATCTCGGCCACCACCTCGCCCAGCCGCTCGACCGTGGCGTTCACGTCGCGCTGCAGGGTGGCGAAGGCGCCGGCGAATACGCCGCGCATGCGCTCGGTCAGATCGCCCGCGGCGATGCGGCCCATCACGCGGCCGGTCTCGGCGAGGCCGGTCTCCACGGTCTCGACCAGCCGGTTAAGCCCCTCGGCGAGCGTGTTCAGCTCGGCGTCGGCGAAGCGGGCGGTCACGCGCTTGGAGAAGTCGCCCGCCGCCGCCGCATCGACGACGACCCCGAAAGCCTCCTGCAGCTCCGCCATCATGTCGGCGCGGGCGCGGGCGCGTTCGGCGTCCAGGCCCTGCACCTTGAGCGCGTTGTCCTTGAACGCCTGCAGCGCGCGGGCCATCGCGCCCAGTTCGTGCGCGAACTCGACGCCCGTGACCTCGACGGCGAGGTCGCCCTGCGCGACGCGGGTCATGTCGCCGGCCATGCGCCGGATGTCGCCGCCGATCCAGCGCGCGATCAGCCAGGCGAGGCCCATGCCGGCGAGCACCGCGACGACCGCCATGACGGTCAGCAAGAACTGGGTGGACGCGATGGCGGCCATGCCGACCGTGCCCAGCATGTTGCGCTGCTGCGACCTGGTGTGGAGCGCCGTCCGCACCGGGTCGGTCATCTGAGGGGTGATCCGCGTCAGCGTTTCCGAGGCCGAGCGCCGCCTTTCCTCGGTCTCGCGCGCCTGCTCCGCCGCGCGGGCGTAGCTCTCAAGTCCTTCGGCAAGCGCCACTATGCGCGGCCGGAAGGCGCCGCCGATGTCGGACGCCGTTTGAACATGGTCGCGCGCCGCCTGCAGCGGCGCGCTGGCGCTGGCGAACTCCTCGAGCGCCGCGCCGGCGAGGTAGCGGTCGATGCGCGCCCTGGCGACCAGCATTTGCTCGCTGGCGGCCAGAGCGGGCATCGCCAGTTCGGGCTGTCCCGCCGCGACGGCGTCGCGGTGAAACTCGCCGATGGCGCGCCGTTCAGCGATCGCGGTGGCCTGCATGGCGGCCGCGGCGGCGGAGGCTGCGATCTGCGTCGCGGCGTAGGCGTCGTAGGCGGTCCGATAGGCGTTCACCCCGGCGATGACCTGGTTCGCCACTTCCTGCGTCGCCAGTTCCGCGCTCTCGCGGAGCGGGCCCACGACGGCGAGCGCTTTGTCCAGTTCGCGTGTCACCGCCTCAGGGTCGTTGATGTACCCCCGCGTTTCGGTCGCGAGCCGTGCGATCAGGATGCTCTCCTGAGCGCTCGCCAGCGCAGCCTCGCCGACGGCCACGCCGCGATAGTCCTGAAAGGTGCGCCCGACCGAACTTGCGGACAGGATGGCCATGACGGCCGTGACGGCGAGCGCAAGGACGACGAGGCCGAAGCCCGCATACAGCCTTAGCGCCACACTCCAGGAAGCGAACATTGGACAGCCCTCATGACAGATTTCGGGCTGGACATTCGGCTCGACGTGTAAAGGAAACCCCTAGGCCGCCCGGCGAATTGTTCGCATCCGCACGATTGTCCGCGCGTTCGGCGGCGCCGACGGGGCCGGCGCCGCTGTCGCCGACTACTCCGCCGCCATCGCCGGGCGGGCGGCCTGCAGCCAGCCCCACATGCGCAGCGGCGTGAGCGGCATGTCCACGTGGCGCACGCCCGCCTCCCACACCGCATCCAGCGCGGCGTTGGTCACGGCCGCCAGCGCGCCGACCGTGCCGGCCTCGCCGCAGCCCTTCATGCCGATGGCGTTGGCGGTGGAGGGCGTGCCCTCGTGGTGGAACGGGATCATCGGCGCGTCGTCGGCGCGCGGCATGGCGTAGTCCATGAACGACGCCGAGACGAGTTGGCCGTTCTCGTCGTAGACCACGTGCTCGGTGATCGCCTGCCCGATGCCCTGCACGACGCCGCCATGAACCTGGCCCTGCGCGAGCATCGGGTTCATCAGAACGCCGAAGTCGTCGACCACGGTATACTTGACAACCTTGGTGACGCCCGTGTCCGGGTCGATCTCGACTTCGGCGAAATGGGCCCCGTTGGGATAGGAGCGGCCCGGAACGGTGGTCTCACGCTCCTCGCTCAGCAGGTCGTGGCGGCCCTTGGCGCGGGCGCGGGCCACCACTGCCATCGTGTCCAGCGCCTTGTCCGTGCCCGCCACGCGGAACGTGCCGTCGGCGAACTCGATGTCGGCGGCCGACACCTCCATCTCCTCGCCGGCGAAGGGCTTGACGCGTTCGACCCAGGCGTCTGCCGCGCCCCAGATCGAGGAGCCCTGCATCGTCACCGAGCGCGAGCCGCCCGTGCCGCCGCCCTTGGCGATGCGGTCGGTGTCGCCCTGGACCAGCCGGATCTTCT